>JASBRX010000017.1 GCA_030149245.1 Sphingomonas bacterium
GAAGCATAAGCGGATTTTGGATCAGGCGAAGGGCTATTATGGCCGTCGCAAGAACACCATCCGCATCGCGCGCCAGGCCGTCGAAAAGGCCGGCCAGTACGCCTATCGCGACCGCAAGGTTAAGAAGCGCAGCTTCCGCGCCCTGTGGATTCAGCGCATCAACGCCGGCGTCCGCGCCGAGGGCCTGACCTATTCGCAGTTCATGCATGGCCTCAAGCTCGCCGGCATCGAACTGGACCGGAAGGTTCTGGCCGACATCGCCATGCACGAAGGTGAGGCGTTTACCGCCATCATCGCGCAGGCGAAGGCGGCTCTGCCCCAGGCCGCCTGAGGCAGCCTGTAGCGACCGAAAAACGGGGCGCCGGTGGACCATCCACCGGCGCCCTTTTTCTTGATCTGACGAGGATCACCACATGACGCTCCAGACCTGGTGGCTCTATGTCACCGCCGTGTTCCTGATCTGCGCGACGCCGGGGCCGAACATGCTCCACGTCATGGTGCAGAGCATCCATCACGGCGCGCGCCGGTCGGTCGCGTCGATGCTGGGGCTGATGACCGCGAATCTCGTGTGCCTGCTGGCGTCGGCGGCGGGCCTTGGGGCGTTGCTCAAGGCGTCGCCGATGCTGTTCGACGTCTTGCGCTATGCCGGGGTCGGGTATCTGGTATGGCTGGGGATCAAGGCGTGGCGCGCACCGGTTGCGGACGGCGATGCTGCGACGGAGAAGCCTGCCCCGCCCTCGCTGGTCGCGATGTTCGGAACGGGGCTCGGCACCGGCTTTTCCAATCCCAAGCTGATCATCTTTGCCGCCGCGCTGTTCCCGCAGTTCATCGACACCAGCGCACCGTTCGCGCCCCAGCTCTCCATCCTGATCGCCAGCTTTGTCGCGATCGAGGCATTCTGGTTCGGCATGTACGCGATCGGCGGCCGTTCACTCGCCGCGTGGCTGGCGCCTGCCAACCGCCAGCGGTTGTTCAACCGCGTCACCGGCGGCGTGTTCATCGCGTTCGGCGTCGCTTTGCTGGGCAGCCGGGCTTGACCTTCGCGCCCGACTGCGGTTCGGGCCACTAGACCATTGAACGGAACTGTGATGACCGATCTCGACCAACTCAAGGCCGACCTTCTCGCCGCGATCGATGCGGCTACCGGCGTCGATGCGCTGGAGGCGGTGCGCGTACACGCCTTGGGCAAGCAGGGCAGCGTCACCGGCCTGCTCAAGACGCTGGGCGGGATGAGCCCCGAGGAGCGGCAGGAAACCGGCCCGCGCATCCATGGGCTGCGCGAGGCGGTGACCGAAGCGCTGGCGGCGCGCAAGGCGGCGCTGGAAGGCGCCGCGCTGGAGGCCAAGCTCGCCAGCGAGACGCTCGACATGACCCTGCCGGTCGATGGTGTGCCCGCAGGCACCGTCCACCCGATCAGCCAGGTGATGGACGAGCTCGCCGAAATTTTCGCCGACATGGGCTTTGCCGTCGCGACCGGGCCGGAGATCGAGGACGACTGGCACAATTTCACCGCGCTCAACATTCCCGAGACGCATCCGGCGCGCGCGATGCACGACACCTTCTACCTCGCGGGTGAGCATGAGCGGCCGATGGTGCTGCGCACGCACACGTCGCCGGTGCAGATCCGCACGATGACCAGCCAACAGCCGCCGATCCGCATCATCGCGCCGGGCCGCGTCTATCGCAGCGACAGCGACGCGACCCACACGCCGATGTTCCATCAGATCGAGGGGCTGGTGATCGACAAGGGCATCACGCTCGGCCACCTCAAATGGACGCTGGAGACCTTCCTCAAGGCCTATTTCGAGCGCGACGACATCGTCCTGCGGCTGCGCCCGAGCTATTTCCCGTTCACCGAGCCGAGTGCGGAAGTCGATGTCGGCTTCACCTGGACCAATGGCAAGCGCGTGATCGGCGGCAGCGGCGATGCCGAGGGCGGCGGATGGATGGAGGTGCTGGGTAGCGGCATGGTCCATCGCCGGGTGATCGAGGCGTGCGGGCTCGACCCCGATGAGTGGCAGGGCTTTGCCTTTGGCACCGGGGTCGATCGGCTCGCGATGCTCAAATATGGGATGGATGATTTGCGCGCATTCTTCGACGGCGATCTGCGCTGGCTGAAGCATTACGGCTTCTCGGCGCTCGACGTGCCCACGCTGTCGGGGGGAGTCGGCGCATGAAGTTCACGCTGAACTGGCTCAAGGAGCATCTCGACACCGATGCGGACCTGACCGCGATCCTCGATGCCCTCAACCGCATCGGGCATGAGGTCGAGGGTGTGGAGAATCCCGGTGCGGCGCTGGCGGCGTTCAAGGTCGCGCGCGTGCTGACCGCCGAGCGGCATCCGCAGGCCGACAAATTGCAGGTGCTCACCGTCGATGCCGGGGACGGCGAGCCGCTGCAGATCGTGTGCGGTGCGCCCAATGCCCGTGCGGGGCTGGTCGGCGTGCTCGGCCTGCCCGGTGCGACCGTCCCCGCCAACGGCATGGTGCTCAAGGTCGCGGCGGTGCGCGGCGTCGAATCGAACGGCATGATGTGTTCCAGCCGCGAGCTGGAGCTGGGCGACGATCATGACGGCATCATCGAGCTGCCCGAGGATGCGCCGGTTGGCACGCCCTTCCCCGACTATGCCGGCCTCGACGATCCGGTGATCGACGTGTCGATCACGCCCAACCGCCAGGACTGCATGGGCGTGCGGGGCATCGCGCGCGACCTGGCCGCCGCAGGCCTTGGCACGTTGAAGCCGCTCGATGCCACCCCCGTCGCGACCAGCGGCGCCGGGCCCGAAGTGCGGATCGAAGCGCCCGAGGGCTGCCCCGCCTATTTCGGCCAGACCGTGAGCGGCGTCACCAACGGTGCCGCGCCCGAGTGGATGCAGCGCCGGTTGAAGGCGATCGGCCAGCGCCCGATCAGCGCGCTGGTCGACATCACCAATTACGTGATGATCGACTTGGGCCGCCCGCTCCACGTCTATGACAAGGCGAAGCTCAGCGGCGCGCTGACCGTGCGCAAGGCAAAGCCGGGCGAGCAGGTGCTGGCACTCAACGAAAGGACCTACACGCTCGACGAGACGATCACGGTCATCGCGGACGAGAATGGCGTCCATGACATTGGCGGGATCATGGGCGGCGAGGATACCGGCGTCTCGGAAACGACCACCGATGTCGTGATCGAATGTGCCTATTTCGAGCCGGAGGCGATTGCCCGTGCCGGCCAGAAGCTCCTGCTGACCAGCGACGCGCGCACCCGGTTCGAGCGCGGCGTGGACCCGGAGTTCCTCGAAGACGGCATCGCCATCGCGGCGCGGCTGGTGACGCAGATTTGCGGCGGCACCGCGAGCGAAGTGACGCGCGCGGGTGCGGTGCCGAAGGTCGGCATCACCACCGGCTATGATCCCAAGCTGGCCGAGACGCTCGGCGGCATGGCGATCCCGGCGGAGCGGCAGCGCGACATCCTCGAGTCGCTCGGCTTCACCGTTCAGCCGCTCGACGCCAACGGCGATCCCTGCGAGCTGACCGACACGTGCGACGGCTTCCGCGTCACCGCGCCGAGCTGGCGCCGCGATGTCGACGGCCCGGCCGATCTGGTCGAGGAAGTGATCCGGATCGAGGGGATCGACAAGGTCCCGTCCACCCCGCTGCCGCGCGCGCCCGGCGTCGCCAAGCCGACCGCGACGCCCGAGCAGAAGCTGGAGCGCCGCATCCGCCGCACCGCCGCCGCGCGCGGCCTCAATGAAGCGGTGACGTGGAGCTTCATCTCCGAGAGCGAGGCCGAAGCGGTCGGTGGCGGTGCTTGGACGCTCGCCAATCCGATCAGCGAAGACCTGAAGGTCATGCGCCCCTCGCTGCTGCCCGGGCTGATGATGGCGGCGGCGCGCAACGTGAAGCGCGGCGCGACGAGTGTGCGGCTGTTCGAACTCGGCCGTCGTTATCTGGCGGGGGGCGAGAAGCTGACCCTCACCGTCCTGCTCGCGGGCGACCGCAGTCCGCGCGGCTGGGCAAACGGCAAGGCACAGACCTTCGGTGCGTTCGACGCCAAGGCGGAGGCGCTGGCATTGCTCGAAGCCGCCGGTGCGCCGGTAGCAAACCTTCAGGTCATGGGTGAGGCCGGCGCAGCTTGGCATCCGGGCCAGTCCGCGACGCTGCGGCTGGGGCCAAAGACGGTGCTCGCCGCCTTCGGCATGCTCCACCCGAGCCTGACCAAGCGTTTCGACCTCGACGGCCCGGTCGCCGCGGTAGAGCTGTTCCTTGACGCAATCCCCGCCAAGCGCGCGACCGGCTTCGCCCGCCCCGCCTACACGCCCCCGGCGTTGCAGGCGGTGACGCGCGACTTCGCGTTCATCGTGCCGGCGAACCTCCCGGCAGGCGATCTCGTCCGCGCGGTCAAGGGTGCCGACAAGGCCGTCATTACCGATGCGCGCCTGTTCGACCTCTTCACCGGCGCAGGCGTCGAAGAGGGCAAGAAGAGCCTCGCGGTCGAAGTGACACTGCAACCCGGCGAGAAGAGCTTCACCGACGCCGAGATCAAAGCGGTGGCCGACAAGGTCGTCGCGGTAGCGGCCAAACTGGGCGCGAGCCTGCGGGGCTGACCTATCGTGTCACCCCGGCCTTGTGCCGGGGTCCACCCAGCGGCTAGCGCAACGCTCGAACCAATCGGGTTGCGCATGCGGCCTAGTGGACCCCGGCACAGGGCCGGGGTGACGATAGTGAGGAGCTGACCATGCCCACCGTACTCATCACCGGCGCGACCGCAGGGATCGGCGAAGCGGCGGTGCATGCCTTTGCCGAGTCTGGCTGGCATGTCGTCGCCACCGGGCGCCGTGCCGACCGGCTGGCGGCGCTGCAGAGCGACAGCGTCCACACGCTCGAATTCGACATTCGTGATGAAGCCGCGCGCGATGCCGCGCTGGCGTCACTGCCCGAACCGTTCGCCAGCATAGACCTGCTGATCAACAATGCCGGGCTCGCGCGGGGGCTTGAGAAGGCGCAGGACGCTGATCTCGATAGCTGGAAGACGATGGTCGACACCAACGTCACCGCGTTGATGTCGATCACGCACAAATTGCTGCCGATGCTGATTGAACGGAAGGGCGCGATCATCAATCTGGGCTCGGTCGCGGGCAGCTATGTCTATCCGGCGGGCAATGTCTATGCCGGGACCAAGGCGTTCGTGAATCACTTCAGCCTCGCGCTGCGCGCCGATCTGCACGGTACCGGCGTCCGCGTCACCTCGATCGAGCCCGGCATGGTCGAGACCGAGTTCATGACCGTGCGCACTGGCGGCGACAAGGAGGCGTCCGATCGCCTGTACGCCGGAGTGAACCCGATGACGCCGGAGGACATCGCCGAGACCTTGCTGTGGGTCGCAACGCTGCCGCCACATCTCAATATCAACCGGCTTGAGCTGATGCCCGTGAACCAGGATTTCGCCGGGTTCGCGGTGCACCGCGAGGGATAATCGGCGTCCCACGGCGGGATGGACCCCGCTGCGCCCCTTGCTATCGCCGCGTTAACCAATAGCCTGTCTGCCCGGGGGGACAGGCGGGTGGAGTCGATCGATCCCGGCAATGCATGCGCGGTATTCGGCGAGGATGACCTCGTCGAGCTGCTCGCCATTGCCGAATATCATGAGGACGCGGGCAGCGTGCTGATGAACCTCGCCAAACAGGCGGGGAAACAGGCTGATTCGGTGATCGAATGGCTGCCCGATGATTGGGAGGCCAAGCTGCAGGGCATGCTCGATCTCGCGCTGCGCCAGAGCTACGCCTTTGCCTTCCGCACCAACAAGTCCAATCGCCGCGCGCCGGGCGACACTCGCCCGGTCAAGAACGTTGAGGGATTTCACCGTTTCGCCGCGGGCTTCACCGGGGCGCTGGGCGGGCTGGGCGGGGTCGGCACGACGCTCGCCGATCTTGCCGTCACCACCACGCTGATCCTGCGATCGATCCAGCAGATCGCGGCCTTTTATGGCGAGGATATCGACGATCCGCAGGTGCGCGCCCAATGTATCGCGGTCTTCGGCCTCGGCGGACCGCTGACCGACGACGACGCGACCGATACGGGCCTCTGGGCCGGACGCATCGCGTTCAGCCACCAGTCGATCTCGGGCGTGATCGGTGCGGTGGTGCCACGGATGGGGCGGACCATGGGCCAGACCCTCGCCGCACGCGCCGCCCCGGTGGTCAGCGCGGCGGCGGCGGCTGCGATCAACACCGTCTTCACCCGCTATTATCAGAAGATGGCGCACGTCCATTTCCGCCTGCGCCGGATCGAGCGCCGCCACCCGCGCGATGAGGTCATGGCGTGCTTCGAACGCATCGTCATGCTGGAGCGTGAGCGGCGGCGGTCGAAGAAGCGGCGGGGTTGAGGCTCGATTCGTCGGCCACTTGCCGCTAGAGGGCCGCGATGCCCGAAAACCCGATTCCCGATCGCCGCACCTTCGCGATCATCTCTCACCCTGACGCCGGCAAGACCACGCTGACCGAAAAGCTGCTGCTGTTCGGCGGCGCGATCCATCTGGCCGGCGAGGTTAAGGCGCGCGGTCAGGCGCGGCGCGCGCGATCGGACTGGATGAAGATCGAGCAGCAGCGCGGGATTTCGGTCACATCGTCGGTGATGACGTTCGAGCGCGACGGCGTCACCTTCAACCTGCTCGACACGCCGGGCCACGAGGATTTCAGCGAGGATACCTATCGCACGCTGACCGCGGTCGATTCCGCGGTGATGGTGATCGACGCGGCCAAGGGTATCGAGAGCCAGACGCGCAAGCTGTTCGAAGTGTGCCGGCTGCGCAACGTGCCGATCATCACCTTCGTCAACAAGGTCGATCGTGAAGGCCGGGAGATGTTCGAGATCCTCGACGAGATCGCCGACCTGCTCGCGCTCGACGTCGCCCCGATGACGTGGCCGGTCGGCATGGGCGGGCAGTTCGAGGGGATTTACGATCTGGTCGATCATCGCCTGCTGCTGCCCGAGGGCGACAGCCGCGAATTTCAGGGCAAGGTCGTGCAGACCAGCGGGCTCGACGATCCGCAGCTCGACACGCTGATCTCGGCGCAGACGTTGGCAAAGGTCCGCGAAGAGGCCGAGCTCGGCCTGGCCGGCTATGCGACGTTCGATGGCGATGCCTATCGCAATGGCGACCTGACCCCGGTCTATTTCGGATCGGCGCTCAAGGAATTCGGGGTCGATTCGCTGATCGACGCGATCGCGCGCCACGCGCCGCCGCCGCACGCCCTGCCCGCCGAGCCCGCTCCGGTCGCGCCGGACAATCCCGAAGTGACCGGCTTCGTGTTCAAGGTGCAGGCGAACATGGACCCCAACCACCGCGACCGCATCGCGTTCATGCGGCTCGTGTCCGGCACGTTCAAGCGCGGCATGAAGCTGACGCCGAGCGGCCATGGCAAGCCGATCGCGATCCATTCGCCGATCATGTTCTTTGCCCAGCAGCGGGAGCTGGCGGACGAGGCGTTTCCCGGCGACATCATCGGCATCCCCAACCACGGCACGCTGCGCGTCGGTGACACACTGTCGGAAAAGGCGGGGGTACGATTCACCGGCCTGCCCAATTTCGCGCCCGAAATCCTCCGCCGCGTGGTGCTCAAGGATCCGACCAAGACCAAGCAGTTGCGCAAGGCGCTCGACGACCTGTCCGAAGAGGGCGTGATCCAGGTCTTTTACCCCGAAATCGGGTCGAACTGGATCATCGGCGTGGTCGGACAGCTTCAGCTCGAAGTGCTGCTCAGCCGCCTCGATGCCGAATACAAGGTCGGCGCGGTCCTTGAGCCCGCACCGTTCGACACGGCGCGCTGGGTCGGCGGTGAGGCCGCTGACCTGAAGGAATTCATGGACTTGAACCGCACCGCCATGGCCAAGGACCGCGACGGCAACCCCGTCTTCCTCGCCAAATCGGCCTGGGAAGTCGGCTATATCGCCGACCGCTACTCCAGGGTGAAGTTCATGGCGACGCGGGAGCGGTAAGTTACTCGGGCCGAGCGCGCGCCTGGGGGTAGGTGCCGAGCACCCGCATCGATTTGGTGTGGAACTTCAGCTCCTCCAGCGCGCGGTCGACCGCCGCGTCGCCGGGGCGGCCGACGATGTCGCAATAGAATTCCGTCGCCGCAAAGCTACCGCCGCGCTGGTAGCTTTCCAGCTTGGTCATGTTGACGCCATTGGTCGCAAAGCCGCCCAGCGCCTTGTACAGCGCGGCGGGGACGTTCTTCACCTCGAACACGAAGGTCGTCATGTACGGCCCATGGTCACGCAGCGGCGGCGCGCTGCGCGCCAGCATGACGAAGCGGGTCATATTGTGGTCGGCGTCGGCCACGTCGCTGTCGAACACCGTCAGGCCATAGAGCGGGGCGGCGCCCGGCGGGGCGAGCGCGGCGACCGCCGGGTCACCCGCCTCCGCCACCACGGCGGCGGCACCAGCGGTGTCGGGGTAGGAAAGCGGCGCGATCCCCTGTGCCTTCAGCCAGTGGCGGCACTGGCCCAGCGCCTGCGGGTGGCTCATCGCCTGACGCACTCCGGCGCGCGCGCCCAGCCCCATCAGCGCATAGCGAATGGGAAGGAAATGCTCGCCGACGATCACCAGCCCCGATTCGGGAAGCAGGAAATGGATGTCGGCAACCCGGCCGTGCAGCGAATTTTCGATCGGGATCATCGCGCAATCGGCGCGCCCGTCGCGCACCGCGTCGATCGCATCCTCGAAGCTGAAACAGGGCAAAGGCAGCGCGGTCGGAAAGGCTTCGAGCGCCGCCATATGCGAATTTGCGCCCGGCGCGCCCTGAAACGCCACGGCGCGCTTGGGCTCGGCCAGGGCGGCCTGCGTCATGCGTTCGACGATCGGGCGGGCGGGTGCGGCGAAATTGTCCATTGGCGCGTGCGCGTAACCGCGCGATCAACTTGCGGCAAGCCCGGGTTGCGGCAAACAAAAGGCCCGACTAAAGAACCCGGCCAAGATCAACACGGGGCAGAACGGGCGCACATGGACAATCGCATGAACACGATCGCAGGCTGGGTCCTGTTCGGCTGTGCCTCCGCGCTCGGCCTGTCGATCGCCAGCGGCATGATCTACCACAGCGGCAAGCCCGAAAAGGAAGGCTATCCGGTCGAAAGCGCCGACGGTGCCGAGGGTGAAGGCGGTGCCGCCGCAGTCGAGCCGATCGCCAATCGCCTGGCCAAGGCCGATGTCGCCAAGGGTCAGGCATCGTTCGCCAAGTGCGCGGCATGCCACTCGATTACCCAGGGCGGCGCCAATGGCGTCGGCCCGAACCTGTGGGCATCGATGGGCAAGCCGCACGGCCATGTCACGGGCTTCGCCTATTCGGACGCGCTCAAGGCGATTCCGGGCAATTGGGACTTCGCATCGATGGACGCATGGCTCGCGTCCCCACGCAAATACGCTGCGGGCACCAAGATGACCTTTGCCGGCCTGTCGGACCCGCAGGAGCGTGCCAACGTCATCGCCTATCTGAACGCGCAGGGGTCGAACCTGCCGCTCCCGGCGCCCGAAGCGGCGCCGGCCGAGGGTGGCGAAGCAGCGACCGAAAAGGCGATCACGCCGACCGAAATGGGCAATGCCGGCACCCCGGCCTCGGGCGCGCCGTCGGTCGATCCGGCTGCTGCAGAGGAAGCCGCGAAGAAGGAATGATCCACCGCAACTGGTGGTACGACGAAAAAGGGGCGGTCCGATGGGCCGCCCCTTTTTCATTACCCCTTCCGGTCTTCCCAGAATTTCTGGACGATCTCCCACCCCTCTTCCGCGGTTTCGCAGAAGTGGAACAGTTTCAGGTCGCGTGGGCTGATCACGCCCTCCTCCACCAGCGCCTCGAAATTGACGACGCGGGTCCAGAAGTCCTTGCCATAGAACAGCACCGGAATCGGCGCGATCTTGCCGGTCTGGATCAGCGTCAGCAGCTCGAACGATTCGTCGAATGTGCCGAACCCGCCCGGGAACACCGCGACCGCGCGCGCGCGCAGCAGGAAGTGCATCTTGCGCAGCGCGAAATAGTGGAACTGGAAGCTGAGCGACGGCGTCACATATTCATTTGGCGCCTGCTCATGCGGCAGCACGATGTTGAGGCCGACCGATTCGCAGCCCTTCTCCGCCGCACCGCGATTCGCCGCCTCCATGATCGAAGGGCCGCCGCCCGAGGTGACGACGAAGTGGCGGTCGCCATTCTCGTCGAGCGGGTAGCAGCTTGCGAGCGCCGCCAGTTCGCGCGCGACGTCGTAATATTTCGATTTTTCGATCAGCCGCTCGGCAATCCGGCGCGACTGGTCGTCGGTGGCGAGGTCGAGCAACGCCTGCGCCTTGGCCGGCTCGGGAATCCGTGCCGATCCATAGATCACGAACAGCGACGCGATCTTCGCCTCGTCCATCAACAGGCTGGGTTTCAGCAGCTCGAGCTGGAAACGCACCGGGCGCAGATCCTCGCGCAGCAGGAACTCCATGTCCTGAAAGGCGAGGCGGTAGGCCGGGTGTTCGGTCTGGGGGGTGGAGACGGCGGTTCGCGCGGTCTCCGCATCCTGGCTCGCGCGGGCAAAGACGCGCGACGGCACTTTCTGGTCTGTCATTGGCGCGGGATTAGCGGGTTTCGGCGGCGACGCAAAGCGCCGAGCGTCAACGGCAGAACGACTTGCCGCCCATGTCGAAATGGAAATGGTTGGCGTGTGCGCTGTTATACTCTGGCCCCAGCACGGTGGTGAAGCGTCGGCACGCCGAGCGGTGGACCACGCGCAGGAATTCGCGCTCCTCCGCCGTCCCGCCGCTCCAGTCGCCCAGCACGCTGATCTTGCGCCCGTCGCGCAGCACGAACGCGGCGACATCGACCGCATTGCCGAGGCCATGTTCGGACACCTTGAACGATGACGCAGCGCTCCCGCCGACGATGCCGCGGCACGAATAGGTGCCATAGGTTTCGACCCGCACCAGCTCACCGCCCAAAATCTCCCGCGCGGCGGGCACGGCGGCATGGCGCATCCACGCGATAAAGGTGCGCGCCAGCGGACAGCGCATCGCCTTCAGCCCAGACACGGGAATCCCGACATCGATCAGCTGTACCGCCCCAATCACCTGACACCCGCCGCCATAATCGCGGTCAGGCAAGGGGCTGAACCGCACCTGTGCGCGCGACAGATCGGCATAGCATTGCTGCGTCTCGCGGCTGGTCGGCAGGTCCAGCGTCACCGGCCCGCGCGGATCGGGCCGCACCGGTGCGCGCGACGGCGCGCGGTCGTCCCCGCCCCCGAACAGGCACCCGGCGAGCAACAGGGGCAACGACAGGATGAGAAGGCTACGCATGACCATAGCCCCCACTAACCCATTATGGTTAACCGGCGATTATTCGAACACTGAGTGGTCGCGCAAATGGCTTTGCGTTTCGGTCAGGCGGCGGACGATCCAGAGCAGTGACAAGCCCGTGAAAAAATCAAACGGCGTCGCGACGATATCCACCCATGCGACTTCGAGCAGATCCTCCAGCGTTTCCGCGCGCAGGCTCAAGCGGAAGGACAGTTGACCAAAGACGCCGAGGATCAGCCAGCCCGCCCACCACAGACGCATGATCGCTGGCACGGGCACCTCCTGCGCATCGGCCGGTGCATGACTGGCCTGCCACGTTTCGCGCAGGCCGGTGAACGGGCGAAACAGGTTGAGGATCGGGATAAGAAAGAATCCGACGCTCCATCCGGGCGACACCGTCATCGCACCGCTGATCTGCCAGGCATTCTTGTTCACGCGATACATCCAGCGTCCGATCACCACTACGCAGATGAGTTCGGCGACAAGATAGATGCCGCCCGTGACGATCGAAACGAGATCGACGGTCTCAAGGTCGGCCAGCGGGGAAGACGATCCACCCTGATAGGCCGTGATCCCGACAATCGAGAATACCGCACCCCCGCAATAGATCGCCGAGGCGACCAGCCAGCACATCAACGCCCCGCGTGCGACCTTTCCGACAGCCGTCGGGTCCCGAAATTCGTCCATGAAATTCCCCCTGAATGCAGCAGATTAGGCTCCAAGTGGGGGAAGTCCAGATCGTCCGACCAAGCCGGCTGAAGGTAACATCGGTTACCTTGATTCGCTTGACTTGCCGCCGCCCATCGTTAGGGCCGCCGACGGGCCACGCGGTCCCAACGCCGCGCGTGCTCTCTGCGAGGAGAGACTGACATGACTGATTTGACTGCCGCCGACGCCACAATTGCGTCCGCTTCCAAGCCCGCCACCAAGCCGGCTCGCCCCCATTTTTCTTCGGGTCCCTGCGCCAAGCCTCCGGGCTGGGACGCCGCCAAGCTCGCGACCGACGTCCTGGGACGCTCGCACCGCTCGAAGCTCGGCAAGACGCGCCTCCAATATTGCATCGACCTGATGCGCGAAATGCTGCGCCTGCCCGACACGCACCGCATCGGCATCGTCCCCGGTTCCGACACCGGCGCGTTCGAAATGGCGATGTGGACGATGCTCGGCGCGCGCGGCGTGACGACGCTGGCCTGGGAAAGCTTCGGTGAAGGTTGGGTCACCGATGCGGCCAAGCAGCTCAAGCTCGATCCGACGATCGTTCGTGCCGATTACGGCCAGCTGCCCGATCTGACCGCGATCGACTGGTCGACCGACGTGCTGTTCACCTGGAACGGCACCACCAGTGGCGTGCGCGTTCCGAACGGCGACTGGATCCCCGACGACCGCGAAGGCCTGACCTTCGCCGATTCGACCAGCGCGGTGTTCGCCTATGATCTGCCGTGGGACAAGATCGATGTCGCGACCTTCAGCTGGCAAAAGGTGCTGGGCGGCGAAGGCGGCCATGGCGTCCTGATCCTCGGCCCGCGCGCGGTGGAGCGCCTCGAGAATTACACCCCCGCCTGGCCGCTGCCCAAGGTGTTCCGCCTGATGGCCAAGGGCAAGCTGGCCGAGGGCGTGTTCAAGGGCGAGACGATCAACACCCCGAGCATGCTGGCGGTCGAAGACGCGATCTTCGCGCTCGAATGGGCCAAGGGTCTCGGCGGGCTTGAGGGCCTGATCGCGCGCAGCGACGCCAATGCCGCTGCACTCGATAGGATCGTGGCGGAGCGCAACTGGCTCGGCCATCTCGCCGCCGACGAAGCGTCGCGATCGCGGACCAGCGTGTGCCTGACGGTCGAGGGTGCGGACGAAGCCTTCATCAAGAAGTTCGCATCGCTGCTTGAAGCAGAACACGCCGCTTATGACATCGCCGGTTATCGCGATGCCCCGGCTGGCCTGCGCATCTGGTGCGGCGCGACGGTCGACACCGCCGATATCGAAGCGCTCGGCCCCTGGCTCGACTGGGCCTACGCCACCGCGAAGGCCGCGTGATCGTCGCCCCGGCGCAGGCCGGGGCCGCCCTGTTGCATTCCCAAACTTATCGGCCCCGGCCTTCGCCGGGGCGACGGAGACATTCCATGCCCAAAGTACTCATCAGCGACAAAATGGACCCCAAGGCCGCCCAGATCTTCCGCGAGCGCGGGGTCGAGGTGGACGAGATCACCGGCAAGACGCCGGAAGAGCTGAAGGCGATTATCGGCCAGTATGACGGCCTCGCCATCCGCAGCTCGACCAAGGCGACGAAGGACATCATCGACGCCGCGACCAATCTGAAGGTCATCGGTCGCGCCGGCATCGGCGTCGACAATGTCGACATCCCCTATGCCTCGTCCAAGGGCGTGGTGGTCATGAACACCCCGTTCGGCAATTCGATCACCACCGCCGAACACGCCATCGCGCTGATGTTCGCGCTCGCCCGCCAGCTGCCCGAGGCGAACGCGCAGACCCAGGCGGGGCTGTGGCCGAAGAACGGCTTCATGGGCGTCGAGGTGACCGGCAAGACGCTGGGCCTGATCGGTGCGGGCAATATCGGGTCGATCGTCGCCGACCGCGCGCTTGGCCTCAAGATGAAGGTGATTGCGTTCGACCCGTTCCTCTCGCCCGAACGCGCGGTCGAGCTGGGCGTCGAGAAGGTCGAGCTGGACGGCTTGCTCGCCCGCGCCGACTTCATCACGCTGCACACGCCGCTGACCGACCAGACGCGCAACATCCTGTCGAAGGAAAATCTGCTCAAGACCAAGAAGGGCGTGCGCATCATCAACTGCGCGCGCGGCGGGCTGGTCGATGAGGCGGCGCTCAAGGAACTGCTCGACAGCGGCCATGTCGCCGGCGCTGCGCTCGACGTGTTCGTCACCGAACCGGCGAAGGAACATGAGCTGTTCGGCACCCCCAACTTCGTCGCCACTCCGCATCTGGGCGCATCGACCAGCGAGGCGCAGGTCAATGTCGCGATCCAGGTCGCCGAGCAGATGGCCGACTACCTCGTCAATGGCGGTGTCACCAACGCGCTCAACGTCCCCAGCCTGACCGCCGAGGAAGCGCCGCGCGTCAAGCCGTATATGGCGCTCGCCGAAAAGCTGGGCAGCCTGGTCGGTCAGCTGACCACCGGCACCATCCCGCGCGTCTCGGTGCATAGCGAGGGCGCGGCGACCGAGGTCAACCAGAAGCCGATCGTCAGCGCGGTCCTCGCCGGATTCCTGCGGACCCAGACCGACACGGTCAACATGGTCAACGCCCCCTTCCTCGCCAAGGAGCGCGGGATCGAGGTGCGTGAGGTCAAGACCGAGAAGGAAGGCGATTACCACACGCTGATCCGCGTGTCGGTGAAGACCGACTCGGGCGAGCGTTCAGTCGCGGGCACGCTGTTCAACAACCGCGAACCGCGCCTGGTCGAACTGTTCGGGATCAAGGTCGAGGCCGATCTGGCCGGGCACATGCTCTATGTCGTCAATGAGGACGCACCCGGCTTCATCGGCCGCATCGGGACCGCGCTGGGTGACGCTGGCGTCAACATCGGCACCTTCCACCTCGGCCGCCGCGATGCCGGTGGCGAAGCGGTGCTGCTGCTGTCGGTCGACGAAGCGGTCACGCCGGAACTGGTCGCCAGCGTCCGCGCGCTTCCGGGCGTGAAGACCGCGATGGCGCTCAAGTTCTGATGTCTAAAGCCCTCTCCCCTCCGGGGAGAGGGATGGGAGTGTGGAAGTCAGGCGATGCACAAGATCGACGAAAAGGTGATCTCCCGCGCCAAGACCATGCGACAAAATCCCACGCCGACTGAGACGGCGATGTGGTCGATCCTGCGCGCCAAGCGATTTGAACGCGTCAAATTCGCTCGCCAAGTGGTGATCGCGCCCTATATCGCCGACTTTGTCGCCCGGTCGCGAAGGCTGATCATCGAGATTGATGGCGACACCCATGCGCTTTGCGAGCCAAAGGACGCACGGCGCACGGCATGGCTTGAGAAGCAGGGGTATCGTGTGATCCGGTTCACGAATTTTGAGGTGGGCAGCAATCTGGACGGCGTAGCGCACGCCATAGCGGCGGCACTTGCCGCACTGCCCCTCTCCCAACCCTCTCCCCAGAGGGGCGAGGGCTAAGAAGATGAACGGACTACTTCCCGAAGGATTCCACGACCGCCTGCCCCCGCTTGCCGATGCGGCAGCCACACTCGAATCGCGCGTGCTCGAGGTCGCGCGGTTGCATGGCTATGAGCGCGTCGATCCGCCACTGGCCGAGTTCGAGGAGTCGCTGGGCCAGCGATTGAAGGCGGCGAGCGGCAAGGATGCGGTGCGCTTCACCGATCCCGTCTCGCGCCGCACGCTGGCGATTCGCCCTGACATTACCGCACAAGTGGGCCGGATCGCCGCGACGCGCATGGCGCACCACCCGCGCCCCGTGCGTCTGTCCTACGCCGGACCGGTGCTCAAGCTGCGCGCCAGCGAGCTTCGGCCCGAGCGCGCGATGCGCCAGATCGGCTGCGAGCTGATCGGACGCGACAGCATCGCTGCGGTGCGCGAGATCGTGACCGTGGCGGTCGCGGCGCTCGAAGCTGCGGGCGTTCCCGGCCTCGCGATCGACTTCACCTTGCCCGATCTGGTCCAGCAGCTCGCCCCGACCATGGCGGCCGAGCAGCTGACCGCGCTGCGCGCCGCGCTCGATGCGAAGGACGCGGCTGCGGTGGCGGCGATCGATTCGACCTTCCTCCCGCTGATCGAGGCGGCGGGACCGTTCGATGCAGCAATCGCGCGGCTGCGTGCGCACGACACCGGCGGCGCGCTGTCCAGCCGACTCGATGGTCTGGAAGCGGTCGCACAGGCAGTGGCGGGCAAGGCCGCGCTGACGCTCGACCCGACCGAGCGCCATGGCTTCGAGTATCAGAGCTGGATCGGTTTCTCGCTGTTCGCGCGCGGTGTGCGGGGCGAGATCGGGCGTGGCGGCAGCTATTCGGTGCTGGGTGCCCAAGGTGAAGAGCCGGCGGTGGGCTTCTCGCTCTATGCCGACCCGCTGCTCGACGCAGGGCTGGCCCCGGCAGAGCGGCGGCGGCTCTTCCTCCCGTTCGGCACCGATGCCAAGACGGCGGCGCATTGGCGCAGCGAAGGCTGGGTCGCGGTCGCCGCGCTCGATGCCGAGGACAGCGCACAGGCGCAGCTGTGCAGCCACGTTCTGAACAACGGCGAACCCTGCCGGGTTTAATCCAGCGGTTCGACCAGCAGGTCGGCCCATTCGGGATGCTTGCGGATATAGGCGGCGACGAACGGGCATTGCGGCACGACGCGCAGCCCGCGCGCGCGCACGTCATTGAGCGCGTGCAGGATCAGCCGGCTCGCAATCCCGCGCCCTTCCAGCGCGGGTGGCACGATCGTGTGAGTGAAGGTGATCACGTCGCCGTCGATGCGGTAGTCGGCATGGGCCACATGCCCCTCGACCGTCACCTCGAACCGGCTGCGGTCGCGATTGTCGCTGATTTGGGCGTCATCCATCCTGCATCTCCCGTGGCGCGCAATCCGGTGGGTTTTTCCGCGCCGGTGCGGCTATAGGCTGCGACCATGCGTGATCCCCGTGACGTTCTCCACACTCTTTTCGGCTTTCCCGATTTTCGCGGGGTCCAGCGCCGGGTGGTGGATCGCGTGCTGGCCGGGGAGCGCACGCTGGCGGTCATGCCGACCGGCGCGGGCAAGTCGCTGACCTATCAGCTGCCCGCGACGATGCTCGACGGCACCTGCGTCGTCATCTCCCCGCTGATCGCGCTGATGCACGACCAGCTGCGCGCCGCCGAAGCGGTCGGCATCCGCGCCGCCACGCTGACCAGCGTCGATGAAAACCGCGCCGAGACGATCGAGCGGTTCCGCAACGGCGACCTCGACCTGCTCTATGTCGCGCCCGAGCGCGCATCGAACAGCAGCTTCCGCGACCTGCTCCGCTCCGCGCCGCTCGCCCTGTTCGCGATCGACGAGGCGCATTGCGTGAGTGAATGGGGCCACGATTTCCGCCCCGATTACCGCCTGCTCCGCCCGTTGATGGACGCATTTCCCGACGTCCCCCGGCTCGCGCTCACCGCCACAGCGGACGAACACACCCGCGCCGACATTTTGAACCAGCTCGGCATATCCGAGGACGGGCTGATCGTCGCGGGATTCGACCGCCCCAATATCCGCTACAACATTGCCCCGCGCGACAATGTGCCGCGCCAGGTCGCCGATTTCATCGCCACCCAGTCCGGCCCCGGCATCGTCTATGCCCAGACGCGCAAGGGCGTCGAGCAGCTGGCGGAGAAGCTCGCCGCGACCGGGCGCCCGGTCCGCCCCTATCACGCCGGCCTCGACCCGGAGGTGCGCCGCCGCAATCAGGCCGCGTTCGTCGCATCCGAGGACATGGTGATCGTCGCCACGGTCGCGTTCGGCATGGGCATCGACAAGCCCGATGTCCGCTTCGTCATCCATGCCGGCCTGCCCAAATCGATCGAGGGCTATTATCAGGAAACCGGCCGCGCCGGGCGCGACGGCGATCCGGCGGTGGCACAGCTTTACTGGGGTGCCGACGATTTCGCCCGCGCGCGTCAGCGCATCGGCGAGGTCGAGCCCGAGCGCCAGCCGGGCGAGCGCGCGCGCCTCAACGCGCTGGGCGCATTGGTCGAGACCGCCGGCTGCCGCCGCGCAATCCTGCTGCGCCATTTCGGCGAGGAACCGCCCGCAACCTGTGGCAATTGCGACAATTGCCTGGAGGCGCCCAAGGCGATCGACGCCAGCGTGACCGCACAGAAATATCTCTCCGCGGTGTTCCGCACCGGCCAGAGTTTCGGCGCGACCTATATCGAGCAGGTGCTGACCGGCCAGTCGAGCGAGCGCAGCCTGATGAACGGGCATGAGGCGCTGTCGGTCTGGGGCATTGTCGCGGGTGAGGAAGCGGCGCTGATCAAGCCGGTCGGTCGCGCGCTGCTGCTCCGCGACGCCCTGCGCACCAATCCGCATGGCGGTCTGGAGTTCGGCCCCGGCGCGCGCCCGATCCTCAAGGGCGAAGCCACGCTCGACCTTGTCGTTCCGCCCAAGCGCGAGCGCCGCCGCCGGGGTGCGAGCGCCACGGGCGCGCCCAATCCGGTCGGTGATCCGCTGTTCGAAGCGCTACGCGACAAGCGCCGCGCGCTGGCGCAGGCCGCCGCCGTGCCGCCCTATGTCATCTTCCACGATTCGGTGCTGCGCGAGATGGCGGCGGCGCGTCCTGCCACACTCACCGAGCTTGCACGCATCCCGGGCATTGGCGCGCGCAAGCTGGCGGACTATGGCGATACCTTCCTGCAAGTGATCCACGAGGCAGCCTGAATGCGCACGATCGACGAGACCATCTCCGTCTCCCCCCAGATCAGCCCGGCCGATGTGACCGAACTGGCCCGTGCGGGGTTCAAGGCGATCGTCAACAACCGCCCGGACGAGGAAGAGCCCGGCCAGCCATCGGGCGACGCGATCCGCGCGGTCGCGGAAACACTGGGCCTGTCCTACCACGCGATCCCCGTGACCCATGCCGGCTTTTCGATGCCGCAGGTCGAGGCGATGCGCGCCGCGATCGATAGCGCAGGCGGCCCGGTCTTTGCCTATTGCCGCTCCGGCACCCGCTCGACCAATTTGTGGGCGCTCGCCGAAGCCAGCCGCGGCACCGATCCCCAGACCTTGGTGACCAAGGCGGCGCAGGCAGGCTATGACCTCACCAGCCTGCGCCCGATGCTCGACACGCTGGCGGGCAAGGCCTGACGCGATGAACTGGTGGCTCGCCGCCGGGTCGCTTGCCGCCGTGCTGGCGCTGGCCGGGGTCGCGCGGATGCTCGGACTGGGCGGAAAACAGCGCCTCGCGGACGGCGACGACGCCATCCGGCTCGCGGAAGCTCTGGTCTCGGGGTTTGAAGGCCGCGTCGGCGTCGTCGCCGCTGATGGCGGACGCGCCGCAGTGGCAGGCGGCCCGGGCGATCTGGTAGTGATCGAGCCGCTCGGCGCACGGCATCGGGCGACCCGGTTCAAGTCCGCGCGCGTCGTCATGGCGCATCCCGAGGCCGATGGCACGAAGCTCGCGCTGGAGCTGCAGCCGGGCATGGTGCTGCGCATCACCGTCGCCGATGCCGAAGCGGCACGGGCGTTCGCGGAGACCCTAACCTAACCATTGCTATGGATGGGTCAACGCGCTTATTTACATTCGTGTAAGGAGCGAGGATGCCCAACCTGCCGAACCCGGTCGACCTAGCCGTCCCGGCCTTCGTCCTGCTCGTGCTGGCGGAGATGCTGGTCGCGCGGATCAAGGATCGCAGCCGCTATTGCCCGCGCGACACGCTGACCTCGCTGATGCTCGGGTTTGGGAGCACGATCGCGGGCGTGCTGGCGGGCGGTTTCGTCTTCGCGATGGCGGTGTGGGTCCACCAGTTCCGCCTCTTCGACATCGGCTATGCCTGGTATTGGTTCGTCCTCGCCTTCGTGCTCGACGATCTCGCTTACTATGTCTTCCACCGCTCGGCACACCGCGTGCGCTGGTTCTGGGCGAGCCATGTCATTCACCACAGCTCGCAACACTATAGTCTGTCGACCGCGCTGCGGCAGACCTGGACCGGCTTCTTCAGCCTGGGCTTCATCTTCCGCCTGCCGCTGTTCCTGATCGGATTTCCGCCTGCGATGGTGTTCTTCGTCGCAGGGCTGAACCTGGTCTATCAGTTCTGGATCCATACCGAAGTGATCGGGCGCATGCCGCGCTGGTTCGAAGCGGTGATGAACACCCCGTCGCACCACCGCGTCCACCACGCGACCAACCCGCGCTATCTCGACAAGAATTATGCGGGCGTCTTCATCATCTGGGACCGCATGTTCGGCACGTTCGAGGCCGAGCGCGACGACGACCGGCCCCGCTATGGCATCGTCAAGAACCTGCCCGACTTCAACCTGATCCGCGCCGCCTTCCACGAATGGTGGGGGATCGCGCAGGACGTGTGGGCTGCCCCGAACTGGCACGCGCGCTTCATGTATATGATCGCGCCGCCCGGCTGGAGCCACGACGGCAGTCGCGATACATCCGAGATAATCAAGGCGCGCTGGGAGGCGCGGGAAAAGGCGGGGACAGCGTGGACGAAGCAGATATCGTCGTCATCGGAGCCGGATCCGGCGGGAGCGCCGCAGCAGGTCGGCTGAGCGAGGACGGCAAATATAGCGTCGCCGTTCTGGAGGCCGGAGGGCGCAACACCAGCTTCCGCACGCTGATGCCCGGCGGCATCGCGATGCAGACCCCAGCGACCAACTATGCCTATGAAACCGTGCCGCAGCCGGGTCTTGACGGCCGACGCGGATACCAGCCGCGCGGGCGGGGCCTCGGCGGATCAAGCGCGATCAACGCCATGCTCTACATTCGTGGCGTGCCGTGGGACTATGATAATTGGGCGCGGCTCGGTTGCCCCGGCTGGGGCTGGGACGATGTCTTGCCCGTATTCAAGCGCAGCGAGACCAACGAACACGGCGCAGACGACTATCATGGCTGCGACGGCCCGCTGCATGTCAGCGACCAGAGCTACGTCCACCCCGGCACGCGCGCCTTCATCGAAGCGGGCGCGGCGTTGCAGATCCCGCGCAACGCCGATTTCAACGGCGCGCGGCAGGAAGGAATCGGCGTCTATCAGGTGACGCAGAAGGATGGCGAGCGCTGGACCGCCGCACGTGGCTATCTGAAGGAACGCCCGAACCTCGAGATCATCTGCGACGCGACGGTCGAACGCGTGCTGTTCGAGGAGGGGCGCGTGTGGGGCGTCGCCTATTCGCGCGGCGGCCAGACCCGGATGATCCGCGCGCGCCGCGCCGTCGTGATGGCGGGCGGCGTGTTCGGCACGCCACAGACGCTGATGCTCTCAGGCATCGGCCCGGCGGCGCACCTCAAGGACATGGGGCTACAGGTCCGCGTCGATCGGCCGGAAGTGGGCGGCAATCTTCAGGATCACCTGGATTATGTCGCGGCATTCGAGACGCCGGGCTACGACTTTCTCGGCCGCTCGCTGCGCGGATCGCTCGCGGGGCTCGGTGGCATGTGGCGCTGGTTCCGAAGCCGCAGCGGCATGATGACATCGCCCTATGCCGAGGGCGGGGCGTTCCTGAAGAGTGATCCGGCGCTGGAAGTGCCCGACATCCAGCTCCATTTCCTGATCGCGATCGTCGAGGATCATGGGCGCGCAAAGGTGAAAGCGCATGGCTTCAGCTGCCATGCCTGTGTCCTGCGCCCCGAAAGCCGGGGAACGGTGCGGCTCAAATCGCCCGATCCGCGTGCCGCACCGCTGATCGACCCGCAATTCCTGTCCGACCCGCGCGATCTTGACGGGCTCATGAAGGGGACGCGGATGATGTACCGCATTCTGGAGCAGGAGCCGCTCGCCGCGTTCGGGGGCAAGGACCGCTACCCGTTCGACGACGATGCGACGCTGGAGCGGCTGATCCGCGCGCGCGCCGACACCATCTACCACCCCGTCGGCACCGCCCGGATGGGATCCGATGCGGACGCGGTGTGCGATCCGCAGCTGCGCGTGCGCGGGGTCGAGGGGCTCTATGTCGCCGATGCCTCGATCATGCCGCGGCTGATTGGGGGCAACACCAATGCCCCGAGCATCATGATCGGCGAGCGCTGCGCCGAGTTCGTTCGGGCCGACCTCGCATAAAAAACGGGCCGGCTCTGGTGAGAGCCGGCCCAGTCGTCCGCAGGAGGAACATCATGAGGGGCCGCACCGCATGGGCGCGGCCCCAATTTCGTCAGTAGTTGTAGGCGCGCTCGCCATGCTCGCCGAGGTCGAGGCCTTCCTGCTCGACTTCGGGGCTGACGCGCAGGCCGGTGAGGGCCTTGGCAACGGTGAACGCAATCGCGGAGCCGATCGCCGCCCAAGCGACGGCGACGCCGACCGACTTGATCTGGATCCACAGCTGCGTGCCCAGTGCATAGTCGGCTGCACCCGGGCCACCCAGCGCGGGAAGCATCGTCACGGCGGTCAGGACCGAACCGATGATGCCACCCAGTGCGTGGATCCCGAACGCGTCGAGCGATTCGTCGATCTTCAGCTTCGGCTTGATCGCGATGACGAAGATCGCGCAGACCACGCCGGCAATCGCACCAAGCAGGATCGCGCCGAACGGACCCGAGTTACCGGCCGCCGGAGTGACCGCGACCAGACCGGCAATCGCACCCGAGCATGCGCCCAGCAGCGAAGCCTTGTGGCCCAGAACCCGCTCGGTCAGCATCCAGAACAGGACGCCAGCAGCAGTCGCGACGAACGTGTTGATGAGCGCGAGACCGGCCGCGCCATTGGCTTCGAGTGCCGAACCGGCGTTGAAGCCGAACCAGCCCACCCACAGCAGACCCGTGCCGATCAGCGTCATGGTCAGCGAGTGCGGCGCCATACGCTCGGTCGGATAGCCCTTGCGCTTGCCCAGGATGATCGCACCCACCAGCGCCGAGACGCCAGCGTTGATGTGAACCACAGTGCCGCCCGCAAAGTCGAGTGCGCCCCAGCCGAAGATCAGGCCGGTAGCCGCCTCGCTGCCGCCGAGATACCAGACCATGTGTGCGATCGGGTAGTAGACGATCGTCAGCCAGATCGCGGCGAACACCATCAGCGCGCTGAACTTCATGCGCTCGACCAGGCCGCCGATGACCAGCGCAACGGTGATCGCTGAGAAGGTCATCTGGAACGCGATGAACACGAATTCCGGAATGACCACGCCATCGGTGAAGGTCGCGACGGTCGAGTCGGCGGTTACGCCTGCGAGGAGGAACTTGCCGGTCGAGATGAACTGGTTGGCATCACCGCCGAACGACAGCGCATAGCCATACATGACCCAGAGCAGCATCGCGAACGCAGCGACCGCCAGTACCTGAGTCAGCACCGATGCCATGTTCTTGGTCCGGACCAGACCGCCATAGAACAGCGCAAGGCCCGGCACGATCATCGCCATGACCAGCACGGTCGCGGTCATCATCCAGGCGGTGTCGCCCTTGTCGGGCGTCGGCGCGGCGGCAGCGGCCGCGTCCTGTGCCCAAGCGGGCATGGCGGCAAAGAGCGCGATCCCCGCGCCTGCAGCCAGTTTGAGTGCAGTTTTCATCGATACCCCCTTGTTACAGCGCGGTCTGGTCGGTTTCGCCGGTGCGGATGCGCACGGCCTGACCGACGTCGAGCACGAAGATCTTGCCATCGCCGATCGCGCCGGTGTTCGCCGCGGCCTGAATTGCCTCGACCACCCGGCCCGCCAGATCGCTGGCACAGACCACTTCGATTTTCAGCTTGGGCACCATGTTGGTGCTGTATTCCGCGCCGCGGTAGATTTCGGTCTGGCCCTTTTGCCGCCCGAACCCCTTCACCTCGGTCACGGTCATGCCCGCGACGCCCAACTCGGTGAGCGCCTCCCGGACGTCATCGAGCTTGAACGGCTTGATGATGGCGATGACGAGTTTCATTCCGCCCCCTTTCGCATTTGACCCGGGGATCATTCAGCAAAGGGCGTGCCAGAGTTGGAAAAGGCAGGATTCCGGCGATTCCGCGCGATCGAAACGTTACCGAAAGGTAAAAAATTGTGCAGATGCGAAGCTCTGCCTAATTTTTAGGCTGCAAGATGCGCTGCCTGCGCAATAGGCACAGCTACGCATGCACCGGGCCGTCCCGGGCTCTTCCGCAGCTCAGACTTGCGGGTCCCGCTTAAAGCTGGTGCCCGGTACGATCGCGCTTGGTCGCGAGATAGGCGGCATTATGCGGATTGGGTGGCAGTTGATGCGCCACGCGTTCCGTCACGGCGACGCCAGCCGCCCCGAGACCCGCCACCTTGGCAGGATTATTGGTCAACAGCCGCACTTGGGTCTGCCCCAGCAGCGTCAGCATCCGCGCCGCCACGCCGAAATCGCGCGCATCGATCGCAAAGCCGAGCCGGGTATTGGCATCGACCGTATCGAACCCCTGATCCTGCAGCGCATAGGCGCGCAGCTTGTTGATCAGGCCGATCCCGCGCCCTTCCTGACGCAAATACAGCAATATGCCCCAGCCGCTGTCCGCAATCGCACGGATCGCGGCGTGCAGCTGCGGTCCGCAATCGCATTTCAGGCTGCCCAGCACGTCGCCGGTCAGGCATTCGCTATGCAGCCGCACCAGCGGCGGGGTGCCGTCAGGCTGACCGATCACCAGCGCGACATGTTCGTCGGGTGATTCGGGCGTGCGAAAGGCGACGATCTCCGCATCCTCCGCCCCCACCACCGGCAACCGCGCGCGCGTCACCAGCCGCAGCCGCGCGGGATCCTCATGCGCCTGGATATCGGCGGGCGTAATCGCATCTTCGATCCGGTAGCCGAGCGCCTCGCCCCGCACGAAAAAGGCCGGAAGCAACCCAGCGATCCGCGCTAGGCGCAGCGCGGCGGCGGCGGCGTCCGGCGCGGTCGCCGGGATCGCGCGATATGGCCCCTTGAGCGGCACGCGCAGGTCGAACTGCGGATCGGCGAGCGCCACCGCCGCGTCGAAATCGAGCCACGGCCGCCGCGCGATCATCACCGGCGAATCCGGAACCGCAGCCGCCGCCTGATTGGCAAGCTTGAGCGTCACCGCGCGGCCCGAGGTAATCAGCAAGGGCGCCGAAATTTCGGGGTCGAACTCAGCCAGCCGCGCCGGGTCTGCCGTCTCCACCGCCAACAATGACAACGCACCGGTCGTCCCCCGGATCGCGAACGGCCAGCCGCGCCGCATCGCATCGATCGCATGCGCCGCCGCGCGCGGATTCGGGGCCGACCCGCTCAAAAATCGAACTCGGTGATGATCGGCACATGATCCGACGGTTTCAGCCAGCCGCGGCACGGTTCGCACACGCGGTGTGCGGTCGCCTGCGCCGCGACATCGCCGCTCGCCCACATATGGTCGAGCCGCCGCCCTCGATCCGACGCCGCCCAATCCTTGGCGCGATAGCTCCACCACGTGAAGCAGCGCTCCGGCGCAGGAATGAAGCGGCGGCCGAGATCGACCCAGTCATTCGCCGCCTGCAGCCGCCCGAGCGCCTCGACCTCGATCGGGGTATGGCTGACCACGTCGATGAGCTGCTTGTGGCTCCACACATCGCATTCGAGCGGGGCGATGTTGAAGTCGCCGGTGACGATCACCGGCAGGCTCCCCAGCCCTTCCGACCAGCGCGTCATGCGCTCGACGAAATCGAGCTTCTGCCCGAATTTCGGGTTCTTTTCCCGGTCGGGAATATCGCCGCCGGCGGGGACATAGACATTCTCGAGCCGCACGCCATTGGGCAGCCGCACGCCCACATGCCGCGCCTCGCCATTGGCCTGCCAGTCGAGCCGGTCATCCTCGACCAATGGCACCTTGCTGACGATCGCCACGCCGTGATGCATGCGCTGGCCGTGGATGACGATATGGTCATACCCCAGCGCGCGCAGGGGGCCATGCGGGAAATCGCCGTCGATCACCTTGGTTTCCTGAAGACACAGCACGTCCGGCGCTTCCTCACGCAGGAAGCGTTCCACGATTTCCATGCGGAAGCGGACAGAGTTGATGTTCCAGGAGGCGATCTTCATGCGGGCGTGATCTAGGGGTAGCGTCACTCAGGGGCAATGCCCGCCAGAATTGCGGCGCATCTTCAATTCCTCCCCTGCCTCGCAGGGGAGGTGGCAGCGCGCAGCGCTGACGGAGGGGCCGCCGTCATCAGACGGCGGAATGTTGCCGAGCTGCTCACGGCCGCCTGCGCGGCCGCCCCTCCACCACCCGCTACGCGGGCGGTCCCCCTCCCCTGAGACAAGCTCAGGGGAGGAATGTTCTGACCAAAACACCAAAAGGCCCCCGCTCCGGGGGCATGGAGCGAGGGCCGACCTGGCGTTCGTCACGCAGGCGGGACGGGTAGTGCTTCGGGCAACAGGGGGAAAAATCCCGAGGCCCCGTCCGCAATATGGGTTCTAGCGCGGCAAAGCTGTCACCAACATGAACGCAGATGTCAGCGGCGACCGCCGGTTTTCCGCGGGTCGTTCCAGCGGAACGCTCCGTCGCTCACCGGCGCGTTGAAGCGCTGGTTCGACAGGCGCACGGTAGTGCGGTTGTTCTGTGCATCGAGCGCCACCCAGCCCTGCAACATCAGCCCGCCCGGCGCCGCCGCGTTGCGTGCGAACACCATGGTGATGCGGCCATATTCCGGGCGTTTGGGATCGCGCGCCTCGACGCTGATCACATCGGGGTTGGCGGTCGGAATGACCTTGGCATAGCGCGCCGCGTCGCGATCCGGGTTCATCAGGATGCCGAGCGGCGAATCCTTGACCGGCCAGCGCTGAACCTGGCGCACCGAATAATCGATGAACCACAAGGCGCTGCCATCGGCAACGATCAGCAGCGGGACGCCCTTTTCATACTGAAACCGGATCTTGCCCGGCTTCTTGAGCGTCATCGTGCCGTTCAGCGTCTTGCCCGACCGGTCGGTCTGGGTGAACGCGGCGGTCATCGTCTGGGTCGCGCGCAGATGCTGCTGCACCTGGGCCAGCGTGCCCTGTTGAGCGGCGGCGGGCAGGGTCAGCGGAAGGGCGATTGCGGCCATGGCCGCTAGGGGTCGGATTGTCATGGAGGTACCAAACATGTCCGAACCCCTGGCGGTTCCGGTTTGAACTCGGCGTGAACGCTTGAGTTGCGGTGCCGGTCCGCTCCGCCACCCGGCCACCCAACGCCAGTGTATTCTATGGGTGGACGGGTGGCGGAGCGGACCGGCGCCGTCACGGCGAAGCCGTCAGATCACGCTTCGCTGCGTGCCGAGACGATCTTACCCGGATTGCGCGGCGGCTCGCCCTTCGGGAGCGCGTCGACATGCTCCATGCCTTCGGTCACCACGCCCCACACGGTATACTGACCGTCGAGGAACGTCGCGTCGTCGAGGCAGATGAAGAACTGCGAATTGGCGCTGTTCGGATCGTTGGTGCGCGCCATCGAGCACACGCCGCGGACATGCGGTTC
The DNA here is from genome assembly GCA_030149245.1 of Sphingomonas bacterium. Taxonomy (GTDB): domain Bacteria; phylum Pseudomonadota; class Alphaproteobacteria; order Sphingomonadales; family Sphingomonadaceae; genus Sphingomonas. Next base: position 27,308 of record JASBRX010000017.1, read on the forward strand.
GCGGCTGAATTCGGCCGGAAGGTTCGGCTCCTTCGACCCGCTCATGCCGGTGCCGGTCGGATCTCCGCCCTGCGCCATGAACCCGGCGATGACGCGGTGGAACACGACGCCGTCATAAAAGCCGCTATCGGCCAGCTTGACGATCCGCTCGACATGCTTGGGCGCAAGATCGGGGCGCAGCTGGATGTGCACGTCGCCGCTGTCGAGCGTCATGACAAGGCGCGTCGGAAGATCGGACATCGAAAGAAATACTCCAGAAGGGAAACAATCTGACCTTCCCCCTAGGCTGCCACGGGACCGGTTGCAAATTGCATCGCCGCCACGGCGGATTGGCAGCGCGATTCGAGCGCGTTAGAGGGGGCAAGGGGCAGCGCAGTCGCAGGAGGCTCGATGAACGACGAGACCGACATCGCGACCGGCACGCCCGATTCGCCACAGCGTGATGCGCAGGAGCGGATGTCGCCCGAATTCGTGCGCACGGTCCTCGACCTGGTCGATGCCGGCGATGTCGAAGCGGTGCGCGAAAAGGTCGAGCCGCTCCACCCGGCCGACATCGCCGATCTGGTCGAGCTGACCCCGGCGGATCAACGCCAGGCGCTCGCCGCCGCCATCTCCGGCCTGATCGACGGCGACGTGCTCGCCGAGATGAACGATTGGGTGCGCGAGGCGCTGATCGAGGCGCTCGAACCGCACGAAGTCGCCGATATCGCCGCCGAACTCGATACCGACGACGCCGTCGCGATCATCGAGGACATGGAGGAAGAGGACCAGCGCGCCGTCCTCCGCGCGCTCGACCCCGACGATCGCGCCGCGATCGAAGAGGCGCTGTCCTATCCCGAGGAATCCGCCGGCCGCCTGAGGCAGCGCGAGCTGCTCGCGGTGCCCGAGCATTGGAGCGTCGGCGATGTGCTCGATTTCCTGCGCGGCGAGGAGGAGCTGGCGACCGATTTCTGGGAAATCTTCGTCGTCGATCCGGCGCATCATCCGGTCGGCACCTGCGCGCTGTCCTGGATCTTGCGCACCCCGCGATCGGTGTCGGTCGCGGACGTGATGAAGCGCGAACAGACTCTGATCCCGGTCGAGATGGATCAGGAGGAAGTCGCGCTGATTTTCCAGAAATATGCGCTGATCTCCGCCGCCGTCACCGATGATTCGGGGCGGCTGGTCGGGGTGATCACCGTCGACGACGTCGTCCACATCATTCAGGAAGAGGCGGGCGAGGATGCGCTGCTGCTGTCGGGCGCGGGCGAGGGCGACATCAACGAGCCCGTCGTCGATTCGTACAAGGTACGCGTACGCTGGCTGGTCGCCAATCTCGGCACCGCCATGGTCGCCGCCACGATCATCGGCCTGTTCGAAGGGACCATCGCCAAGATGGTCGCGCTCGCCGCGCTGATGCCGATCGTCGCCGGCGTTGGCGGCAATGCGGGAACGCAGACGATGGCGGTCACCGTCCGCGCGCTCGCGACCAACCAGCTCACCCAGTCAAACACCTGGCGCGCCATCCGCCGCGAGATTCAGGTCGCGATGCTCAACGGGGTGACGATCGCCGCGGTGCTCGGGATCGGCGTGGGCCTTGTATTCCAGAATATTCTACTTGGTGGGGTGATCGCTACGGCGATGCTGATCAACATCGTCATCGCCGGCTGTGCTGGCGTCCTGGTTCCGTTGACCCTCGAACGGTTCCGCGCCGATCCTGCTGTCGCCTCGTCGGTGTTCGTGACGATGACGACCGATTCGATGGGCTTTCTTGTTTTTCTCGGCCTCGCCACCGCAAGCGGCCTGACCGGCTGACCAGCTTGACCGACAGCGGCGCCCTCCCCAGATCGCCGCGATGGCATTGCACCTGACCAAAGTCGCGTTCGGAACCATGGGCTTCGATCATCTGCGCCAGCGGCTCGCGGCGCATGGTCGGGTCGGTCCGGTTGCGCTCACCACGCGCTACCTGCCCAAGCGCCATGAAGAGATTGCCGGCCAAGGATCGCTGTTCTGGATCCACAAGCACCAGCTGATTGCGCGCTCGCCGATCCTGGGCTTTGGCGAGGCGGAGGGCGGTCGCTGCGCCATCCTGCTCGATCCCGACCTGGTCCAGGTGGTGCCACAGGCCAAGCGTGCGCATCAGGGCTGGCGCTACCTGGAGGACAAGGACGCGCCGGCCGATTTCGGCACTGGCGACATGGCGTCACTCCCGCCGGAGCTGGCGGGAAAGCTGGCCGAACTCGGCCTTTAGCGCGCGAGGGTCGGGAAGGCCGCGCGGAACGCCGCGACCTTGGGCTTGTCCCACCGGACGATATAGCTGTGGTTGGGATTGCGACGGGCAAAGTCCTGATGCTCCGCCTCCGCCTCGAAAAAGGCGCCGTTCTCGATCCGGGTGACGATGCGCGCGTCATAGGCGCCACTGCGCCCGAGCTGATCGATATAGGCCCGCGCCACCCGCGCCTGCCCGGCATTTTGCGGAAAGATCGCCGAGCGATAGCTTGGGCCGACATCCGGGCCTTGACGGTTGAGTTGCGTGGGGTCGTGCGCGACCGAAAAATAGATGCGCAGCAGCGTCGCATAGCTGACCACGCGCGGGTCATAGACGATGCGGATCGCCTCGGCATGGCGGGTGCGCTCGGTCGACACTTGGGCATAGGTCGCGGTCGCGCGGGTGCCGCCGGCATAGCCGCTGACTACCGACTTGACGCCCTTCACGCCCTCGAACACCGCCTCCATGCCCCAGAAGCAGCCACCGGCGAGCACGGCAACCTGATCGCCCGGCGCGGGCGCGACATCGGTAGTGGAAGGGGGAATCGCGACGGCCTTTTCGCCGCCACCGGCCAGCACCGGGGGGGCGAGGCCGGCGAGATGCGCGAACCCGATCGCACCTAGACCCGCTAGGCCAAGGGCGACCGCGCGCAGCATCAGAAGAGCGGCGCCGCCAGCACCTGATCGGCGTGCAGCGCGACCATGCCGACCACGCCGAGCGAAAAGCCGGTCAGGAAACGGCGGAGAAACGGCGATTTGAGGGCCGCGGTCATCATCTTGATCCTTGTTGCGTGGCGCGGAGATGGGGGCGCCATCTCGAATTCCAAGCAAAGACTAACTTCTGCGCGCTGAACCTGCGCTGGTGTTCCCGTTCATATTCGGGAAATGCGCGCAAAAGGTTTCAACATTCGGTGAAAAAAGATTGCGGCTTGGATGATCCCGCACCGGCCCGCTCCCCCACCCGGCCACCCATTGAAGATACCTTGTGGGTGGCCGGGTGGGGGAGCGGGCCGGGGCCGCTTCAGCGAAGCTGAACCGACTCAGCGCAGCGCGGCGCACGCTTCCTGAATGCGCCCGCACGCCTCGGTCAGCAGCGCCTCGCTGGTGGCATAGCTGATGCGCAGCGCCGGCGAGAGGCCGAACGCTGCACCATGCACTGCGGCCACGCGCGCGTCGTCGAGCAGATAGCCGACCATCGCCTCGTCGCTGTCGATCTTCAGCCCCTTGGGCGTGGTCTTGCCGATCAGCGCGCTGAATTCGGGATAGACGTAGAAGGCGCCTTCCGGCCGCGGACAGGTCATGCCGTTGATCTTGTTGAGCATCGAAACGACCAGATCGCGGCGCTTCTGGAACGCGGCGTTGCGCTCGGCCAGGAACGACTGGTCGCCGTTGAGCGCCGCGACCGACGCCGCCTGCGACACGCTGCACGGGTTGCTGGTCGATTGCGACTGCAGCTTGCCCATCGCCTTGATCAGCCATTGCGGCCCACCGGCATAGCCGATGCGCCAGCCGGTCATGGCATAGGCCTTGGACACGCCGTTCGCGGTCAACGTGCGGTCGTAGAGCGACGGGCACACCTGCGCGATCGTCGCGAATTCGAAACCGTCATACAGGATATGCTCGTACATATCGTCGGCGTAGATCAGGACATGCGGGTGGCGTTCGAGCACCTCGCCCAGCGCCTTGAGCTCGGCCGCACTATAGGCCGCGCCGGTCGGGTTGGATGGCGAGTTGAGCACGACCCATTTGGTCTTGGCGGTGATCGCCGCCTCGAGCTGTTCGGGCTTGATCTTGTACGCCTGATCCGCCCCCGCTGCGACGAACACCGGCTTGCCGCCAGCGAACTCGACGACATCGGGATAGCTGACCCAATAGGGCGCCGGGATCACGACCTCGTCGCCCGCATCGATCGTCGCGCAGAACGCGTTGAACAGCGTGTGCTTGCCGCCCGAATTCACGCTGATCTGGTTCTCGGCATAGGTCAGACCGTTGTCGCGCGCGTACTTCTTGACGATTGCGGCCTTCAGCTCGGGCGTGCCGTCGACATTGGTGTACTTCGTCGCCCCGCGCCGGATCGCTTCGATCGCTGCTTCCTTGACGAAATCGGGCGTGTCGAAATCGGGCTCGCCCGCGCCCAGGCCGATCACGTCCACCCCGGCGCGCTTCAGCTCGAACACGCGGCTCGTCATTGCGAGCGTCGCGGAGGGCTGGATGCGGTTGAGCGCGGCGGAGGTCTGCATGGGGGAACGCCTCTCTGGGAAGGAAATCGCGCGCCCTATAGGTCGGCTGGTTCCTCTTCCGCAACCGTAACAGCCGAAACCAGCCCGCGCACGGCATTGCCGAGCTGGAATCCGTCGCGCAAATCCTCGGGCCGCAACTCCGCCTCGATTGCGCGACCGCTGGCGAGCAACTCGCCGCGCAACACGCCGGGCAAGATGCCGCGCGCCAGCGGCGGCGTCAGCAACATGCCGTCGCGCGGCACGAAGATCGAGGTGAAGCTGCCCTCGGTCAGATAGCCGTCAGCATCGATATAGACCGTCTCCCACGCCCCGGCGACGCGCGGCCAGGGGCGGCGGTCGGTGGTCTTGTGGGCAAGACGAAAGTCGCGCGGCGCAACTTGGCGGCGGGCCAGTGCGACCGTTACCCGGCCGGACGGCGTATCCGGCATCGGCGCAGTCCCGATCGCGATCCGCCCCTCCGGCGACAGCAGCAACCGCACCTTGGCTGGATGGCGCAGACGGAAGGTCGCCGCCTGCAACTCGTTGCGCACGCCATGCCGGTCGAACGGAATGCCGAACGCTTGAGCGCTCGCGCGCATCCGCGCCAGATGGCGTTCGAGCAGCGCGATACCGCCGACCGGATCGAACGCCATGGTCTCGATCAGGTCGAACCGCCGCTGCCCGCGCGTCAGGAACGCGCCCTTGGCCAGGCACTCGTCCCATTCCTCGCCCGCCCGCGAATCCGCGACCACGCCCGAGCCCAGCCCGATGCTCGCCGCGTCAGTTCCCTCCTTCAGATGCAGCGTGCGAATCGCGACGTTGAAGGCGGCATCGCCATCCGGGTCGATCCGCCCGATCGATCCGGTATAGGCCCCACGCGCATCGGGCTCGACTGCGGCGATCACCTCCATCGCCCGGATCTTCGGCGCGCCGGTGACCGACCCGCACGGAAAGATCGCCGCCAGCGCCCGAGCCGGCCCGATGCCGGGAGCGAGCTTCGCGGCGATGGTCGACACCATGGTGTGCAGCGTCGGATAGGTTTCGACCTTGAACAGCTCGGGCACCGATACGCTGCCCGGCGCGGCGATGCGGGTCAGGTCGTTGCGCATCAGGTCGACGATCATCAGATTTTCGGCGCGCTGCTTCTCATCCCGCGCCAGTTCGATACGCGCGGCTTCGTCTGCTTCGGGAGTCGCTCCGCGCGGGGTCGTCCCCTTCATCGGCCGCGCGATCAATTCGCCGTGGCGCAGCGCAAAGAACAATTCGGGCGAAAAGGACAGCAGCCAGTCGCTGCCAGTCCACACGATCCCGCCATAGCCCGCCGCCGCGCGCGAGCGGATCGCGGCATAGACGGCGAGCGGATCGCCGATCACCCGAACCGCCGCGCGAAAGGTCAAATTGGCCTGATAGATGTCCCCCGCCTCGATCCACTCCCGCACGCGCGCAAAGGCGGCGTCATAGTCGCTGCGGTCGATCCCCGGTGCCGGCCGGCCAACCCACGCTCCCGCCGGATCGGGCAACCGCGCCGCAATGGCGTCAGGGGCAAGCTGCTCGACCGTTTCGAACAGGCCGAACCACAGCAGCGGCGCATCCGCGTCGCGCCCGCTCAGCCCGACCAGCCGCGGCTCCAGCGCGTGCCCAGCCTCATAGGCGATATAGCCCGCTACATGCAGCCCCTCCGCCCGCGCCGCGTCGAGCGCGGCCAGCGCAGGTGCCACCTCGTCCGACCGGTGCGCAGCGATCACCCGCACCGGCGCGGTGTAAAGCCGCGCGTCGCTACCCCCCGGCCGGGCATCGTCGAGCAGCACAAACGGTGTCTGGACAAGCATCGCATCGGCCATGAAGCGCTAAACGCCAGCCCGCAAGCCTCTGTTGCCGCTGGGGCTCGCGCGGCCTATCTCCGGGCCATGTCCACGCCCCCGCTGCGCGCCGCCATCGTGCCTGTCACCTCGCTTCAACAGAATTCGACCCTGTTGTGGTGCACCCGCACCATGCGCGGCGCGTTCACCGATCCGGGCGGCGACCTCGACCGGCTCAAGGCGGCGGCGCAGCAGCATGGCGTCACGATCGAGAAACTACTGATCACCCATGGCCATATCGACCATTGCGGTCAGGCCGGGAAGCTTGCCGCCGAACTCGGCGTGCCGATCGAGGGGCCGCATGAGGCCGACCGCTTCTGGATCAGCCGGCTCGACGATGATGGTCGCAATTACGGCATCGACGGCAAGCCGTTCGAGCCCGATCGCTGGCTGGTCGATGGCGATACGGTCACGGTCGGGGAACTGACGCTCGACGTCTATCACTGCCCCGGCCACACGCCCGGCCATGTCGTGTTCCACCACGCTCCGTCGAAGCTCGCGATCGTCGGCGACGTGATCTTTAAGGGGTCGATCGGCCGCACCGATTTCCCGATGGGCAATCATCAGGATTTGCTCGACGCGATCACGACCAAGCTGTGGCCGCTCGGCGACGACACCGTCTTCGTCCCCGGCCATGGCCAGCCGAGCAGCTTTGGGCAGGAGCGCCAGACCAACCCGTTCGTGTCGGACCGCGCACTCGCCCAAAATTAAACCGATCGGTTGACAATCATTTGGGCGCCGGGTAATTCAACCAGATGGTTGAACGACTCGACATGACCTTCCACGCGCTCGCCGATCCTACCAGGCGCGGGATGCTCGCCAACCTCGCTCAAGGCGAGAAGAGCATCGGCGAGCTGGCCCAGCCCTATGCGATGACGCTCGCCGGGGCATCGAAGCACGTCCAGGTGCTCGAACGCGCCGGCCTCGTCACCCGCCGCCGCGATGGGCGCACCCACCGCTGCGCGCTCAACCCCGCCCCGCTCGCCGAAGCGAACCAGTGGCTCCAGCAATGGGCGGCGTTCTGGAACACCCGCCTCGACGGGCTCGAAGCGCTGCTGCGCGACGCATCGCAGGGAGACGCAGGATGACCAAGGCCACCCCGTTCCTAATGTTCCAACACAGCAAGGCACAGGCCGCGCTCGACTTCTATGCCGAGCATGTCCCCGACAGCCGCATCGACACGGTCGAACGCTTCGGCCCCGACGGCCCCGGCCCGGAGGGCACGATCATCCGCGCCTATGCAACGATCGCCGGACAGCCGGTGATGGTCCATGACAGCTTCATCACCCACGGCTTCGACTTCACCCCATCCTGGTCGTTCTTCCTCAATTGCGACGACGCGGCGACCTTCGACCGGCTGTTCGCGACGCTATCGGAGGGCGGCGGCGTGCTGATGCCGCCCGGCAATTATGGTTGGAGCCGCAACTTCGCCTGGATCAACGACCGTTTCGGCGTGTCGTGGCAACTCAACCTCGCCTGACGGAGGCTCATTATGCCCGCCCTCGAAATCCTTGCCCCCGACACGCTGCGCATCGAACGCATCCTCGACGCGCCGCCCGCGACGGTGTGGCGCTATCTGGTCGAGGCCGATCTGCGCCGGAAATGGTTCGCAGGCGGCACCGATGCCCGCGCCGACGCGCCGGTGGAGCTGGTGTTCGACCATGACAACCTGTCCGCCGATACCGTCCCCTATCCCGAGCGCTACGCCAAATGGAAGGGCGCGATGGGGCGCGAGCGGGTGGTCGAATATGACCCGCCCCACGTCTTCGCGATCAGTTGGGACGAAGGCAAGGAAGGCACCGCGCGGTTCGAACTGTTCGCGGAAGGGGAGGACAAGACCCGCCTGGTCCTAACCCATAAGGGCATCACCGGCCCTGCCCCGATGGCCAATTTCGGCGGCGGATGGCATTCGCATCTGGCGGTGTTGCAGGGTCTGCTCGCCGGACAGCCGGTCCGCAATTTCTGGACGCTCCACGCCGAGTCGGAGGCAAAGGTTGCCGCCACGCTCGCACAGGCTTCGACAAGCGGCGGATGACTCCCTAGATCGGCGCGATGCTGATCCTCGGCCTCGAATCAAGTTGTGACGAAACCGCCGCCGCGCTGGTGACACGCGACCGCCGCATCCTCTCCCATCGCCTCGCGCGACAGGATGAGGCGCATCGCCCGTTCGGCGGCGTCGTCCCCGAAATCGCCGCGCGCGCGCATGTCGAGGCGCTGGAGCCGCTAATCGCTGCGGCGTTCGAGGAGGCGGGGGTCACCCTCGCCGATGTCGACGCCGTCGCCGCGACCGCGGGGCCGGGGTTGATCGGCGGGGTGATGGTGGGCCTCGTCACCGGCAAGGCGCTGGCGCACGCGGCGGGCAAGCCGCTGGTGGCGGTCAATCATCTCGAGGGCCACGCCCTCTCCCCGCGCCTTTCCGACCCCGATCTGGCCTTTCCCTACCTCCTCCTCCTCGTCTCGGGGGGGCACTGCCAACTGCTGCTGGTCGAGGGGGTCGGCGCCTATCGTCGCCTCGCCACCACGATCGACGATGCGGCGGGGGAGGCGTTCGACAAGACCGCGAAGTTGCTCGGCCTCGGCTTTCCCGGTGGCCCGGCGGTCGAGGCAGCTGCGAAGTCGGGCGACCCGCGTGCGGTACCGTTGCCGCGCCCGCTGGTCGGATCGGGTGAGCCGCATTTCTCCTTCGCCGGACTCAAGAGCGACGTCGCGCGCAAGGTCGGCAAGTTCGCGCCGGAGGATCTCGCCGCATCGTTTCAGCAGGCGGTGGTCGATTGCCTGGTCGACCGCACCCGCATCGCACTTGGCAAGGCCATGGGGGCGACCGCGTTGGTCGTCGCGGGGGGAGTTGCGGCGAACGCTGCGGTCCGCGCGGCGCTCGAAACACTCGCGACCGGACACGGCCTGCGCTTTGTCGCGCCGCCGCTCTGGCTCTGCACCGACAATGCCGCCATGATCGCCTGGGCCGGGGTCGAGCGGTTTGCGCTCGGCCTGACCGATCCGCTCGACATGCCCGCGCGCCCGCGTTGGCCGCTCGACCCGGATGCGGAGAAGGTGCGCGGCGCGGGAGTGAAGGCATGAAGATCGGGGTACTCGGAGGCGGCGCATGGGGCACGGCGCTCGCTCAAGTTGCCGCTCGCGGCGGTGAGCCGGTGACGCTGTGGGCGCGCGAGGATGACGTCGTGACGTCAGTTAATGGGCGCCACGAGAATGCGCTGTTCCTGCCTGGCGTGCCGCTTGCCCCGTCAATCTGCGCGACCAGCGACCTGGCCGCACTGAGTGACTGCGAAACGCTGCTCATCGTCGTGCCCGCGCAGTTTCTCCGCTCGGTCCTGTCACAACTGTCTGTCGGCAATCGAACGATGGTGCTCTGTGCCAAGGGGATCGAGGCAGGGACGCAAAAGCTCGTCGCGGAGATCGCGTCAGAGCTTCATCCGCGAGCGCCGATTGCGGTTCTATCTGGACCCACTTTTGCGCATGAGGTGGCCAAAGGTTTGCCGACCGCAGTGACGCTCGCATGCCCTGATATCGACATGTACCTGCCGCTGGTTGACCGACTGGCGCAGCCGAATTTCCGGATTTACGGCTCCGATGACGTCACCGGCGCGGAGATCGGCGGCGCGGTCAAGAACGTCCTCGCCATCGCATGCGGCGTGGTTGAGGGCGCGGGCCTCGGCCTCAACGCCCGCGCCGCGCTGATCGCGCGCGGCTTTGCCGAGATGACCCGCTTCGGTGTCGCGCGCGGCGGCCGGCCGGAGACGCTGGCGGGGCTGTCGGGCCTGGGCGACCTCGTCCTGACCTGCTCCTCGACCAATTCGCGCAACTTTTCGCTCGGCGTCGGGCTGGGTCAGGGCAAGACCGCCGCCGAACTGCTTGCCGACCGCCGCACGGTGGCCGAAGGCGCCGCCACCGCCCCGGTGCTGCGCGAAGCCGCACGCGCCGCCGGGGTCGAGATGCCGGTGACCGAAGCGGTCTGCGCGCTGCTCGAAGGAACGCCGGTCCGCACCGTGGTCGATGCGCTGCTCGCCCGCCCGCCGCGCGGCGAAACAGCATGAGATGGGCGGCGCTGCTGCGGGGGATCAACCTCGGCAAACGTCAGCTCAAATCGGCGGAACTCAAGGCAGTGATCGAGGGGCTGGGCTTTACCGAGGTCAGGACGCTGCTCGCCTCCGGGAACGTCGTCTTCACCGCCTCCGACACGAAGGCCGATGCGCTTGAAGCCCGGATTCACGACGCGCTGGCGGAGGCCACCGGCCTGAAGTCCGAAATCTTCGTTCGCACGCCCGAAGAGATGGCCGCCGTCGTCGCTGCCAACCCGTTTCCCGATGCCGCGCGGGACCGCCCCAGCTTCGTGGTCGTCACCTTCCACCGAAAGCCGGTCGATGCCGCCGCCGTCGATACCCTGATGGCCGGCTATGACGGCCCCGAACGCGCGCAGGCGATTGGCCGCGAACTCTATATCGACTTCCCCGAAGGCCAGGGGCGCTCGATGCTCCACGCCCCGCTCGGCAAAGCGACGCGCGACCCGATCACCACCGCGCGCAACTGGAACACCGTGCTCAAGATCCGCGACGCGCTCTAGCGCAACACGTTGGCCGCCAGCGCATTGCAATCGGCATCGGACGCGAGAGGCGGCCGGTCTCCGGCAATTGCGTCGCCCAACAGCTTGAGCACCCCGCCGACATTGGGCTTCGCGCCATCGGGAAGGCGCATGACCGGCGATTTGATCGTGCCGCTGACCGGCACCGGCTTGGTCAGCCGCAACAGGCTTTCCTTCTTGGGCGATCCGGTCATGCTCAGCGCCAGCTGCTCGTCCGACAGGTCCACCGTCCCGGAAAAGCGCGACTGGCTGCGCGACGTGTCGATCAGGAACGGCGCCATCCGCCCGGTGCCGTTCTTCACCTCAAGCCGCAGGATCATGCAGCGCAGCGTCGCCACCTTGTCCCCATCGACCAGCGCCCCGCGCCCGACATCGAGGCCGAGATAGGACGCGATATTCGCCGGAATCCGCCCAGTCCCGCCGACCAGCGCAATGCTGCCGCTCGATCGCCCGACCGCGTTGCGGATCGTGTCCCCCGGCCCGCTCAGCCGCACGCGACCCTGCAACGGCGCGTCGAGCACGCCATCGCCAGCCAGCGCCGCAATCCGGCTGCCGCGCAGGGTGAGGTCGAGGTTGAGCGTCGGCACCGCCTTGCCCTCCCGTTGATCGATCACCACGCGCCCCGCCAGCCGCCCCGGCGTCATCTCCATCACGAACGGATCAACGGTCAGCCGCGCGTCGTCCAGCGCCAGCGTTGCGCGCGCCGCGCGAAAGCCCGGCGTCCCGACGATCCGCCCCACCCGCACGCGCAGCGCGCCGTCGACATCGCTCACGCTCTTGAGATCGATCTGAGTCGACGGGATCAGCCGATCACCGATCCGCGCGCGCCGCGCGGCAGCGACCGCAAGACCGCGATCATTCGCCAGATCATCGAATTGCAGCGTCGCCAGCGCGACATCGCCGTCGATCTTGGTGCGTCCGGGCGTACTCTTGTCGATGCTGGCCGTAGCGCTCGACAGCCGCGACTCGCCGATCGTGCCGGCCAGCCGCTCGACCTGCCACATATCACCCTTGCGCGACACCCGCCCGACCAGCTTCACCGGCTGGGTGCCGAACAGCCCCGCCTCGATCACCCGGTCGACATCGAGCAGGTCAGCACCCTGCGCGGCGATGTCGAACGCCATGTCGCGCGTATCGAATGGCGCCGCCATCGCGCCCTGCACCGCGATCCGCGTGCGCGGCCCGGCCAGCCGCGCGCGGAACGGCCAGCGCACCCGCCCGGCGATCGGCGCGCCGCGTACTTCGATGCTCACCGGCTCGTCCGCCAGCGCGCCGGTCCCAGATGCGCGAAAGCCGCGCGGGTCCGAATCGATCCGCACCGCTAGGCGACGATCCTTCTTCGCATCGCGATAATCGAGGGTCAGGTTACTGACCGCCAGCCGCTCAAGCCCGCTGCCGCCACCGCTGCTCCGCTCCGACTCGCGCTCCCAATTCTTGCGCCCGTCCTTGGCGCGGATCAGCGTGAGGCGGCCATTGGCGGCCTCGACCGGCTCGGGCGCAAAGCGACCGATCAGGATTGGCAGCACCGGCAGCCGCACGGTCACACGCTCGACCCGCACCATCTCGCCCGTCCCGGCCCAGTCCGGCTGGGCGATGCGCAAGTCGCGAATGTCGAGCAGCGGACTGAACGAGAAGAAAGCCCGCCGCTCGATCGCACCGATCGTCACTGGCGCGCCGATCTGCGCCGACAGCGCGCGCTCCGCCCGCCCCTTGAACGCGCCCCAGGGCAGCATAGCGAGCGCGAGGAGCAGCAGAAGGAGCGCAACGGCAATGCCGATGGCGATCCGGATCATCAGGGTGCGGGAAGGCGCAGTCATCGCCGCAGGACGCGCGGCCCGCCCCCTTCGTTCCGCCCGCGTTTCAGAAATCGATCGCGATGCCCTTCAGCTCCCAGTCGCCATAGCGCGTGGGATCGTTGCCGAGCGGGTCGCTCTCCGCCTTCTTCCCCGCCTCCGGCTTGGGCAAAGGCGGGCTCTTGGACAGATAGGCGGGCGGCTTCACATGATCGGGGCGCTTGCCCATGATGGTTCCTCGATTGAAGCGACGGGTGACATTTCCCACATTGGGGAGTGAAAGGAGCGAATCCAAGTGAACGGCTTCAAGACGACGATGTTGCTGGCGGCGCTGACCGCTTTGTTCATGGCGTTGGGCTTCACCATTGGCGGGCGCGGCGGCATGGTCATCGCGCTGCTCGTCGCGGTGGGGATGAACCTGTTCACATACTGGAACGCCGACAAGATCGTGCTGAGCATGCACGGCGCGCGACAGGTCGACGCAGGCTCCGCGCCCGAATTCTACCGCCTCGTCGCCGGCCTCGCCCAGCGCGCCCAGCTGCCGATGCCCAAGGTGTACATCATCGACTCGCCCCACCCCAACGCCTTTGCCACCGGCCGCAATCCGGAGAATGCGGCGGTCGCGGCGACCACCGGCCTGCTCAACATGCTCAACCGCGAGGAAATTGCCGGCGTGATGGCCCATGAACTCGCGCATGTCCGCAACCGCGATACGCTGATCATGACGATGGTCGCGACAATTGCCGGTGCCATCTCGATGCTCGCCAATTTCGGCCTGTTCTTCCGCGGCGGCGACGACAATCGCGGCGCGTTTCTCGCCACCATCCTCGCGGTGATCGTCGCGCCCTTCGCCGCGATGATCGTGCAGATGGCGATCAGCCGCACCCGCGAATATGGCGCGGACAAGGGCGGGGCCGAGATTTCGGGCAACCCCCGCGCGCTCGCCTCGGCGCTGGCGAAGCTCGCCCATGGCGCGGCGGCGGTCCCCAATCCGGTTGTCGAGCGCAATCCGGCGGCGGCGCAGCTCTACATCGTCCCCGGTCTGGCGCGCGGCGGCGACAGCCTGTTTTCGACCCACCCCGATACCGGCAACCGCATCGCCGCGCTGGAGGAACTGGCAGTGTCGATGGGCCAGAGCGCCCCGCGCGACGTGTTCGCCGCGCCCGCCCCTACCGAGCGCCCGTCTGCCTTGGGCGTCCGCGCGGCCCCGCGTCGCGGCAGCGCGCTCGATCCGAACCGGCGGGGCTAATTGGCGTCATTTGAGAATTTGGTCATTCCCGCGTAGGCGGGAATCCATTCTGGCTGCCCCGGCGAAAAATCCGCGCGACCGGTGGCAATGGATCCCCGCCTTCGCGGGGATGACGGATATGGATTGACCCGATGAAGCCCCCCCGACCCACCAACCGCCCTGCCGATCCGCCCGGCACCCCCGCCCGCCGCGCCGCGCTGCGCCTGCTTGATGCAGTGCTCCGCCGTGGCCTCGCGATCGAACAGGCACTCGACGCCTCTACCCAGGGGCTCGCCCCCTCCGATCGCGGCCTCGCCCACGCCATTGCGGCCGAAGCATTGCGCCGCCTTGTCGATCTGGACGACCTGATCGACAGCGCGACGCGCAACCGCCTGCCCGATGACGCCAAGGCACGCTTCGTGCTGCGCATCGCGTTGGTGCAGGCGCTGCGGCTCGGCACCCCGCCGCACGCGGCGATCTCGACGGCGCTCCCCTTGGTCGATGGCGGCCCGCGCAAGCTGGTTCATGGCGTGTTCGGCACGCTGATGCGCCAGAACGCCGTGCTGACCGACCCGCCCGCGCTGCCGGGCGACGTCTATGCCCGGATCGCCGGCAATTGGGGCGAGCGCGTCGCCGACGCCGCCTGCGCCGCCATCGCTGCCCCGCCCCCACTCGACCTGACATTGCGCGGCGAAGCCGCCGCCGCGGGCGAAAGCCTGCTTCCCGGCCATGTCCGCGTCGCCGCGGGCACCAGCATCGTCGAGCATGATGGCTTTGCCGAGGGTGACTGGTGGGTCCAGGACCTGGCCGCCTCGATCCCCGCCCGCCTGATCGGGGGCGGATCGGGTCGCGTGCTCGATCTGTGCGCCGCGCCGGGCGGCAAGACGCTCCAGCTCGCCGCCGCCGGATGGGACGTCACCGCCGTCGACGCTTCGGAAAGTCGTCTGGCGCGACTTCACGAAAATCTCGAGCACACCGGCCTGTCCGCGACGGTGATCACTGCGGACCTGCTCAACTGGGAACCGGGATTTGCGGCCGACGCCGTGCTGCTCGACGCGCCGTGCAGCGCGACCGGCATCTTCCGCCGCCACCCCGATGTGCGCCACCGCGTCCGCCCGCGCCTGATCGCGGAGATGGCCGAGCTGCAGGCGCAGCTCCTGCCCCGCGCCGCGCGCTGGGTCCGCCCCGGCGGGTTGATGGTCTATGCCACCTGCTCGCTCGAGCCCGAAGAGGGCGAACAGCAGATCGAGCGCTTCCTAGCCGACCATCCCGGTTTCGCGATCGACCCGATCCTGCCCGACGAACTGCCCGAAGGGATTCCCGCCC
>JASBRX010000031.1 GCA_030149245.1 Sphingomonas bacterium
GAAGTTCGCCGATACGGCGGGGCGCTATCTGACCGGGGGCGAGGCGTTTACGGCCAAGCTACACCCGGAATATGCGCCCTATTCAGATTACGACCAGTTGATGCGCCGGGACGAATGGTATGGCCGTGAGCGGCGTTGAGAGGGATAGTTCAGTCAACCTCACCCTTCCCACGCGCTACGCGCGCCGGCCCCGTACCAATACCCATGGGAGAGGGAGGGAGGCGCGAAGCGCCGGAAGGGTGAGGGTGACCAAGTGAGCGGCGCTAATATCTCAGCTCTCCCCCCGCTGGCCGGGAGCCAGGGGGCGGCGTCGCAGCCCGAGGCGAGCGTGTGGCTGTCGGCGAGCGCGGGGACGGGGAAGACGCAGGTGCTTGCCGCCCGCGTATTTCGCCTGTTGCTGCGCGGGGTCGATCCGGGGGCGATTTTGTGCCTGACCTTTACCAAGGCGGGTGCGGCGGAGATGGCGGCGCGGGTCAGCGGGCGGCTGGCATATTGGGTGCGGGCGAAGCGGGCGGAGCTGTTCGCCGATCTCGAGGCGCTGGGCGAACCCGCCGACGATGCGCAGATTGCGCTGGCGCGGACGCTGTTCGCCAAGGTGCTGGATGCGCCAGGGGGCGGCTTACGCATCCAGACGATCCACAGTTTCTGCCAGACCTTGCTGTCGGCGTTTCCGGTCGAGGCGGGGCTGACGCCGGGGTTCCGGCCGCTGGAGGCGCGCGAGGAATCGGCGCTGGCGCGCGAGGCGCTGGCGGAGATGCTGGTGACCGCCGAGCGCGAGGGGCGCGGCTGGGTGGTCGATGCGGTCGGCGCACTGAGCTTGCGGCTGGGCGAGGGCAAGGCCGAGGCGTTTCTGAGCGCTTGTGCGCGCGCGCCCGACGCGATGGCGGCGCTGCCGAGCGGGATTCAGCCGTGGCTGCGGCGCGCGTTCGGGCTGCCGTCGGGGGATGTCGCGGCGGCTGCAGCGGAGTGGTGCAGCGACGATGCGTTCGATGTCGACGGGCTGGCGCGGATTGCCGAGGCCAATGAGGCCTGGGGGACGGCGACGGGCGTGCGCGATGCCGGGGTGGCGCGGGCGTGGATCGCGGCGGACCCGGTGGCGCGCGTCGCGGGGCTGGGCGAACTGCGCAAGCTGGCGCTGACCGGCAAGGATGAGCCGCGCAAGGTTTCGGCCAAGATGGCGGCGATCGATCCGCACTATGAGGAGTTGCTGTTCGCACTCGGCGAGGCGTGCATCGCGGTGCAGGGGATGGTGGCGCGGGCAGGCTATGTCGATTGCCTGGCACAGGGGCTTGAGGCCGGGCGGGAATATGCCGCGACGTACACTGCGGCGAAGCGGCGCGCGGGGGCGGTCGATTTCGACGATCTGATCGGCAAGGCGGTGGCGCTGCTCGAACAGCCTGGCATGGGCGACTGGATCCGCTACAAGTTGGATCAGGCGACCAGCCATGTCCTGATCGACGAGGCGCAGGATACGAACGTCAACCAGTGGCGGATCGTGCGCGCGCTGGCGGACGAGTTCTTTGCCGGCGAGGGTGCGCATGGCGAGGAGGTGCGCACGATCTTTGCGGTCGGCGACTACAAGCAGGCGATCTTTGGCTTTCAGGGGACCGATCCGGTCAATTTCCGAGCGGCGCAGCAGCATTTCGATACGCGCGCGGCGGGCGCGCTGGATACGCTGTCGCTGGTGCACAGTTTTCGGTCGACGGCGCCGGTTCTGGAGTTTGTCGACGCGGCGATTGGGGCACTGCCGCCGCCGGGAATGGGGGCATTTGCCGAGCCCGAGCCGCATGCCAGCCGGGTCGAGGGACCGGGGACGGTGACGCTATGGCCGCCGGTGGTGACGGGCGGCGACCCGGAGGATGAGGAAGGCTGGATCGACGACGCGACGCGCGAGCTGGCCAACCGGATTGCACGGCAGATCAGGGACTGGATCGGCACGCTGGAGCTGGAGAGCAAGGGGCGCGTGCTGCGGCCCGAGGATGTGATGATCCTGGTGCGGCGGCGCGGTGAGCTGGCCGGGCTGATTGTGGCGCGGCTTTATGCCGAGGGGGTGCCGGTGGCGGGGGTCGACCGGCTGCGGCTGAATGCGCCGCTTGCCGTGCAGGATCTGCTCGCGGCGGTGCGGTTTGCCTTGCAGCCGGACGATGACCTGTCGCTGGCGGCGCTGCTAGTGTCGCCGCTGATCGGGTGGAGCCAGGACGAGCTGATGGTCGCGGCGATTCGCGAGCGCGGGAGCCTGTGGCGGCATCTGCGTGCGACGCAGGCGGCGGAGCGACTGGAGCCGCTGTTCGGGTTGCTCGCGCGCGCCGATTTCATGACGCCGCACCGGTTTCTGGAGGCGATCCTGACCGGGCCGATGGATGGGCGGCGGAAATTGCTGCACCGGCTGGGGGCCGAGGCGCTTGATCCGATCGAGGAGTTGCTGACCGCGGCCTTGGGGTTCGAGGGGGTGGCGACGCCGACGCTGCAGCGCTTCCTCGACTGGTTCGACCGAGGGGACGTCGAGATCGTGCGCGATGCGGCGCAGCCGCAGGCGGCGGTGCGGGTGATGACTGCGCATGGGGCCAAGGGGTTGCAGGCGCCGTTGGTGATCCTGGCCGATGCGACCGCCGATCCGGTGGCGGGCAATCGCGGGGATTTCGTCGCGTGGCAGCCGGATGACTTCCCGGAAAAGATCCCCGTCTTTCGTCCCGGCAAGGCGGAGCGCGGCGGCCCGGTCGATGACGCGGTGAGCGCAGCGGAAGCTCGTGAATTGGAGGAGCATTGGCGGCTCTTCTACGTCGCGGCGACGCGGGCAGAGGAGCGGTTGGTGGTCGCGGGGGCGCTGGGGCCCAAGGCGAAGGGCGAGCCGCCGGAACTGAGCTGGTACAAAGCGGCGGCGGCGGGGCTGGACGCGCTGGGTGTCGAAGCGGGCGAGGGGGAGCGGAGCTTTACCGGGCTGGCGCCGACCCGTGCGGTACCGCGCAAGGCGGTTGTTGCGGAGGCGGGCGCGGCGGCGGGTGCGCTGCCCGATTGGGCACGGCGGGCGGCTCCGGTCGAGGCGCGGCCGCCGCGGCCGCTCGCGCCGTCGTCGCTGGGTGAGGATCTGGTGGCCGATCCGCCGCCCGCTGCGGCGCTGCGCGCGGCGGCGGAGCGGGGGCGGTTGATCCATGCGTTGCTGGAGCGGCTGCCGGTGGTGGCTGCCGAGCGGCGCGCGGAAGTGGCCGAGCGCTGGCTGGCGGGTGCGGGCGGCGTTGCCGATGCGGGCGAGCGGGCCGAGCTGGCGCGGGCGGCGCTGGGCGTGCTGGCCGAGCCACGCTTTGCGGAATTGTTCGGGCCGGAGGCGCTGGCCGAGGCTCCGGTCGCGGCAGTGGTCGAGGGTGGGCATGTCGTGTCGGGCACCGCCGATCGGCTGCTGGTGACCGATAGCCGAGTGCTGGTGGTGGATTTCAAGACCGGGCGGCGCGCGCCGGGGTCGCTGGACGATGTGCCGCCCTATCATGTGAAACAGATGGCGGCCTATGTCGCGGCGCTGGAGGTGATCTTTCCGGGGCGGGAGGTGGTTGCCGGGCTGCTCTATACCGCTGGGCCGGTGCTGTTCGAGCTGCCCGCCGATCTGGTCGTGGCGCACAAGCCGGGCTTCGCGCCAAGCGAACAAAGCTTGGCACTCGATGCTTGAGACACGCGGCTGCCGACCCTAGTTAGGCAGCAACACAAGGAGATTTGAGACATGGCGAAGGCCGTTACCGACGAGAGCTTTGCAACCGACGTGCTGCAGTCCGACAAGCCCGTGATCGTGGATTTCTGGGCGGAGTGGTGCGGCCCGTGCAAGATCATCGGCCCGAGCCTGGAAGAGCTGGCCGAGGAGCTGGCCGACAAGGTCACGATCACCAAGCTCAACATCGAGGAAAATCCGGACACGCCGGGTCAGCTCGGTATTCGCGGCATTCCGACGCTGTTCGTTTACAAGGATGGGCAGAAGATCGCGCAGCAGGTGGGAATTGCGGAGATCAACACCAAGTCCAAGCTGAAGGCGTGGATCGAGAGCGTCGTGTGATTTTCGTCGCGCGTTTAAATCTGGATTGGTGTATCGCAACGCTATGAACATGCGCTTTGATCATAACCGGTCTGGTGACCGTCGGGGTGGAGCCGGAGGAAGCATGTACGCAATCGTGTTTGATCTCGACACGCAAACGCTTGAAGCGACTTATCCGAATGCATCCTGGCGCAATGCCTATGCTGACGTCCGACGCGTCTTGGAAGACCGTGGGTTCGACTGGCAGCAAGGGTCAACTTACTTTGGCAACGAACGTGTTACAGCCGTTGATTGTGTGCTGGCGGTGCAATTGTTGAAGCGGACCTATAACTGGTTTCAGCCTTCGGTTCGCGACATTCGAATGCTTCGGATTGAAGAGAACAACGATCTCGGGCCTGCCTTGGACGATTGACGAGGGCGTCAGCTCCGATAGTCCGCGTTGATTGAGATGTAGCCGTGCGTCAGGTCGCAGGTCCACACCGTGGCGCGGCCTTCGCCAAGGCCCAGATCGACGCCGATTTCGATGTCCTGGCCCTTGAGATGCGCGGCGACGGGGGTTTCGTCATAGCCCTCGACCGCGAGGCCGGCTGACGCGACCTGCACGCCGCCGAAGGTGATCGCGAGCGTGTCGCGGTCGGCGGGTTCGCCGGCCTTGCCGACGGCCATGACGATGCGGCCCCAATTGGCGTCCTCACCCGCGATGGCGGTCTTGACCAGCGGCGAGTTGGCGATGCTGAGCGCGATGCGGTGCGCGCTGGCGTCGCTTTCGGCGCCTTCGACATCGATGCGGATGAACTTGGATGCGCCCTCGCCATCGCGCACGACGAGATGGGCGAGCTGGAGGCACAGATCGGCGAGCGCGGCGTGGAAGGCGTCGGCGCCGTCGCTATCGTCATGGGTCAGCGGCGCGTTGCCCGCCGCGCCGGTGGCGAAGGCGAGGACGGTGTCGCTGGTCGATGTGTCGCTGTCCACCGTGATGCAGGAGAAGCTCTTGCGGTTGGCGTCGGACAGGGCGCGCTGGAGGAAGGCGGGATCGACTGCGGCGTCGGTGAAGATATAGCCGAGCATCGTTGCCATGTCGGGGGCGATCATGCCGCTGCCCTTGATGATGCCGACGAGGTTGACGCGTTTGCCGTCGACGATTGCCGAGGTCATCGCGCCTTTGGCGAAGGTGTCGGTGGTGCCGATCGTGTTTGCGGCATCTTCCCAGCCGCACGGTTCGGCGGTGAAGGCGGCGTCGAGGCCAGCCTCCGCCTTGTCGATCGGGAGCGGTACGCCGATCACGCCGGTGGAGGAGACGAAAACGTCCGAAGGCTGGCAGCCGAGATGCCCCGCGACCCGCGCCGCGATTGCCTCGACCGCCGCGCGACCGCGATTGCCGGTGAAGGCGTTGCTGTTGCCGGCATTGACGACGAGCGCGCGCGCTTTGCCGAGCGGGAGGGCGTCGCGGCACCATTCGACTTCGGGCGAGGGGCATTTGCTGGTGGTGGTGACGCCCGCGACCGCCGTGCCTTCGTCTAACGTCACGAAGGTCAGGTCGCAGCGGTCCCATTGCTTGTAGCGCGCGCGGGCGACGCGGAGCGTGACGCCGGGGATTGCGGGGAGGGTGGGGAAGCTGGCGGGGGCGAGGGGGGAGCGGGTCATTGATCGTCCAGTCATATTGTTCCCCTGCGAAAGCAGGGGCCCAGGGTTTCAGGCGATGACCCTTGTGACTCTGGGCCCCTGCTTTCGCAGGGGAACTGCTTACGGAGCAGCTAGAACAAGGTGTCGTACAGATCCTTCCATTGCGGATTTTCACGCTCGATCAACTCGATTTTCCACGCGCGCTTCCACTTCTTCATCTGACGCTCGCGCGCGCGGGCGGCTTCAATGTCGCCGTGGCCCTCGAACCAGACAAGTAGCGTGCAGCTATACTCCTTTGTAAAACCTTCGATCAGCTTGTTGCGGTGCTGATGTGCTCGCGCGAGCAGGTCGCTGGTGACACCGATGTAAAGCGTGCCGTTGCGTCGGCTGGCCATGATATAGATGTAGCCGGGCTTCATCTTGGTCCCTTGCGCAAGCAGGCACTCAGTTCAAAATGCGTCGTCCCCTATGATCCTGGGCCCCTGCTTTCGCAGGGGAACTCGGAGTAACCTTACGCCAGCGCGCTCGCGGCGCTGAGCACCGCGCGGACGCTGGCGGTGGCGACGTCTTCGTCGATGCCGACGCCCCACACGGTCTGGCCGTCGGCGGTGCGGCATTCGACATAGGCAGCGGCTTGGGCGCCCGAACCGTGGCCGATCGCGTGTTCGGCATAGTCGGCGATGTCGAGATCGACCCCGAACCCGTCGCGGATCGCGGCGACGACGCTGGAGATCAGGCCGTTGCCGCGCCCGCTGACTGACTTGGACACGCCGTCCACCTCGATCGCGCCGGCGAAGATACGTTCGCCATTGGATGCGCGAGTTTCGTCATACGCGCCGAGGGTGAAGCGCTGCGGCGTTTCGAGGCGATAGGCGGTCTGGAAGGTCGCCCAGATATCCTGCGCGTTGAGTTCGCGGCTGGTTTCGTCGGCCATGCGCTGGACATGGCGGCTGAAATCGGCCTGCAGCCGCTTGGGGAGCTTGAGCCCCTTGTCCTGTTCCAGCACCCAGGCGACGCCGCCCTTGCCCGACTGCGAATTGACGCGGATCACCGCCTCATAGCTGCGGCCGAGATCGGCCGGGTCGATCGGGAGATAGGGCACCTCCCACAGATCGTCGTTGCGCGCTTCCTGCGCGGCGAAGCCCTTTTTGATCGCGTCCTGATGGCTGCCCGAAAAGGCGGTGAAGACGAGGTCGCCGGCATAGGGGGTGCGGGGATGCACCGGGATGTTGGTGCAATATTCGACCGTCTTCACGACCTCATCAATGTCGTCGAAGGTCAGGCCCGGATCGACACCCTGCGTATACATGTTCATCGCCACGGTGACGAGGTCGCAATTGCCGGTGCGCTCGCCATTGCCGAGCAGGCAGCCCTCGACCCGGTCGGCGCCGGCCATCAGGCCGAGTTCTGCCGCCGCGACGCCGGTGCCGCGGTCGTTATGCGTGTGCAGCGAGATCACGACGCTGTCGCGATTGGGGATATGGCGACAGAAATATTCGATCTGGTCGGCATAGATATTGGGCGTCGCTGCCTCGACCGTGGCGGGCAGGTTGAGGATCAGCGGGTGTTCGGGCGTGGGGCGCAGCACTTCCATGACGGCGGCGCACACCTCGACCGAGAAATCGAGTTCGGCGGTCGAGAAGGTTTCGGGCGAATATTCGAACTGCCAGTCGGTGTCGGGCTGGGCCGCGGCGCCGTCGCGCAGCATACGGGCGGCGTCGGTGGCGATCGCCTTGACCTGATCGCGCTCCATGCCGAACACGATCCGCCGCCACGCCGGGCTGACCGCGTTATAGACATGGACGATCGCCTGTTTCGCGCCGCGCAGGCTGGCGAAGCTGGTTTCGATCAGGTCGCGCCGGGCCTGGGTGAGCACCTGTACCATCACGTCATCGGGGATGCGGCCGTTGCGGACCAGGCCGGAGATGAAGTCGAATTCGGTTGCGCCGGCGCTGGGAAAGCCGACCTCGATCTCCTTGATCCCGACGCGGCAGATCAGGTCGAAGAAACGCGTCTTCTTCTCGGCGTCCATCGGGTCGATCAGCGCCTGATTGCCGTCGCGCAGGTCGGTGGAGAGCCAGCGCGGCGCTTTGGTGATCGTGCGGCTCGGCCATTGGCGGTCGGGCAGATCGACCTGGGGGAAGGGGCGGTATTTGACGCTGGGGTCGCGCAACATGGGACTTCTCGCTTCGAAACGGACGGTCGGGGAGGGTTTGGTCTGCCCTTAGGCCGTGTGCGCGGCGCGTGGCCACGCGAATCCACGCCCTAAGGGCGGATAAGTCGAAGCAGGAGGAGGCTGCGGTCGTGCAACATTATGCGCGGCGCTTAGCGCGGAGACGCAACAAATGTCCAGTGCGTAATCCTGCGGACAACCCTGCGCGGGACGATATCATTCTGTAAAGATTTGAAGGGCATAGGATGATCCGGGGGCTGAACAGGACGAAAAATGCTTCAAATCATGTACATCAGCAGCGCCGCCAACATTGCCCCGATCGATGTCGCGCAGATCCTGACGGTGTCGCGGCGCAACAATGAGCGCGATGCCGTCACCGGCTTTCTCTACGCCGATGGGCGGCGGTTTCTGCAGGTGCTCGAAGGGCCCGAGGACGCCGTCGAGAGCGCGTTTACCCGGATCAGCGGCGATGTGCGGCACCGCGCCGTGGTGACGCTGTCCCGGCGCGCGATCGAAGCGCGGGAGTTTGGCGACTGGGCGATGGCACATCGCACGCCGGGTGGCGACAGCGATGCGCTGATGGCGCAGATCGCCGAGCGGCTGGAAGCCGCGTCGCCGAATGTCCGTGCCACCTTTGAAGGCTTTGCGAAGATCCGGCGCGCGGCCTGAGCAATTACTTCTGGAATGCGGCGGCGATGGTCAGTTCGACCTCGTCGCTGACCAACGGCACTGCATAGCCGAGGCCAAAGTCGCTGCGCTTGATCGTCGCCTCGGCCTCGAACCCGACATTTTCCTTGCCGCCCATCTGCGCCGGCGCCTTGCCCGCACCGTAGAAGTCGACGTCGAGCGTCACGGGTTTGGTGACGCCGTTGAGGGTGAGGTTGCCTGCGACCTGCGCGGCCTCACCACTCGCATCGACTGTGACCTTGGTCGACACGAAGCGGGCATCAGCCGGGGCCGAGCCGAAGAAGTCGGGCTTGCCGCCGTCCTTGCCGTCGCGCAGCAGGTGTGCGGTGAAGCCGGGGACGCCGGTCACCATCTTTGATACCGGGATGGTCACATCGACCTTGGATGCGGCGGGGTTTTTGGGATCGAGCTGCATCGTGCCGGTCACCTGGCCGAACAGGCCCCACAGCGGCGAGAAACCGAAATGGTTGACCTCCCACTTCACCAGCGTGTGGTTGGCATCGACCGTGTAGCTGCCGCCGGTGATCGCGGCCTTATCCTTAGTGCCCGGCATTTGCTGCGCGACGATCGGGGTGGCGATGGCGGTTGCGGCGAGCAGGGTGGCGAGGACGATGCGCATAGGGATTCTCCGGATTGCGTTACGGGGGCGCCACGACAATGCGCGACACCCCCGTCGAGTTCAAATCACGAAATGGGAACGCAGGGTTTCCCGACGCGCGATCAAAGTTGCGGCAGGATCAAATACTTCTCACCCGTCGCGCGGCGATTATAGGCGGCGATCGTGGCAGGCTGGACCGCGTCCTCGAGGCTGATGCGGTTGCTGTAGCTGCTGGCGAAGGTGGTGCGGATTTCGGCCGCGACCTTGGCGCGCATCCGCATCACTTCCTCCATCCCCGCCTTGGCGAGATAGGGGGTGAGCAGCCAGCCGCCGACGCCCCAGATCATCCCGAAACCGCGATTGAGTTCGGTCGGCGCGGTGCTGAGGCCGCCATAGATATAGACCTGCTTCATCGTCGACGAGCCATAGGGGCCGTTCGCCGGGTTGGTGCGGACCGCCGCCGCTTCCATCGCGGTCAGGATCTGGCCGGCGAGCTTGCCGCCGCCGATTGCGTCGAAGGCGAGGAAGGCCTGGGTCTCGGCGATGGCTTCGGTCAGTTGCGCCATGAAATCGGGGGCGCTGCTGTCGACGACATGGGTTGCGCCGAGATCGCGCAGCAGCAGCGCCTGGGTCTGGCTGCGCACGATGTTCACCAGCGGTACGCCTTCGGAGAGGGTCAGCTTGACCAGCATCTGGCCGAGGTTCGAGGCGGCGGCGGTGTGGACGAGGCCCTTATAGCCCTCACGCCGCATCGTGCCGACCATGCCGAGCGCGGTCATCGGGTTGACGAAGGACGAGGCGGCTTCCTCGGCAGCGATGCCGTCGGGGAAGACGAGGCAGTCGCGTGCGCGGAGAAGGCGATATTGCGTGTAGAAGCCGCCGCCCGCTGCGGCCACGGTCTTGCCGATCAGCGCCTGTGCGGCGGGATCGTCTCCCGCGGCGACAACCGTACCGGCGCCCTCATTGCCGATCGGCAGCGGCTTGCCGGCGCGCACCGCGACATGGCGGCGGAGGCCTTCGGGGATTTCCGCCCGCGCGCCATAGCCGAGCGGGGCGAAGGCGTTCGAGTCAGCGACGCTGAGCATCACGGCAAGGTCGGATGGGTTGATCGGGGTCGCTTCCACCCGGATCAGCACTTCGTCCCCGGTCGGCTGAGGGACCGGCACGTCGCGCAGGGTGAGTTCGAGGCCGCCGTCATCGGTGACGGTCGAGAACATCTGCTTGGCCTGGGCCGGGATCGTGTCGCTCAATGCATCCTCCTTGGTTCATTTGAAATGGGCATACCGTGAATTCGAAAGCGGGATCAATGGGGCGCGGGAAATCGTTGCGAGTTGCGTCGTGCCCCCTCGCATTCGGGCGCGGTTTACGTTAAGGTGAACCTCATGACCCGTGCAGCCACCCCGTTTGAAGTTCCGATCCCGGTCGATCCCGCCGACATCGACTTCATGGGACACGTCAATAACGCCAGCTACCTCAAATGGGTGCAGGAGGCGGTGTTGGCGCATTGGCAGAAGCTGGCGCCGGCCGAAGAGGTGGCGAAGCATCTGTGGGTCGCGCTGAAGCACGAGATCACCTATCGCAAGCCCGCGTTCCTGAATGACGAGGTGGTCGCGACGGTGCTGCTGGAGAAGGTGCAGGGCGTCAGCGCATTCTACGAAACGGTGATCCGGCGCGGCGACACGGTGCTGGCCGAGGTCAAGTCACGCTGGTGCTGTGTGGACGCGACGACGCTGCGCCCGGCGCGGATCGCCGAGCATATCGTCGAGCATTTTTTCGGGAAGCGCGAGGGCTGAAGCGCGGGGCTGGGTTGCGGACGCTGGCCGCAGTTCGAATCCTATAATTCCTCCCCTGGAAGGGGAGGGGGACCGCCGCGTAGCGGTGGTGGAGGGGTGTCCCCTGCTGTTAGCGCGCGCGACCTCGCAACCGGTGACACCCCTCCGTCAGCACTTCGTGCTGCCACCTCCCCTTGCAGGGGAGGATTTAGGGCACGGTCGAACCTGCGATCCTACAGCCAGCGCGGGACGCTGTGGACGTAGTTGATGTACGCAACCCCGAACTTGTCGGCCATGTAGCGTTCCTCGCGCGCGATGACGCCATAGTGGATGGTCATGATCAGCGGGATGAATAGCCACAGCACCACCGGCGCATTTGCGGCGACGGCGAGGCCGAGATAGGCCAGCGTCATGCCGAGATACATGGGGTTGCGGGTCCAGCGATAGACGCCCTGCACCACAAACGCCGTCGTCGGCTGCCATGGCGGGGCGGGGGTCCCTGCCGCCTTGAACTTTCCGATCGCGGCGACGATCAAGGCACCGCCCGCCAGTACGAACAGCGTGACGACCGTCCAGCGGAGCGACCCGGGCATGTCGAGCCCCTGGGTGCGGACCACCAGATATTCGAGCGCGATTCCCACGATCAGATAGCCGAGGAAGATCAGCGGCGGCGGGGCGATGACGCCCGGAATATCGGATTTCATTTCGGTCATGGCGCGCTTTTAGCCCTCCGAATCGAACTTGTCGCGCTTTCGCTTGCCGAACAACAGACGGCGCTCGAGGTGGCGGCGCGCGGCGGCGTAATAGGCGTCGAGGAAGGCGCGATCCTCGCCGACATGGCTGCCATTGTCGGGCCGTCCGAGCTTGCGGCGGATCACGCCGGCAACGGTGACGATGGTGTCGGCGTCGTCGCGATGCAGGATATCGGCCAGGCGCTGCACCTCCATCTGGCCGTAGGTTTCGAGTTCGTCGGGCGTGAAAGCGTAACGCTCGATCCGCTCGGGCTCGGCATCGGCGAGCAGGTCGGGCGCGATTTTGGGCCGTTCATTCTCGACCACCCACGTGCCCGCGATCAAATCGCCCGCGCGCAGCCGGTCGCGGTTGAACAGCGGGAACAGCATGAAGATCGCGGTCCAGCCAAAGCCGAACAGGGTGAGCCAGCGGCTGCTGAATCCCTCCGCCTGCGCGGTGAGCAGGAAGATGAGGGGCAGGAACACCTCGATCTCACGCGTCAGGTTGCGCGCCAGCACCGCCCCGCCGGTCAGCCGCCCGCCGTCGCGCGCGACGACGCGCAGCTTGAGTGCGCGCTTGCCCAGCGTTGCCGCGCGCCCGCCGCTTTCGAACAGGGTGAAGTAGAAATTGCGCAGCAGGAAGAAGCCGAGCAGCCACAGGATCGCCGCGACACTAGCCGATTGCTGGCTCGTCAGCAGGCCCGCGGCTGCGATCGTGAGCGCGATCAGCGCGGCCAGCATGATCGCGGCATCGATGGTGAACGCCGCGGCGCGCGATCCCGCGCTGGCGAGGCGCAGATGCAGCACGGCGCCCTCCGGCGTCACCAGTTCGCGGACCAGGCGGTCCTTGCGCTCAGCCATGACGACGGCGCCCGCCGAGGGTGAAATAGACGACCCAGATCGCGAACATGGTCGCGGCAATGGCGAAGCGCGCTGCGTCAGCAGTGATCAACTGGCGCGCGAACCCTTCGAGCAGGCCGGCGACGAGCAGCATGATGACGACACCGATCATCACCAGCGCGCCGCGACGGCCGGCTTCGCCAGCGGCGGCGAGGCGGCTGCGTTCGCCGGGGAAGGCGACGGCGCGCCCGATATGCAGCCCCGCCGCTCCGGCGAGGATGATTGCGCTCAACTCGGTCGATCCGTGGATCATCAGCCAGCCGGTGAAGCCGACTCCCAGCCCCTTGGACACGAACACCGCGTAAAAGGCGCCGACCATCACACCATTGCTCGCCATCAAGAACAAGGTCGGGATGCCGAAGGCAAAGCCCAGCGCGAAGGCCAGGATCGAAACCTGGCTGTTATGCGTGAACAGGAAGGTCGCGAAGATTTCGAGGCCGTCATGCTCGGGTGCGCCATAGATGGACTCGCGCAACGTCTCGACGCTCGCCTGCATGTTGCGACCGCTGGCGAGCTCACCCGAGACGATTGCGCCGAACCAGCCGGGATCGGCCATGACGAGGAAATAGCCGGCGAGCGCGCTGCCGATGAACAACGCCGCGATGATCAGGATTTCGCCGACCATCCCGCGCACAGCGGCAGGCCAGCCCTGTGCGAAGAAGCCGCCCAACTGCTTCCAGAAGGAGTCACGGCAGCCATAGAGAATGAAATAGGCGCGGGTCGACAGGCTCTCCAGATAGGCGATCATCGACCCGTCGAGCGAGGTTTCGCGCGCGATCGACAGTGCCGACAGGGTCGAGCGATAGAGGCGCGGGAGTTCGAACAGATCCTCGCTGGACAAGCGGCGCGGGGATTTCTTCTCGATCAGGTCGAGCATCGCCTCCAGCCGCTGCCAATCGGCTTCGCGTTCGGCGCGGAACTGGCTGACGCCAAAGACGGTGCTGCTCATGGGCGTTCGCGGTCCCGGACATAGCGCTCGGCGAGCGCAAGGGCGAGGTCGTCGGGCGCGGCTTCGAGCACGTCGATGCCGAGCCGCTTCAACCGCTCGATCACGATCCGCCGCTCGCGCAGCAGGGCGTGGGCGACATTGGCGCGGATCACGTCGTCGGCGGTTTCGGGCCGGGCCTCGAGAAAGGCTTCCAGCTCGATATCGCGGAACAGGACGAAGAGCAGGCGGTGGCGCTTGCGCATCCGCGCCGCCGCGCCGAGCATCAGTTCGGCGCTGGTGGGATCGGTGAATTCGCTGAACAGGATGATCAGGCTGCGGCGCTGAAGCCGCTGGTCGAGCGCGACGAGCGAGAGGGTGAAATTGCTTTCCTGCGCGTCGTAATCCAATTCGGCGGCGGTGCGGTGCAGCGTTGCGAAGCCGCGCGCGCCGGTGATGCTGCCCGAATCCGCAGTCGGGCGTCCGGCGAAGCCGAAGAGGCGGACGGTGTCGCCCGATTTGAGCGCGACGAACGATGCAAGCAACGCGGCGGAAACCGCGCGGTCGATGCGCGGGACGCCGGCGACCGGCTCGCTCATCGTGCGACCGCAATCGACCGCGAAGACGACGCTGTTGTCGCGTTCGGTGCGATATTCGCGGGCGAGGAGCGAGAGGTGGCGGGCGGTGGCCTTCCAGTCGATCGCGCGGCGTTCCATGCCGGGCTGGAAGTCGGTCAGCGCCTGAAATTCGGTGCCATCGCCGCTTTCGGGGCGGATGCGCGTGCCGAACTGGCGGCTGCGCAGGAACTGGCGCATGCCCTGTTCGCGCACCGGGCGCAGGTCGGGGAGGATCCGGATGCTGTCGTCGGTCGCGGCGCTGCGCTGGCGATAGGCGAGGCCGAGCGGGCCCGATCCGCGCGCCCAGATGCGGGAGAGCTTCGCGCTGCCGCGTCGAGTGGCGGTATAGCGCAACATATTCCCCTCCCGCTTGCGGGAGGGGTTAGGGGAGGGGCTGTCCTCCTGGAGTGCGGCCTGCTTTGACAGGCCCTCCCCCGACCCCTCCCGCAAGCGGGAGGGGAGAGGGTCCAGCGGCGGCGACACGTCTGCTGCGTAGGCGAGGCCCGGCGTTCCTCCGGCAAGCGCAACCGTCCCGCCGACGTCCACCGCGCTCGGCCCCTCCAGCCTGAGATCGGCCGCCCGGATGCGTGGCGCGAACAGCCCGTCGAGCAGCACCAGCAGCGCGACGCCCGCTGCCCAGGCGACCGCGAGCAGCCAGCCGTCCGGACGCACGACGCCGAGCAGCAGCGCCATCGGCGCCGCCACCAGCGTCAGCGCGACCGCCCGCTGGGTCGGAACGATCAACGCGGTGCCTCGACCCGGTCGATCAGTTGGGCGACGATATCGTCGGTGCGGCGGCCATCGATCTCGGCGGCCGGCGACAGGACGACGCGGTGGCGCAGCAGCGGCTGGGCGAGCAGCTTGACGTCATCGGGGATGACATAGTCGCGACCCTCCAGCGCCGCAGCAGCGCGGGCCGCCGCAGCGAGCGCGGAGGCGGCGCGGGGCGATGCGCCGTGCGACAGGTCGGCATGGTCGCGGGTCGCGCGGATCAGATCGACGACATAGGCGATGATCTCATCCGCCAGCCGCACGGTCAGCACGGTGTCGCTCGCCGCCTTGAGCGCGTCGGGGGTTGCGACCTGCTCGACGCCGCTATCCTCCGGACGCGGCGAGCCGGTGCGGGTGCCGTACTGCGCGACGATCGCACGTTCGGCTTCGGCATCGGGATAGTCGATCGCGAGCTTGAACAGGAAGCGGTCGAGCTGGGCTTCGGGCAGGGGATAGACGCCCTGCTGTTCGATCGGGTTTTGGGTCGCGACCACGGTGAAACGGTCCGACAGCTTCTCGGTCGTGCCGTCGATCGTCACCGCGCGCTCCTGCATCGCTTCGAGCAGGGCCGCCTGGGTCTTGGGCGGGGTGCGGTTGATTTCGTCGGCGAGCAGCAATTCGGTGAACACCGGGCCGCGGCGCAGTTCGAAGCTGGAGCTCTGGAAGTTGAACAGGCTGGCGCCGACGATGTCGCCGGGCATCAGATCGGGGGTGAACTGGATGCGGCCGAAGTCCAATCCGAGCGTGCGCGCGAAGCTTTGTGCCAGCAGGGTCTTGGCGGTGCCGGGCGCGCCTTCGAGCAGGACATGGCCGCCCGAAAGCAAGGCGATGGTGAGGAGGCGCGTGGCGCGTCCCTGACCCACTACGGCCTTGGCCACCTGGGCATCGATCGCCGCTCCGAGGTTGCGAACGTCGTCGAGTGTCATGCCTTCACTTCCTTTCGCCAGTCATCCAGCGCCTGTGCGGCGTGGAGCAGTTCGGTTTCCGTGGTCGCCGCGCGCACCCGCTGGGTCGCGCTTGCGTAGGAGGTTGTCGTGGGGATCGCGTCGAGTTGGGTATCCAGTGCCTCGCCCTGCACGGTGCGGGGCAAAGCGAGCCGGCGCGCGGCCCAGTCGCGGATCGCGTCGGCATAGGCGCTGCCCCCCTCACGCGTGCGGCGGGCGCGGCGGGCGAGGCTGACGATATTGTCGATCAGTGCGGCCTTGCCGAACGGGACCGCGCGCTGTTCGCGCCGGACCGGGCCGAAGCGGGCGAGCGTGGCGATCCCGGCAAGCAGGGCTGCGATGAGCAAGGCGATGCTGACCCCGGCAAAGGGCGGCTCAAACGCGAGTTGGAGCAGGTTGCGCCCGCCGCTCCCATAAGGGAGCATCGTGTCGAAGATCACGGTGCCGGGCGCTTGCGGATCGAGCCCGGCGAGCATCGCCAGCGTCGCGCGGGCGTTGGCGCGATACGCGAGCCCGTGATTGTTGAGCAAATCCGGGTCGGCGAGGACGAAGATGTTCTTGC
Source organism: Sphingomonas bacterium (assembly GCA_030149245.1). Lineage (GTDB taxonomy): Bacteria > Pseudomonadota > Alphaproteobacteria > Sphingomonadales > Sphingomonadaceae > Sphingomonas. The sequence continues at coordinate 16,319 of JASBRX010000031.1, forward strand.
CGGGAATCTCCGCCAGCACCGCGCCGCCATCGGGTGCGGCGATCAGCGGATAGAGCTTGTCGCCCCGCACCGATTGCAGCGCTTCGGGCGGGCGGAAGGCGGGGATGGGAAGGCTGGTGCGGATGATCAGCTGCCCGGGCTTTTCGCGCTCCACGCTCGCTTCCGCCACCGGGGCGAGCAGGGCGGCGATGCGTTCGGGCGGGAGCAAGCCGAGCCGCTGTTCGCGGCGGGGCTGATTGCGCTGGGGCGCGGAAATCCATTTGGGCAGGATGACGAGCACCGGCGCGTTCGGCCCGGCGGCCTCGTCCAGTGCCGCTTCCATCTCGGCGCGGGTGGTGCCGGCATTGGGGGTGAGAATCAGAATGCCCTCTTCCGGCCGGTCCGCCGGATCGCTGGACATGCTGACCTCGCCACCGGCCAGTTCGACCAGCTTGGTCAGGCCGTAAAAGCCGGTGGCGAAGCGTGAGGCGGGGCTGGGGATATTGCCGCGCTGGCGGTCGATGCGGTCGCCATAGGCGCTGACCAGCAGAAAGCCGAGCGCAAGGATGAACCCCGCCGCGACGAGGATCAGCACCGTGCGCGTGCGAAACGGGTTGGCGCTGCTCTGAGTCATCGGCCGAGCGCGAACCCGGCATAATCGGCGCGGGCGCGTTCCCAATCTGCTTGTCCGAGCGGGTGGCCGGCGAACAGGCTGCGTTCGACATCGGCGACGATGCGGCCGAACACGGCGCGGGCGGCGTCGGGCAGCGCTTCGATCCGGGCGATGTCGCGGCTGGTCCAGGACGGGCGCAGCGGATCGCCGCGCCAGCGTTCGATATCCTCGACGCTGCGATGGAGCAGCAGGCGGACGGCTTCATCATAGCGACCGGTGGCGGCGAGCTGGTCGGCCTCGACCAGCAAGGCGCGGGCGACAGATGCTTCGGGGGTCCAGCCTGGCGTTGCGACGGTTGCGCCGTTGGCGGCCATGCGGTTGGCGAGCCAGGCGCGCAGCGGCGGGAAGAGCGCGAAGGCCAGCGCGATCACCACCAATGCGATGGCGATCCACATGATCACGGTCCAGCCGCCGCCGACCCATTCGATGAAATTGCCCAGCGCCTGCAAGGTATTGCGGAGCCATTCGGGCATTTGAGCCTGTTCGGGGATGAGCCAGGGGAAGTCGAACTGGATGCTCGCATCGCCCTTGAGCGTGCGATGCGCGGCGTCTGCGCTGGCGGGATCGCCGAACGGCGGCGCGGCATTGCCAGCGACCGCGCCATCGCGTGCGGCGGCGCTTGCGCCCTGTGCCGTCATTGCCGTGAATCCCCCCGGAAGCTGTTGATGCCCTTGGAGCAAATCGGCAAATTGCGCGCAACGCTTTTCGTCCCTAACGTCGCTTGAACGGCGCGGCACATCGACCGCGCGGCATCGGACAGGGAGATTTGCGCGTTGATCCGGATCATCATCGGCACGGCAGCGGCGGCGGCGCTGGCGGCCTGTAGCGCGACCGCGGGACCCAAGCCCAAGAGCGCGGCGTCGGACGCCCCTGCGAAAAAAGGACCGGGCAAGAACAAGGGGTATGACCACAATCCCTATCCCTCGACCTACAAGCCCTATCCGGGCGTCCCGACGCTGTTGACCAATGTCACGATTCTGGACGGCGAGGGCGGCAAGATCGAGCGCGGCGCGGTGCTGTTCCGTGATGGCAAGATCGTCGAAGTCGGTCAGACGATCGCGGCACCCGAAGGCGCGACGGTCATCGATGGCGCGGGCAAATATGTGACGCCCGGCATTATCGATGTGCACAGCCACCTCGGTGATTATCCGACCCCCAGCGTTCAGGCGCATTCCGACGGCAACGAGGCGACCGGGCCGGTCACGGCGGAAGTGTGGGCCGAGCATAGCGTGTGGCCGCAGGACCCCGGTTTCAGCCGCGCGCTCGCCAATGGCGGCGTGACCACGCTGCAGATCCTGCCGGGTTCGGCGAACCTGTTCGGCGGGCGCAGCGTGACGCTCAAGAACGTCTATGCCCGCACGATGCAGGGGATGAAATTCCCCGGTGCGCCCTATGGCCTCAAAATGGCGTGCGGCGAGAACCCCAAGCGCGTCTATGGCAGCAAGGGGCGGATGCCATCGACCCGCATGGGGAACATCGCGGTCGACCGCCAGACCTGGGCGCGGGCGCAGGACTATAAGAAGCGCTGGGACCGCTATGAGGAGAATGGCGGGGAGCCGCCTGCGCGCGACATGGCAATGGACACGCTGCGCGGCGTGCTGGCGGGTGAGATCATCATTCACAACCACTGCTATCGCGCCGATGAAATGGCCATCGTCCTCGATATGGCGAAGGAGTTCGGCTACAAGGTTGGTACGTTCCACCATGCGGTCGAGGCGTACAAGATCGCCGACCTGCTCAAGGCCAACGGCACTTGCGCCGCGGTCTGGGCGGACTGGTGGGGGTTCAAGATGGAATCCTATGACGCCGTGTCCGAAAATCTCGCCATCCTCGAGCGCGAGGGTGCGTGCGGCATGATCCATTCGGACGACGCCAATGGCATTCAGCGGCTCAATCAGGAGATCGCCAAAGTCCGCGCCGCCGCCAAGCGTGCGGGCTTCGTGATCCCCGAGGAGATCGCGTGGAAATGGGCGGCGATCACGCCGGCCAAGGCGCTGGGCATCGATCAGGTGACCGGCAGCCTGAAGGCCGGCAAGATGGCCGATGTCGTGCTGTGGAACGGCAATCCGTTCAGCGTTTACACGCGGCCTGAGAAAGTCTGGGTCGACGGCGCATTGCTATACGACATGCACAACCCCAAATTGCGACCGGTATCGGACTTCGAGCTGGGCCAACCCGGATCGGGAGACGTGAAATGAAGGCGCTGTTGCTAGCCGCTGCGGCGATGTGCGTCGCACTCCCCGCCACCGCACAGACGGTTGCGATTACCAATGCGCGCCTGGTGATTGGCGACGGCTCGGCTCCGGTCGATGGCGGCACGGTCGTGGTGCGCGATGGGCGGGTCGTCGCAGCGGGCACGGGTGTCGCGGTTCCTGCCGGGGTACCGGTCGTGGATGCCGGTGGCCGCTGGGTGACGCCGGGCCTGTTCGCGGGCTTTACCCGCATGGGCATTGTCGAGGTCGATGGCGTCAGCGAAACCGACGATTCCGCCGCTGGCAACTCGCCGTTCAATGCCGCGCTCGATGTGTCGGCTGCGGTGAATCCCAAGACGAGCGCGATCACGGTCAATCGTGCCGAGGGCATCACCCGTGCGGTGGTTGCGCCCGAAGCCCGCGGATCGATCTTTGCGGGGCAGGGGGCGATCATCGACCTCGGCACCGACATGGACCCGGTGAGCAAGCCGCGCGCCTTCCAGTTCATGGTCTATGGCGAAGAAGGCGCGCGCCGCGCCGGCGGCAGCCGACCCGCCGCGATCGCGATGCTCAAGAACATCCTGTTTGAAGTTCGGGGCTATGCCCGCGCGCCGGGCAGTTTTGCCGATCGCGGCAAGGATGCGCTGCTGACCCGCGCCGATGCGCAGGCGCTGGTGCCGGTCGTGACCGGACAGGTGCCGTTGCTGGTGCATGTCGAGCGCGCGTCGGACATTTTGGTGGTGCTTGACCTCAAGCGTGAGGTGCCTGCGCTCAAGCTGGTGCTGGTCGGCGCCAATGAGGGCTGGACCGTGGCGCGGCAGATTGCGGCGGCGAAGGTACCGGTGCTGGCATCGGCGCTGTCGGACCTGCCGGCATCGTTCGAGCAACTGGCGGCGACCCAGTCGAATATCGGGCGGATTCAGGCCGCTGGTGTGACGGTCGGCATTGGCATGATCAATGACGATGAGGCGCGTCAGGCACGGCTGATCAAGCAATATGCTGGCAATCTGGTCGCGCTGACCAAGGTGCCCGGCGCGTCTGGCCTCGATTGGGGTCAGGCGTTCGCGACGATCAGCTCCAAACCTGCCGAAGCGATGGGCATGGGCGGCGAGTTCGGATCGCTGCGCCCGGGCCGTCGCGGCGACGTGGTGGTGTGGGATGGCGACCCGCTGGAGATCGGAACGGCAGCGGTGCGGGTGTTCATCGACGGCGTGGAACAGCCAATCGAGACGCGCCAGGATCAGCTGCGCAAGCGCTATTTCGATCCGAAGGAAGGCGCCTTGCCCAAGGCGTATCAGCGCTGACCGCGCCGTTCAAACTAGCCTGTGCGGGCGACGAGCCGCGCCGTGCGGGTCGCCCGCGCGATCCCGCTAAATATGCGGCGATCGTCGAGGCGGCGCGTCAGGCGTTCTTCACGCGTGGCTTCCATGCGGCAACGATCGAGGAGATTGCGGCAGCGGCGGGGGTGTCGAAGGTGACGGTCTATAGCCGCTTCAGCGACAAGGAGACCTTGTTCGAGGAGGTGATCCGTGTCGAAAGCACGCGGATGGCAGAGGTGTTCGATGCCGGGGTCGCCGACCAGCGATCGCTGCAGGATCAGCTCAATGCCTATGGGGTGGCGCTGCTGACCTTCATGTTCAGCGAGCATCATGTCGCGATCGATCGGGTGCTGCTGAACGAAATCTCGCAGATCCCAACGCTGGCACGGCGCTTTTACGAGGCCGGGCCGGGGGTGTGTTTCGGGCGTCTGGCGGAGGTGCTGGCCGAAGCGCAGCAACGGGGCGAGGTGGAGGTCGATGACCCCAACCTTGCCGCGCAGGATCTGTGCGGGCTGTGGAAGGGCGCGGCGGACATGGGGCTGAAGCTGGGGCTGGAGCCGCTGCCGACGCCCGAGGCGATCCGCGCGCGGGTCGAGCGGGCGACGCGGCTGTTTCTCAAGATGATCGGATCGAAGCCGTGACGATCGGCGTTATGCAGTGACGGAGGTGCGGACGATGCGGACGATGATGGCTATTTTGACAGGGGCGACCTTGCTGGCCGGATGCGGTGGCGGTTCTGAGCCGGCTCCGACTCCGGCGGCATCGCAGACGCCGCTGGTGTTGAGCGACACCCAGAAGCAGATCGTGGACTTGCCGAAGCGGCTGCAGGATGGCGTCATGCTGCGCGCGATCCGCGATGCCGGGCTGGAGTGCCAGACGGTGACCGAACTGACGCGGGTCGAAACGCGCGCCGACCGGATTCGGTGGCGCGTCGTGTGCGATAACACCGAGCCCTATGTGGTCGAGATTACCCCGGAGGGTACGGCGCAAATTCGCAGCCGCACCTGACTGCCACCGAGCACAGACACAAATAAGGGGGCGGTCGCGAGACCGCCCCCTTTGAGTTGGGGTTCACAGGGTCAGAGGCCGACGACACCGCCGTCATTCTTGGTGATCACCACCACCGCCGAACGCGGGCGGGTGCCGGCGGGTGCAGTGCCGGTCGCCTGCGTGGCCGGCCAGCTGCTGTCCGGAGCGGTGGGGGTGCCGTCTTCGCCCGGATGCTGGATGCCGACGAACAGGGTGCGGCCGTCCGGCGTGCTGTCCACGCCGGTGATTTCGCAGCCGATCGGGCCAACCAGGAAGCGCTTGAGCGTCGCATCGGTCGCCAGCGCACCGCGACGGGTGGTCTGGGTGCCGGTGGTACCGCCATTGCCGCGGTTGGTGATCGTCACGCTCGCACCGTCATTGGTGATGCCCGGCATCGCGAGCAGCATCTGGTTGTTGGTGCGATCGGTGAAGGCGCCGTCATCGGTCTGGATCCACAGCAGCGGCTTGACCTGACCACCCGGGTTGCTCGGGCGCGAGAACCACAGACCGTCCGGGCTGGAGAAGTCGTTGGTTGCGGTGAGGCCCGAGATGTTGACGTCGCTGTTCGAGTCGGCCGAGTCGGCACCGAACAGGTAGATGTCCCACACGAAGCTGAGCGCGGCGGGATCGTCGGCCAGTTCGCGCAGACGCAGGATGTGACCGTTGGGGTTACCGAACTGGTTCGACGCGCCCTTGGGGTCGTTATAGTGGCGCGGGTTGGCGGCGTCGGTGCCGGTGATCGGGCGCAGCGTCGCGTTGTTGTTGGTCAGCGTCAGGTAGATTTCGCCGGTGACCGGGTTGGTCGCGGTCCATTCCGGACGATCCATCTTGGTCGCGCCAACCGCGTCAGCGGCGAGGCGGGCATTGGTCAGGATGTCGGCCTGGTCGGCGAAGACATATTCGGGATCCGCGCCAACTGCCGGGCGGTTCGGAACCTGGCCGAACACGAGCGGGAGCCAGCGGCCCGAACCGTCCGCGCCGAAGCGTGCGACATAGAGCGTGCCGGCGTCGAGATACTTGTCACCGATCGCAAGACGGTCAGCGGCTTGTGAGTCGCTGGCGGTCCAGGTCGCGTTCGAGACGAACTTGTAGAAATATTCGCCGCGAGCGTCGTCGCCGAGATAGACGGCGAGCTTCTTGCCCGGAACCGGGTTGCCGAACCACGCGCCTTCATGGCCCATGCGGCCGAGCGCGGTGCGCTTCCGCGGTGCCTTGGTCTTGTCATAGGGATCGATTTCGACGACCCAGCCGAACTGGTTCGGTTCGTTGCGCCAATCGGTCGTGGCGCTGCCGCCGACCGTGGCGCGCGCGTCCCAGCGGCGGAACAGCGTGTTGCTGGCGTCGGTCGGCGTCACGGTCGACCAGCCATAGCTGCCGCTGCTGCTGGTGACGCCATAGCGGCGCAGTGCGACGACTTCACGTGCGGTGCGCTGGGCGTCATCGCCGCTGCGGCGGAAATAGCCGGCCCAGTTTTCCTCGCAGGTGATGTTGGTGCCCCAGAAAGTGTGGCCGTTGGCGCAGTTGTTGATCGTGCCGCGACCGGCGGTGCCGTCGGTCGAGTGCGGCGTGCGGAGCAGCGCCGCACCGCGCACAGGCCCGTTGAACACCATCGGGGTGCTGGGGGTAATGCGGCGGTTGAAGGCCGAGTTCTGGACATAGGTCCAAGCGCGATTGGCGCCTTCGACGACTTCGGTCACCGACACGCCATGCGCTTCCATTTCCTTGAGCGCCTCGCTCTCCGGACGCACACCGCCGGGCGACGTCGGGCCGGCCGGGTGGAGATACTGGACGTTCAAATTCTCGTGGTTCTGGACGATCAGGCCGCGCACCGAGCTGTTGTCGTCGCGCGCACCGGTCGACGACAGGCCATACCAGTAGAGCGCGTCGCCATGGTCGCCGATGCGGTTGGCGAAATCGGTGTCGGTGCCGTCATTCTTGTAGGCCGGGACGCCCGACGCGATCGGATCGCCCAGGCGAGTCAGCACGGTCACCGAATAGCCCGCCGGGACGGTGACGACGTCATTGCGGTTCTTCGCGATCGAGGTGAAACCCAGTTCCGCGGCATCGACGGTCACCGTGACGCTTTCGACCGTTGTCTGGCCCGCAGTATCGGTTGCGCGATATTCAAAGCGCAGCGGCGTCGCGGTCGGAACGGCCGGCGCGATGAAGGACGGCGTGGCCGAAGTCGGGTTGGTCAGCGTGACCGTCGGCCCCTGGGTCTGCACCCAGGCCGAGCTCACCGCGCCATTGTCAGTCACATTGGCGGTCAGCGTGACGACGCGACCTGCCTTGGTCGTGCCCGACGAACCGACCGAGACGATGTTGGGGAAGGGGTCGGAGCTGGACGCGGCGCTGTCGCAACCGGCCAGCACTGCGCCGCCGAACACTGCCACCGAGGCCGCCATGGCGCCGGAACGCAGCGCGGCGCGGCGCGAATAGCGCTGGTCGATCATTGCGTTGAGGCTGGGATTGCTGCTCGTGTTGGTATCGACGTCGCCGTCGCTATACGCGAAGCCGTGCGCAGTGAGTTCGGTCATGTCTGTGTCCCCTGACCCCAGGTCCCGTTTGGACTGGGTGCAGAGTCGCTGTGGCCGCAGCGCTTTACGGCGTGATGCAGATTTGCGGACGAACGCGTTGCGAATTCGCGGCATTTTCATGACTGCTGGGCAGGCGGCGGCGGCTTCGCTAGAGGCGGCGTCATGAGCGCGCCGCGGGACAGCCTGACCGATCGTCTGATCCGACGCACCGCGCGCGTGGCGCAGGCGCGGCCCGGCTTGGCAATGCCGGACATCCGCGTGTCGCTGGCAATCGCCGGGCTGGTGGCGCTTGGGCCGTTGCTGACGATCGTCGGCGCGAACCTGCTCCGCGCCGGTGTCGCGGCGGAAACGCGGGGGATCGAGCAGCAGGTCCGCGCGCGCCATGCGCCACAGGCGGCACGCGAAGCGGCGGCGGCGGTGTTGCGCGATGCCGTGCGCCAACCGGCATTGGTCGCGACGCTTGAGCGGTTGGCGCGCGCGCTGCCCGACGATGCCCGGCTCGTTTCGGCTGCGCGCGAACCCAATGGCCAGTTGCAGGTCGAGATTTCGGCAAGCGACCCCGATCTGTTGCGCGGTGCCCTGCGCCGCGACCCGCTGCTCGTCGCGTTGCGGGAGAGCGGCCAGCGCCGGACGCCGGACGCGCGCGTGGTCGTGACGTTGCGGACGCGCGCATGAGCCGGGCTAGTGTTGCACTGGGGCTGGGCTGTGGCGTGCTGGCGTTGCTGCTGTTGGGCGCCCCATTGGGTGAGGCGCTGGCGGGGCTGTGGTCAGCGCGCCAGACCCGTGCCGACCTGATCGCCAGCCTGTCCGCGCCGCCGCCGCCGGTGCGCCCGCTGCTGGCGCCCGGCCTCGCGATCACAGCTCCGGATCGTGCCGCCGCCGCGCGCAGTCTTGCCACGATGATACGCGGGCGTGCGGCATCGGCAGGGGTGCTGGTCGAAGCGCTTGCTCCGGCATCGTCGCCGTCCGGCATCGTTGCGCTGCGCATTCGGCTGTCGGGGCAGGAGAAGGCCGTGATCGCCATGCTCGACGGGATCGAGCGCGGAACGCCGCTGGTCCGCTTCCGCAGCTGGCGCGCAACCGCGCTCGCCGATGGCGGGGTGCGGATCGAGGGGGAGATGGTGGCGGCATGGCACTGAGCCGAACCGAAATGCGGCTCGCGATCGCGGCGGGGTTCGTCTCGGCGTTGGTGCCAGTGATCGCGCTCTACCCTTATGGGCAGGAGCCAAGAGCGGAACCGCGTCCCGCCGCAGCAACGCTCGTGCCGCCGCCCCTGCCAGCGCCGGCGCGGGTGTTCGACCGACCTTTATTCGCCGCAGCCGAGGCGAGCGCTGCCCCCGCCGATGCGCCGGTGCTGACGGGTATCGCCGGCCGCCTGAACCGCGACGCGGTGGCGCTGGTCCGCACCGCCGATGGCAGTGCAAGGACGCTGGCGGTGGGGGAGAGCGTCGATGGCTGGCGGCTGGAGAGCCTGGCGATCGACGCGGCCTTCTTCACCCGTGGGCGCGAGCGGGTGCGGGTGGCGATGCAGGACGAACCGCCGCCCGCGCAGTGACTATTGGTTGCAGGTCTTGAGCGCTTCGGCCCGCGTCGTGCGTCCGCCGGTGATCCAGCTTTCCGGGATCACGCTCAAATTCTGCTGGGTGATGAGGTAGGAACCCGGACGCTGGCGGTAAATGACCAGCGTGCCGCAATAGGCCGCGATCTTGGGATAGCTTCCGGTTACCTTGACGAAGGCATAGCGGCCGGGGTGCGACGCGCCCTCGGGGTTGTTGACCCAGCCAAGTGTCTGAAGCGTCCAGCGGCCCTGACCGCCCGAATGCTGCTTGAGCATATTGGGGACGCTGAGCCATTCATCCTGCTCGATCTCCAGGATCGGCTCCATCATCGGCATGCCGGCGAGATAATCGCCGCGGTCGAGCAGGCGCATATAGCGCTGGGCGAAGGCGGTGAGGTCGGCCTGGTCCTGCGCGCTCGGCTTCCAGTCGGCAGGCGCGCGTTCATAGGGGTCGGTCGCGGGGTCGTAGCAGGAGAAGCTCTGCCGATACTGGGTCAGCGCGGCGCGGCCCTGCGCATCGGTGCTGGTAAAGTATTTGTAGCGCCCCATGCGGGCGGACAAACGTCCGCAGCGCTGCTTGGCCAGTGCGCTGATGCGGTCGCTGACCGAAGTGAGCTGGGCGACCGGAAAGGTATCGACCATAGCAGCATAGCCCTTGCCGGGCACGGCTTCGATCTTGATCGCCGGTTGCGGTGGAGGGGGCGGCGGTGCGGGCGGTGCTGGAGGCGACACCATCACCGTCTCGCTCGTCGTCCGGCCACCGCATGCCCGCACGACCCGGTCGATCGCCGCTTTCAGCGCCCGCGCCATGACGCCGCCGTAGAGAAATCGTCCGCGCTCGGGCAGGCCGGGACCGCTCACGACCACATATTGGTCGCCATTGGACAGGCGCGTCGAGCGGACGCTGCCCCAGCGGAAGTCGGTCGCTTCGGTCCGGGCTGGGTGCGCGGTGCTGCCGATCTGGTGCGAGGGGTAGCTGACCTCAAGTCGGGCGCTGCACCCGGTTCCCGAGAATGAATAGGTCGCGGTCTTTCCCGGCACGGTATCGCCTGATGCGGCGTACATCGGCGCACGCACGCGTTCCAGCAGCGCCTTGATTTCACTTTGGCCGGTCGTCGGGCTATTCTGCGCCTGGGCGGTTGCCGGCAGCAGCGCAGCGATCAATCCGGACAGCACCACACGCATACGCAACCTCCACAAACGGCCTAATCACCCGCCGGACGCGTTACGCTATTTGAAGTGTGCGGGTTTTCAAACAAGTTCTGACGCTTGCACGGTAGAGCCGAACGTCAGTAAATTCCGTCGATCTCCAGCGTCAGTCGGGGCTGCAGCGGCTTGAGCAAAAGATTGCTGGGCGAATTGAGATCGAGTTCCTCGGCGCGCAGACGGGCATATTTTGCCTTGGCGATCGCGGCGGCATCCTCGCCGTTGCGCAGGATCGTGGGCTTCAGGAAAATGAACAAGGTGCGCTTCTGCCGCGTTTCGCGGCGCGCCTTGAACAATTCACCCAAAATCGGAATGTCCCCCAGGATCGGCACCTGGCTCTTCACCTGACCGTAATCGTCGGAGGTGAGGCCGCCGAGCACGATGGTCTGGCCATTGTCGGCGAGCACGGTGGTGGTGATCGCGCGGCGATTGGTGATCAGGTCGGTCGCCTGGCTGAGCTGCGCGGTGGCGATTGACGATGCTTCCTGCACCACCTCAAGCCGGATCGTGTCGCCGGCGTTGATGCGCGGGAGCACCTTGAGCGTGATGCCCACGTCCTTGCGCTCGATCGACGTGTAAGGGCGGACATTGCTGGAATCGGTCAGGATCGATCCGGTGACGAACGGCACCTGCTGGGCGGCGACGAACTCGCCGACCTTGTTGTCGAGCGTCGTGATCTGGGGCGTGGAGAGCAGGTTCGACTTGGTCGAGGTGCCGAGTGCCTGCACCAGGATCGAGAAATTATCGCCGATCGAGACATTGCCGACCAAGCCCTGGCTGGCCCCGAGCAGCGTGCCGGCCGGGACACCAAGTGCGTTCAGGATCGAACCGAGCGACGGCCCGACCGTGCTGAACGAGGTTCCGGCCCCTTCGACGCCGTTGAGCGCGGCGCCGCTGGTGCCGAGCTGGACCGCAAGCGCTTCACCCTCCTCACCGGTAATCTCGGCGATCGCGGCTTCGATCAACACCTGGGGACGGCGGACGTCGAGATCGACGATAAGCTGTTCGATCGCGGCGATCACGCTGGGAGTGCCGCGCACGACGACGGAGTTGATATCGGGCGAGGGCTGAACCGTGACATCGGGCGTCGAAAAGCCCTGTGGCGTCGCTTCCTGCTGCTGGCCAAGCTGGGCCGATTGTGCGGTGGCGGCAGCGGCTGCGGCGGCGGCGGTTTCCGCAGTGCTGGTGCCGCCGGACGCAATCAGGCCGCCCAGCACGCCGGTCGGGCTGCGCGGATTGTTGCGCGATCCCGACAGGCTGCGGGCGACCGGGTTGGTGGTCGTCGCTTCCTGACCGAGGATACCGCGCAGCACCTCCGTCACCGCTTCGGCATCGGCATAGTTGAGGCGGAAGACGCGCGTCATCGGCGTCGCGCCACCCGGGGCGTCGAGCGAGGCGGCCATGCGGCGCGCGTCGGCGACGGCGGACGGCGATCCGCGCACGATGATCGTGTTGCTGCGCGCATCCGCCGCCACACGGGCACCGCCCGATGCGGCGTCGCCGAGCACGGTCTGCAGCGCCTGTGCCACTTCCGGCGCGCTGCCGTTGCGCAGGGTGATGGTAGCGAAGGTCATGCCGCTGCCATTGCCGTCGAGCGAGCGCAGGATCGCCTCCACCCGGCGGACATTGTCGGCATAGTCGGTGACGACGACGGCGTTGGGCTGAGCAAGCGGCTCGACGCTGCCGAAGCTGGCGACCAGCGGGCGGACGACGCGGGCGGCTTCGGCGCTGGGCACGTTGGACAGGCGGATCATCCGCGTCACCAGTTCCTGGCCCGATGCCGAGCGCGACGACACGCCGCCGTCGCGCACGGCGTTCCCGGCTGGCACAATGCGCCAGGCGCGGCCCGAGCGGACCGCCGCAAAGCCGTTGGCGCGCAGGACTGACAGGAACAGCTCCCACACGCCAGCCGAGGTCAGCGGGGTGGCGGAGGTGACGGTCACGCTGCCCTTGACCGCCGGGTCGAGGATCAGGGTGCGGCCGGTGAGGCGCGAAATCTGGTCGGCGACATCCGCGATTTCGACTCCGCGCATGTTCACGACGATGTCGGCGCTGTCCGCCTGCGCGGCCAGCACCGGTTGAGCGGTCATGGCGGCGAGCGCGAAGATGAGAGCGGTCTTGCGGATCATGTGCGGCACGATGCTTCCCTAGCGGGTCGGGATGGTCAGCGTCACGGGCTTTCCATCGCGGGTGATCTGGACTTGGACGGAGCCGCGGCCCTGCGCGGCGGCAAAGGCGGACGCGGCGCTGGCGGGGCTGGTGAGCGGGGTGCCGCCGATCGAGGTGATGACGTCGCCGGTCTGAAGGCCGGGCGGGGCGTTGGCACCCACCTGCATCCCGCCGCCCGGGGCGGGGGTCATGGCTGAAAGGACTGCGGCGGCGGCGCTGGGTGGCGGCGCGGTGGGCGCTGGAGGCGCGGGTTGCGGCGGTGGAGCCGTAGCCGCCTTTTGCTGCTGTTCCGTGGTCAGTGCGGGATCGGGAAAAGCGAGATATTCGATCCGGCCCGCGACGCGCAGGATCACGCGGTCGCGCAGGATGCCCTCGATCGTGCCGCCGCCGGGAGCTTCGCCGATGCGGAAGGGCTTCGCGGGCTCGCCGCTCACCTCGATATAGGCGACCGAGAGGGCGGCTGGGCTGGCGGCGAACACGCCCTTGAGCTTGAGCGGCAATGCGGTCGCCTGGCTCGCGTCGGTCGCCGCGCCCTTGCCGAAGGGGGCGAAGGCGAGGGCAGGGGTGATGTCGGCGGTGACCGCGACCGGGCGCGCGCCCGAGGGGATCGTGACCGCACCAGTGCTGGCGTGCCCGGCGATGCGCCAGGTGAGGCCCGCAAGCGCGATGGCGACCGACACGATGACGGCACCCGCGACCAGATCGAGCGTCGTGCGCGCCTGACGCGGCGAAAGTTCGGGGAAGCGGATCATGTCCGTGCGCCCTCCACGAAGCCGTCGAGCGATGCAAGCGGCGAACGTTCGCCCGCCGGAATCACCTGGATGCGGACCTTGTCGATCGCGGGGTCTTCGGTGCGCGTGCGGGCGACATCGACCTCCCATTGCTGACCGAGCAGTTCGACCTGCTTCTGCGCGGCGGCGGGGTCGGCGAGCTGAAGTTCGGCGAGACGGTTCTCCGCCACCCACATCGCGGCGGCGCGGCGTTCGAGGGCGCGGGTCGAGTCGACATGGCTCTCGACCGCGCGGACGAGGCCGACGGTGGCGATGGCGAGCACCGCGAGCGCGACCAGCGCCTCGATCAGCGAGAAGCCGTCCTCGTGCTTCACGAGGCTTCGGCCCGGCTGGCGGTGGCGGTCATGCCGTCATAGCGCACGACCCAGATCTGTTCGCCATTGCTGATCGTCGCGTTGAGCGGTTTGCCCGCGCCGTCGACGCCCATCATGACGGGCGGGGTTACATCGAGTTCGACCGCGATGCCGCCGGGCAGGCGGTGGAAGGCGAGGCCATCGGACAGCGGGGCCATCGACCCGTCGCGGCCGACTGCGGCAAAGCCATAGCCGTCTTTTTCTACCGTGAAGGCAATGATGCGGTCGCCGATCATCGCATCGTCGGCGGCGGCTTGCAGGCGCAGGGCGAGGCGGCGGGCTTCGGTCTCGACCGAGGGCGCGCGGGTGGCCGAACCGATGCCGAGCGCGACTCCGCCTGCCGCGACGCCGATGATGACGAGCACGATCAGCATTTCGATGAGCGTCATGCCGCGCTCACTGCTGCGGATGGTCGCCCCCCGCACGGGCCTTATCCGCCCTTGGCGGGCGTCTGGGCCGCGTCGCGCGAATCGAGGTCGGCGTCGAGATCGGTGCCGCCCGGCTTGCCGTCGCGGCCGAGCGATTTGAGCTCGAAGCTGCTGCCGGTCGAAACATAGCTATAGGGATTGCCCCAGGCGTCGACCGGAGCGGACTTCACATAGCCGCCATCGGGCCAGGCGGCGGGAAGCGGCGGGGTGGTCGGCTTTTCGACCAGCGCCTTTAGTCCCTGTTCGGTCGTCGGATATTGGCCATTGTCGAGGCGATAGGTGGTGAGCGCGCTGGACAGGGTGACGAGGTTGGTCTTGGTCGTGGTCACCCGCGCCTGATCGGGGCGGCCGACAACGTTCATCGTCACCAGCCCGGCGACGATCGCGATGATGACGAGGACGACGATCATCTCCAACAGGGTAAGGCCCGCTTCGCCGTGCGGAACCGCCGGACGCTTGCTCTTCGCGGCATCGACTGCCACGGTGTCATCGAACTGTTTCAAAACTATGCGCATCGCGGCCCCATGCGTTCCCATCGTGAAAGCCATGTTACAGCCGGAGCACCCCAGAGCATGACCGGCAAAGTCAATTCGAGCGTCCCGGAGCCCCGCGTCACCGGCGTGTGGACGCTGGCGGGCGGTCGGGCGATCATAGCCGAGCCTGATGGCCCTGCAACCATCCTTGTCCCGAGCGAATCGGTATCGCTGCTGCGCGTCGAGCTGCCGCTGGCGAGCCGGGCGAAGCGGATCGAGGCTTTGCCGTTCGCGATCGAGGACCGGATCGCCGACCCGATCGAATCGGTACATATTGCTCTGGGCGCCGAAATCGCGCCACGGACCTATCTTGTGGCGGTCGTGCGGCACACGCAGATGGCGAGCTGGGTCGAGGCGGCCGAGTTGGGCGGGCTGGGGCATGCGGCGGTGGTGCCGGACGCGCTGGCGCTACCGACGCCGGAGGCCGGGGAATGGGTTGCCGAGGCGCGCGACGGCCGGGTGCTGGTGCGCAGCGGCGACGGGACCGGATTTGCGCTGCCCGCCGCGTTGGTCGTGCCGGCATGGGAACGGGCAGGGCGGCCCCGCATCTGGAATATCGGACAGACTGCGATCGGCGAATTGCCGCAAACGCCGTGGACCGGTGGTCGTGGCGGGCTGGCCGAGCGGCTGGCGACCCCGGCGATCGACCTGCGGCAAGGTGTCTATGCCCGGCGTGGTGCGGGTGGGAGCAGCTGGAAAAAGCGGCTGGCTTGGATCGCGGCGGCCGGAATCGCGGCGCATGTCGTGATCGCGGCGGCGGATGTGGTGATGCTGCGGGTGATTGCCGAACGCCGCGCCGAGGATGTGCGGTCGGCGGTTGCGCAGGCAGCGCCGGGGGCGAATCTGTCGGGGGATCTGGAGGCGGCGGTGGTCGGGATGCTGCCGGTATCGGGTCCGCCGCCGGGCCGGTTCGTTCCAGCGGTGACGGCAGCGTCGCGCGCGCTGGCGCCGCTGTCGAGCGCGGTGACCGCGCGGACGATGCGGTTCGAGGGGAATGCGCTGGTGCTCGAACTCGATCCCGGGCCGCCCGATTTGCCTGACCGGGTCCGGGCCGCATTCCGCGCGGCTGCGGTCCCGGCGCAAATTGGGGCAGGGGCGGATGGAGCCATTCGCGTGACGGTGACGGTATGAAGATCGAACGTTCGCCAACCATCGACGCGGCGGTGCTGCGGTTCCAGCTGTGGTGGAGTGGGCTGAGCCCGCGAGAGCGGGTGTTGGTTGGGACACTGGGTGCGATCCTTGCGGGGGTGATCCTCGTGTTCGGGATCGTCAAGCCGCTGCAGGGCGCGCGGGCCGACGCAATCGCCGATATCCGCAGCCATGAGACGCTGGCGGCGCGGGTGCGCGCCGCTGGCACGCTGGTCGCGCCGGGCACACAACCCAAGCTCAGCGACGGTCCACCGATCGAGGCAGCGCAGGCGGCGGCAAGTGCGGCCGGGCTGAGCGTGACGTTGACCCCCGGTGGTGCAGGCGCGACCGGACAGGTTGCCGAAGCGAGCTACGAAGCGGTGGTCGGCTGGATCGCTGCGGTCGAGCGCACCACGGTGTTGCGTGCGCGCCGGGTCGAGCTGACCAAAGGTGGCGCGCCGGGCCGGGTGAGTGCGAGCGTGGAGTTCGGCCAGTGAATGCCGTGACGATGGATTTGCCGAGCCTGCCCTATGGCTATGCGCGCAACCATGGCGTCGTGCTGCGCATGGGCGTGGGCGGGGTTGAGTGCGTGCATCGGCCCGATGCGGCGCTGGATGCTCTGCTCGAAGTGCAGCGGGTTGCGCCGGGCGTGCGCTTCGTGGCGGTTTCGGGTGCGGAGTTTGATCAGGCGCTGGCAGCGAGCTATTCGGGCAGCGCGGGGGCGGCGGCGGAGTTTGACCTAGGCGGGATGGATCTGGCTGCGCTCGCCGACAGTGCAGCTGCGGTCGATGATCTGCTCGATTCACGCGACGATTCGCCGGTCATCCGCCTGATCAACGCGCTGCTGCTCGAAGCGGTGAAGGAAGGCGCGTCGGACGTGCATGTCGAGACGCAGGAGAAGCGCGTCGTCGTCCGCTTTCGCATCGACGGGGTGCTGCGCGACAAGCTGGAACCACGCCGCGAACTCGCGCCGCTGCTGGTCAGCCGGATCAAGGTGATGGCGAAGCTCGACATTGCCGAGAAGCGCGTTCCGCAGGACGGGCGCGTGACGTTGCGGATCGGCGGGCATGACGTGGACGCGCGTGTATCGACCATCCCGACCCAGCATGGCGAGCGGGTGGTGATGCGCCTGCTCGAAAAAGGCTCGCTCAGCCTCGACATGGAGGCGCTGGGGATGAGCCAGCGTGACCGCGATGTGTTCGCGCGGTTGCTTGAGCGGCCGCACGGGATGCTGCTGGTCACCGGGCCTACGGGCTCGGGCAAGACGACCAGCCTCTATGCCGCGCTGCACCGGCTGAATGACCGGAAACGCAACATCATGACGGTGGAAGATCCCATCGAATATGAACTTGCCGGGGTTGCGCAGACGCAGGTGAATGCGCGTACCGGCATGACGTTCGCGCGTGGGCTGCGTGCGATTTTGCGGCAGGATCCGGACGTCATCATGGTCGGCGAAATCCGCGATCAGGAAACGGCGGAGGTCGCGGTGCGATCGGCGATGACCGGGCATTTCGTGCTGTCGACGTTGCACACGAATAGCGCAGTCGGATCGGTGACGCGCCTGATCGACATGGGGGTCGAGCGCTATCTGCTCGCGCCGATGCTGGTCGGGGTCGCGGCGCAGCGGCTGGTGCGGCGGCTGTGCCCCAGCTGTCGGCGGCAGGATGTGGCAAGCGAAGGCGATTCGCTGTTGCTGGGCGGCGCGATCAAGCCGGGCAAGAAATTGTGGCGCGCGGTCGGGTGCGATGACTGCCATGGCGACGGCTATCGCGGGCGTGCGGGGCTGTATGAGGTCGTTGCGGTGGACGAGAAGTTCCAGGCGATGATCCATGACGGCGCGTCCGAGGCGGAGCTGGAGTCGCATGCGCGGCGGGACAATCCGTCGCTGCTTGACGATGGTGTGGACAAGGTGCGCGCCGGGGTGACCACGGTTGAGGAAGTGGCGCGCGTGGTGAGGGAAGAGGCGTGAGTGCTTTCCAATTCCTCCCCTGCTTGCAGGGGAGGTGGCATCGCGAAGCGATGACGGAGGGGCCGCCGCGCAGACGGCGGTGCTTGCGGCAAGTTGTACCGCCCTCTGCGGGGCGGCCCCTCCACCACCCGCTGCGCGGGCGGTCCCCCTCCCCCAGCAAGCTGGGGGAGGAATAGATGCCCGCGTTCACCTATCGCGCCGCGGATCGGTCGGGCGCGCAGAAAAAGGGTGTGGTCGAAGCGTCCAACGCTGCTGCCGCGCGAGCGAAGCTGCGCAATCAGGGGCTGTTGCCGCTCGCGGTCGAAGCGGCGGGGGAGCGGCGGTCAGTGGGGTCGATCCAGCTGCCCAAGCTGGGCCGGTCGGGCATGAGCGCGCGCGAGCTGGCGACGGCGACGCGGCAGATTTCGACGCTGGTCGGGTCGGACATTCCGGTCGAAGAAGCGCTGCGGCTCGCGGCGAACCAGTCGGAGACGCAGCGCGTATCGGGCATCCTGATGGAGGTGCGCGGCGCGATCCTGGACGGGCGCAGCTTTGCCAGCGCGTTGGCGACGCATCCCAAGACCTTTCCCGAATTCTACCGCGCATCGGTCGCGGCGGGGGAGGCGTCGGGGAAACTCACCGATGTTCTCGGCCACCTCGCCCATTTCGTCGAGAACCGGCAGGCCAATGCGCAGAAACTGCAGCTCGCGCTGCTCTATCCGGGGTTGCTGGCGACGGTGTCGCTGGGCGTGATCGTGCTGCTGCTGGTCTATGTCATCCCCGACATCGTCAATGTGTTCGTATCGCGCGGGACCGATCTGCCGCTGCTGACCCGCATATTGATCGCGGTGTCGGGGTTTTTGCAAGCCTGGGGGCTGTATCTGCTGATCGCCGGGCTGCTGGCCTATCTCGCCTTCAATCGCTGGGCAGCGATCCCGGCGAACAAGCTGAAGGTCCATCGCGGCTTTACCGAGCGCTGGCCGTTCAAGCGCTTTTCCCGCCAGCATAATGCCGCGCGCTTTGCGGGAAGCCTCGCGACGCTAGTCGAGAGCGCGGTGCCTTTGGTCGATGCGCTGCACGCGGCGGCTGCGGTGACGCCGAACCTGTGGGTGCGGGCGCGGGCGATGCACGTCGCGGCGCGGGTGCGGGAAGGAATCAGCCTGCGCGCGGCGATGGCGGAGGCGGGGGTGTTCCCGCTGATGTTGACCGCGATCGTCGCGTCGGGCGAGGCGTCGGGGAAGCTCGGCCCCGCCCTGTCGCGCGCTGCCGATGAGCTGGACCGCGAGCTGGACGCGGTGACCAGTGCGCTGGTCGCTTTGGTCGAGCCGATGGTGCTGCTGCTGATGGGCGGCATGGTGCTGATGATGGTGCTGGCGATCCTGCTGCCGATCATCAATCTGAACGATCTGGTGACGTTGTAGGTCTGCACCATCCACCCAACTGCTCGTCACCCTGAACTTGTTTCAGGGTCCACCCCTCCTGCGGCGACTCAGTCGCTGGTGGTAGGGTGGATGCTGAAACAAGTTCAGCATGACGGGGTTGGGGGTGAGCGGGTTCCTACAACTCCCCCGCAATGCTCGCGCCGGCGGGCAGGCCGGCGAAGGGCAGGATGCGCGCACCCTCGGGCGTCATGCGGATCGTCAGCTGGCCATCCTCGCTCAGCGTCGCGGTCATCAGCAGCTGGCGGCGCTGGGTGCGGGGGGTGAGGCGGATCTGGGTGGTGGTGCCGATCTTTTCGGAGACCAGCAGCAGCGGGGGGACCGGCACGCTCGCGCCGCCGCCCTTGGGGGTGCAGGTGCCGGCTTCGGTGGTGAGGCGACCGTCGATGCTCTGGCTCGACCCGCCGACCGCGATCCGGTCGAATTCGAGCTGCATGGCCAGGTCGCAGGTAAAGGGGAGGTTGGGCTGGAGCGCCTGAAGCAGGTTGGCGTGGCTGCTGCCGCTGACCTTGTCGAGCACGGTGCTGCTGAAGCCCGCCAGCGCGCGACCGCCCATATCGGTGTCGGGGCCGGTCGCGGTCCAGTCGGCGGCGAAGGCGAGGCTGGTGAGTGAGCGCAGCGGCGCCCAATGCCATTCGAACTTGCTGCCGCCGGCGACGCCGACTTCGCCATTCCACACGGTTCCGGCGACACCGGTTCGCCATGGGCGGTTCTTGACCACGACGCTGGCAGGCATCGTTGCGACCATGGCGAGGGCATAAGCCGCTATGCCCAGCACGACGAAGACGGTAAGACGCCGCCGAGCTGACCAGGATGCCCGTGACAATGCCGCCGATTCGCCGCCGTGCGCTGCTGACTGCTCTGGGATCAGGGCTGGTATTGCCGTCGGCATTGCTTGCAAGTCCCTCTGTCTTCGCGGCCGACAAGGTCAAGCGTGACAAGCGGCCGGTGGCGGTGCTGCTGCCGCTGAGCGGGCCGCGCGCCGCGCTGGGCCTTAGCATGCGTCAGGGCGTGTTGCTCGCTGATTCTGGGCCGGAACTTACGGCTTATGATACTGGCGGCACGCCCGAAGGTGCGGCGCTTGCGGCGCGCAACGCGCTGAAGGCCAAGGCCGCGATGATCCTGGGGCCGGTGACGGCCGAGGAGCTGAACGCGGTGACGGCGGAGGTTGCCCGACGGGTGCCGGTGATCGCCTTTACCAACAATGCGGTCGCGCGCGGGCCGGGCAGTTTCGTGTTCGGGATTACCCCGGCACAAGTTACCAGCGCGGTGCTGCGCTATGCCCGGTCGCGTGGCGTGCGCAGTGTCGTGGTGGTCGATGATGGCTCGCCGTGGAGCGTTGCGGCGGCGCTGGCAGCGGGGAAGATGCAGAGCGAGGTCGGGCTGGACGTGCGGTCGCTGAGCGTGGTCGAGGGGCAGCCTCTACCGGCCGCAGGCGATGCGCCCGATGCGGTGCTGTTGCCCGGCAGCAGCGAGACGGTGCTGGCGGCGGCGCGCAACCTTAAGGGCAGCGGCGTGCAGTTGCTTGGCACCGTGCAGGCGCTCGATCACCGGCCAGCGGCGTTGGAGACTCTGGACGGCGCGTGGATCGCCAGCCCCGACCCCGCGGCGTTTGGACGGTTCGCGGGCGAGTTTCGATCGCGCCATGGCGGCACGCCAGGGGCACTGGCTGCGCTGGCCTATGATGCGGGCGGGGTCGTCAAGGCTTTGCGGGCGAAGGGCGCGCTCGATGAAGCGGGTTTGCTCGCAGAGACCAATTACAATTGTGTCACCGGCAATGCGCGGTTCCGCAGCGATGGCAGCGTCGCGCGCGAGCTGGCGATCCTGGTCGCGGGTGCGCAGGGCTATGAGCCGGTGGCGGTGAGCCTGGGGGCGTGAACGCGCCGATGCCGTCGCCCCGGCGGAGGCCGGGGCCGCTAGAGGCATCGCTGCACGACCAGTTGCGCGGCCCCGGCCTGCGCCGGGGTGACGAGGGGTTCACGCTGCTCGAACTGATCATTTCGCTGGGGCTGTTCGCGTTGATCGCGGTCGCGGGGCTGACGTTGCTCAACAGTGTGATGACGACGCAGGAGCGGACCGAAGGGCGGCTCGATCGGACGGCGGCGATCCAGCGGACGATGTTCGTGCTGCAGAGCGACCTTGACCAGATCACGCGCGGCGCGGTGAGTGGCGGGGGCAGCAATGTCGCCTTTACTCGGGTTGCTGCAGGAATGGGCGGGCCGCCGGTGCCGCTGCGCTATGCGGCGACCGGGGGCGCATTGGTGCGGGCGGCGCCGCAGCCGCAGCTGTTGCTGACCGGGGTGAGCGGGGTGCGCTGGCGTTTTCTCGACGGGCAAAACTGGATCGACCGCTGGCCACCGAATGAGAAGCGCAAGGGCGAGTGGCCGCGCGCGGTGCAGGTCGAGATGCAGCTGGCGGGCGAACGCGGGCCGCAGGGGACGCTGCGCCGCGTGGTCGCGCTGCCGGTCAAGCCGCAGGACGAACCGCAATGACCCGGCGCGATGACGAGCAGGGGATGATCCTGGTCAATGTGCTGATGTTCGTCGCCATCGCCAGCGGGCTGGTGTTGCTGATGATCGGGCGCGAGGAACTGGCGCTCGACCGCGCGCTGCGCAGTCGCGAGGCGGCGCGGGCGGCGGCGATCGTGCGCGGGGGCGAGCTGTCGGCGCTGGCCGCGCTCCAGCGTGACGCGCTGGCCGCGCCGCAGGTGGACCATGCGGGCGAGGCGTGGGCTTCGATCGGCGCCAATGGCGCAGCGATCGACGGGGGCACGTTCGATCTGGCGGTCAGCGATGCTGAGGGTCGGTTTAACGTCAACATGCTGCGCAGTGGCGATGCTGTGCCGGTAATCCTGTTCCAGAAGCTCGCGCGGATCGCGGGGCTGGACGAGCAGCAGACGGTAGAAGCCATCGCTTATATCCGCACGCAAGGGCCGGTGAGCGATGTGCGGCCGATCCGAATGATCCCGGGCGCGGACCCGGCGGCGATTGCGCGGCTGGAGCGAATGGTGACGGCGCTGCCCGGCAAGACCACGATCAACCTGAATGCGGCGGATCAGGAACTGCTCGCGTTCCTGATCGGCGACCCGGTCGCGGCCGAGCGGATCGTCGCAATCCGCAAGCGCAATGGGCAGATCACGCTGCGCGACCTGTCGGACCTGAAGGTCAGCCAGCCGCCGGGGACGGCGTTCAGTTCCAACACCTATTGGGTGCGGGTGCGCGCGAAGATCGGCGATACGACCCAGCAGGGGGCGACGCTGATCCAGCGGCGCAAGTCCGCGGAGGGGGCGGTGACGACCGTGCCGGTCGCGCGCTGGCGCAATGCCGCGTTGCCGCCTGAGGCGCCGGCGCTGGCTGGCGGGTGAAGTTCACACGAAGCTCTACCTCATGAGCCTTCGGCCCTTGCAATCGATGATATGAAGTATCATTTGCCCGCCTCGTACAGGAGTAGGCGATGCGAGCGCGGGTGTTGAGTTGGTTCGATGGTTTGGCGGTGGGCGCATCGGTGCTGTGCCTGATCCACTGTCTTGTGCTGCCGATCCTGATCGCGGCTCTGCCCGCGCTCGCGGCGCGGCTCGATCTGGGCGAAGGGTTTCACCTTGGCGTCCTGGCGTTCGCGTTGCCGATCAGCGCGGTTGCGCTTGGGGAGGGATGGCGGCGCCATCGCGGGCTGACGCCATTGGCTGTGGGCGCGTTCGGACTGATGCTGCTGGCTGCAGGGCTGGCGTTCGAGGATTGGGTTGCGGTCGAAACCGGCGTGACGGTGGCGGGGAGTTTGTTGCTCGCCGGGGCGCATGTGGCGAACTGGCGGGGGCGGGTAGTTTAACGCGATGTGCGCTAAATCCGACGCATTTTTTCGTTTGTGCTGAGCTTGTCGAAGCACCATTCCTGCGCTGACTGGCCTTAGCCCGCGGCCCTTCGACAGGCTCAGGGCAAACGGCCGTTGGAAGTTGCCGATTAGACGCCCGAGGCTGTGGTTTTGGTCGTCGTCCCGGCCTTTAGCCGGAACAGGGCTGCCTTTCGCGCCCCAAAGAAGCCCGGCCCCGGGTCAAGCCCGGGGCGATGCATGGGTTACAGGATCCCGGGCAGGTCCAATCCCATCTCCCCGGCGCAGGTCTTGGCGATCTCATAGCC
Source organism: Sphingomonas bacterium (assembly GCA_030149245.1). GTDB lineage: Bacteria > Pseudomonadota > Alphaproteobacteria > Sphingomonadales > Sphingomonadaceae > Sphingomonas. The sequence continues at coordinate 39,734 of JASBRX010000031.1, forward strand.
CGCATCGGCGTGGCGCATGACGCCGGTTGCCGGGTCGTTCCACAGCACGCGTTCCAGCCGCTTGGCCGCTTCGGGGGTGCCGTCGGCGACGATGACCATGCCTGAGTGCTGCGAATAGCCCATGCCGACGCCGCCGCCATGGTGGAGCGAGACCCAGGTGGCGCCGCTGGCGGTGTTGAGCAGGGCGTTGAGCAGGGGCCAGTCGGATACTGCGTCGCTGCCGTCCAGCATCGCTTCGGTTTCGCGGTTGGGGCTGGCGACCGATCCGCTGTCGAGATGGTCGCGGCCGATGACGATCGGAGCTTCGAGTTCGCCGTTCGCCACCATCTCGTTGAAGGCGAGCGCGAGGCGGTGGCGGTCGCCGAGGCCGACCCAGCAGATGCGTGCGGGCAGGCCCTGGAAGGCGATCCGCTCCTTCGCCATGTCCAGCCAATGGTGGAGGTGGTGGTTGCCCGGGAGCAATTCCTTCACCTTGGCGTCGGTCTTCCAGATATCCTCCGGATTGCCCGAGAGCGCGGCCCAGCGGAACGGGCCGATCCCGCGGCAGAACAGCGGGCGGATATAGGCGGGGACAAAGCCGGGGAAGGCGAAGGCGTTGGCGACGCCCGCGTCCTTGGCGACCTGACGGATATTGTTGCCGTAATCGAAGGTCGGAACGCCCATTTCTTCGAAGGCGAGCATCGCGCGGACGTGGGTGGCCATCGAGTTGCGGGCGGCGGCCTCCACTTCGTGCGGGGCGGTTTCGCGTTTGGTGAACCAGTCGTCCAGCGTCCAGCCGGCGGGGAGATAGCCGTTGATGGGGTCATGCGCGCTGGTCTGGTCAGTGATCATGTCGGGGCGGATGCCGCGCCGGACCAGTTCGGGCAGCACTTCGGCGGCGTTGCCGAGCAGGCCGACCGAGACGGGCTTGTCGGAGGTGCGGATGATGTCGAGTGCTTCTTCGATGCTGTTGGCAGCACGATCGAGGTAGCGGGTGCGCAGGCGCATCTCGATCCGGCTGGGCTGGCATTCGATCGCGAGGCACGACGCGCCCGCCATGGTCGCGGCGAGTGGCTGTGCGCCGCCCATGCCGCCGAGGCCGGCGGTGAGGATCCATTTGCCCGAAAGGTCGCCGCCATAATGCTGGCGCCCGGCCTCGACAAAGGTTTCGTAGGTGCCCTGAACGATGCCTTGGGTGCCGATATAGATCCACGATCCGGCGGTCATCTGGCCGTACATCGCCAGCCCCTTGCGATCGAGTTCGTGGAAATGCTCCCAGGTCGCCCAATGGGGAACGAGGTTGGAGTTGGCGATCAGCACGCGCGGGGCGTTTTCATGCGTGCGGAACACGCCGACCGGCTTGCCCGACTGGACCAGCAGCGTCTGATCATTGTCGAGGCGCCGGAGCGTCTCGACGATCTTGTCATAGGCTTCCCAGTTGCGTGCGGCGCGACCGATGCCGCCATAGACGACCAGGCTTTCGGGCGCTTCGGCGACATCGGGATCGAGGTTGTTCATCAACATCCGCAGCGCGGCCTCGGTGAGCCAGCTCTTCGCGCTGCGATCGGTGCCGGTCGGCGCCTTGATGTGGCGGCTATTGTCGGTGCGGGTGGTCATGCTTGAGCTTTCGCGAAGTCGATGGCGGCGGTGAGGATCGGGCGGAGCGTGGCGTGCGCCTGCGCTGCGTGGATATCGTCCCAGCGCGGGGGCCAATTGGCGGCGGGGACTTCGCTGACATAGGTGCGCATTGCCAGTTCCATCTGGATCGTGTGGACGCCGGTGTCGGGCTGGCCATAGTGGCGCGTGGTCCAGCCGCCCTTGAAGCGGCCGTCGATCACATGGCTGCGCTGCTGGTCGGCGCAGATCGCGGCGATAGCTTGCGCGAGTTCGGGGGCGCAGGATTGGCCGCTATTGGTGCCGATGTTGAATTCGGGCAGGCGGCCGTCGAACAGCTTGGGCACCACGCTGCGGATCGAATGCGCTTCATAGAGGACGATCGCGGGGTGCTGGGCGCGGAGGCGGTCGATCTCGCCGTGGAGCGCCGCGTGATACGGGTCGAAATAGGCGCTCCGGCGACGGGCGATCTCGGCCTCGTCGGGTTGCATGCCCGGATGGTAGAGCGGGTCGCCGTCGAAGGTTTCGGTGGGGCAGAGACCGGTGGTGAACTGACCGGGAAAGAGCGTCGCGCCGCTGGGGTCGCGGTTGACGTCAATTACCGTGCGGCTGATCGTGGTGCGGACGATCGTCGCGCCGAGTTGAAACGCGAAGGCGTAGAGCTGGTCGATGTAGAGGTCGGCGTCATAGCGCGCGCGATTGAGCGAGACGAGCGACGGGGCGATGTCGGCGGGGATTTCGAGGCCGGCATGGGGGATGCTGACGATCAGCGGGCCTTCGCCACGGACGGTGACGATCATGCCTCAATCCCCGGCAAGCCGTCGCCCAGCGCGCCGCTGGTGACCAGCGCCGTCGCGAGGGCCATGTCGGGGGCGAAGTGGCGGTCGTCTTCCAGCGTGGGCACCGACTCGCGCAGCAGGGTGCGGGCAGCTTCGAGGGGTGCGCTGGAGGTGAGCGGGGCGTGGAAGTCGCAGCCCTGCGCGGCGGCGAGATACTCGATGCCGAGGATGTGGGCGAGGTTCGCGGTCATGGCGAGCAGGCGGCGCGCGCCATGGCCAGCCATCGACACATGATCCTCCTGATTGGCGCTGGTCGGGATCGAATCGACGCTGGCGGGGTGGGCGCGCTGCTTGTTCTCGCTGACCAAAGCGGCGGCGGTGACCTGCGGGATCATGAAGCCCGAATTGAGGCCGGGGCGCGGGGTGAGGAAGGCGGGGAGGCCCGAAAGGGCGGGATCGACGAGCATCGCGATGCGGCGTTCGGCGAGGCTGCCGATCTCGCAGATCGCCAGCGCGAGCATGTCGGCGGCGAAGGCGACCGGTTCGGCGTGGAAATTGCCGCCGGACAGGGCTTCTCCGGTGTCCGTGAAGATGAGGGGGTTGTCGGTGACGCCGTTGGCTTCGATGGCGAGGGTCGTGGCGGCCTGGCGGATCAGGTCGAGGCAGGCGCCCATCACCTGCGGCTGGCAGCGCAGGCAATAGGGGTCTTGGACGCGTTCATCGTCGATGGCGTGGCTGGCGCGGATGGCCGAGTCCTGCATGAGGCCGGCAAGGGCGGCTGCCACCTCGATCTGGCCGCGATGGCCGCGCACCATATGGATGCGGGGATCGAACGGAGTGTCGGAGCCCTTCGCCGCCTCGGTCGAGAGCGCGCCGGTGACGAGTGCGGCGCGGAACAGCTTTTCGGTTTCGAACAGCGCGGCGAGGGCGTAGGCGGTGCTGAACTGGGTGCCGTTGAGGAGCGCGAGGCCTTCCTTGGGGCCGAGCGTCAGGCCGCCGAGCATCGTGCGCGCGGGCAGGCGGCGGGGGCCCATCTCGACCTCGCCCACGCCGATCATCGCGGCGGCGAGATGCGCGAGCGGGGCGAGATCGCCGCTGGCGCCGACCGAGCCTTGGGACGGGATGATCGGCGTGATGCCGCGGTCGAGCATGTCCTGAAGCATCGCGATCGTCTCGGGCTTCACGCCGCTATGCCCCTGGGCGAGGCTGGCGAGCTTGAGCGCGATCATCAGGCGCACGACCGGGGCGGGCATGGGATCGCCGACGCCTGCGGCGTGGCTGAGAACGATGTTGCGCTGAAGCGTTTCGAGGTCTTCGTCGCCGATGCGGACGCTGGCGAGCTTACCGAAGCCGGTGTTGATGCCGTACACCGGCTCGTGCCGGGCGAGGATGTCCTGCACCGCCTGCGCGCTCGCGGCGACCTTGTCGTGGCAGGACGGGTCGAGCGGCGCTGGCTCGCCGCGATAGATCGCGTTCCAGGTGGCGAGCGGGGTGTTGCCGGGGACGATCATTGGCCTGCGTGGACTCGTGCATGGAGGGGGTTGGCGGCGATGCGGTAGACGAGCTCGGCGGGGTCGGAGATGTCCCAGATGGCAAGGTCGGCGGGGTAGCCGGGCTGCAGCGTGCCGCCGTCGATGCCGAGGGCGCGGGCGGCGTTGACGGTCACACCGCGTAGGCATTTTGTGACGGTGAGGTGGAAGAAGGTCGCGCCCATGTTCATCGCCAGCAAGAGCGACGCCATCGGTGACGTGCCAGGGTTGCAGTCGGTGGCGAGGGCGATGGGCACGCCGGCGTCGCGCAGGGCCTGAACCGGCGGGCGGCGTTCTTCGCGGGTGAAGTAGAAGGCGCCGGGGAGGAGGGTGGCGACGGTGCCGCTCGCGGCCATCGCGGCGATCCCGGCGGAGTCGAGATGCTCGAGGTGATCGGCGGACAGCGCGCCGTGGCGGGCGGCGAGCGCTGCACCGTTGAGGTTGGAGAGCTGTTCGGCGTGAAGCTTTACGGGCAGGCCGTGGGCGGTTGCGGCGGTGAAGATGCGGTCGGTCTGTTCCGGGGTGAAACCGATGCCTTCGCAGAAGGCGTCCACGGCATCGGCGAGGCCGACTGCGGCAGGGATGATCTCGTTGCATACCAGATCGACATAGCCATCGGCGTCGCCGCGATATTCGGGCGGGACGGCGTGCGCGGCGAGCAGGGTGGTGCGGACGCGGACGTCGCGAGCCTCGCTGAGGCGGCGGGCTGCGCGGAGCATCTTGAGTTCGTCGTCCAACGTCAGGCCATAGCCGGACTTGATCTCGACCGTGGTGACGCCTTCGCCGATCAGCTGGTCGAGGCGGGGGAGCGCGCTGGCGATGAGGTCGTCCTCGCTCGCGGCGCGGGTGGCGGTGACGGTGGAGAGGATGCCGCCGCCTGCTCGGGCGATTTCCTCATAGGTTGCGCCGTTGAGGCGGGCCTCGAACTCCCTCGCGCGGTTGCCGGCGTGGACGAGGTGAGTGTGGCAGTCGATCAGGCCGGGGGTGATCCAGCGGCCGTCACAATCTATGATTTCGGTGGCGTCGGGAGCTTCGGCGTCGTGGCCGACATAGCTGATCGTGTCGCCGGTTGCCGCGACTGCGCCATGCTCGATCACGCCCAGACCTTCACCCGTCATCGTCGCGAGACGGGCGTTGCGCCAGAGTTTGTCCGCAGGAGTCGCCATACGTTTAGTGTTGGACAGCGCGGCCATTATGTCTAGACATATTCGCATGGCGCTCTGGTTCGAAACTGCGTTGCTGGATCATGGCTGGACCGATCGGGTCCGGCTGACGCTGGCGGATGGGCGGATCGATCGGGTCGAGGTTGGGGTTGAACCGGCTCCGGGAGATGAGCGGCATTTTGTGGCGCTGCCGGGCCTGCCCAACCTGCACAGCCATGCTTTTCAGCGGGCAATGGCGGGGCTGGCCGAGGTGCGCGGCGCGTCGAATGACGATTTCTGGTCGTGGCGTGAGTTGATGTACCGCTTCGTGGCCAAGATCGGGCCGGAGCAGTGCGAGGCGATTGCCGCGCTTGCCTATATCGAGATGCTCGAGAGTGGGTTCACCCGGGTCGGGGAGTTTCATTACCTCCATCAAGCGCCCGATGGGTCGCTTTATGCCGACGTCGCCGAGATGAGCGGGCGGATTGCGGCGGCGGCGGAGACGGCGGGGATAGGTCTTACGCTGCTGCCCGTATTCTATGCGCATGGCGGGTTCGGTGGGCAGGCTCCGGGCGCGGCGCAGGCGCGGTTTATCAATGACGTCGATGGGTTTGCCGAGCTGGTGGCATGCGCCGGAGCGGGCCTGCCGCCCGATGGTGTGATCGGGATCGCGCCGCACAGCCTGCGTGCGGCGACGCCGGATGAACTGGGCGCATTGCTGCCGATCGTGGGGGATGGTCCGGTGCACATCCATATCGCCGAGCAGGTGAAGGAGGTGGACGACTGTATCGCGTGGAGCGGGCGGCGACCGGTGCGCTGGCTGCTCGATGCAGTGCCGGTCGATGCGCGCTGGACTTTGGTGCATGCGACGCATGTCGATCGGCAAGAGGTTGCGGACATGGTTGCGTGCGGGGCGGTGGCTGGGCTGTGCCCGGTGACCGAGGCCAATCTGGGCGACGGATTGTTTCCCGCGGGCGCATTTCTCGATAGCGGCGGCGCTCTGGGTGTGGGGAGCGATTCGAACGTGCGGATCGATGCGGCGGAGGAATTGCGGTTGCTCGAATATGGCCAGCGGCTGACCCTGCGCGGGCGCAACCAGCTGGCGAGCGCGGCGCGGCCTTCGACCGGTGCGCGGCTGTTCGAGGCGGCGGTGCGCGGCGGTGGGCAGTCGCTGGGGGTTGAAACCGGGCTTGCCGCGGGACGTCCGGCGGACATCATCTCGCTCGACCGCAGCGATCCGGCGTTTGAGGGGCGGAGCGGCGACGCGCTGATCGACAGCTGGATCTTCGCCAGCCGTCGCCCGATCGACTGTGTCTGGCGCGGCGGGGTCAAGCAGGTTGCGGGCGGGCGGCACCGGCACCGCGACGCGATCGAAGCGCGCTATCGGGTGGCACTGCGGGACCTGCTCGCATGAGCGTTGAGGCGCGGATCCGGGGGGAGATCGAGGCGCGCATCCGCTCGGGCGAATGGGGGCCGGGGACGCGCGTTCCGACCGAGCATGAGCTGATGGAGGCGTATCGCTGCGCCCGCGCGACCGCTAACAAGGCGCTGAGCCGGCTCGCCAGCGAGGGGCTGATCGAGCGCAAGCGCCGCGCGGGCAGCTTCGTCGCACCGCCCGCGATCCGAACGCCAGTGGTGGGGGTGCCGGACATCGCCGCGCTGATCGCCGATCGCGGTGAGGCGTATCGCTGGGAGTTGCTGACGGTGAATTTGCACCGCCGCGCGCCCGCCGGCTTTCCGGTGCGCGGGTCGGGCAGCGGGTGGCTGGTGCTGACGGGGGTGCATCATGCCGGGCGCGCGCCGTTCGGGTGGGAGGAGCGCTGGCTGGACCTTGCCGCTGGCCCCGGCGCGGCGGATGCGGATTTCTCCGCGACCGCGCCGGGTAGCTGGCTGCTCGCCAACATTCCCTGGACCGATGCGCGGCACCGGATCGCGGCGGTGGGCGCAAGTGCCGAGGCGGCGGGGCGGCTGAAGCTGACCGAGGGCTCGCCGTGCCTTCAGGTCGAGCGCTGGACGTGGCGCGGCAAGGCGCCGGTGACGTTCGCGCGCCAGATTTTTCCGGGCGAGCATTACCAGCTGGTCGAGGATTTTACGCCGCGTGGTTAGATCGTCCTACACCCATTTTCGTCACCCCCGCGAAAGCGGGGGCCCATCTACTATCCGGTCGTCAACCGCACCGGTGCGGCTCGTGGAGAACGTGGGAGATGGGCCCCCGCTTTCGCGGGGGTGACGGCCTGTTACTAGGAGAAGTGCATGTTCAATCGCCTGTTCATGGACCACCCTCGCGATGTCGGCGAAAGCTATGGTGAGCATTTCGCGACTGCCGCAGGGTTTGGCGCGCGGATGGTCTTGGGGGGCGTCGCCTGTATCGTCCACGCCGTGATCCCCGCGCTGTTCGTGCGGACGGCGAGCGATACGGTGAAGTCGCTCTACGCGACGATGAAGGCGCGCCAGCCGGCGTTTGCGAAGGAACCGCCCGCCTTCGCCGCGCCCGAATGGCAGCTCGATTACGAGATCTAGGATGCGGATCGAGCATGTCGCCATCATCGGCGCGGGCTTTTCAGGGACGCTGCAGGCGATCAACCTGCTGCGGCACAAGGGACCGCGCGCGACGCTGATCGAGCGGGCGGCGACGCCTGGTCTGGGCCTCGCCTATGGCGCTGCGCACCCCAGCCATGTGCTCAACGTTCGGGCGAGCAATATGAGCGCCTTTCCCGACCAGCCGGGCCATTTTGCGCAGTGGCTGGCGGCGCGCGGGGTGGCGGATGCGGGCAACGCCTTTGCGGCGCGGGTGACCTATGGCGCCTATCTGCGCGAACTGCTCGACGCGGCGGTTGCGGGAAGTGGCGGGCGGCTGAGCGTCGTACGCGGGGCGGTGACCGGGCTGGAGCAGCGGGCGGACGGTGTATTGCTGACAATGGCGGACGGGACGGCGATCGGCGCGGATGCGGCGGTGTTGGCGGTCGGCAATCTGCCGCCGCACGATCCTCCGGGGCTCGATCCTGCGGTGTTGCACGATGACCTGTACAAAGGCGATCCTTGGGCCGGCGATGTCGCGGATGGCTTGAATGACTCCGACACGGTGCTGGTGATCGGCACCGGGCTGACGATGATCGATGTTGCGCTGATGCTGGAGGCGCGCGGCTTTGGCGGGCGGATCGTCGCGCTGTCGCGACGCGGACTACTGCCCCGGCGGCATGAGAGTGGTGCGGCGTGGGAGCGGATCGACGAGCGGCCCGCGACGGTGGCGTCGCAGTTGGTGCGCAGGGTGCGTGGTCGCGCGGTCGAAATCGGCTGGCGCAGCGCGGTGGACGAGCTGCGGCCCTTTACCCAGCCGATGTGGGCGAATGCGAGCGCGGCAGAGCGCGCGCGGTTCCTGCGGCATCTGCGCCCGTGGTGGGACGTGCATCGCCACCGGCTCGCCCCGCAGGTCGCTGACCGGCTCGATGCGATGATGGCGCGGGGGCAGCTGCACGTGGTGGCGGGCAAGACCTTGGGGTTCGAGCTTGGCGCTGGCGGGGTGACGCTGCACTGGCGTCCGCGCGGGGCGGATGCGGCGCAGACCATGCCGGTGCGCCGTGTGGTCAATTGCACCGGTCCACTGGGCGATCTGGGGCGCACGACCGACCCGCTGCTGGTGGCGTTACGCGATAGCGGCGCGATCCGGCCCGATGCGGCGCATCTGGGGATCGACGTCAACGGCGCGGGCGAGGTGATCGGCGCCGATGGTCGCGCGAACCCGCGCATACTTGCGCTCGGCCCGATGACGCGCGGGGCGTTCTGGGAGATCGTTGCGGTGCCGGATATCCGCCGCCAAACCTGGGACGTCGCGCGGCGGCTGTCGAACGCGCATTGGGTGGGGGGCGAGGGGCTGTAGGCCTTACTCGCCGCGCAGGGCCATGCCGCGGTCGATGTCGCGGGCGACGACCGCTGCGGTCATGCGCGACAGCAGTCGCTGGGCCGCTTGCCACGCGCCAGGCGTGCGCTGGCGTTCGGCGATCATCAATCGACTGCCCCAGCCATCGACCAGCCGCTGCATCTCATCCGCTGCGGCGATGCGGTTGCGCGCGGTGACGACCATCGACGGAAAGGGCAGGGCGATCCCCGGCGAGGCGAGCAGCGCTTCGGCTTCACCCGTAGGCGCGACCGGATCGAACAGCAGCGCCCCCGCGACACGATCGGCGTAATGGCGCGGCGAGAGGCGCGCCCACCAGGCGGCGGCGGCGCAGCCGAGCCCTTCGGCTACCAGCAGCACGGCGCGGTCGGCATGCAGCACCGCGTCATCGATCCGGCTGGCCCAGATGTTGCGGCGCGCGGCATCGCGGGCGTCGAGCATGATGTGATGGTCGCCGGCGACCGGCCAGCCCAAGCGCTCGCTCCAGATCGGCGTGGGTGTATCACGATCGGTGACGGTCAGCACCGAAAAGCGGGCGGCGGGATTGGCCAGGGTCAGCGCGGTCATGGTCGGAACATCTCCCCGTCGAACGCAAAGCGCGCGATCATGCGGGAACCTCGCACGCGCGCGACGTGCGATCATATCAGAGATTTTCTGCTGCTGAAAACAATTCCTAGTCCGGGGCTAGGAAAGTGGTCGGGGAAAGAGGATTCGAACCTCCGGCCCCTGCCTCCCGAAGGCAGTGCTCTACCAGGCTGAGCTATGCCCCGACTGAACGGCGAAGTCCTTGGCAAAGGCCCCGGGTGGGCAGACCGCGTCGCTTGGAGGCGCGCCTATAACCGCCGATATCCCGCCTTGCAAGCGCCCCGCGCGCTTTTTTACCCGCCGCGCGCGTCGAGCATGTCGGCGACGCTGGTGAACTTCTCACGCGGGGAATCGCTGCGCGCGCCGGCGATCTCGGCGGCGTCAATCTTCTGCCAATCACGGAAGGTGACGACATCGACATTGCGCGATGCAAGCAGCGCGTCGAGGCCGGGCCGGCCCGCCTTGACGCTGCCGCCCGGAGCGTCCTCGGCGATCTTCTCGGCGATGGCGAAGCCGTCGGGGCGGTTGGTGCCGATCGTGCCGGTCGGCCCGCGCCGCGCCCAGCCGACTGCATAGAGGCCGGGCAGCACGCGCCCCTCGTCATTGGCGAAGCGTCCGGCGCGATCGTCATAGGGCACGCCTTCGATCTTCGGGGTCCGATAACCGATGCATGAGACGATCAGGCTGGCGGGGATCGCATAGGTTTCGCCCGTGCCGACCGCTGCGCCGCGTTCGTCGAGGCGGGTGCGTTCGACAATGACGCGCTCGGCGCGGCCATCGCCCTCGATTCCGACCGGCATCGCGAAGAAATCGAAGATGATATGGACCGGCTTGTCGACGCTGGCGGCCGCGAACTTGCGCAGATGGGCGACCGATTTGCGCAGGCCGGGTTCGAGCAGCACGTCGTCAATGTCCGGTGGGAAGTCGGCGGCATCCACCACTGGGGCGGCGCGGGTCAGGTCGGCGAGCTCTCCCAGCTCCTTCGGTGTCATCGCAATCTGATGCGGGCCGCGGCGGCCGAGCAGGGTAATCGTCTCGATGCCCGAGCTGGTGAGCGCGGCGAGCGCCGGGGAGACGATGTCCGACCCGGCAAATTCGCCGCGCGTCTTGGCGAGGATGCGTGCGACGTCGAGCGCCACATTGCCATTGCCGATGACCACCGCACCCGGACCGCCAAGCGGCGGGTTGAGCTCGGCAAAATCGGGATGGCCGTTATACCAGCCGACGAACGCCGCCGATCCGGTCACGCCGGGCAGGTCGGCGCCGGGGATCTCCAGCGGGCGATCGAACGGCGCGCCGGTCGCCAGCACCACGGCATCGTACAGCTGCATCAGTTCGGGGATGGTCACATCCTTCCCGACCGTGACATTGCCAACGAAGCGGACATTTTCGGTGATCGCGACCGCCTCATAGCGCCGGGACACGCTCTTGATCGACTGGTGATCCGGCGCCACGCCGCTGCGGATCAGGCCGAACGGGACGGGCAGTCGGTCGATGATGTCGACCCTGACATCCTCTCCGAACTGTTTCTGACAGGCCTCTGCGGTGTAATAGCCCGCCGGCCCCGATCCGATCACTGCGATATGCCGCATGCCCGGTCCTTTTCTGTTGTGGACCAGAGGCTAGCGGCGAAATGGGGAAGCGCAAGCGGGGTGACTCAAAAGGGCCGCCCGGACGGACGGCCCTTGTGAGGAATTGCGGACACCCCGGCCTTACTGGTCGAGGAAGCTGCGCATCTTGCGGCTGCGGCTCGGGTGCTTGAGTTTGCGCAGCGCCTTGGCCTCGATCTGGCGGATGCGTTCGCGGGTCACGCTGAACTGCTGGCCGACCTCTTCGAGCGTATGATCGGTGTTCATGCCGATGCCGAAGCGCATGCGCAGCACGCGTTCCTCACGCGGGGTCAGGCTGGCGAGGACGCGGGTGACCGTTTCCTTGAGGTTCGCCTGAATTGCCGCGTCGACCGGGATGATCGCGTTCTTGTCCTCGATGAAGTCGCCGAGATGGCTGTCTTCCTCGTCGCCGATCGGCGTTTCGAGGGAGATCGGCTCCTTGGCGATTTTCATCACCTTGCGGACCTTCTCGAGCGGCATCGAGAGGCGCTCGGCCATCTCTTCCGGAGTCGGTTCGCGGCCCTGTTCGTGCAGGAACTGGCGGCTGGTGCGGACCAGCTTGTTGATCGTCTCGATCATGTGGACCGGGATGCGGATCGTGCGCGCCTGATCCGCGATCGAACGCGTGATCGCCTGACGAATCCACCAGGTGGCGTAGGTGCTGAACTTGTAGCCGCGGCGATATTCGAACTTATCGACCGCCTTCATCAGGCCGATATTGCCCTCCTGAATGAGATCCAGGAACTGCAGGCCGCGATTGGTGTATTTCTTGGCGATCGAGATCACGAGGCGGAGATTGGCCTCGACCATCTCCTTCTTTGCGATCCGCGCCTCGCGCTCGCCCTTCTGCACCATGTTGACGATGCGGCGGAATTCGCCGAGCGCCATGCCGGTCTGCTGACTGATCTCCGACACTTCGACGCGGATGCGGTCGACGGCGGCGGCTTCGTTCTCGACGAACGCCTTCCACTTCTTGTCGAGTCCGCCGACCGATTCCAGCCAGTTTTCGTCCATCTCGTGATCGACATAGCGATCGAGAAAGTCCTTGCGGCTGACCTTGTGCCGCTCGGCCAGGCGCAGCATCTGGCCGCCCAGCGCGGTCAGGCGGCGGTTATAGCTGTACAGCTGATCGACCAGATATTCGATCTTGGCGTTGTGGAACTGGACGCTCTCGACCTCGGCGGTCAGCTCTTCGCGCAGCTTGTGATATTTCTTCTCGTCGGATGCCGACAGCTCGCCGCCCGCCGCCATCGCGTCGAGCCGGTTCTGCTGGATCTTCGAGAATTTCTTGTAGATCGCGGTGATGTTGGCGAACTTCTCAAGCGCCTGCGGCTTGAGCGTTTCCTCCATCTGCGCGAGGCTGAGGGTGTTGTCCTCTTCCTCATCGTCCGAGATGCGCGGCGCGCGGCGTTCGGTCAGCTCGTCATCTTCATCGGCGGGGGCCTCTTCGGGCTCTTCCTCTTCCTTGAAGCTGGCGCCGGCGGTCTTTTCGCTGATCTCGCCCGAATCATCGTCCTCGGCGCCCTCGACCTGCTCGGCCGACGGACCCTTGGACAGCATCGCGTCGAGATCGAGGATCTCGCGCAGCTGCATCGTCCCTTCGTTGAGCGCGTCGGACCAGCCGATGATCGCGTTGAAGGTGATCGGCGATTCGCACAGGCCGAGAATCATCGTGTCGCGGCCGGCCTCGATCCGCTTGGCGATCGCGATCTCGCCCTCGCGGCTGAGCAGCTCGACCGCGCCCATTTCGCGCAGATACATGCGCACCGGGTCGTCGGTGCGATCGACGGTTTCCTTTTTCTTCGCGACTTCGAAGGCAGGCTCGTCGTCCTTGCCCTCGGCATCGACCTCGTCCGGCGTGTCGTCTTCGGGTTGATCGTCCTCGCCGACATCTTCATTTTCGACGACGTTGACGCCCATGTCGCTGAGCGCGGACATGACATCCTCGATCTGCTCCGACGTGAACTGGTCCTGCGGGAGCATCTCATTGAGCTGGTCCACAGTGATGTATCCGCGCTTCTTCGCGCGGGCCACCAGCTTCTTGATGGAGCCTTCGTTGAGATCGATCAGCGGTGCGTCACCGGTTTCCGTGGGTACCGTGTCGTCCGCCATATTTGCCTTTGCCATCGACTGCCTTTGAAATCGTCTGGCGGCAATTATACGCCGCCCTAATCACCTAATTACGTCTCGTCCGCAAGCATCAGATTGGCGAGCCGCATTTCCAGCTCCGCTTTTCGCTTCACCAGCGCGACTTGGCGCTCAAATGCCTCGTCGCTGAAACGCGCTTGCACCGCCGCAGTTGCCTCTGCCAGCGCCGCTTCGACCTGAGGCCGCGCTGCCAGAACCGCAATCGCCTCACCCAGGTCGAGCGCGGCCCGTCCCGCGTCCCATTCCTTCTGCGTGAAGGTGAAGGGAAGCTGGTCGGCGCGCAGCAACTCTGCTGCTTGTGAATCGAAACCGGACGTCGCCAATATGGTACGCAGGCGCGCGCTATCAAGCGCCCGATCCTCAAGCGCGACATCGACCACCGCTTCAAACAGCCGTCCGAGCGCGCCATCGGCATGCGCGAGGCTGGTCAGCGTTTCGACATGGCGGGTGATTTCGGCGGGGTGACGGATCAGGCCGGCGAGCACCGCCTTGGCCAGCACGCGGTCGATCCCGCCCGCGCCCACCGCATGCGCGGCCGGGCTGGGCGGCGGTTCGGGCGGCTGCCAGCGCTGGCCGGGCTTGAACGGTCCGCGGCTCTGGTTTCGGGGCGTGAAGGTGCGCGGGGGCGGGGCGAAGTGCTCGTCGACGCGGCGGCGGAACTCGTTGATGTATTCGTGGCGGACATTGCCGTCTTGGATCGTCGCGGCGAGATCGGACAGGCGGCGCTTGAGGCCGGCGCGGGCCTCGGGCGTGTCAACGGGTTCCGCCGCAAGCTCATGCTGCCACAGCCGGTCGGCGAGCGGCTGGGCCGAGGCGAGCATTGCTTCAAACGCCTGTGGGCCGGCGGCGCGCACCAGATCGTCGGGGTCCTGACCCGGGGGAAGGGTGACGAAAGCGAGACTGCGGCCCGGCTGAAGCAAGGGGAGGGCGCGGTGGGCGGCGCGGATCGCAGCCTTTTGCCCGGCATTGTCGCCGTCAAAGGAGAGATAGGGCACATCGGCCATGCGCCACAGCCGTTCGAGCTGATGCTCGGTCATCGCGGTGCCGAGCGGGGCAACGGCCTCGTCAAACCCAGCCTGCGCCAGCGCAATGACATCCATATAGCCCTCGACCGCGATCACGCGGCCCGCCTTGCGCGAAGCGGCGGAGGCGCGGTCGAGATTGTAGAGGGTGCGACCCTTGTCGAAGAGCGGGGTTTCGGGGGAGTTGAGATATTTGGGCTCGCCATCGCCGATGATGCGTCCACCAAAGCCGATCACCCGCCCGCGTGCATCCTTGATTGGGATCATCAGGCGGCCGCGGAAGCGGTCATAGGGTTCCTTGCCCTCGACCTGGATCAGCAGGCCCGCCTCGACCAGCATGGCGTCGCCGTAGGATTTGAGCGCTTCGCGGAGTTTCGTGCGCGAGTCGGGGGCATAGCCCATGCCGAAGGTCCGTGCGGTCTCGGCGGTAACGCGGCGACGTTCGAGCAGCGCGCGCGCCTCGGCCCCGGCGATGCCATGGAGTTGATCGGTATAGAATTTGGCAGCGTCGGCCATGACCTCGTGCAGCCCCTTGGCCCGCTCGGCGCGCTGGGCGGCGCGCGGGTCTGCTTCGGGCATATCGAGACCGGCGGCTTGCGCCAGTTCCTTGACCGCATCGATGAAGGGCAGGCCGTCATGGTCGGTCATCCAGCGGATCGCATCACCATGCGCCCCGCAGCCGAAACAATGATAGAAGCCCTTTTCGTCGTTGATCGTGAACGACGGGGTCTTCTCGTTATGGAAGGGGCAGCAGGCCTTGTACTCGCGGCCGGCGCGGGTGATCTTCACGCTGCGACCGATCAGCGCGGACAGGGTGGTGCGCGCGCGCAGCTCGTCGAGAAAGGCGGGTGTAAGGCTCATCTTGCGGTGTCGGACATGCCCAAGCCGGGGGCGGGCCGCAAGCGGGGGCGATGGATCAGAGCGATGCGACGGTCTTCAGAAACGCGGCGATCTTCGCCTTGTCCTTCACACCCGGCGCGCTTTCGATGCCGGAGGAGACATCGACCAGCCGCGCGCCGCTGATGCTGACGGCTTCTGCGACGTTCGTAGCGTCGAGGCCGCCTGACAGTGCCCAGGGGAGGGGGTGGTCGAAGCCCTGCAGCAGCGTCCAGTCGAAGCGTAGGCCCATGCCGCCGGGGAGCTTGGCGTCCTCGGGCGTCTTGGCGTCGTAGAGGATGCGCTGTGCCGCGCCGCGGAAACTGTGGGCGGCGGCGAGGTCGGCGCGGGCCTTGACCGCGACGGCGGCCCAGACGGGCAGGCGGGTGCGCGCGCCGATTGCGGCGGCGCGCTCGGGCGTGGTGCGGTGGAGCTGAATCGCGTCGAGCCGGGCAGCGCCGATCGCCTGATCGAGCAGTGCATCCTCCGGATCGACGAACACGCCGACTCGCTCGACCTCAACGGGAACGCGCGCGGCGAGCGCGGCGGACTGGTCGAAGGTGACGTGGCGCGGTGAGGGAGGGAAGAAAACGAAGCCGATATGGCTCGCCCCGCCGGCAATTGCCGCGTCGAGTGTTGCGGGTGTCGAAAGTCCGCAGATCTTGGCTGTGACGGGCATCGATCGCCCCTTTGGCCCTAACCGAGCGGTTTGACCAGTACCGTCATCGTCAGTGGCGGGTCGACGGGCACCGGAAAGGGACGGGTTTCGCCCGAGCGGACATAGCCGTGGCGTTCGTACCAGGCGATCAGTTCGACGCGGCGGTCGATCACCGTCATCTCGATGCGGTCGGCGGCGAAGGTTTCGCGCGCGGTGGATTCGGCGGCGGCGATGAGCTGCTTGCCGACGCCGCGCGCCTGAAGCTCGGGATCGACGCAGAGCAGGCCGAGATAGGCGAGGCCATTGCCGCGGCTGGCGATGTTGACGCAGCCGAGGATGGTATCGCCGTCCAGCGCGATGAGGATGCGGCTGTCGCCATCGACCAGCGTGGCGAGCGTGGCGAGATCGGTGCGCGTATCGCTGAGCAGGTCGGCTTCATGGGTCCAGCCCTGTCGCGCGGAATCGCCGCGATAGGCGCGTTCGACCACGGGGTGGAGGCGGGCGAGGTCGGCGGGGGTGGCGGGGCGGATATTCATGCGAGGCGTGAATGACCTGCAAATTCCTCCCCTGCAAGGGGAGGGGGGCCGCGCCGAAGGCGTGGTGGAGGGGTGTCCTGCCATCGAGAGGGCGACACCCCTCCGTCAGCGCTACGCGCTGCCACCTCCCCTTGCAGGGGAGGATTGGCAGGTCAGAGCGTCGCCTCAATCTCGCGCGCCGCGAGGTCGGGGTCTTCCGCCTGGGTGATCGGGCGGCCGATGACGAGGATCGAGGCGCCGGCGTCGAGCGCGGTGCGGGGGGTGACGACGCGCTTCTGGTCGCCGGTAATCCCATTGGCGGGGCGGACGCCGGGGACGACGAAGAAGCCGTCTTTCCATGCGGCGTGGGCGGCCTTCACTTCTTCGCCCGAACAGACGATGCCGTCGACGCCGGCGGACTTGGCGAGTTCGGCGAGGCGGACGACCTGTTCATGCGGGTCGGGCGACAGGCCGATCGAGGTCAAGTCATTGGCGTCGAGGCTGGTGAGCATCGTCACCGCGACAACCTTGGTGCCCGTCGGTGCGGCGGCCTTGGCGTCCTCCAGCATCGCGCGGCCGCCCGCGGCGTGGACGGTGATGATCGCGGGTTCGAGCGGGCGGAGCGCCTGTACTGCCTTGCCCACCGTGTTGGGGATGTCGTGGAATTTGAGGTCGAGGAAGATCGGTAGGCCGATATCCGCCATTTCGTGCACGCCGTGGCGGCCATTTGCCATGAAGAATTCGAGGCCGAGCTTGATCCCGCCGACATGGTGGCGAACGCGGGTCGCGATCGCCTTGGCGCGTTCGATGTCGGGGGTGTCGAGGGCGACGTAGACCGGGCTCATGGCGTCACCAGCGGCGGTGCGGACGGCGTTTCGGCGGGCGGTTCGAGATCGCCGGGATCGGTCGCGACGACGGGCGCGGGAACGGCTGCGGGCGCCGGGCGGAGCGAGTCCACGGTGCGCTCGAGCATTGCGATCCGGCTGCGCATCCGCCAGCGCACGGTGTGGTAGATCGCCAGCATCGGCAGTAGCCCGCCGAGATAGACGACGAACAGCAGGAAGGGCAGGTTCACATCGGCGATCAGGCCGCTCCAAAGGTGGATCTCGACCGGATGCCAGTTGGTCACCGCAAATGCGGCCGCCAGGCCGAGGATCAGGAACCAGAACAAAGCCTTCAGAAACTGCATCCGCTGCGATCACCCTGTTGCGTGTGGCGGCAGCTTAGGCGCGGACCGCCCGCTTGACCAGCCTCAGCCGATTTCGGCGCGCAGCTGAGTGAACAGCCCCGGCACGGCGGTGAGGCGCGGTTCCTCTTCGTCGAGGATGGCGAGGAACAGCTCACGCTTGATCGTCGTGACGCGGCCGGGGGCGAGGCGCGCGCCGGGGGGCAGGGTCGAGAGCATGATATCGACCAGCCGGTCCGCGCCGTGAAGGCGGCCCCAGAGATAGTCATTCTCGCGATAGGCGCGGCTGAAAAAGGCGCCGAAATTGTTGAACTGAATCCCCTTGAGCGTCGCCGCCGCGCCGCCGCTGCGGATCGCGCAGGCATCGTCGGGGGAAATGCGATCGACGCGGATGGGATCGAATTCGTTGAGCCCTTCGCCGCGGAGCAGTGGGAGCGTCGCGATGTCGAAAAAGGGGAAGCCGAGATAGGCGAGCAGCATCGGGCGGCGCAGGTCGCGGGGAAGCTGGCTCAGCCCCTCGGACAGGCGCGCATCGGTCTCGTCGTCGAGCGTGCGCAGGTCCATCCGCGCGGCGAGTTCGTCCATCAGCGCCCCCGCATCGCAATCGGGCGAGCGGATCGATTCGCGCATGCCCAGAAACGGGTCGGCGCGTTGGCATTCGAGATAGCCGGCGAGCGAGTCGTAGATCGCGGTGCGGATCGGGGCGAGTTCGGCGCGGCTATTGTCCTGATCCAGCTCGGTCGCGCGGCGGGCGAGCAGGCGCAGGCGGCGAATGCGAAAGCCGAGGTCGTGCGCGCGCAGCAGGTCGAGCGTGGCCGGGCTGGCCGAGGCATTGTGGCTGGTGCTGAAATCGTCCGCGCCGCGCCGGTCGATCTCGGCCCCGATCGCGGCGCGCATCCGCCGCCAGCGCTCCGACCCGTGCAGGTCGGCAATCTGGTTGAGATGGGTCGCGATCCGGTCGGCGACGCCCTCGACCTTGAGCAGGCCATAGGCGGCGTGGCCATAGCCGGCGCGCGACGCCGCCGCCTGTTGCGCGCGGGCCCGCCACGCGGCGAGGCGCTTGGGCGTGGGATAGTCGAGGAACAGCGTGTAGCCGAACAGCGATTCGACCTGTCCCTCCACCTCCGCGCGGATGCGTTCGATGATCGTCAGCATGCGCTCGATCTGCGCCGAGCGCTGGCCGAGCGATTCGAGATTGTCGCGGATCGGCTGCTGGCGCGGCAGCTCGGACAGCGCGCCGATGATGGTGCGGAAAAAACCGGGGCTTTCCTGTGGACCCGGGCCGGGACTGGCGATGCGATAGCCGGGGGTGGGATCGATGAACACGAAGCGGCGGTCGATCTGGCGGCGCGCGGGGCGTTCGCGCAGCGCGTCCATCGCGGGGCGGAATGGCGCATTGGCGAGCACCGAGCCGTCGATGAGCGGCGCGGTTTCGGCAACCCCGGCAGCGAACTGGCGCGGCAGGGCGTGCTCGAGGAATGCGGTGCGCCCCGGCCAGCTGCCGCCGCGTTCGGCGAGCACGGCATCGACTTCGGCCACCGTCGCGGGCGGAAAGGCGCCGGGGAAGCTGGAAGTCGCGCGCGCGGCGAAGGCCAGCTCGGCCGGATCGCCCAGCGCGGTGCCGCTGCCGCCATGGTCGCTGAACGAGAAGACGAGGCGGTGTTCGGTCTCGACCACTTCGGGCGGGGAATTGAGCTTGAGCCGCTCAGGGTGGCCGCGAAAATCGGTGACGGTGACGAACAGGTCGAGCGGCTGGCCATCGGGCAGCAGGCGCGGCCCGGCGGGCGCATCCCGCATGGCTTCCAGCGCGTCGAGCAACATGTTGGTCAGCTGCTTTCCGCCAAAGGGCGGTTCGAACCAGCGCGAGCGGACAAAGCGTTCGAGCTTGGCGCGCACCTCGGCCTGGGCGGCGGGTTCGACCGTTGTCTTGACCGTCGAGTCGTGGCCGGCCAGCATCCACGCGATCGGCACCGCCCACATCTTGGCGAAGCGGTGCGACGGGCCGTGGTCGGGGTTGAGCAGCGCGTCGACATCGGCGACTTCGAGCCACAGGTCGGTGAGCGGGTCGAGCGACTGGCCGCTGGTCACCGCCTGCGCCAGGAATACGCCGTTGATCCCCCCGGCGCTGGCCCCGGCGACGATATCGACCATCACGCGCAGGTTGAGCCCGGCCTCATCCCCGATCGCATCGAGCAGGGCGTGATAGACGCGCTCGCTCGCCCCGCTGGCCGGTTCGAAATCGCGATGCGCGCGGCTGGCGCGGCCGAGGTGCCAGATCTCCTTGGTGATGCCGTGCATGTAGATGGCAAGGCTGATCCCGCCATAGCAGACGAGCGCAAGGCGAAGTTCCTTGTCCTGCACGCTCAGCCGCGCCGCACTTCGGCCCAGACGGGCAAATGATCGGACGCGGTGCGTGCGGCGGCGCTGTCGTTGACGCCGCAGTCCCCGAAGCTGAGATCGGCCGAGACCATGATGCGGTCGAGCCGGGCGATCGGGCGGCGCGCGTGGAACGAGCGGCCGGTCGGCGCGAAGCTGAATTCCTTGCCGAAATCGCGCAGGCAGCCCGATTGCGCGCTCCAGTCGTTGAGGTCGCCCATCATCACGGTCGGCATCGCCCGCTCGCTTGCGGCGAGGTGCGTCAGGATCGCATGCGCCTGTCGCCGGCGCCACAGGCCGGACAGGTCGAGGTGCATGCCGACGACGCGCAGGCTCTCCCCGCCGATGCGCAGGTCCGCCATCACCGCACCACGGGGTTCGAGCGCGGGGAGGTGGATGATCTCGCAATCGAGGATTTGCGCGTCCTTGCGCACCAGGATCGCATTGCCGTGCCAGCCCATCGACCCGGAGCGGACGCCGAACGAGACCGCCTTCCACGGGCTGTGTTCTTCCAGCATGTGGGGAGAGATGACGCCCTGACGCTGGCCGAAGCGGCGGTCGCATTCCTGCAACGCGATCACATCAGCGTCGATCTCGCGAAGCACCTCGAGCGTGCGCTCGGGCCGACGGCGGCGGTCGGTGCCGATCGCCTTACGCATGTTATAGCTGGCTACTTTCAGCATCGAACCTGTTTGGGCGGCGGAACGACGCGACGCAAGGGCGCGATCAAAGACCGGGCGTTGGCATTTGCGTGAGCGGCTGGTTTCGCGCTTCGGCGGCGGCCTGCTGCAGGCTGAGCGCCGTCGCTTCAGCTGCGTCGGGGGTCATTGCGATTGCGACACCGTCGGGACCATCCAGCAGGACCAGACCCGCTTCGGCGCTGGCGACGCCCGATTTCCCATGTGGTTCGCGTCCGTGCCCGTGCATTGCGCTGACTTTCCCTGTTATGTGCGATAACGGGGCGAAACGCGCTACGGGTGCAAAATATCCCACAGTTTTCGGGGCTTTTGTCTTGTTTCGGGTCAGCGCCCGCCAGCTTCGAGCAGGCGGCGCGGCGCAACCAATTCCCAGCTGATCGCGACACGGTCGCCGATGCGGTCCCAGTCGGTGTCGGGCCGGTCGAGATGCATGCCGACCCAGCCCGACGGGCCGAAATAGGGCGGGCGGTAATAGAGGTCGGGTTCCATCTCGATCAGCATCGCCTGTTCCTCCGGCCCGCTGGTCTTGACGATCGCGGCCGTGACGGAATCGCCATGATGCGCGTGCCAGAAATAGGCGAACATCTTGCCCTTGGTGATGAAGAAGGCGGGCATGCCGTGCGAAAGTTTCTCGTTTGCTTCGGGCAGGGCGAGCGCGATGGCACGGAGCTTGTCCAGCGCGGCGCTCGCCTGGGGGGTCATCTGCTGAGCCATTCCGCGACAATGCGGGGGTAGAGTTTGTGTTCCTCGGCAAGAACGCGTTCGGCCAGCGCGTCGGGCGTGTCGCCGGGAAGTATCGGCACTCTGGCCTGCCCCAGCACCTCGCCGCCGTCGAGCTCTTCGGTGACGAGATGGACCGAGCAGCCGCCATGGGTGTCGCCCGCGTCGATTGCGCGCTGGTGCGTGTCGAGGCCCTTGTAGAGCGGCAGCAGCGAGGGGTGGATGTTGACGATCCGTCCCCGCCAGCGCGCGACGAAATCGTCGGAGAGAAGGCGCATGTAACCGGCCAGCGCGATGGCCTCGACTCCGGCGGCGCGGAGGGCGGAGTGGATCGCCGCCTCATAGTCGGCCTTGGCCATGCCCTTGGGGGACTGCGCGAAGGTGAGAATGCCTTGCTCCGCCGCCCATACAAGGCCTGCGGCGTCGGGCTTGTCGGACGCGACGAGGGCGACTTCGTATGGCGCGTTTGCTGAGCGTGCGCCCTCGACCAGCGCCATCATGTTTGATCCGCGACCGGAGATGAGGATGCCGAGTTTGCGTTTCATCACACCCGTTCGTGCTGAGCTTGTCGAAGCACCGTACTTCTTGGCGGCGACACAAGTAGAAAGACGGCCCTTCGACAAGCTCAGGGCGAGCGGTCCTTATTGGTTATGCGTCGCTTCCCAATCGGCGCGGGCGCTCCAGGTTTCGGCGCTGCCGGTGACGGTGCAGCCGCGCTGCCCCGCCTCGATCATGCCGATGCGATGGACCGTTTCGCCCGCCGCTTCCAGCTCCGAGGCGACCGCATCGGCCTGATTGGCCGCGACGACGGCGACCATGCCGATGCCGCAGTTGAAGGTTCGCGCCATTTCCTGCGGCTCGATATTCCCCTGTGCCTGGAGGAACGCCATCAGGCGCGGCTGGGCCCAGCTGTCGGCGTCGACGCGGGCGTGGCAGCCTTCGGGCAGGACACGGGGGATGTTTTCGAGCAGCCCGCCGCCGGTGATGTGCGCGAGGCCGTGGATCGCGCCCTTGCGAAGTTGTGGAAGCAGACTCCGCACATAGATGCGTGTCGGGGCCATGAGCGCGTCAAGCAGGATCACTTCTGGATCGAACAGGGCAGGGCGGTTGAGCTTCCACCCCTTGTCCGCGGCGAGGCGGCGGACGAGCGAATAGCCGTTGGAATGCACCCCGTTGGAGACGAGGCCGAGGATAATGTCCCCCGGCGCGATTGTCTTGCCGTCGAGCAGCTGCTCGCGCTCGACCGCGCCGACGCAGAAACCGGCCAGGTCATAATCGCCATCGGCGTACATGCCGGGCATTTCTGCGGTCTCGCCGCCGATCAGCGCGCAGCCGGCCTGTTTGCAGCCCTCTGCAATGCCCGCGATCACGCGCTCGGCGACGCCGTTCACCAGCTTGCCGGTCGCGAAATAGTCGCGGAAGAAGAGCGGCTCGGCGCCCTGGACGACCAGATCGTTGGCGCACATCGCGACCAGGTCGATCCCGACGCCGTCGTGCGAATCATGGTCGATCGCCAGCTTGAGCTTGGTGCCCACGCCGTCATTCGCCGCGACGAGCAGCGGATCGGTGAAGCCGGCTGCCTTCAGGTCGAACAATCCGCCGAACCCACCAAGATCGGCGTCGGCGCCCGGACGGCGGGTGGAGCGGGCGAGCGGGGCGATGGCACGGACCAGCGCATTGCCGGCGTCGATGGAGACGCCCGCCTGGGCGTAGGTATAGGACTCAGGATCGGTCATGGGCCTGTCTTGGTTACGGTGCCTGCCCGCTCCCCCACCCGGCCACCCACATGATCCTGCCGCTGGGTGGCCGGGTGGGGGAGCGGGCAGGCGCCGGACTCAAATGCCCGCCTAGCCACATCGCGCTTGGATTTCCACGCCCTCTTCGCCAAAAGGGCGCGGAATGTCTGTTCGTCCCTCTCCCGCCATTGCCGCGATCGGCATCGCTGCCCTGCTTGCTTCTGCGGGACTCGCCGTCGCGCAGTCCGGCAAGGGCGCGGCCAAGGCGGATGCGAGCCAGGATGCGGGCAATAGCTCAGGCAGTTTTGAGGTCAGCGGCGTTGATGTCGATGTGCGCGGCAAGAATGCCGAAGCTGCGCGGCTCGGCGGCTGGCGGCTGGCGCAGCGCAAGGGCTGGTCGATGCTCGCGCGGCAGCTGACCGGATCGCCCTCGACCTTATCCGATTCGGCGCTCGATGGGCTGGTCACGGGTATCGTGGTCGAAAATGAGCAGATCGGCCCGAACCGCTATGTCGCGCGGCTCGGCGTGCTGTTCGACCGCAATCGCGCGGCGTCGATCCTGGGCGTGGGCGGCACGCTGATGCGTTCGCCGCCGATGCTGCTGATCCCGGTGCAGGTGTCGGGCGGCACGCATCGCGTGTTTGAGGGCAGCAGCGCCTTTGCCGAAGGGTGGGCGCGGTTCCGCACCGGTAACAGCAGTATCGATTATGTCCGCCCCAACGGCTCCGGCCCCGATCGTCTGCTGATGAATGCGGGGCAGGTAGCGCGGCGCGGGCGTGGCTGGTGGCGCTCGATCCTCGACCAATATGGCGCGACCGACATATTGGTCCCGACGGTGGAGCTGCGGCGCAGCTATCCCGGCGGGCCGGTCACCGGTATCTTCACCGCGGGCCATGGGCCCGACAATGTCCGGCTGGCGCAATTCGTGCTGCGCGTGAACGACGGGAACGCGATTCCCGCGCTGATCGATGCCGGCATTGCGCGGATCGACAAGGCGTATCAGGACGCGCTGCGCGCCGGCATCCTGAAGCCCGACCGGTTGCTGGTCACCGAGCCACCGCGACCCGCAGTTCCGGTCGAGGAAACCGGTGAAGAAGAGCTGATCGACACCGGCGAAACCCCGGCGGTCACCGCCGGTACCGCGATCACCATCCAGTTCGACACGCCAACCGTCGGCGCATTGACCGGCGGCGAGGCGGCATTGCGGGGCGTCCCGGGCGTCAGCTCGGCGATTACCACCAGCACCGCGCTGGGCGGTGTGTCGCTGATGCGCGTGACCTATGACGGGAGCCAGGCCTCGCTGCGCGCGGCGCTGGAGGCGCGCGGTTGGCAGGTGCAGGAAGGTGCGGGCGTGCTGCGCATTCGCCGCGGTGGCGGCGCAGCAACGCCAGCGAGCGCGCCGGCGCCCGAAGCGGGGAACAGCAGCAGCGAATGAGCCAGCTCTCCCTGCCGCTCGCCCGACCCCCCGGCGCGCGCGAGGACAGGTTCCTGATCGGTGAGTCGAATGCGCAGGCGGTGCAGTTGCTCGAACGCTGGGCGACCTGGCCCGTCATGACCGGGATCATCGTCGGTCCGCGCAAATCGGGGCGCAGCCTGCTTGCGCGCACGATGGTGCAGCGTAGCGGCGGCACGATGTTCGACGATGCCGACCGTGCCGATGAAGTGGCGTTGTTTCATGCCTGGAACACGGCACAGGCCGAGCACCGGCCGCTGTTCCTCGTCGCCGAACGCGCGCCCCCGGCCTGGGCAGTGCGGCTGCCCGATTTGCGATCCCGGCTGGGCGCGAGTGTGATCGCGCAGATTGGCCCGCCTGACGACGCGCTGGCGCACGACCTGTTGGCGCAATTGATCGACCGTCACGAACTTGTCGCACCCCCTGATATAGTGGCGTGGATCCTGCGGCGGATCGAGCGGACGCATCTTGCGATCCTGCGCACCGCCGAAGCGCTGGAGGAAGAGGCGAGCCGCCGCGGCAACCGGCGCTTGTCGATTGCGATGGCGCGCGCCACATTGACCACGGCGGGGCTGCTTCGCGAACCCGACGCCTAAATCCGAAACGAGGACCCATGACCCGCGCGCATGCCAACGCCGATTTGCCCCGAGTCGAGGGTGGTGAGACACCGACCACCGTCACATCGGCGGATGCGCGCTATTTCAACCGCGAGCTGTCGTGGCTGGCGTTCAACCGGCGGGTGATGGAGGAAGCGTGCAATACCGCGCACCCGCTGCTCGAACGGCTGCGCTTCCTGTCGATTTCGGGCTCGAACCTCGACGAATTCTTCATGGTCCGCGTAGCCGGCCTGAAGGGACAGCAGATGCAGGAGGTCGAGGCGCACTCGACCGACGGCCTTACGCCGGCGCAGCAGCTCGCCGCGATCGTCGCCGATGCCGCCGATCTGGTCGATAGCCA
This sequence comes from Sphingomonas bacterium, assembly GCA_030149245.1. Taxonomy (GTDB): domain Bacteria; phylum Pseudomonadota; class Alphaproteobacteria; order Sphingomonadales; family Sphingomonadaceae; genus Sphingomonas. Next base: position 65,212 of record JASBRX010000031.1, read on the forward strand.
GCAGACCGTGTGGCAGGACATCCGGGCCGAACTGGCCGAGCGCGGGATCGAAGTGCTCGATGCCGATGGGATCACCGGCGACACGGCGACATGGCTGGAAGAGCATTTTCGGCTGCAGATTTTCCCGATCCTGACGCCGCAGGCACTCGATCCGTCCCACCCGTTCCCGTTCATCCCCAACAAGGGGCTGAGCGTCATTTTCGACCTGGTCCGCATCAGCGATGGCGAAGCGGTGCGCGAGCTGGTGCTGCTGCCCGCCGCGACCCCGCGCTTCGTGCGCGTGCCGGGAGAGACCGCACGCTACATCGCGGTCGAGACGCTGGTGAAACAATTCGCGCCAGTGCTGTTTCCGGGGTTCGAGATCCGCAAATCGGCCACGTTCCGCGTGCTGCGCGACAGCGATATCGAGCTGGAGGAAGAGGCCGAGGATCTGGTCCTTTACTTCCGCACCGCGATCAAGCGCCGCCGCCGTGGCCGCGTGATCCGGCTTGAGATGGAGCAGGGGATCGATCCCGGCCTCGAAGCCGTGCTCAAGGAGGAGCTGGGCGGCAGCGAGGCGTTGCTGACCGAGACTGGCGGGTTTCTGGGCAATGGCGATCTCGCGCTGATCGTGGACGAGGATCGCCCCGACCTTAAATTCCCGCCCTTTGCCGCGCGCTTCCCCGAACGCATACGCGAATATGACGGCGATTGCTTCGCGGCGATCAAGGCCAAGGACATCGTCGTCCACCACCCCTATGAATCCTTCGACGTGGTGCTCGCCTTCCTCAAGCAGGCCGCGAGCGATCCCGATGTGATCGCGATCAAGCAGACGCTGTATCGCGCGGGGAAACAGTCGGCGGTGATCCAGGCGCTGATCGCCGCGGCCGAAGCGGGCAAGTCGGTGACGGCGGTGGTCGAGATCAAGGCGCGGTTCGACGAGGAGCAGAATCTGCTCTGGGCCAGCGCGCTCGAACGTGCCGGCGTGCAGGTCATCTATGGCTTCACCAACTGGAAGACCCACGCCAAGGTGTCGATGGTGGTGCGGCGCGAGGGCGATGAGTTCCGCACCTACTGCCATTTCGGGACCGGCAATTATCACCCGGTCACCGCGCGCATCTATACCGACCTCAGCTTCTTCACCGCCGATCCGCGGGTCGGGCGCGATGCGGCCAAGATCTTCAACTATGTCACCGGCTATGTCGAACCAGAGGGGCTGGAGCTGCTGTCGGTGTCGCCGCGGCATCTGCGCGAGCGGCTGATTGAGCTGACCGATCAGGAAATCGCCAATGCGCTGGCGGGCAAGCCCGCGGCGATCTGGGCGAAGATGAACAGCCTGGTCGATCCGGTGATGATCGAGAAGCTGTACGAGGCGAGCAATGCCGGGGTAGTGATCGACCTGATCATCCGGGGCATCTGCTGCCTGCGCCCCGGTATGCCCGGCATGTCGGAGAATATCCGGGTCAAGTCGGTCGTCGGGCGCTTTCTGGAGCACAGCCGCATCTGGGCGTTCGGCAATGGCAAGGCGCTGCCGAATGACGGCGCTTTGGTCTATATCTCTTCGGCGGACTGGATGCCGCGCAACTTCGACCGGCGGGTGGAGTTCATGCTTCCGATCATCAACCCCACGGTGCACGATCAGGTGCTGGATCAGGTGATGGTGGCGAACCTGATCGATACCGAACAGAGCTGGGAGCTGCAGTCCGATGGCCATTATGTCCGCGATGAACCCGGCGCCAAGCCGTTCAACCTGCACCGTTATTTCATGACCAATCCGTCGCTGTCGGGGCGCGGTGCGGCGCTGGAATCGAGTGGCGCCGTGCCGAAGCTGTCGTTGCGCCGCTGGCGCGCCGAGCGCGGCGCGTGAGCGTCACGTCGCTGTTGCAGCGCAAGCCGCGCGCCGTGAGTGTCCCGCAGTCGCAGCGTACCGCGATCATCGACATCGGGTCCAATTCGATCCGTCTGGTGGTCTATGACGGCGCGGCGCGCTTGCCCGCGATCCTGTTCAACGAAAAGGTGCTGGCGGGGCTTGGCCGCTCGCTCGCCGAGACCGGCGCGATCGGTGACGACGCGCTGGTCGTGGCCACCACCGCGCTGGCGCGCTTTTCCAGCCTCGCGCGCGAGATGGATGTCGACTCGCTGCGCACCGTAGCGACGGCGGCGGTGCGCGACGCCAGCAATGGCGACCGGCTGCTCGACATCGCCCGCGCGCTGGGGCTGAAGGTCGAATTGCTGTCGGGCGAGGCCGAGGCGCTGGCTGCCGGTTATGGCGTGTTGTCGGGCATCCCCGATGCGGACGGCATTGTCGGCGATCTGGGCGGCGGATCGCTGGAGCTGGTGCGCGTCGTTGCGGGTACGGTGACCGACCGCGTGTCCTTTCCGCTCGGCGTGCTGCGGCTGGAGGCGATCCGGTCGCAGGGCAAGGGCGTGCTCGACAAGACCGTCGCGCGGATGCTCGACGAAGCTGGATGGAGCAAGCGCGGGGAGGGGCTGCCCTTCTACCTTGTCGGTGGATCGTGGCGCGCGCTGGCGCGGCTCGACATGCATCTGACCGGCTATCCGCTGCCCGTCATCCACGAATATGCAATGCCCGCATCGACCATCACCCGGTTGCAGCGGACGATCACGCAGATGGGCAAGAGCCGCATCCGATCGGTGCCGAACCTGTCCTCCGGCCGCGTCGGCACGCTGGACCACGCCGCGGCACTGCTTGGTGCGTTGATCAAGCATCTGGGGAGCAGCGAGACTGTCGCGTCGGCCTTCGGCTTGCGCGAAGGGCTGCTCTATGGCGAACTGACGCCGGAAGAGCGGCGCGCCGATCCGCTGATCGTTGCGGCCCGCGATGAGGCGCGGCGGTCGGGTCGGTTCCCGGAGCATGGCGACTTGCTCGACGCGTGGATCGCGCCGCTGTTCGGCGACGAGGATGGGTCGCTGACCCGGTTGCGCCATGCCGCATGCCTGCTGGCCGATGTCGGATGGCGCGCAAATCCCGAATTTCGTGCCGAGCGCGGCATGGAGATTGCGCTGCACGGTAATTGGGTCGGGATCGATGCGCGTGGGCGCGCCGCGCTGGCCCAGGCGCTGTTTACCTCGCTGGGCGGGGGGCTGGAATCGCCTGCACCGGTCGGGCAACTGGCATCGCCCGAGGAATTGGAGCGCGCGCGGCTATGGGGTCTGGCGATGCGCCTCGGCCAGCGGCTGTCAGGCGGCGTTGCCGGACCGCTGCGCCGGTCCCGCGTCGCGATCGAGGGGGAGCTGTTGCAGCTTCATCTGGGTGAGGACGACGCCGCGCTGTACGGCGAAGCGGTCGAGAAGCGGCACCGCGCGCTGGCCGGCGCGCTGGGGCTGACGGCGGGCGTGGCATTGGGGTGATAACTCAATTCCTCCCCTGCGTAGCAGGGGAGGGGGACCGCGCTCGCAGAGCGTGGTGGAGGGGCGGCTGCGCAGACAGCCGTGAACAGCTCGGCAAAATTCCGCCCTCTACGGGGCGGCCCCTCCGTCAGCGCTGCGCGCCGCCACCTCCCCTGCTGTGCAGGGGAGGAATTGGGCTCACCCGCAGCGCAGCGCCTTGATCGTGTTCACGTCATCCAGCTCGACGTTCAGCCGGTCGGAGCGATAGTCCATCGTCACCGCCATGCCGGGCTTGATCACGCGAACTGTGCGGGCGCCGGAGCGCTGTTTGGCGCGGTCGATCACCTGCGGCTTGGCTTCGCGGCCGACCAGAGGCTGGACGCGGTCGGCGTTGCATTCGCGGATGCCGGTGCCGGGCGCAGGGCGCTCATAGCTGCACGCGGCGAGGGTCAGCGGCAGGGCGATCAGGGCGAAAGCTTTCATGGGTTCGGCTCCTCGGTACGCGTCATCTTGAGCTTTCCGTTACGCACGGTGAACCCAAGCTGACCCTCGACGAGCGCGAGCGCATCGCGGCCGAATTGTTCGAAGCGCCAGCCGCGCAGAATCGACAGCCCTTCGCGCTGGCCGGCCGCGAGCGCTTCGAGATCGTCGGAGCGGGCGAGCAGGCGCGCGGCGACGTTGATGTCGCGCGCGCGGATCTTGAGCAGCAGCTTGAGCAGATCGGCGACCAGCGCGCCTTCCTTGCCCAGCGGCAGCTTGCGGTCGTCGCGCGGGGGAAGTTCTTCGGCGGGCATCGGCACGGCATTCTCCAGCGCGGCCATCAGGCGCCCGCCGATATCGTTGCCGGCCCAGGTGGCGGAGAGGCCGCGCACCTTGGCCAGATCGGCCTGTTTGCGCGGCGGGTTGCCGGCGAGATCGGCGATGGTCTCATCCTTGACGATGCGGCCGCGGGGCAGGTCCTTCCCCTGCGCTTCGCGCTCGCGCCAGGCGGCCAATGCCTTGAGGCGGCCGAGCACCTCGGGCTTGCGGCTGGAGATGCGGATGCGCTGCCACGCCTTGTCGGGGTCGCTGCGGTAGTTTTCGGGGTCGCCGATCCGCTCCATCTCTTCGTCCAGCCAGTCGCCACGGCCGGTCTTCTTGAGCTTGGCCAGCATCTTGGGGAAGATTTCGGAGAGATAGGTGACGTCACAGATCGCGTAATCGATCTGGCGCTTGTCGAGCGGGCGGCGCGACCAGTCGGTGAAGCGTGCGCCCTTGTCGACGGTGATGCCGAGATAGGTTTCGACGAGGTTCGAGTAACCGATCTGCTCGCCCTGACCCAATGCCATTGCCGCGATCTGGGTGTCGAACAGCGGGTGGGGGGTCTTGCCGGTCAGGTTGTAGACGATCTCGAGATCCTGCCCGCCGGCGTGGAATACCTTGAGCACATCCTCATTGTTCACCAGCAGGTCGAGCAGGGGCGTGAGGTCGAGTCCCGGCGCCATCGGATCGATCGCCGCGGCCTCATTGGTGTCGGCAATCTGGATCAGGCACAGCTCGGGATAGAAGGTGTTTTCCCGCATGAACTCGGTATCCACCGTGATGAACGGTTGCTGCGCGAGGCGGGTGCAGAGGTTGGCGAGGGTTGCCGAGTCTTGAATCAGGCCGTGAATATGCATCGCAGGCCCATAGCCAAGCCCGCGCGGGTTGACAAAGGGGCGTGTGAGAAGGATGCGCGCGGCCTGTTATTTTTGCGCCCACGCCGCGCCTGCCAATAGAGAAGAGACCGACCGATGCACGCCTATCGCACCCATAATTGCGGCCAGCTGACCGCCGATCAGGTCGGTGAGACCGTCCGCCTGTCGGGCTGGATTCATCGCAAGCGCGACCATGGCGGCGTGCTGTTCGTCGATCTGCGCGACCATTATGGCGTGACCCAGATCGTGTGCGACAGCGACTCGCCCGCGCTGCCGGTGCTGGAAGGGCTGCGCGTCGAATCGGTCGTGACGATCGACGGCGTGGTCAAGGCGCGCAGCGAGGCGACGGTCAACGCCAACCTCGCGACCGGCGCGATCGAAGTGTTCGCCAAGGGCGTGACGGTGCAGTCGGCCGCGCAGGAGCTGCCGATGCCGGTGTTCGGCGATGCCGAATATCCTGAGGAAATCCGGTTGCGGAACCGCTTCCTCGACCTGCGCCGTGAGGGGCTGCACGCCAACATCATGCTGCGCAGCCATGTCATCGCGTCGCTGCGCCGCCGGATGATCGATCAGGGCTTTACCGAGTTCCAGACCCCGATCCTGACCGCGTCGTCGCCGGAAGGTGCGCGCGACTATCTGGTGCCCAGCCGCGTGCATCCGGGCAAATTCTACGCGCTCCCGCAGGCGCCGCAGATGTTCAAGCAGCTGCTGATGGTCGCGGGCTTCGACCGCTATTTCCAGATCGCGCCGTGCTTCCGCGACGAGGATGCGCGCGCTGACCGGTCGCCGGGCGAATTCTACCAGCTCGATTTCGAGATGAGCTATGTCACGCAGGACGATGTGTTCGCGGCGATCGAGCCGGTGCTGCACGGCGTGTTCGAGGAGTTCGCCAACTGGCAGGGCAAGGGCCGCACGGTCAGCCCGCTGCCGTTCAAGCGCATTCCCTACCGCGAATCGATGCTGAAATATGGCAACGACAAACCGGACCTGCGCAATCCGATCCTCATTTCGGATGTCAGCAGCCATTTCGAAGGCTCTGGTTTCGGGCGCTTCGCGTCGATGGTCGCGGCTGGCGATGTCGTTCGCGCGATCCCCGCGCCGAACACCGCGGAGAAGAGCCGCAAGTTCTTCGACGACATGAACGCATGGGCGCAGGGCGAGGGCTTCCCGGGCCTGGGCTATGCGACGCAGAAGGACGGCGTGTTCGGCGGCCCGATCGCCAACAACCATGGGCAGGAGGGCATGAAGGCGATTGCCGATGCGCTTGGCCTTGGCCCGAATGACGGCATCTTCTTTGCGGCGGGCAAGGAGGCGCAGGCTGCCAAGCTCGCTGGCCTCGCGCGCACTCGCGTCGGCGAGAGCCTTGAGTTGATCGACAAGAGTCGGTTCGAATTTTGCTGGATCGTCGATTTTCCGATGTTCGAATATGACGAGGACGCGAAAAAGATCGACTTCAGCCACAACCCGTTCAGCATGCCGCAGGGCGAGCTGGAGGCGCTGGAGACCAAGGACCCGCTGGACATTCTGGCCTGGCAATATGACATCGTGTGCAACGGCGTCGAGCTGTCGTCGGGCGCGATCCGGAACCATCGTCCGGAAATCATGTACAAGGCGTTCGAGATTGCCGGCTACAGCCAGCAGGACGTGGACAGCAATTTCGCGGGCATGATCAACGCGTTCAAATTCGGTGCCCCGCCGCACGGCGGTTCGGCCCCGGGCGTCGACCGTATCGTGATGCTGCTCGCCGATCAGCCGAACATCCGCGAGGTCATCGTCTTCCCGATGAACCAGAAGGCGGAGGACCTGATGATGCAGGCCCCGTCGCCGGTGAGCGAGAAGCAGTTGAAGGAACTGCATATCCGGCTGGCTCCGCAGGCGCTGGACAATAAGGGCTGATCCATGAGCAAGTCGATCGACCTTTCCGACTTTGAAGAGGGCGGAAAGGTCGACGACTATGCCGACCGCCTTGCCGCGCTGCAGGAGCGGCTGGGGCAGATCCAGACCGCGCACATCGTCCACAAGCGCCGCGCGATCATCGTGTTCGAGGGCTGGGACGCGGCGGGGAAGGGCGGGATCATCCGGCGGCTGACCGCCGAATGGGACCCGCGCTATTTCGAGGTATGGCCGATCGCCGCGCCGACGCCGGAGGAGCTGTCGCACCATTTCCTGTGGCGCTTCTGGCGGCGGCTGCCCGCGCAGCACAACATCGCGGTGTTCGACCGCAGCTGGTATGGCCGCGTGCTGGTCGAGCGGGTCGAGGGTTTCGCGAGTGAGGCCGAGTGGCAGCGCGGTTATGACGAGATCAACGATTTCGAGGCGCAGCAGGCCGAGACCGGCGCGACGCTGATCAAGATCTTTGTCCATGTGACGCAGAAGACGCAGGACAAGCGCCTGCGCGAGCGGATCGAGACGCCGTGGAAGCGGTGGAAGACCGGGCTGGACGATTATCGCAACCGCGCACGTCGGGCCGATTATCTCGACGCGATGCACGACATGTTCGCGCGGACCAATACCGAGATCGCGCCATGGGTGGTCATAGACGGCAATGACAAGAAGGCCGCTCGCATCGCCGCACTGACCGCGATTGCCGATGCGCTGGAGGCGCGGGTGCCGATGGACCCGCCCGCGCTCGATCCAGAGGTCGAGGCGGCGGCGCGGGTGGCTGGCGTCATCGACTGACGCAATGGACCGCGCGGCACCGGGAGTCTAAGCCGTATCAATTGATATGACAGGTTGAGAGAGTGATGCTGGACCCAAACGCTGCGCCTGCGCGCGACCGTGCTCAAGCGACCATCGGTCTGGCCGACCTGTTCACCATCGGGATTGGCCCGTCGAGTTCGCATACCGTCGGGCCGATGCGTGCGGGTCATGCCTTTGCCGAGGCGGCGCTGGATCGCGGGACGCCGCTATCGGTGTCGTGCGAGCTGTTCGGGTCGCTGGCACTGACGGGCAGGGGCCATGCGACCGATGTCGCGGTGATGCTGGGGCTGGCGGGGCATCAGCCCGAGCGGGTCGATCCCGATGCGGTGCCGACCATCATCGAGACGATCCGCGCCGAGGCACAGCTCAAGCTCGGCGGACATGTGCCAGTGCCGTTTATCGAGGGCACGCACCTTGTCTTTTGCGGCGACCGGTTCCTGCCCGCGCACCCCAACGGCATGCGCTTCGTCGCGCATTATGCCGATGGCGAGCCCTATGAGACCTTCTGGTATTCGATCGGTGGCGGCGCAGTGGTCGAGGGCGGATGCGAGCTGCCCCAGACCAATGTGAAGCTGCCCTTCGCCTTCTCGTCCGGGGCGGAGCTGCTGGCAGTCGGCGAGGCCGAGGGCAAGAGCATCGCCGAGATCGTGCGCGCCAACGAAGCCGCTTGGCGCGATGATGCGGAGACCGACGCGTTCCTCGACAGTCTGCGCGGCGCGATGTCGGCGTGCATCGAGCGCGGGATGCGGGGTGAGGGCGAGCTGCCCGGCGGCCTGAAGGTGAAGCGCCGCGCGCGCGATCTGCACCAGCGGCTGATGGCGCGGGGGCCGCGCTCCGATCCGTCGCTGGTGTTCGACTGGGTCAGCCTGTGGGCGCTGGCGGTGAATGAGGAGAATGCCGCGGGAGGCCGCGTCGTTACCGCGCCGACCAATGGCGCGGCGGGGGTGATCCCCGCAGTGCTGCGCTATTACGAGACCTTCTGCGCCTCGCCCACGCCGGCGGGGTCGCGGACGTTCCTGCTGACCGCGGCGGCGATCGGGTTCCTGTACAAGAAGCGCGCGTCGATCTCGGCCGCCGAAATGGGGTGCCAGGGCGAGGTCGGGGTCGCCTGCTCGATGGCGGCGGCGGGGCTGGCGGCGGCGCTGGGCGCGACCAATGCGCAGATCGAGAATGCCGCCGAGATCGGAATGGAGCATAATCTGGGCCTGACCTGCGACCCGATCGGCGGGCTGGTCCAGATCCCGTGCATCGAACGCAACACCATGGGCGCGATCAAGGCGATCAACGCCGCCTATCTCGCGATGCACGGCGATGGCAGCCACATCGTCAGCCTCGACGCGGTGATCGAGACGATGCGTCAGACGGGCGAGGACATGCGCTCGAAGTACAAGGAGACGGCGCAGGGCGGGCTGGCGGTGAATGTGGTGGCGTGTTGAGCGCCGGACTTGATCGCCCGATTTCAAACAATTGCCCGTAGCTTTAGGAACGCCAGCCCCACCCGGTCCGTTTGCACGCGATCGGGAGAGGTTCGATGACTGCCAGCACACGCCTGACGACATTGACACGGATCGGATTTGCGACGCGCGGCGTGCTGTACGGCGTGATTGCCTATCTGGTCATCCGCACCGGCCGCGCCGAGGATCCCGGCGGGGCGCTTGCCTATCTCAGCGCGGGATCGGGCAAGTTTTTGCTCGGCGTGATGGCCGCGGGCTTGCTGGCCTACGGGATCTGGAGACTGGCCGACGCCGCGCTCAACATCGAAGGCCATGACGGGGATAAAAAAGGCGTGATGGAGCGGGTGGGGGCCGGGCTCAGCGGGCTGGCCCACCTGTTTCTGACCTGGCAGGCGATCCAGCTGATGCAGGGCGCCGCCTCCAACGGCAACGGTGTGCAGGACAGTGCGCGCACTGCCTTGACCTTTCCCGGAGGTGGCATCGCGATCCTGCTCGCGGGCGCGGTGGTGCTGCTGGTCGGCGTCGTTCAGCTTGTCAGGGCCGTTAAGGGCTCGTTCCTGCGTCATCTTGAACCGGAAATGGCGCGGCGGACCTGGGTGGCCTGGAGCGGACGGGCAGGTTACGCGGCACGGGGCGTGGTCTTCCTGATCATCGGTTATTTTCTCGTCGCAGCCGGCTTTGATACGACCTCCAGCGGCGTCGGCGGCATGGATGCAGCACTTGCCTGGCTTGAAAACCCGGTCGATGTCATCGTCGCGCTCGGGCTGTTCGGATTTGGTGTGTTCAGTCTGGTGGAGGCGCGGTGGCGCGTCCTTCAATCAGTGCCGGTCGAGCGCCTGGCCGCGGCCAGGTTCTAGGCCGCAGCCGGATAATCGATCGCCATCACTTCATATTCCTTCTCCCCCGCCGGGAGCATGACGCGGCGCAGGTCGCCCACGGCGGCGCCGCGCAGTGCACGGGCGAGCGGCGAGTTCCAGCCGATCCGGCCCGCGCCTGCATCCGCCTCATCGTCGCCGGTCAGGGTCAGGGTGCGGTGGTTGTCGTCCTCGTCCGCGATGGTGACGGTGGCGCCGAACCAGACGCGCGAGCGATCCTCCTGCTTCGCGGGGTCGACGACCTTGGCGGCCTTCATCCGTTTCGCCAGCCAGCCCAGCCGCCGGTCGATCTCGCGCAGCCGCTTGCGGCCGTAGATGTAATCGCCATTCTCCGAGCGATCGCCATTCCCCGCCGCCCAGGCGATCGTCTCGACCAACGCCGGACGTTCGGTGGCGAACAGCGTGTCATATTCGGCCTTGAGCGCCGAATAGCCGGCGGGCGTGATGTAGTTTGGACGATCGATCAAAGATTGCGGCCCATGCTGATTCGCGGCTCGACCGCATAGCCCATATGCGCCCAGAAGGCGGCGGCGTCGTGGTTGGTGTCGCGCACCTGCAGATTGACCTTGGTGCAGCCGAGATTGGCCAGCGCGGTTTCGGCGGTGCGGATTAGCGCGCGGGCGATGCCGCAGCCGCGCGCGCGGGGATGCACCGCCAGCTTGTACAGCCAGCCGCGATGCCCGTCATAGCCCGCCATGATGGTGCCCAGGACATGATCGCCCTCTTGCGCGACGAGCAGCAGGTCGCGCTGCACAGCGAGTTTTTGCGGAATCGCGACGGCGGCATGGCTGTGCGGCGGATCATCGGGGAAGACGGTGCGCCATAGCGCGTCCACCTCCGCAAACTGCGCCTCTTGATAAGGCTGGATCGCGATCACCCCGGGCGGTTCTTGCCCAGATACCAGCTCATCCGATGCGGCCCGCGTGAGCGTGACCGCTGCGGATGGAGCATGTCGTAGACGACCGCATTTTCCAGCACGCGGTGGACATAGTTCTTGGTCTCGAAGATCGGGATATTCTCGATCCATTCGAGCATATCGACGCCGGGCGTGCGCGGGTCGCCATTGGCGCGGATCCACTTGTTCACATTCCCAGGACCAGCATTGTATGCGGCGACCGCGAGCGGGTAGCTGCCGCCATAATAATCGAGCATGCGCTGAATATAGCTCGATCCGAGGCGGATATTGTAATCGGTGTCCACGGTCAGCGCTGCGCGGTCATAGCTCATCCCCAGCTTTCCGGCGACCTCACGTGCGGTGCCGGGCATCAGCTGCATAAGCCCCCGCGCGCCGGCATGGCTGACGGCCGCTTTGTCGAACTGGCTTTCCTGGCGCGCGATGGCGTGGATCATCGTGAAATGCGCTTCCTGCCCCGGCGGAACCGGGACCGACGGATAGCCCGCGACGGTATAGTCGGTCAGGCCGTTGAGCAGCGCACTGCGTCCGACCATCACGCCGAGATCGGGGCGGTTCAGGGTCCGTGACAGCTCGGTCGCCAGAACATGATCCTCGGCACTCGTCGCATCCGCGGCGATCTGGCGCAGGAAATAGCCCTGATCCTCGGCGCGGCCGAGCGTGCCGAGCATCTGCGCGGCGCGCACCACTTCGCGATTGTAGAATGCGGTGCGCGCGGCGGGGCTGACGCTGCGGAAATCGACGGGCGGCGGGGCCTTGAGCTCGCGCCCGAGCCGTTCGGCCGCCAGCTGGCCATAGAACAGGTCCGAATAGGCGGCGGCACGCTCATAATAGGCGCGGGCGGCGGCCTGCTGCCCCGCTGCTTCGGCGGCGCGGCCGGCCCAGTAAATGCCCTTGGACTGGGTGGTCGGGGTGCGCGATCCGCGCGAATAGCGATCGAACATGCCGATCGCGTCGGCCGGACGCCCAAGCTTCTGCATCGCGACCGTGCCGGCGAGCCACACCAGGCTGGTGTAGTCGTCGCGAATGCCGAGGCCGAGGTCGGAGATGTCGGTGCCTGGTGCCACAGCGTCATCGACTTGGCTGGCGATGGCATAGGCCAGCGCATATTGCCGGTCGGATTCGGCGGCGCGGGCGTTGGTCAGCAGCACCTCATACCATTCCTCGACATTGCCGGGGCGGCTGTCGAGGACGCGTGGGCGGGCGAGCAGCGAGCGGGCCGAGCCGCTGGCGCCATTGTTGCGGAACCAGCTGGCGCGGTCGGCGATGAAGCCGGGGTCGCGCGCGCCGATCGCCTCGACGGCGGCGGCGCGGTCCTGCGCATCGGGGGCGTCGGAATGGAGCGCGAGCCGCGCCTCGAACAGCGCGCGCTTCTGCGGCGAGGTGTAGCCGATCTGGCGGGCGGCGACGGTCCGCGCGTCCTGCCACAACAGCGCGTCCATCCGGGCGTCATGGTCGGCGGGGGACAAGGCCGCGGAAAAGCCGCTCAGCACCGCGGTTTCATCGGTCGAGCGCAGGATGCCGCTGCGCCAAGCGCGGCGTGCCTGATCGTCTGCCTCGGCGCGGCGGCCGGTGATCGCCAGCGCCTCGGCGAAGCGGATGCGGCCCGCAGCGGTCAGGGGCGGAAAGCGCTCAAAGAAGCGGATGACGAGCGACGGCGCGTCCGTGCCTGCACCCAGCGATGCCTCGGCAGCGGCGCGGCGGCTCGTCTCCCCCGGCCACCCGGGATGCGCGAGCATGAAATTGGCATAGTCGGTGAACGGCCAGCGATCGGACTGTTGCAGCCGCTTCCATTGGTCGATCGTATTTTGAATGCTGGAGGCCGACGGCGGCGGGGCGGGGGGCAGCACCTGCGCCGCGATCGCAGCGAACTGCGCGCGATACCATTGGGCCCCATCCTGCACGACCTGCGATGAGACCGCGACACCCGATACGCCGGCGAGCAGAAGCCCGCTCCTGAACATAGAGCCAAGCATGCTGGACATACTACGCGAACGCACCCTATTGGCCACCCCGAATTTCCGACGATTGGGGCATTTTGACGCATATGTTTTCCGGCTCGATCCCCGCGCTCATCACGCCATTCCGTAACGGCAGCTTTGCCGAGGATGTGTTCCGCGATTTCGTCGAGTGGCAGATCAGCGAAGGATCGTCGGCGCTGGTCCCGGTCGGCACCACCGGCGAGGCGGCGACCCTGTCGAAGGACGAGCATTTTGAGGTGGTGCGCGTGTGCGCCGATCAGGTGCGCGGGCGCGTGCCGGTGATCGCTGGGGCGGGGTCGAACGACACGCGCGTGGCGATCGGGAACGTTCAGGCGGCGAAGGATGCAGGCGCCGACGCGGTGCTGATGGTCCCGCCTTATTACAATCGCCCGAGCCAGGAAGGCATCTTCCAGCATTTCGCGGCAGTGGCGGCCGAGTGCGATCTGCCGATCATCCTCTACAATGTCCCCGGCCGCACCGTGACCGATATCCAGCCCGAGACGGTGATCCGCATCGTCGAGGCGTTCCCCGGCAAGTTCGTCGCGATCAAGGACGCGAGCGGCGACCTCGCCCGCGTGTCGAAGCACCGCGCGGCGTTGCGCGCCGGTTTCGCGCAGCTGTCGGGCAATGACGAGACCGCGCTTGCGTTCAACGCGATGGGCGGGGTCGGCTGCATCTCGGTCGCGGCGAATGTGGCGCCCAAGCTTTGCGCGCAGTTTCAGGCGGCTTGGGCAGAGGGCAACACCGCCATCGCGCTGGCGCTCCACGACCGGCTGTTTGCGCTGCACCTTGCGCTGTTCACTGACGCTTCTCCGGGTCCGGTGAAGTACGCCGTCAACAAGCTGCGCCCCGAGATTCCCGCCGAACTGCGCCTGCCGATGGTCGCGCCGAGCGACGCGAGCAAGGCGGCGGTCGATGCGGCGATGGCGGCGGCGGGGTTGATTTAAGTCGTCGCCCCGGCGCAGGCCGGGGCCGCCTCGTGCGCGCTGCGTCCCGTTTGGGGGCCCCGGCCTGCGCCGGGGCGACGAGATGCCTTCCCTTTCTTCCCCAGCCCCCCTACATCGCGCGTCCCATGGCACGCCCTCGTCCCCTTGAATTCGACAAGAAGAAGATCGTCGCGGAGAACCGCAAGGCGCGCTTTGAATATTTCCTTGAAGAGTTCTTTGAGGCGGGGATCGCGCTGCAGGGGACCGAGGTGAAGTCGCTGCGATTCGGCGAAGGATCGATCGCGGAGAGCTATGCCGAGGTGCGCGACGGGCAGGCGTGGCTGGTCAACGCCAACATCCCCGAATTTTCGCACGGAAATCGCTTTAATCACGAACCCAAGCGTCCCCGTAAATTGCTCCTTCATGAACGCCAGGTACAGAAGCTGCATGGCGCGGTCGCGCGGGAAGGCATGACGCTGATTCCGATGTCGATCTACTTCAACGGTCGCGGCCGGGCAAAGGTCGAGCTGGCGCTGGCGAAGGGCAAGAAGACTCACGACAAGCGCGAGTCGATCAAGGAACGGGACTGGAAGCGTGAACAGGGGCGGCTCCTCCGCGATCGCGGGTGACATGAAACCGAGTCGTCTCAGCGCCTGGTGGCATCGCAACATGCCCACGCGCGAGTCGATTGAGCAGATCCGCTGGCTGCGCCCGGTGGCGCACCGCGTGCTCGCCCCCGAATTGTGGCGCTTCACGCGTCGTTCGGTGCCGCGCGGCGTGGCGCTGGGGCTGCTGGTCGGTATCTTTCTGCTGATCCCGGGACTTCAGATCGCGGGCGCCGCGATGCTGGCGTTGCCGTTTCGCGCCAATGTACCGATCGCTGCCGCGATGACGTTCCTCAGCAACCCGGCGACGACGCCGTTCATCCTTTATGGATCGGTCTATACCGGCAATCTGATGCTGGGGCGTAACGCCGATCTTTCGGGCTTCATGGCACTGGTCGAGCATCACGCGGGGGTTGGCGAGTGGATGAGCTGGCTGTTTTCGCAGGCGGCACCGGCGTTGTTGATCGGACTGTTGGTCATCTCCGTGGTCTGCGCGGCTGCGGGCTATGGTCTTTCCATTCTGATCTGGCGCGGTTGGGTCGCGCGGAAGTGGCGCAAGCGGGTGGCGCTCCGCAATAAAGTTACCTCGGAGACTTGATCGGGCGTATCATCGGCGTAAGACACGGGCGTTTTCCAATGTCCCGAAGGGTGCCCGATGCGTCTTCTCCTGATCCCCGTCCTCCTCGCCGGAACCGCGCTGGCAAGCGGCTGTGCGCCGTCCACCAGCGCCGACGCACCGAGCGCCGCGCCTGCCCCGGCAGCCAAGCCGCAGTTGGGCAGCTTCGGCTTCGACGCCGCCGGCATGGACCGCAGTGTCGCACCGGGCGAGGATTTCTACGCATTCTCCAACGGAACCTGGGCGAAGAACACGCCGATCCCTGCCGACAAGTCCAACTATGGCATGTTCACCGCGCTCGACGATCTGTCGAAGGAGCGGGTACGCGGCATCCTGGATGAGGTGAAGGACGACAAGGCCAGCATGGTCGGTCGCGCTTATACCAGCTATCTCGACACCGCGACCGTCGAGGCGCGCGGGCTTGCGCCGATCCAGCCCTGGCTGGGCAAGATCAAGGCGCTCGACAGCAAGGCGGGTTACGCCGCGTTGGTGGTTGAAGGCGCGAAAATGGGAATCCCCGGGCCGTTCGGCGGCTATGTCGGCCAGGACGACAAGATCCCGACTCAGTATATCTTCTCGATCTATCAGGGTGGCACGGGCCTGCCCGACCGCGACATGTATCTGCTCGACAATCCGAAGATGGCGGCGATCCGCACCGCCTATCTCGGTTATCTCGCCAAGATGCTGACGCTGGCGGGCGAAGCGGATGCCGATGCGCGCGCCAAGGCGATCCTCGACCTCGAGACCAGCATCGCCAAGGTGCAGTGGACGCGCGAGGATTCGGGCGACGCCGCCAAGACCTATAACAAGTTCACACTGGCCGAGACCGCCAAGCTGTCGTCGAAGACGCTCGACATGCCGGCGATGCTGAAGGCGTTGAGCCCGAAGATCACCGAAGTGCTGGTGAACCAGCCGAGCGCAGTCACCGGTATCGCGAAGATCCTCGACGACGCGCCGCTGGCGGTGGTGAAGGACCAGATGCTGGTCCGCAGCCTGGGCGCGATGGCCGATTATCTGCCGGATGCGATCGCCGACACCAACTTCGCCTTCTACGGCACCACGCTGCAGGGTACCCCGCAGCGCGAGCCGCGCTGGAAGCGGGGCGTGAGCTTCACCGAAGGCGCCCTGGGCGAGGAACTCGGCAAGGAATATGCCGCGCGCTACTTCCCGGCCGAGTACAAGGCGGAGATGAACAAGCTCGTCGCCAATGTGCTCGACGCAATGGGCCGGCGGATCGACGCGCTCGACTGGATGCAGCCGCAGACCAAGGCGCGCGCCAAGGCGAAGCTCAAGAACTTCACCGTCAAGGTCGGTTATCCGGACAAGTGGCGCAGCTATGCGGGGCTTGAGGTCAAGGCCGACGACCTGTTCGGCAATGCCGTGCGCTCCAACCAGTTCGACTATGCCTATATGCTCGACAAGCTGGGT
This sequence comes from Sphingomonas bacterium, assembly GCA_030149245.1. Classification (GTDB taxonomy): domain Bacteria; phylum Pseudomonadota; class Alphaproteobacteria; order Sphingomonadales; family Sphingomonadaceae; genus Sphingomonas. Next base: position 81,717 of record JASBRX010000031.1, read on the forward strand.
GGGCCGGTGCGCAAATGGGAATGGGGCATGCTGCCTCAGACCGTGAACGCCTATGCCAATTTCGGCATGATGGAAGTCGTGTTCCCCGCGGCAATCCTGCAGCCGCCCTTCTTCGATCCCAAGGCTGATCCGGCGATCAACTATGGCGGCATCGGCGCGGTGATCGGGCACGAGATCAGCCACCATTTCGACGATCAGGGCGCCAAGTATAACGAGAAGGGCGAACTGGCCGATTGGTGGACGCCGGAGGACGTCAAGGCGTTCGAGGCGGCGGGCAAGGCGCTGATCGCGCAGTATGACGCCTATGAGCCGCTGCCGGGCGAGCATGTGAAGGGCGAGTTCACGCTGGGCGAGAATATCGGCGACCTGGCCGGCCTCACCATCGCTTATGATGCCTACAAGCATGCGCTGGGCGGCAAGGAAGCGCCGGTGATCGATGGCTTTACCGGCGACCAGCGCTTTTACCTTGGCTGGGCGCAGGTCTGGCGGCGCAACTATCGCGAAGCGAATCTGCGTCAGCGGCTGCTGACCGATCCGCACAGCCCGTCGATCCAGCGCGCCTGGGTCGTGCGCAATCTCGACCCCTGGTACGGCGCGTTCGACGCAAAGCCGGGCGAGAAGCTGTATCTGGACCCGGCAAAGCGCGTTCGCGTCTGGTGAGCGCTTGACGCTATCGCAGCGGGGCGGGAAAGGGGGTCATGCCCAGCATTTCCGCCCCGACTGACGAGACTTCCGGGATCACCGGTCCGCTGATCGTCGCGATTGCCGCCGGAGCGGTGGCGGGCGGGGCGGTGCTGTGGGCGATCGACTCGCTCGCGGTCGCCGCCGGCTTCTTTGCCGCCTCCATTCTGGTCGCGCTCGCGGTGACGCTGTGGCGGCGGCCGGCTGCGGCTGCCGATACTCCCGCCGCCGCGAGCGAGATCGACTGGTCGCTGGCGAACATGCTCGCATCGATGAGCAGCGACGCGATCGCGGTGACGGATCGCGCCGGGCGGCTGGTCTGCGCGAATGAGCGATTTGGCACGCTGTTCCCCGGCTATCCCGCGCCCCCTGCAGTGGTGATCGGCGATTGGGCCGCATCACAGCTGGGCAGCGCCGGACGCGCGGCATGGCGCGACGGGCAGGCGTCGAGCGGGTCGTTCGACGCCGCCGGCACCAAGCTGACCGCGCATGTCAGCCGGGTCGGCGACTCGTTGCTGGTGTGGCGCTTTGCCGGGGCGGATGCGGTCGACCTGACCAAGCAGGCGCAGGCGCTGGTCGCGGGCAAATCGGGCGACCGGCTGGGGCAGGCCGGGATCATGATGGCCCTGATCGGCGCGGATGGCCGCGTCCGCGCCGCCAATCGCGTGCTACGGTTGCGCGCCGCGGGCGACGAGCTCGCGATGATCGAGGGGCGCGACATCACCCGCTTCCTGATCACCGACAATCGCGGAACGGTGCGGTTCGAGCGCGAGGGTCTGTCGGGCACTCCGATCCGCGTGCTGGAGATCCCGTTCCTCGACGGCGATGCGACGCCGATGCTGGTCGCGCTGCTGGACGAGGAATATGCCCCGGCGCAGGAGATGGGCGCGGAATCGAGCGCGCATGTCCGCTCGCTGATCGCGCTGCTGCCGACGGGAATTGCGCTGGTGGGTGCGGATGGGCGCTTCGCGTTCATGAACGACGCCTTTGTTCGCGCTGCGCATGTCAACACCGACGCCCCGCCGCTCTATCCGGGCGATCTGGTGGTGCGCGAGGACAAGAGCACGCTGGCCGACGCCGTGCGGCGGTTCGCGGCGGGCGCGGTGCATCCGATGGACCTGACCGTCCGCTTTGCCCAGGCGCCCGACGAGGCGGTGTCGCTGTCGATTGCCTCTGCGCGGGGGCTGGGCGATGCGGCAGTGCTGCTCAGCCTGCGCGATGCGGGCGAGGAGGGGCAGCTCAAGCGCCAGGTGGCACAGGCGACCAAGATGCAGGCGGTCGGCCAGCTTGCCGGCGGCGTCGCCCACGACTTTAACAATATTCTCACCGCGATCATCGGCCATTGCGACCTGATGCTGATGCGCCATGCGCCCGGCGACAGCGATTATGACGACATCCAGCAGATCCTGCTGAACTCGAACCGCGCCGCCGCGCTGACCCGCCAGCTGCTCGCCTTTTCGCGCCAGCAGACGCTGCGGCCGCAGCTGTTGCAGCTGCCCGACATTATTTCGGAGGTGTCGAACCTGCTCAAGCGGCTTCTGGGCGAGACGGTCGAGCTGGTGGTCAACCACGGCCGCAACCTTGGCCCGGTGCGCGCCGATCCGGGGCAGCTGGAGCAGGTCGTCGTCAATCTGGCGGTCAATGCGCGCGACGCAATGCTCGCCAAGAACCCCAATGGCGGCGGCACGCTGACGATCGAGACGCTGAGCGTGCCCGCGCATGAAGTGCGCGCAATGGACGAGGATGTCCTGCCGGTCGGCGACTATACCGCGTTGCGCGTGTCGGACACAGGCTCCGGCATTCCGGCGGATGTGCTCGCGCATATCTGGGAGCCGTTCTTCACGACCAAGGAAGTGGGGAAGGGCACGGGCCTGGGCCTGTCGACCGTCTATGGCATCATCAAGCAATCCGGCGGGTTCATCTTTGCCGAGAGCGAGCCGGGCAAGGGCGCTGTCTTCACCATCTACCTCCCCGTCCACACTGCGCCCGAACAGACCGCGCCGCTGCCGACCGCCAAGGCGGTGCAGGGCGATCTGTGGGGCAGCGGAACGATCCTGCTGGTCGAGGATGAGGCGATGGTGCGTGCGGTCGCCGAGCGCGCGCTGGCGCGGCAGGGCTATACCGTCCTGACCGCCGAAAATGGCGAAGCGGCGCTGGAACTGCTGGAAAAGAGCGACAAGCCCGACCTGCTGATCAGCGACGTGGTGATGCCGACGATGGACGGCCCGACCATGGTCCGCCATGCGCGCAAGAAATATCCCGACCTCAAGATCATCTTCATGTCGGGCTATGCCGAGGAGCAGCTACGCAAGTCGATCGACATCGACAAGGTCGCGTTTTTGCCGAAACCCTTTTCCGTTCAGCAACTTGCAGAGCTTGCCCGGTCGGTAATGACCGCGAAATAGCGCTCGACCGCGGAAAGATTGTCAGGCACATGCTGGCCAATGAGCGCTCCGCAACGCATCCTCGTGGTCGAGGACGAACCCCTGATTGCCATGATGATCGAGGACTTCCTCGACATGCTGGGCAAGGATCATGCCGGCACCGCCGACAGCGTGGCGTCGGCAATGGAGATTGTCGGGGCAGGCGGCATCGACGCGGCGATCCTGGACGTCAATCTGTCCGGCGGCGAGCAGAGCTGGCCGATTGCCGACGCGCTGGCGGCGCAGGGCGTGCCCTTCATCCTCGCGACCGGCGGCAGCGGGGACACGGTGGTCGACGCGCATCGCGACCGCCCGGTGCTGGCCAAGCCGTTCACGATGGATTCGGTCGAACAGGCGCTCGCGGCGCTTTGAGCTAGGCGATGCGGTCAGGTAGCTCCGCCGCGTCAGCTTCGATTGCTGCATCCGGCGCGACGGCTTCCCATGGGAAGATGAACCAGTCCTTCGTCACCGACCGGTCGATCGTGCGCGCGGCATAGTCGACGCGCTGGTGCGACGTGATGTTGTCGAGCAAGGTCGCGAAGCGAATGTGCGCCGCCTCGGCCCCGGCGCTGCTCAGCCCGGCGCGTAGTCGGCCGATCGTCGCACCGCTGTCGTTGATGTCGTCGATGAACAGCAATCGCGCGCCCTCCCGCGTCCGTTCCGCTAGCCGGGCAAGGGCGGGGGCGGCGAGATCCTCGTTCCGCGCGCTGTAATCGACCGACAGCATCGGGCCGACGATCGCATGGCTGAGATACACCGCCGGGATCAGCCCGCCGCGCCCGATGCCGATCAGATAGTCGGGCCGCCAGTCGGGGTCGGCGCGCAGCGCATCGGCGAGCGCGAGCACGTCGGCGACGAATTGTTCATGCGGGATTGGGGTGAAGACCGGCATCACTGCGCCGCCACATAGGCATCGAGCCGTGCCAGGTGCGCGGCGATGGTTGCATCGTCGAGGAAGGAGCCGGTGAAGCTGTTCCGCGCCAGCTGCACGATCTGATCGCGCGTCAGCCCGCGCGCCGCGGCGACTGCGCGGTAATTGTCCGCAACATAGCCGCCGAAATAGGCGGGGTCGTCGGAATTGATCGTCGCGTTCAACCCACTGGTCAACATGCGGTCGAGCGGGTGGTCGGCCATGTCGCCGACCACGCAGAGCTTGAGATTGGATAGCGGACAGACGGTCAGTGTCATGCCCGACTCGGCAAGGCGCTGCACGAGCGCGGGGTCCTCTAGGCTACGGTTGCCGTGATCGAGCCGATCGACGTGGAGCAGGTCGAGCGCCTGCCACACATAGTCTGGTGGCCCTTCCTCTCCGGCATGGGCGACGCGCTTGAGGCCGAGATCTCCGGCCTGCGCGAATACGCGCGCGAACTTCTCCGGCGGATGACCAAGCTCCGACGAATCGAGCCCGATCCCCGTGATCCGGTCGAGCCAGGGGGTGGCGGCGTCGAGCGTGGCGAACGCCGCCTCCTCGTCGAGGTGACGCAGGAAGCACAGGATTAGCTTCGACGTCACGCCATGGCGGTCTTCGGCGTCGCGCATCGCCGCCAGCAGCCCGTCGGCGACAACCTGAAACGGAATGCCGCGATCGGTGTGGGTCTGGGGGTCGAAGAAGATCTCGGAATGCACCACGCCATCCGCGGCTGCGCGCGCGAAATAGGCGTCGGCAAGGTCGTAGAAATCCTGCTCGACCCGCAGCACGTCCGCGCCGGCATAGTAAATGTCGAGGAAATCCTGCAGGTTGGAAAAGCTGTACGCCGCCCGCACCGCATCGACGCTGTCGAACGGGATCGCGACGCGGTTGCGCCGGGCAAGTTCGAACATCAGTTCGGGCTCTAGGCTGCCTTCGATATGCAAATGGAGTTCAGCCTTTGGCAGGCCGGCGATAAAATCGGTTGGATGCGTCATTGCCCAAGGATCGCGCGATCGCCCGCGGAGGGCAAGGGGTGCGAAATGCCGTCGGGAGATGAGAACAAAAAAAGATCGTTCCGCACTTGTTCTCGCGGAACAAAGCTTGTACGACGCGCTTCAGGCAATGGTTGAACGTGGGCCGCAAAGCCTTTAGCGACGGAGACTTCTCATGGCAGCTTCCCTCAAGGTGATCGAAGGAAAGATGGGCATTTCTCCGGACAAGCAGAAGGCGCTCGACGCAGCGCTGGCACAGATCGACCGCGCCTTCGGCAAGGGCAGCGCGATGAAGCTCGGCTCGAAGGAGACGATGCAGGTCGAGGCGATCTCGACCGGCTCGCTCGGGCTCGACATTGCGCTGGGCGTTGGCGGTCTGCCGCGTGGTCGTGTGATCGAGGTCTATGGGCCGGAAAGCTCAGGCAAAACCACGCTGGCGCTGCATGTGATCGCCGAGGCGCAGAAGAGCGGCGGAGTCGCGGCCTTTGTCGACGCCGAACATGCGCTCGATCCGGTCTATGCCCGGAAGCTGGGCGTCAATATCGATGAGTTGATCGTGTCGCAGCCCGATACGGGCGAGCAGGCGCTGGAGATCGTCGATACGCTGGTGCGCTCGAACGCGATCGACGTGCTGGTGGTCGACTCGGTCGCCGCGCTGGTGCCGCGCGCGGAAATCGAAGGCGAGATGGGCGACAGCCATGTTGGCCTGCAGGCGCGCCTGATGTCGCAGTCACTGCGCAAACTGACCGGTTCGATCAGCCGCTCGCGCTGCATGGTGATCTTCATCAACCAGCTGCGCATGAAGATCGGCGTGATGTACGGCAACCCGGAAACCACGACCGGCGGCAATGCGCTCAAATTCTACGCCTCGGTCCGCCTCGACATCCGCCGCACCGGCCAGATCAAGGATCGCGACGATATCATCGGCAACACCACCCGCGTGAAGGTGGTGAAGAACAAGGTCGCCCCGCCGTTCAAGCAGGTCGAATTCGACATCATGTACGGTCAGGGCATCTCCAAGATCGGCGAGATTCTCGACATCGGCGTCAAGGCCGGGCTGGTCGAGAAGGCCGGCGCCTGGTTCAGCTATGACAGCATCCGTATCGGCCAGGGCCGTGAGAACGCCAAGACGTTCCTCAAGGAAAACCCTGAAGTCTGTTCGCGTCTGGAAGCGGCGATCCGCAACCGCACCGAACAGGTTGCCGAAGAGATGATGACCGGCCCGGACGCCGAGGACGACGTCTGAGCATCGGGCGGCTGTGCACCGCTCCGGATTGATGCGGAGCGCAGGTTAAAGCCGCCGTTAACCAGTTTCGGGCAGCAATGTCCGTGCGGGCCGTGCCGGATCGACAGGTCGGTGGCGGTCAAGGGACCAGTCTCCCATTGGAAGGCCCGGCGTGGCGTGCGCCGGGCCTTTCCTGTTTTCGGGGGAGGGGTGAAGAACGGTCAAGAACGCCCTGTTTCCAGCGGTAACGCATAGGCCCCTTTTTGTGTCAGAGCGGGTCGGCTTCGCGTGGCGGGCGGTGCGCCAGTGCGACGCTGTCGGTATCCCCGATGAAGGCCGCCCACGCGCCTCCCGGCTGCCACAGCGCCTCCATCGACGCACGCGCCGCCGCCGCCTCCCACCCGAGCACATCGCGACGATACCGATAGAAGAACGCCGATACGCGCAGATTGAGGATGCAGTGGACGTGGACAGGCGCATCTCCCAGCGCGGTCAGCGCACTGCAGAAGCGCGCGAAATCCGCCTCGCTCGGCGCATCGAACGCGACCGGGATATGGGTGTAGGTCATGCCCGCCGCGGCAACGCTCGCCGCCTCATCGGGTAGCGCGCGTTCATGCGTGTGTAGCGCGAGATTGATGATATGGCGCACGCCCATCGCCGCAAGCTCGAAGAGTTCAGCCTCGCTCGGCTGGCCCGACGTCGTGATCTGCGCGTCGAGGCGTTTCCAGTTTGGGATATGCGTCGGGTCGGACATACGGGCTCCATCAGTCAGAGGATGCCCAGGCGAGCGGCATTGCGAGGTCGCGCTCCACGGTGGTCCCACCTGCTTCGCCAGTCACGCGACGGTTTGAAAATAGCGCAGCGAGGTGCGCGAGGCTAGACCCTCGTCGCGCAAACTTCGTGGGGGGCGCATTGATCGTGACGCGCGGTGCGGGTTCAGGGCGTTGGAGCCTCTTTCCATTTCCGCGGCATCCGCGCACAACCGCGCAAACCCGCACGGGACCGGCAATGGAGCGCGCAGCGATGATCACCGTCCACCATCTCGAAAATTCGCGGTCGCAGCGGGTGCTGTGGCTGCTTGAGGAGCTCGGGCTCCCCTACGACATCAAGCCGTACGCGCGGAACCCCAAGACGATGCTCGCCCCGCCGGAACTGCGCGCCGTCCATCCGCTGGGCAAGTCGCCGGTGATCGTCGATGCCGATACCAGCGATGGTGCGCCGCGCACCGTCGCCGAAACCGGCGCGATCATCGAATATCTGGTCGAAAAGGCCGATGGCAAGCTGGGCGCGCCCGCGCACCGCGAGTCGGCGCTGCGCTACCGCCACTTCATGCATTATGCCGAAGGCTCGCTGATGCCCCCACTGCTGGTGAAGCTGGTGCTGATGCGGGTACCGATCTTCGGCAAGACGGCGCAAAAGAAGATCCAGCCGATGATCGACGTCCATCTCGACTTTGTCGAAAGCGAGCTGGCCAGCCGGCCCTGGTTTGCCGGCGACACGATGACAGCGGCGGATGTGATGATGAGCTTTCCACTCGAAGCGGCACGGTCGCGCGGCGGGCTCGACGCGTCGCGACCCGCGACGATTGCGTGGCTCGACAAGGTCCATGCGCGCCCCGCCTATCAGACGGCACTCGCCAAAGGCGGCCCCTATGCCTATGCCTGACCACGCAACAATCTAAGGGGTGAGCATGTCGGGGGCAGAGGCAATCACGGAGCGGCGGCGCGAATCGACGCTGCAATGGCAGATGCTGGGCGGCTTTGTTCTGGGTCTGGCGCTGGGCCTGTTCGTGCATTTCACCTCCGCCGATGCGGCATGGGTCAAGACCGTGACAACCTATGTCACCGGCCCGATCGGACAGGTGTTCCTGCGCCTGTTGTTCATGTTGGTGATCCCGCTGCTGTTCTCCGCGCTCGTCGTCGGGATCGCCGAAATGGGCGAGATCGCGGCGCTCAAGCGTGTCGGGCTGCGGACGCTCGTCCTCACCATCTGTGTTTCGACGATTGCGGTGATCGTCAGCTTGGTGCTGGTCAACCTGCTTCAGCCCGGCGCCGGGGTGGATCGCGTCGAAGCACAGGCGCTGCTTGCCGCGTCGGGCGACAGCGCGGGCGCGATCCTCGACCGCACCGCCACCACGCCGACCGGGGTGGACGCGATCCTCAACATCGTGCCCACCAATGTCGTCGCGGCAATGACCGCGAACGACATCCTCGCGATCATGTTCTTCGCGCTATTCTTTGGCATCGGCATACTGCTGACCCTCGACAAGCCGCACGTCCAGACGCTCAAGCGCGGGATCGAGGGCGTGTTCGAGGTGTCGATGCGGCTGATCGGCCTCGTCATTCGCCTCGCGCCGATCGCGGTGTTCTGCTTCATGTTCAACCTCGCCGCGCTGTTCGGCTGGGAACTGCTGGTGCGGCTGCTCGCCTTTGTCGGCGTGGTGCTGGCGGCGCTCGGGACGCAGATGTTCATCATCTTCCCGGTCTTGCTGCTCCTGCTCGCGCGAAAGAACCCGCTCGCCTTTTTCCGTGAGACGCAAGAGGCGGCGGTGATGGCCTTCTCCACCGCGTCGTCTAACGCCACGCTGCCGACCGCGCTGCGCGTCGCCGAGACCAAGCTCAAGCTGCCGCCCAAGGTGTCGCGCTTCGTGCTGACCATCGGAGCGACTGCCAACCAGAACGGCACCGCGATGTTCGAGGGCGTGACGGTGATCTTCCTCGCGCAGTTCTTTGGCGTCGACCTGACGCTGGGACAGCAGATCACGGTCATGCTGGTGTGCATTCTCGGTGGGATCGGCACGGCGGGTGTCCCGGCGGGGTCGCTGCCGGTGATTGCGCTGATCCTGGGCATGGTCGGCGTGCCGCCAGCAGGGATCGGGCTGGTGCTGGGCGTCGATCGCTTCCTCGACATGTGCCGCACGGTGCTCAACGTCATCGGCGATCTGGTGCTCGCGACCATCGTGTCGGCGGGTGAGAAGGAGCCAGCCGAGGCATCCGCATGAGGCTCTCCCGACGCGGATTGCTCGCGGCGGGGGCGCTGGCGCCGATAGGATTTTCCGCCGCCGCGCGGGCGGCGGAAAGCGACCTGTCGGCGCTGCAGCCGATCACCGGCGACGCAGTGCCGATCGGGCGGGAGGAGCGCGCCGCGCGGCTCGCCCGCGCGCAGGGACTGATGAAGGCGAACGGCATCGGCGCGGTGCTGATCGAGCCGGGCGCGAGCCTGCTCTATTTCACCGGGGTGCGTTGGGGGCGGAGCGAGCGGCTGACGGCGGCGGTGATTCCGGTCGAAGGCGATCCGATCATCGTCACCCCGTTTTTCGAGGAACCGTCGGTTCGCGAATCGCTCGGCATCCCGGCGGAAATCCGGGTTTGGCAGGAGCATGAGGATCCGTTCGCCGTGGTCGCCGGGTTCCTGCGCGACAAGAAGCTGCTTGGCCGCCCGCTGGGGATCGAGGAAACCGCGCGCTTCTTTGCGGTGGACGGCATGTGGCGCGCGCTTGCCGGGGTGAAGATCGTCTCGGCCAACCCGGTCGTGCGCGGGTGCCGCATGTTCAAGACGCCCGCCGAGATCGCGCTGATGCAGAAGGCCGCGGACGTGACGCTCGCCGCGTATCGATGGACCTATCCCCGGATCGAGGCGGGGATGACCCCCGCCGACATCGCCGCGCTGATGACTGCGGCGACAGTTAAGCTGGGCGGGCAGGTGGCGTTCAACCTGATCCTGCTGGGCGAGGCATCGGCCTATCCGCATGGCACCGGCAAGCCGCAGCGGGTGGTGAAGGGCGAGGTCGTGCTGATGGACTGCGGCGCGCGGGTCCATGGCTATGAAAGCGATATCAGCCGCACCTTCGTCCATGGCGACGCGACGGCGGAGCAGCGCAAGGTGTGGGGACATGTCCGCGCCGGGCAGCAACGCGCCTTCGCCGCCGCGCAGCTTGGCGTGCCGGCGGGCCGCGTCGATGATGCGGTGCGCGGATGGTATGCGACTTTGGGCTATGGCCCCGACTACAAGCTCCCCGGCCTGTCGCACCGCACGGGCCATGGCATCGGCATGGACGGGCATGAGCCGATCAACCTGGTGCGCGGCGAGGCGACAAGGCTGGCGCCGGGCATGTGCTTCTCGAACGAACCCGGCCTGTATCTGTCGGGCAAATTCGGCGTGCGGCTGGAGGATTGCTTCTATATGACCGAAGCGGGGCCGAAATGGTTCAGTGTGCCGCCGGGGTCGATTGAGGAACCGATTGGGTGAGTGCCGCCCTGGATCATCACTTCATTCATTCGACCCTGCGAGAACGCATTGTCGAGCATGTTTTCGTAGGTGAAGCGCTGAAGCGGCTATGGCAGCTTGGCATCTTTGATGTCGAAGTGCTTCGCTCGGAGTTCGACGCGGGCGGCTATGATCTCGTGATGAGTCGAGGAAGCACCATTCGCCACATACAGTTCAAGTCGGTGATGGAGGATGGTAAGGCTGCGCGAACGAGCGTGAGCCTGAAGCTAGCCGACAAGCCGAGCGGCTGCGTGATCTGGTTGGTTGTGACGCCAGACCTTACGCTGAAGCAGTTCCTATGGTTTGGTGGAGCACCCGGCGCGCGGCTCCCCGGTCTGAGCGGTTTTGCGGTTACCAAGCATAGCAAGGGAAACGCAGACGGCGTAAAGACGGAGCGGCCGAACCATCGGATCATCCCGCGAGGTTCGTTTGCGATTTTGAATTCGCTGGATGCAGTGCTTGAAAAGCTGTTCGGCCCGCTCGATCAGACTCCGATCATACAATCACCCTGATCGAACCGTTTCGCTTGAGCGAACGCCCGCGCGCGCTTAAGTCGCGAAAATGACCTCGACCAACGATATCCGCCGCAGCTTCCTCGACTATTTCGAGGGCCAGGGCCATGCCCGCGTTCCGTCCGCGCCGCTGGTGCCGCATAACGATCCGACGCTGATGTTCGTCAATGCGGGCATGGTGCCGTTCAAGAACGTGTTCACCGGGCTGGAGACGCGGCCCTACACCACTGCTGCGTCGAGCCAGAAGTGCGTGCGCGCGGGCGGCAAGCATAACGACCTCGACAATGTCGGCTATACCGCGCGGCATCATACCTTCTTCGAAATGCTCGGGAATTTCTCGTTCGGCGACTATTTCAAGGAGCAGGCGATCCGGCATGCCTGGACGCTGCTGACCAAGGAATGGGGTCTGCCGGCGCACAAGCTGACCGCGACCGTCTATCACACCGACGATCAGGCGTTCGATCTGTGGAAGAAGATCGCAGGGCTCCCCGAGGAGCGGATCATCCGCATCGCGACCAAGGATAACTTCTGGGCGATGGGGTCGGATGGTCCGTGCGGGCCGTGTTCCGAAATCTTTTACGACCATGGCGACCATATCTGGGGTGGACCTCCGGGCAGCCCGGAAGAGGATGGCGACCGCTTTGTCGAGATCTGGAACCTGGTCTTCATGCAGCATGTGCAGGAGGCGGACCAGATCGTCGGCGACCTGCCCAAGCCCAGCATCGACACCGGCATGGGGCTGGAGCGCGTCGCGGCGGTGCTGCAGGGCGTGCACGATAATTACGACACCGACACGTTCAAGGCGCTGATCGCCGAGAGCGGCGCGCTGACGCAGTCGGCGACGACCGGTGACAATCAGGCGAGCCATCGCGTGATTGCCGATCATATCCGCACGTCGGGCTTCCTGGTGGCGGACGGGGTGCTGCCCGCGAATGAAGGGCGCGGCTATGTGCTGCGCCGGATCATGCGCCGCGCGATGCGCCATGCGCATATCCTGGGCGCGAAGGAGCCGTTGATGCACCGCATGGTGCCGGCACTGGTCGCCGAGATGGGCGGCGCCTATCCCGAGCTGGTCCGCGCACAGCCGCTGATCGAGGCGACGTTGTTGCAGGAGGAAACCCGCTTCCGCCAGACGCTGGCGAACGGCCTCAAGCTGCTCGACGAGGCGACCGCGACAATGGGCGAGGGCGATACGCTGCCGGGCGAGACCGCGTTCAAGCTCTATGACACTTATGGCTTCCCCTATGACCTGACCGAGGATGCGCTGCGTCCGCAGGGGATGAAGGTCGACCGCGACGGGTTTGACGCGGCAATGAAGCGGCAGAAGGATGCCGCGCGCGCCGCGTGGAAGGGCTCGGGCGCCAAGGCCAGCGACGAAGTGTGGTTCGACATCGCCGAGGAGCTGGGGAGCACCGAGTTCACCGGCTATAGTGCGACCGAGGGCGAGGGGCAGGTGGTCGCGCTGGTCAAGGACGGCGCGCGCGTCGACCGTGCCGGCGCGGGGGACGAGGTCACGATCCTGACCAACCAGACGCCCTTTTATGGCGAGAGCGGCGGCCAGATGGGCGACGCGGGCACGATCGGAAACGACGTGGCCGAGGCGATCGTCAGCGACACGTCGAAGCCGCTCGGCCGGCTGCACGCGCATCAGGCGACGCTGGCGCGCGGCGAGATCAAGGTTGGCGACACGGTCAAGCTGGCGATCGACGTCGCCCGGCGCGACGCGATCCGCGCCAACCATTCGGCGACGCACCTCGTCCATGCCGCGCTGCGCAACCGGCTGGGCGAACATGTGACGCAGAAGGGGTCGCTGGTCGCGCCCGACCGCTTCCGCTTCGACTTCTCGCACCCCACTGCGCTGACGGCGCAGGAGATTGCGGATGTCGAGGCCGAGGTGAATGCGGAGATTCGCGCCAACGAAACGGTCGGTACGCGGTTGATGACTCCCGACGATGCGATTGCGGCGGGTGCGATGGCGCTGTTCGGCGAAAAATATGGCGACGAGGTGCGCGTGCTGTCGATGGGGCGCCTCACCGACAAGCATTATTCGGTCGAACTGTGCGGCGGCACCCATGTCCGCGCGACCGGCGATATCGGCGTGTTCAAGATCGTCAGCGAAAGCGCGGTCGCGGGCGGCGTGCGCCGGATCGAGGCGCTGACCGGCGAGGCGGCGCGGCTGTGGCTCGCCGACCGCGATGCGAAGCTGCGCGAGGTGGCGGCGACGCTCAAGACCTCGCCAGATGAGGTGAGCGCGCGCGTTTCCGCGCTGGTCGAGGAACGGCGCAAGCTCGAGAAGGAACTGGCCGAAGCCAAGAAGGCCCTCGCGCTGGGTGGCGGCGGCGCGGCGGCACCGGCTGGCCCCGAGCAGATTGGGGGCGTGAACTTTGTCGGCCAGATCCTCGATGGGCTCGATCCCAAGGCGCTGCGCGGCGCGGTCGATGAGGCGAAAGGCCGCATCGGTTCAGCTGTGGTAGCTTTTGTCGCGGTAAATGAAGGACGTGCAGCGATCGCGGTGGGTGTCACCGACGACCTGACCGGCGCCTTCAGTGCCGTCGAGCTGGTCAAGCGTGGCGTTGCCGCGCTGGGTGGGCAGGGCGGCGGTGGGCGGCCGGACATGGCGCAGGGTGGCGGTCCCGAGGGCGGCAACGCCCAGGCAGCGATCGATGCAGTCAAGACGGCGCTTGCCGAGGAGAAAGCAACTGCGTGATCATGTTTGGAAGGCCGCCGCAATCGCCGCGGCCCTCATCGCCGCCCCCGCCGCCACGGCGCAGGGCAAATTGCCGCCTTACCCCGAGGCGCTCAATTGCGCCGCGCTGACCCATGCCGCGCTGAAGATCGGCAAGGGCACGCCGCAGGAATCGCAGTTGTTCGACCACCTCATCTACTGGGGCATGGCAGCAGCCGATTCTGGACGCGCGGCGGGCAAGAATAGCAAGACGGTGGATGCCGAAGTTCCCGCACTGTCGGCACAGCTGGAGCCGAAGCTGCGCAGTCAGGACAGTGCGACCGTGTCGGCACTGGCGGCTTGTGTGGCGCGTGTGCCTGCCCTCGACAAGTAACCCGGACACCGTTCGCTGATGACCCTGCGCCGCCGCTCGTTCGTTCAATCCATCGGCGCAGCAGCGCTGGCCACCAGCATCCCCGCCGCTGCGCGCGGTTCGGGTGAGGCGACCACCGGGTCGGGCGACGCAGCGCTGCGCACGTTGCTCGACCGGATTTTCAACGACCGCCTGACCGAAAGTCCGGAAGGGGCGACGGCGCTTGGTCTGGATACCGGCAAGAATGCGGCGCTGAAATCGCAACTGTCGGGGCGCAGCGCGGCGGATGAAGCGCGCGACCTGACTCGGGCGAAGCGAGAGCTGGCTGCAATCAAGGCGATCGACCCCGCGACATTGGGTGAGAATGCCCGGCTCGATTACGACATCGTCACCTATCAGCTCGAACGCAGCATCGCGGGGCGCGAGCGCTTTACCTATGGTTCGGCCGGCGGGCGTTATGCGCCGTACCGGCTGAGCCAGCTGACCGGTGCGTATCAGGATGTGCCGGACTTTCTCGACAATCAGCACCGGGTGCGCGACGCGGTCGATGCCGACGCCTATCTCGCTCGGCTCGAGGCATTTGCCGTGGTGCTCGATCAGGAGAGCGAGCGCCAGCGCGCGGACGCGGCGCGCGGGGTGTTTGCGCCGGACTATGTGCTCGACACCACGCTGAAGCAGTTTGCGGCGTTGCGCGACAAGGCACCGGGCGAATTCGGGCTGGTGACCGGGTTCAAGGCGAAATTGGAAGCGGCCAAGCTGCCGCCCGAGCGCGGCGCGCAGGCGGAGAAGATCGTCGCCGACAAGCTGTTCCCGGCGCTGGATCGCCAGCGCGCGCTGGTCACCGAATTGCGGGCCAAGGCGACGCATGATGCGGGCGTATGGCGGCTGCCCGATGGTGAGGCCTATTACACCGCCGCCGCCGAAGCCGCGACGACCACGCGGCTGTCGGGCGACGCGATCCACCGCATCGGGCTGGAGCAGGTGGCCGAGATCAGCGGACGGATCGACACGATCCTGAAAGCACAGGGGATGCGTGATGGCACCGTCGGCGCGCGGCTAGTCGCGTTGAACGAGCGGCCCGACCAGCTGTTTCCCAATACCGATCCCGGCCGGGAGGCGCTGCTGGAGGCGCTGCGTGCGCAGGTGCGGGCGATGGAGAAGCGCCTCCCCGAACAGTTTGCGACCCTGCCCAAGGCGCCGGTCGAGGTGCGCCGCGTGCCTCCGGCGATTCAGGCCGGTGCGCCGGGCGGCTATTATCAGGCCGCGACGCTCGATGGCTCGCGGCCGGGCATTTACTACATCAACCTGCGCGACACGTTCGACCGGCCGAAGTTCGGCCTCGCGACGTTGAGCTATCATGAGGCGGTGCCGGGGCATCACCTTCAGGTGATGCTGGCGCTCGAATCGCAGGATATTCCGCTGATCCGGCGTCGCGGCGGCTTCAGCGGCTATAGCGAGGGCTGGGCGCTCTACACCGAGCAGCTTGCGGACGAGATGGGCATGTATGACGGCGACCCGCTCGGGCAGGTCGGCTATCTCCAGTCACTGCTGTTCCGCGCGACGCGGCTGGTGGTCGATAGTGGCATGCACGCCAAGCGCTGGAGCCGGGAGCAGGCGACCGACTACTTTATTGCCACAACGGGCATCGCGCGCGGCCGCAGCCAGGGTGAGATCGATCGCTACACGGTCTGGCCGGGCCAGGCGTGCAGCTACAAGATCGGTCATACCGTCTGGGTCGGGCTGCGCGACGAAGCAAAGGCTAAGGCGGGGGCAAATTGGAACCCGCGCCAGTTCCATGAGGTGCTGCGCAAGGGCGCCATGCCGCTCGACGTGCTGAAGCGCGTGGTGCGGGCGCGGATGGGGTAGGGGCGCTCAGGCCTCGGCTTCGCCCTGTCGCACCCGGCGGATGCGCGGCTCGCGTTCCAGGCCGGCGGCTTCCTTGATCGCTTTGCGCATTTCGTCGCGCTTTTCGTGGATCGATGCGATCACCGGGCCGACCGCGACGCCGAGGTCAACAAGGGCAGCTTCGGACAGCTGTAGCGAGCTTTCAAGCGTTTCCGGCACTGCGTCGGTCGCACCAGCCTTGTAGAGTTCGGCGGCGTGCGCGGCGTCGCGCGCGCGGGCGATGATCGGGATGTTCGGGACCCAGCTGCGTACCCGGCGGGTCAGGCGTACCGTCAAGACGGGATCGTCCATCGTCAGGATCAGCGCCTTGGCATGACCGAGGCGCAGGCGATCGACCAATTCGGCGCGGGCGACGTCGCCGAATACAACGCTGTAACCCTCGCGCCGTGCCGCGGCGACGCCGTCAATATCAGCGTCGACCGCGACATAGGGCTTGTCATGCGCGCGCAGCATGTCGGCGACGGTGCGACCGACGCGGCCAAAGCCGATGATCACCGTACCGCCGGGCACGACCTCTTCGGCTGTTGCATCGCCGCGCACGCCGTCGCGTTCCTCGATCTTGCGCGATGCAAAGCGACCCGCCTGGGCGAGAAGGGGGGTGATGGTCAGGCCGATCGCGGTAACGGTGGTCCAGAAGGCCGCCGTCGACGGCTGGATCAGGCCCGCCGCCGCGGCAACGCCCAGCACGATCAGCGTCGTCTCCGACGGGCTCGCCATCAGCACCCCGGCCTCTGCCGCCGTGCCGGTGCGCGCGCCCGACAGTTTGAGCAGCGCCGTGGTCACGCCGACCTTGATCGCCATCACCCCGATAATCGCGGCCAGCAGCAGCGCCCATTCCTGCATGATCATGCGCAGGTCGAGCCGCATGCCGACGGTGATCAGGAACACGCCGAGCGCCAGCCCCTTGAACGGTGCGGTAATGACCTCAACCTCGCTGTGATAGTCGGTTTCGGCGATCAGCAGCCCGGCGAGCAGCGCGCCGACGATCGGCGACAGGCCGACCACGGTGGTGGCGAGGCTGGCGACGATCACCACCAGCAGGCTGGCGGCGAGGAACAGTTCGGGTGACTTTGTCCGCGCGGCCTGTGCAAACAGCCGGGGCAGGAAGAAGCGACCGCCAAGGAACAGCAGCGCGACGACCACACCGCCGCGCAGCAGCGTCATCATGAAATCGCCAAGGCCAGCATCGCCCGCCGCCGGCGCCAGCGCGCCGAGCAGGAAGACGATCGGTACCAGCGCCAGATCCTCGAACAACAGCATCGCGAATGCCGACTTGCCCACCGCACTGGTCGTTCCAGCAATCGGCAGCACCAGCGCAGTGGATGAGAGCGCCAGTGCCAGGCCGAGCCCGAGCGCGCCCGACCAGGGCTGGCCCATGACATAGAGACCGACCGCGATCAGCGTGGCAGCGCCGAGCAGTTCGGCCGCCCCGACGCCGAAGACGAGGCCGCGCATCGTCCATAAGCGCTTGAACGAAAGTTCGAGGCCGATCGAAAAGAGCAGCAGGATGATCCCGAACTCGGCAAAGGGCTCGATCGATTCCGGGTCGGAAATGGTGAAGTAGAACAGCCAGGGAAACGCATCGACCAGCTGCCCCAAGCCCGCGGGCCCGACCAGCGCGCCGACCAGAATGAAACCGATCACCGGGCTGATGCGGAAGCGGGTAAAGGCCGGGATGACGATCCCCGCCGCGCCAAGGATCACCAGCGCGTCGCTGAACCCGTTATTGGAGAGGTCGAGAGCCATGGTGGCACCCTAACCGGGCACAGCGACGCTTGTCATGTCGGCCGCAGCGTTCGCGCGAAATAAATCATGGCGAAGAATTCAATTTTGCCCTGATAGTAGCGTGATGCGAGACGTGGGATCGAGCCGATCGCTGCACGTTCGCCGGTTCGGGAGCGCGCGTGATCCAAACTCATTTCTGGGTTCGCCCAATCGCATTGTGGGCGATGGCCGTTGCCTTGGCGGCCGGAATCTTCGTGCTGACCGCCTATAGCGGCTATCTCGCAGCATCGCGCGGACAGGCAGAAGAAACGCTGGCAGTTCTGCAATCGATGCTCCGCAGTCTCCCGATTTGGGGAGCGGCATGGGCCGGCTTCGTGGCGCTGTATCTGGTCGGATACCGCGGCGGCGCAAGATTGCTGCCCTTGTTCGGCAAAGGATGGCGCGGGGTGCTCCTTTCAGGTGTCGCCTTCGCCGGAAGCATCGCTAGCCTCTGGATGATCACGCAGATTCCCTATCGTGATCCCGCGCATATCCCATTCATTGGATATTGGCTGGCTTTCGCGATCTATTTCCAGGCGCTTCGCGCGGCGGCGGTAGCGCGCGCTCAGCCGCAACAGGGAATCGAGCGCCTTTTTGAATAGGATCGCGCGACGCAGCTCTTCAGGCGCGTTCATGGTTGGTAGATATGAACGAAAAGGGCCGCGTCCCGTACGGAACGCGGCCCTTTCGGTCGCCGATGGCAGCGAGACTTACGCCCAGCTGGCCATTTCGGTTTCGAGGTTCTGGCGGATCGCCTCGAAGAACTGCTCGGTGGTCATCCAGGGCTGGTCCGGACCGATCAGCAGCGCGAGATCCTTGGTCATCTTGCCGCTTTCGACGGTCTGGATGCACACGCGCTCCAGCGTTTCGGCGAACTTGGTCACTTCCGGCGTGTCGTCGAACTTGCCGCGGAACTTGAGGCCGCCGGTCCAGGCAAAGATCGACGCAATCGGGTTGGTCGAGGTCGCCTTGCCCTGCTGGTGCTGGCGATAGTGGCGGGTGACGGTGCCGTGCGCCGCCTCCGCTTCGACCGTCTTGCCGTCGGGCGAGAGCAGGACCGAGGTCATGAGACCCAGCGAACCGAAGCCCTGCGCGACCTGATCCGACTGGACGTCGCCGTCATAATTCTTGCACGCCCACACGAACTCGCCGCTCCACTTGAGCGCGCTGGCGACCATGTCGTCGATCAGGCGGTGCTCATAGACGATGCCGGCGTCCTTGAACTTCGCGTCGAAGCCTTCGGTCTCGAACACTTCCTGGAACAGATCCTTGAAGCGGCCGTCATAGGCCTTGAGGATCGTGTTCTTGGTCGACAAATACACCGGCCAGCCGAGGTTGAGGCCGTAGTTGAACGATGCGCGCGCAAAATCGCGGATCGAATCGTCGAGATTGTACATCGCCATCGCGACGCCCGAACCGGGGAAGTTGAACACTTCGCGGTCGATGATCTGGCCATCCGCGCCTTCGAACACCAGGCGCAGCTTGCCCGCACCCGGCACCTTGAAGTCGGTTGCGCGATACTGGTCGCCGAATGCGTGACGGCCGACGACGATCGGCTTGGTCCAGCCCGGGATCAGGCGCGGAACGTTGCTGATCACGATCGGTTCGCGGAACACCACGCCGCCCAGGATGTTGCGGATGGTGCCGTTGGGCGACTTCCACATTTCCTTGAGGTTGAATTCCTCGACGCGCTGCTCGTCCGGGGTGATCGTCGCGCACTTCACGCCGACGCCATATTCCTTGATCGCGTTGGCGGCATCGACCGTGATCTGGTCGTTGGTCTCGTCGCGCTTTTCGACGCTGAGGTCGTAATATTTGAGGTCGATGTCGAGGTACGGCTTGATCAGGCGCTCACGGATCCATTCCCAGATGATCCGCGTCATTTCGTCGCCGTCGATTTCGACGACCGGGTTTTTGACCTTGATCTTCGCCATGCTCGCTTTCCTGTTTATATCCGGGAGGAAGGGTTTGGCGGTGCGTCTAGGAGCAAGCGCGCGCGCGATCAAGCGGGGGAGGGGGCGCTCGGACGGAAAGACTAACGGCCGTTTGCCCTGAGCTTGTCGAAGGGCGGTCTGCGGCCCTTCGACAAGCTCAGGGCAAACGGAGCGGAGCCGCGCCACACAGGATTGTGTTGCGGGGATGGCACAGCTAGACCCCAGCCCATGTCCTCACTCGATACCCCGCCCGTCG
This sequence comes from Sphingomonas bacterium, assembly GCA_030149245.1. Taxonomy (GTDB): domain Bacteria; phylum Pseudomonadota; class Alphaproteobacteria; order Sphingomonadales; family Sphingomonadaceae; genus Sphingomonas. Next base: position 101,623 of record JASBRX010000031.1, read on the forward strand.
TCACCAATACCGTCAAGTGGCGCTTCCCCTCGGTCCATCCCGAGGGTCGCAAATATGTGCTGATCTCTGCGGCGATCACGATCCTGTTCCTTTTCGCGATCTGGGATGAGCTCGGCTTTGCGCTGATCGGCCTGACGATCTGGGTCGCCGCCTTCTTCCGCGATCCGATCCGCGTGACGCCGCAGGGGGAGGGGATGATCATCTCGCCCGCCGATGGCCTGGTGACGATGATCGAGCGCGTGCCGGTGCCGCGCGAGATTGCCGGGCCGGAAGGATTGAACGAAGCGACGCGGGTGCGCGTTTCGATCTTCATGTCCGTGTTCGACGTCCATATCAACCGCACCCCGATGGCCGGCACGATCCGCCAGGTCGTCTATATTGCGGGCAAATTCCTCAATGCCGACCTCGACAAGGCGAGCGAGGAAAATGAGCGGCAGCATTTCGTGATGGAAACCCATGACGGCACCCGCGTCGGGTTCACGCAGATCGCCGGCCTCGTCGCGCGCCGCATCGTGACCTTCGTCAAGCCCGGTGACATCGTCGCGGCGGGCCAGCGCTTTGGCCTGATCCGCTTCGGCAGCCGCGTCGACGTGTTCCTGCCCGATGAGTATGCGCCGCAAGTGGCGCTGGGCCAGCGCTGCCTGGCGGGTGAGACCATCGTCGGCCTGAAGGGTGGCGCGCCGGCCCAGGGCGTGGCGCAATGAGTCTGCGCCCGCGTCGCCAGTTGCGCGGCCTTCCGCTGCGCGCGGTGGCGCCGAATGCGGTGACGGCGCTGGCGTTGTGCGCGGGTTTGACCGGCATCCGCTTCGCCATTGGCGAGGAGTGGGAGCGCGCGGTGCTGATGGTGATGCTCGCCGGTGCGCTCGACGGCATCGACGGGCAGGTGGCGCGCATGGTCCGCGCCGAAAGCCGTTTCGGTGCGGAACTCGACAGCCTGTCCGACGCGATTTCGTTTGGCGTTGCTCCCGCATTGATCCTCTATCTCTGGTCCTTGATGGCCGTGCCCAAGCTGGGCTGGATCGTTGCGCTGCTCTACGCCGTGTTCTGCGCGCTTCGCCTTGCCCGCTTCAATTCGCAGCTCGACAATGATGCCCAGCCGCGCAAGCTGGCGGGGTTCCTCACCGGGATTCCGGCACCTGCGGGGGCGGCCCTTGCGATGTTGCCCATCTATGTCTGGCTGTGGAGCGGGGAGGAGATCATGCGATCGCCCTGGATCGTCACGCCCTGGGTCGCATTCACCGGTCTGCTGATGGTGTCGAGCGTGGCGACCTATTCGTGGAAGTCGCTGCGCCTGCGTCGTCATGTGCGGTTCGAGGCGCTGGTGTTCGTCGTGGTCCTTGCCGCCGCACTGGTCACTGCACCGTGGCAGACGCTGACGGCCATCTGCCTCGGCTATCTCGCGACGCTGCCGTTCAGCGCGCGCGCCTATCGCCGGACGATGCCGATCACGCCGCCGCGCGAAGCGGGGCCGAAGCCCGGCGCGGAGCCGCCCGCGGCGTAACGCGGACCCGCGCCGCATGAACCGGCGCGAGGGCAGGCAACGGCGCACCCGTGATCAGCGACCGCATATAGTCGATCCGCGGCGCAATCGTGACGAACATCGCCCAGAGCGACGCGGCGAGGGCGGTGGAGAAGAGCAGCGCGGCAAGAACAGCAACCATCATGGCCTCCCGGATCCTTATAAGCGACTGGAATCCTTATGATTCGTGACGCTCCGTGACGGGCAAAGGTTCCTTGTCCGCCTGTTGAACTCTTTATGTTCCGTTAACGTTCCATCTGTCAAGCGCGTAATTCCGCTTTTGTTCTCTTGCGCAATCCCGCATTCTCGACTAAGCGCGCCACCTTCAACCCCGCATGGGAAGCAACATAACCCGGTGCTGCGGGCCTTTCGGCTCACGGTCACTCGCTTCCCAGAGGCTCAACCGGAAGGAGTTATCCCTATGGCGGCACCTGTCGTCTCCATGCAGCAGCTGCTCGAATCGGGCGCGCACTTCGGTCACCAGACCCACCGCTGGAACCCGAAGATGAAGCCGTATATTTTCGGCGACCGTAACGGCGTTCACATCATCGACCTGTCGCAGACCGTGCCGCTGTTCGCGCGCGCGCTGGACTTCATCAGCTCGACCGTCGCCGGCGGCGGCAAGGTGCTATTCGTCGGCACCAAGCGTCAGGCGCAGGAAGCGATTGCCGAGGCAGCGCGCAAGTCGAACCAGCATTTCGTCAACCATCGCTGGCTGGGCGGCATGCTCACCAACTGGAAGACCATCAGCAATTCGATCAAGCGCCTCAAGACGCTGGAAGAGCAGCTGTCGGGCGACACGCACGGCCTGACCAAGAAGGAAGTGCTGAACCTGACCCGCGAAAAGGACAAGCTCGAGCTGTCGCTCGGCGGCATCCGCGACATGGGCGGCGTTCCTGACATCATGTTCGTGATCGACGCGAACAAGGAAGAGCTGGCGATCAAGGAAGCCAACACGCTGGGCATCCCGGTCGTCGCGATCCTCGATTCGAACGTCTCGCCCGACGGCATCGCATTCCCGGTTCCGGCGAATGACGACGCCAGTCGCGCGATCCGCCTGTACTGCGAAGCCGTCGCCATCGCGGCGACCCGCGGCAACAACCAGGCGCAGATGAGCAGTGGCGATTTCGGTGCAGCCGAAGTGCCTCCGGTCGAAGCCGCGCTGGCCGAGCCGGCCCCGGCCGTCGAAGCCGAGCCGGAAGCTCCGGCCGCAGCGACCGACCCGGAAACCGCAGCTGAGGGCGAGCGCCAGATCGACGCGTAAGCGCTCTGGTCATCGAACCGTAATGGGGGCGGGGCAGGGCGTTTGAGCTTTGTCCCGCCCGCACCATATTTGAAGCGAACCGCTTAACTTGAGGAACAAGAACATGGCCGAGATCACTGCAGCAGCCGTCAAGGAACTGCGCGAGAAGAGCGGCGCCGGCATGATGGACTGCAAGAAGGCGCTGACCGAGACCAATGGCGACATCGAAGCGGCCAGCGACTGGCTGCGTTCGAAGGGCCTGGCCGCGGCCGCCAAGAAGTCCAGCCGCACCGCCGCTGAAGGCCTGGTCGGCGTTGCCGTCGCGGGCACCAAGGGCGTGGCCGTCGAGGTCAACTCGCAGACCGACTTCGTCGCGAAGAACGAGATTTTCCAGGGCTTCGTCCGCGAAGTGACCGGCGTTGCGCTGGAGCAGGGCATCGATGACGTCGAGGCGCTGAAGGCGCAGGCGATCACCGGTGGCACCATCGACGAAGTGCTGGTGGCCAACATCGCCACGATCGGCGAGAATCAGGTGCTGCGTCGCGCGAAGAAGGTCGAAGTGACCAACGGCGCGGTGATCCCGTATGTCCACAACGCCGCGGCTCCGGGCCTGGGCAAGATCGGCGTGCTCGTCGCGCTCGAATCGGACGCGGGCGTCGACGTGCTCGAGCCGCTGGGCAAGCAGATCGCGATGCACATCGCCGCGGCCTTCCCGCTGGCGCTGTCGATCGAAGACCTCGACCCCTAGGTCGTCGAGCGTGAAGCCGCGATCCTGCGCGAAAAGAACGCCGACAAGATCGTCGGCAAGTCGGAAGAGGTCGCCGCCAAGATCCTCAACGGCCCGGTCGAGAAGTTCAAGAAGGAGAACGCGCTGCTCACCCAGGCGTTCGTCATGGACGGCAAGACCCCGGTCGGCGACGTGATCGCCCAGGCGGCCAAGGATGCAGGCGCGTCGATCAAGCTGGTCGACTATGTCCGCTTCCAGCTCGGCGAAGGCATCGAGAAGGAAGAGAGCGACTTCGCCGCGGAAGTCGCGGCGACGGCGGCTGCGGCCGGCTGATCGTTCGAACCTGACGGAACAAGGAGGGCGCGGCCAGCGATGGCCGCGCCCTTTTTGTTTTTTAGGTTCAAGGTGAAATGGTGAGCGACCAGCAGGTGTTACTTTCGAGGGGTAGAAAACGGCAGCTGTCCGTTGGACATATCAAGAACGATCACCTAACGTACCTTCGCTATGAGCGAAAACGCAATTGAGCGCCGCTTGCATTTTGACCTAAGCGGGATGCAACAGCGCGCCCATCGCGGAGTGCGCCGCGCTGCTGCGTTCCTTGGCCTTTCTGAGCGGTTCATGGAGGGCGAGATTCCGCGATCGCTCACCTTAGGTAAGGTCATCAAGCGCGCTTTCTTGCCGGACCCCATCCCCGATGATATGGTTCCCGACCTCAAAGAGGCGTGGCAGGCGTGGATTATAGGGAATGCGCTGCGGGAGCTCGACCAGTTCTTAAGTTTATTCCTCGACGAAGCATTCGACATGACCGAGATGGCGAAGATAGTGGTTGGTGAGTATCCTGCTCACCACACTTGGCGTCGCATTGATCGGGATACGAATGTGGCCAAGAAACACCGGCGCGTTATGCTTGCCGCCAACCGATACATCAGACCTCATGACGAGGATAACGATTGTTTGGTTTCGCTGAGTCATGCCCGGAACTGTCTTTCCCATGAACTTGGGCATGTCACGGTGAAACGGGCGACGGACGGTGCGTTGACGGTGAAATGGCTCGGCTTCCGAACGGTCATTAAGCAAGGCGAAAAAGAGGTCATATTCGAGAACTTGGAAGCGCCTTACCAGCTTGATCCCGATGGTCCAGACGGGCGCGTCTACGTGGATGTCGTTATCACCGAGCGTGCATTCGCGCTTGGTGACCACATCCGATTCACGCCCGACGACCTGTTGGGTATTTGTCTGTTCTACAACATCGTAATCGATCGCGTATCGGGTGCCATTGCAGAATATGCCGAGGAATGCGGCGTGCCGTTCAAAAAGCCAGAGTCGTCAGCGGCCTAAAGTGGATGTCGCCGTTGGCGCATAGCGCTGCTCTTCTAAGTTTCCCCGCTTGTCCCGGCCCCGTGCCACGCCTAAGGTCCGCGCCGCTCCCAACCCCCGACAGACATTAGGGCCAGATGACCGCGCCACGCTTCAAACGCATCCTCCTCAAACTCTCCGGCGAAGTGCTAATGGGGCAGGGGCAGTTCGGTATCGATCCCGCCACCTGCGAGCGCGTCGCGCGCGAGGTGAAGGCGGCGACCGAGGCGGGGTATGAGATCTGCATGGTCGTCGGCGGCGGGAATATCTTTCGCGGGCTGGCGGGTGCGGCGCAGGGCTTCGAGCGGGCGGGCGCCGATTATATGGGCATGCTCGCGACCGTGATGAACGCGCTGGCGATGCAGAATACGCTGGAGCGGCTGGGCGTCGATACCCGCGTGCAGTCGGCGATCCCGATGGCGTCGGTCAGCGAACCCTATATCCGGCGCAAGGCGATGCGGCATATGGAGAAGGGCCGCGTGGTGATCTTTGCCGCCGGCACGGGCCTGCCCTTCTTCACCACCGACACCACCGCCGCTTTGCGTGCCGCCGAGATGAATTGCGACGCGCTGTTCAAGGGTACCAGCGTCGATGGCGTGTACAATGCCGATCCCAAGAAGGTCGCCGACGCGACCCGCTACGAGGAATTGAGCTTCGACCGGGTGCTGGTCGACAATTTGAAGGTCATGGACGCGACCGCGGTGGCACTGTGCCGCGACAATGACATTCCGATCGTGGTGTTCAACATCCGCGACGAGGGCACTTTGGAAGCGGTCTTGCGCGGCGAAGGTACGTCGACCATCGTCCGCAACCCGCCCGTATCCGCTTGAGTTAAGACAGAATAAGAGGAACCTGAGCTATGGCCGCATATGACAAGGCCGATCTGGAGCGCCGGATGCACGGCGCGGTCGAATCGCTGAAGCATGACCTGGGCGGGCTGCGCACCGGACGTGCGAGCACCACCTTGCTCGAACCGGTGACGGTCGAGGTTTACGGGTCGCACATGCCGCTCAACCAGGTGGCGACGGTGTCGGCGCCCGAACCGCGCATGCTGAGCGTGCAGGTGTGGGACAAGTCAAATGTCGGCCCGGTCGACAAGGCGATCCGCTCGGCCGGCCTGGGCCTCAACCCGATTGTCGACGGACAGAATCTGCGCCTGCCGATCCCGGACTTGACCGAGGAGCGCCGCAAGGAACTGGCCAAGCTGGTGAGCAAATATGCCGAAGCGGCACGCGTCGCAGTGCGTAACGTCCGCCGCGACGGCATGGACAGCCTGAAGGCCGACGAGAAAAAGGGCGAATTCGGCGAGGATGATCGCAAGCGCCATGAGGCCGACGTCCAGAAGCTAACCGATGCGACGATCGCCGAGATCGACGCGGCCGCGAGTGCGAAGGAAAAGGAAATTCTCGGCAAGTGACTGCGGCCTCCGCGCCTCTTCCGGCTGGACCGGAAGGCGGGGCCGTTCCCCGCCACGTCGCCATCATCATGGACGGCAATGGTCGCTGGGCGAAGGCCCGGCGGTTGCCGCGCATCGCCGGGCACAAGCAGGGCGTGGAGGCGGTGCGTCGCGTGTCGAAGGCGGCGCGCGAGCAGGGCGTCGAGGTGCTGACTCTCTACGCCTTTTCGTCGGAAAATTGGCGGCGTCCCGAGGAAGAAGTGCGCGACCTGATGGGGTTGCTGCGCCATTTCCTGAAGAATGAACTGAAGGATCTGGTGGCCGAGAATGTGCGGTTGCGCGTGATTGGCGACTATCACGCGCTGTCGGGCGATCTGGTCGCGATGATCGACGAGGCGATTGCGCGGACCTCGGTCAACACCGGGGCGACGCTGGTGATCGCGCTGAATTACGGCGCGCAGGCCGAGATTGTTGCGGCGGCGCGGCGGCTGGCCAGCGCGGCCAAGGCCGGCGAGATTGCTCCCGAGGCGATCGACGAGGCGATGTTCAGCGACGCGCTGGCCACGCATGACCTGCCCCCGCTCGATCTGCTGATCCGCACCTCGGGCGAGCAACGGCTGTCCAACTTTCTGCTGTGGCAGGCGGCCTATGCCGAGCTGCTGTTCGTCGAGACCTTGTGGCCGGATTTCGACGGCGCGGCGCTGGCCGATGCGATCGCGCAGTTCGGGCGGCGGCAGCGCCGGTTCGGGGGGCTGTGACGCCGGTTCCGCCCCGCAAGAACGCCGACCTGGGCACGCGTGCCGTGGTCGGGGTTGCGCTGATCGCGGTGGCGGCGGCGGCCTTGTGGTTCGGCGACTTTGCATTATGGCTGCTGGTGACGCTGGGTGCGCTGGCGATGATCCATGAATGGGGCGGACTGCATGGCGCGAATGCGGGGCAGCGCAAGCTGGCGCAATATGCGCTGATGGTGCCGCTGGCGATCATGTCTCCCTGGGCGGCGGGACCGAGCTTTCTGGCGTTGGGGCTGATCCTGGCTGCGTTTTTCTTCCTCGCCATCGTGACGCGCAGCGGGGCGCTGGGAGCCGGGGCGATTTACGTCGGGCTGCCGGTTCTCGCCTTGCTCTTCCTGCGCGGGCATGACGGCGGACTGTTGCTGGCATTCTGGGCGATGGCGCTGGTGTGGGCGTGCGATATCGGAGCCTATTTCGCCGGGCGCGCGATTGGGGGACCCAAGCTGATGCCAGCGGTGAGCCCGAACAAAACCTGGGCTGGGCTGGTCGGCGGCGTGATCGGGGCAACCGGCTTTGCGTTGCTGCTGACCCTATGGGGCCTGCCGCTGACGTTGGCGCTGGCGACGCCGCTTCTGGCGGTGCTGGCGCAGGCGGGGGATTTGTATGAGAGTCACCTTAAGCGCCGTGCCGGGGTAAAGGATTCGGGTGATTTGCTGCCCGGACATGGCGGTGTGCTCGACCGGATGGATGGGCTGGTGCCGGTTGCGCCGGTTGCCGCGCTGTTGGTCGTGATTCAGGGATATTGATGAAACGCGTAACGATATTGGGTGCGACCGGATCGGTGGGCACGTCGACGCTCGACCTGATCGAGCGCGATCCCGCAGCGTTCGAGGTCGTCGCGCTGACCGCCAATTGCGATGTCGCCAAGCTGGCGGCGGCGGCGAAGCGCGTGTCGGCGAAGCTGGCCGTCGTCGCCGATCCGACCTGTCACCAGGCGCTGGCCGAGGCGCTGGCGGGAACGGGAATCGCGGTCGCGTCCGGCCCGGATGCGGTGTGCGATGCGGCGCGGATGGAAGCGGACTGGACGATGGCGGCGATCGTCGGGACGGCCGGGCTGAAACCGGTGCTGGCGGCGCTGGAAGGCGGGCAGGCGGTGGCGCTGGCGAACAAGGAGTCGCTGGTGTCGGCGGGCGACGTGATGATGCAGGCGGCCGCCGCGACCGGCGCGACGCTGCTGCCGGTCGATTCCGAACATAATGCGGTGTTTCAGTGTCTTGAGACGCAGAATGCCGATCGCATCGCACGCATCATCCTGACCGCGAGTGGCGGGCCGTTCCGCGAGCGCACGCTGGACGAAATGCGCGCGATCACGCCTGAACAGGCCGTCGCGCACCCCAATTGGTCGATGGGCGCCAAGATCAGCGTCGATTCGGCGACGATGATGAACAAGGGGCTGGAGCTGATCGAGGCGTTCCACCTGTTCCCGGTGACGGTCGACCAGCTCGACGTGATCGTCCACCGCCAGTCGGTGATCCATTCGATGGTCGAATATGTCGACGGGTCGGTGCTGGCGCAGCTCGGTTCGCCCGATATGCGCGTGCCGATCGCGCATGCGCTGGCATGGCCGCGACGGATGGAGACCCCGTGCCAGCGCCTTGATCTTGCCACCATCGGACGTCTGGATTTCGAGGCGCCGGATTATGAGCGCTTCCCCTGCCTGAAGCTGGCGCGTGAGGCGCTGGCGGCGGGCGGTGCGCGGCCGGCGATCCTGAACGCGGCGAACGAGGTGGCGGTTGCGGCTTTCCTTGCGGGCCAGGTTGGCTTTCTTGAAATTGCCGCAATCGTCTCGGATACCCTCGATCGCTACGACCCGGCCGCGCCGGACACGCTCGATCAGGTATTGGCGATCGACGGGGAGGCGCGGATACTGGCGGGTGAGCGTGTGAAGGACTGCGTCGCTTGACCGAAAATCCCGGTTTCTTCCTCTACCTGATCGCCTTCATCCTGATCATCGGGCCGCTCGTGTTCGTGCACGAGCTGGGTCATTACGCTGCCGGTCGCTATTTCGGGATCAAGGCCGAGGCATTCTCGATCGGGTTCGGACGCGAAGTCGCGGGCTTTACCGACAAGCGCGGGACCCGGTGGAAGTTCGGGTGGCTGCCACTGGGGGGCTATGTCAAGTTCGCTGGCGACATGAACCCGGCGGGACAGCCTAGCCCCGAATGGCTGGCGTTGCCGGCAGCCGAGCGGGCGCAGACCTTTCAGGCCAAGCCGCTGTGGCAGCGCGCGATCGTCGTCGCGGCAGGGCCGATCACCAATTTCATCGTGGCGATTGCGATTCTTGGCGCGTTTGCGCTGGCCTATGGTGAAGGAAAACGCCCCCCCGTCGCAGCCGGGATCGCGGCGAACAGCCCGGCCGCCACCGCCGGATTGAAGGCGGGAGACCGCTTCGTCGCGATCGGCGGGCGTGAGGTCGATTCCTTCAATGATATGCTGATGTTCACCTCGATGCGTGCGGGGATGTCGGTTCGGATCGACTATGTCCGCGACGGGCTGCCCGGCAGCACCCAAGCGGTGATCGGCAAGCTGGTCGAGAAGGACCGCTTCGGCAATGTCACGAGCCGCGGTTATCTTGGTATCGCGCCGACCGATGAGATCATTCGCACGCCGATCGCGTGGTGGCAGGCCCCGGCCTCGGGATTTCGACAGACGGTGTCCCTTGTTGGAACGATGGTAGACTTTCTGGGCCAGCTGATCATGGGCCGCGTGCCGGTCAGCGAGCTGGGCGGTCCGCTGCGAATCGCCAAGGCGTCTGGGGAGCACCTGTCGCTTGGATTCGAGGCGTTCGTGTTCCTGGCCGCGCTCATCTCGATTAATCTCGGATTCATCAACCTGTTGCCAGTCCCGGTGCTGGATGGCGGCCATCTTCTGTTCTATGCCGTCGAAGCGGTGCGCCGGAAGCCCGTCGAGCCTGAGGTGATGGAATGGGCGTTTCGCGGCGGGATGATGGCGATACTGGCGTTGATGCTGCTGGTGACATTCAACGATCTGGGCGCATTTGGCGTGTGGAAGAGCCTGGCCGGGTTGATCGGCTGAACCGGTTGGGGCAGGGCGTGCAAATGGACGCAGGCTTCCGACCAATATTTCTTGGATCCGACTGGGGTGGGATGGTGACGGCACTCAAGGTTACGAAATTCGGCGTGCGCGCCTCTGCGGTCCTGCTGACTGGCACGACCTGGTTCGCGCTTGCCACCGCCGCTCAGGCCCAGCAGGCCCCGGCTCCCGCGCCGGCGCCGGTTGCGCAGCAACCCGCTCCGGCGGTCGCGGCGGAAACCCGCACGATCCGCTCGCTGCGGGTGGAGGGCACCCAGCGGCTCGAGCCGGAGACGGTGCTGTCCTACACCCGCCTGCGGGTCGGGCAGACCTACACGACCGAGAGCCTCGACCAGGCGATCCGTGACGTGCTGGCGAGCGAGCTGCTCGCCGACGTCACGATCGAGGGCGTCGAGAGCGGCGACATCGTGCTGCGCGTGCGTGAAAATCCGGTGATCAACCGCGTCATCCTGGAGGGCAATAAGCGCCTGAAGGACGACAAGATCGTCAAGGAAATCAAGCTCGCTCCGCGCCAGATGTTCACCCGCACCGCAGTGCGCGCGGACGTTGCCCGCATCGTCGAGCTGTATCGCCGCCAGGGCCGCTTTGCCGCGACAGTCGAGCCGAAGATGGTCAGCCTCGACCAGAACCGCGTCGATATCGTGTTCGAGGTGCGCGAAGGGCCGAAATCGAAGGTCCGCCAGATCAACATCATCGGCAACGAGCAGTTCAGCGATGGCAAGCTGCGCGGCGAGATGGCGACCAAGCAGGCGCGCCTGACCACGATCATGAGTTCGAACACGAGCTATGATCAGGATCGCCTGGCCTATGACCAGCAGAAGCTGCGCCAATTCTATCTGACCGAAGGCTATGCCGATTTCCGCGTCGTTTCGGCAGTGGCGGAACTCACGCCGGACAAGCGCGACTTCATCATCACCTATGTCGTCGAGGAAGGGCCGCGCTACAAGTTCGGGCCGGTCAAGGTCGACAGCAACATCCGTGACTTCGACGACGAGGCGCTCGCCAAGGGCCTCGCGATGAAGGAAGGCGACTGGTACAACGCCAAGCTGGTCGAGGATACGATCGACCAGCTGTCAGAGACGGCCGGCGCATTCGGTTACGCCTTTGCCAATGTCAGCCCCGACTTCCAGCGTGATCGCGAGAAGTTGACGATGTCGATCAACTTCAACATCGCCGAAGCGCGCCGCACCTATGTCGAGCGGATCGACATCACCGGCAACACCCAGACGCAGGACAAGGTGATCCGTCGCGAAATGCGTCTGGCCGAGGGCGACGCGTTCAACACCTTCCTCGTCAAGCGGTCGCAGGACCGCATCAACTCGCTCGGCTATTTCAACGAGAAGTTCGAGATCGAGCAGAAGGAAGGATCGGCACCCGACCGCGTCATCCTCACCGCCAATGTCGAGGAAAAATCGACCGGCGAACTGACGCTGTCGGCGGGCTTTTCGAGCCTTGAGCGCTTCATCTTCCAGGGCTCGATCCGCCAGCGCAACTTCCGCGGCAAGGGTCAGGATCTGCGCCTGTCGGCCGATTATTCGAGCTATTCGAAGTCGGTCGAGCTGGGCTTTACCGAGCCCTATCTGTTCGATCAGAATGTCGCGCTGGGCGGCACGATCTTCCGCCGCGACTATAACTCGTTCAACTATCTCGGCACCGACCGCCGCACCACCTATCAGCAGGTGTCGACCGGCGGTCAGGTCGTGCTGGGCGTGCCGTTGACCGAATATTGGACCCTGTCGGGCCGCTATTCGCTGACGCATGATTCGGTGACGCTGGACGAAAGCACCTTCTTCACCGATGGCGCGTGCGATCCGCTCAAGGCCGGCCGCTATCTGTGCGAGGCGTTGGGTAAGCGTTGGACTTCGAGCGTCGGCCTGTCGCTGATCTATGACAGCCTGAACAGCCGTCTGCGCCCGACGCGCGGCCAGCGGCTGGTGCTGGGCACCGATTTTGCGGGTCTGGGCGGCGATGTGAAATATCTGCGCGGTCGCTTCGACGCCGACAAATATTGGAACATCGGCAGCGGGTTCATTTTCTCCGCCGGGCTTGAGGGCGGCTATATCCACAGCCTCGAAGATGCTGCAGCGGGTGTGGACCCGGTCCGCATCACCGATCGCTTCTTCCTAGGCGAGCCGCAGTTCCGTGGTTTCGACATCCGTGGTGTCGGCCCGCGCATCCAGCGCATCGGCTTTACAGGCAGCGTCGCTGGCGGGAACCAGGCGCTGATCACCAACGAAGACCAGATCTTCGACGACGCGATCGGCGGCCGTGCCTATTATCTCGGCAAGCTGGAGCTCGAGATCCCGCTGGGCGCTGGGGCGCGGGAAATGGGCATCCGTCCGTCGATCTTCTTCATGGCCGGCGCCAATTGGGGCGTGCGCGAGCCGAACAAGACGGCGACGTTTACCCAAGCCACGGATTCGGCCGGCAATCTGCTGTTCAACGCGGACGGTTCGCCGTCGCTGCTGCCGATCCAGACGCCCCAGTCTGTCAACGTCGGCGGGGAGAATTTGCCGCTATACGCCGTTTCGCTGGGCGACTCGGTTGCGCCCGGCGCGCTCACGACCTGTAGCGTCGGCTATGCGACGGAGTATGGTGGGGCGTGCTCCGGTACTTCGATCAACACGCGCTACAATATTCAGACCGATCCGTTCATCGAGAACTTCCTGGGCAATTCGCCCAAGCCGCGTTTGTCGGTCGGCATCGGCGTAAACTGGAACTCGCCGTTCGGGCCGCTGCGGCTCGACCTTGCCCATGCTTTCCTCACCCAGAAGGGTGACGACACCAAGCTCTTCACATTTAACGTAGGGACTTCCTTCTGATGCGTAACACCAAAACCATTCTCGCCGCGGTTGCGGTCGCGGGCGTCACGCTTGGCGCCGGCGCGGCGGCAGCGCAGGCGCTGGTCGATACCAAGGTCGCGATCGTCGACACCGATCGCGTGATGAGCAGCTGCACCGCCTGCACCGCCGCCGCGCAGCAGCTTCAGGCGCAGCGCACGCAGCTGGTGCAGTTTGCCCAGCAGCAGGCAGCCCCGCTGCAGACCGAGGAAACCGCGCTTCAGGCTGCGCTCAAGGCGGCCAATGGCAAGCCCGACGCGGCGCTCACCGCACGTATCCAGGCGTTCCAGCAGCGCCAGCAAACCGCGCAGCAGCAGTTCGCCGAGCGCCAGCAGACCTTCCAGCGCAATGTTCAATATGTGAACCAGCAGGTTGAGCAGCGGATGATGCCGGTGATCGAGCAGATTTCGCAGCAGCGCGGCGCGCATATCGCGCTGGCCAAGAACTCGACGCTGTATTCGGCGACCAACATCGACATTACCGATGCGGTGCTGGCGGCGCTCAACCAGCAGCTGCCGAGCGTGCAGACCGTCGCTCCGCCCCCGCCGCAGCAGCAGCAGCAGGCTCCCGCAGCGCAGCCGACTCAGCCGGCGCCCACCGGCCGGTGAGCGACGCCGCCGAAGGAAAGGCCGCTATTGGCCCGCTCGACGTGACGCGGGTGATGGCGGCCTTGCCGCATCGTTATCCGATGCTGCTCGTCGATCGGGTCGAGCAGCTGATTCCTGACGAGCGCATCGTCGCGATCAAGGCGGTGTCGATCAACGAAGAGTTCTTCCAGGGGCATTTTCCGGGAAGGCCGATCATGCCCGGCGTCCTCCAGGTGGAGGCGCTGGCGCAGGCGGCGGGTGTGCTCGCGGTCGAGAGCTTGGGCCTCGCCGGCACCGGCAAGCTGGTCTATTTCATGTCGATCGACGGCGTGAAGTTTCGCAAGCCGGTCGAGCCGGGCGTGCTGCTGCGGCTGGAGGTCGAATTCGTCCAGAAGCGTGCGCGGATCTGCAAGTTCGCTGGTAAGGCGTATCTGGGCGACGATCTGGCGACCGAGTGCGAGTTTACTGCGATGATTGCGGACCCGCCCTCGGCCTAACGCTTCGGATATCATGGCATTGCAAGATCGGCGCGGCTCTGTTAGGGGCCGCGCCTTCTTGTTGCCGGTCGGAAACCGGCGCTCAATTCAAGGAACAGACACGTGAAGCCCGATACGCACCCCGATTATCACATGATCAAGGTCCAGATGACCGACGGCACCGTCTATGAGACGCGTTCGACCTGGGGCAAGGAAGGCGATCTGATGCAGCTGGAAATCGATCCGCTGGCGCACCCGGCATGGACCGGCGGTCGCGGTCAGATGCTCGACAGCGGCGGCCAGGTTGCACGCTTCAACAAGCGTTTCGGTGGTCTCTCGCTCTCCAAGAAGTGAGCGGCGCGGGCGTGATGCCCGGCTGAACCCGATACACGGCCCGTCCCGGACGCCCGGGGCGGGCCGTTTGCATTGTGGCAAGCCGTTAACGCGGCTTTAGCCATCGTGACCTAGGCTCTGCGCATGGTTTTCACCGGCAAGCGCAGTTTCACAGCAGAATTCGAACCGGCCGTGCTGGGCCGCCGCCGCGCGCCGCGTGCGCCGGTGTCGCTCGATGCAAAGGTTGGCCGCGGCGGGCTGGACCGCGCGCTGTGCAAGGTGGTCGATCTGTCGACCCATGGCGCGAAGATCGAGACCTATTCCGAAGTCCGCCGCGATTCGGTCATCTGGCTGACCCTGCCGCATGTCGGCCACTGGGCCGCTCGTGTGGTCTGGTCGAACGACTTCGAAGCCGGCCTGGAGTTCCAGATCCCGCTGAGCGAAGACGAGTTCGAGGCGCTGATCGCCTGATCGCGCGGGTCATCCCGCACATCGCATTTGGACTTGCCGGCGAATCCGCTTAAGAGCGGCCAAACGCCGTGATCCACGCACTCGCCAACCCCACGCGCTTCCTCAAGATCGCGCGCCCGCTGACGCCCATCCTGTTCTGGAGCGGGCTGCTGCTGACGCTTGTCGGTGCCTGGGGCGGGCTGACGCAGACGCCGCCGGACTATCTGCAAAAGGAAAGCGTCCGCATCCTGTACATCCATGTGCCGAGCGCGTGGCTGGGCATGGGTGGGTGGAGCGCGCTGGCGATCGCGTGTTTTGCCTTTCTTGTATGGCGGCATCCGCTGGCGGCGCTGGCCGCGCGGGCGACTGCGCCAGTGGGCGCGGTGTTCGCCGCTTTGTGCCTGATCACCGGATCGATCTGGGGCCGTCCGACCTGGGGCACCTGGTGGGAGTGGGACGGGCGGCTGACGTCGATGCTGCTGCTGCTGTTCATCTATATCGCGTGGATCGCGCTAGAACGCGCCGATCGCGAGCGCGGTGGAGACGGGCGCATCCCGGCTTTGTTCGGGATTGCGGGGACGGTTTTGCTGCCGGTCATCCGCTATTCGGTGGTGTGGTGGAACACGCTGCACCAGGGGCAGAGCCTGACGCTGACCAAATCCACCATCGACGATTCGATGCTGTGGCCGCTGCTCCTGACGCTGCCCGGTTTTTCGCTGTTGTTCGGCGGGATCGTGCTGATGCGGATGCGCGCGGTACTGGCGGAGCAGCGGGTCGAGGCGCGGATGCGGAGGCTGGCGGCATGAACCATTGGCCGTTCATTATCGCCGCCTATGCGGTCGTGCTCATCGGCATCGGCGGGCTGTCGCTGTTCAGCTGGCGCGCGATGCGGCGGGCCGAGGCGGCTGCGGACGCGATGAGGGAGCGGCGATGAAGGCGAAGCACCAGCGGCTGACGCTCGGCCTGCTTGCGCTCGCTGCGATCGGCGGGGCGAGTGGTCTCGCGCTATCGGCGCTGCGCGACGAAGCGGCGTTTTTCTACACGCCGAGCGATCTGGCGACGAAAAAGCCCGAGCCGGGCCGCGCGGTGCGGCTGGGCGGGATGGTGCAGGCGGGCAGCATCAGGAAGATGGCCGATGGCGTCACCATCACCTTCATCGTCGCGGACAATGGCGGGACCGTCCCGGTGCGCTTTACCGGTGTTGCGCCGGACCTGTTCAAGGAAAATTCCGGCGTCGTGGCTGAAGGGAAGTTCATGCCCGATGGCAGCTTCACCGCCGACAATCTGCTTGCCAAGCATGACGAGCGCTACATGCCGCCGGAGATCGCCGACAAGATGCCCGCGCCGGAGAACATGACGCGATGATTGCCGAGGCCGGACTGGCGGCATTGTGGTTCGCGGCGGCATTGGCGCTGCTCCAGCTGCTTGCGGCCGGGCTGGGGCTGCGGATGCAGGCAAGCGCGTCGGGCGGCGACCTGATCGCGGCGGTGCGCCCGGTGGCAATCGTGCAGGGGCTGCTCGCTGCCCTTTCTTTCGCCCTGCTGATCACCCTGTTCGTCCAGTCGGACATGTCGGTGCTGCTGGTCGCGCAGAACAGCCATTCGGCCAAGCCGATGCTCTACAAGATTGCGGGCACATGGGGAAACCATGAAGGCTCGATGCTGTTGTGGGTCACGGTGCTTGCGCTGTCGGGCGGGGCGATTGCGCTGCTGGAGCGGCAGCTCGACCGCGCGACGCTGACCGCGACATTGGGCGCGCAGGCGGCGATTGCCTTGGGCTTCTACGCGTTCATGCTGATCGCATCGAACCCGTTTGCGCGGCTCGATCCGGCGGCGGTGGATGGGCTGGGGCTCAACCCGTTGCTGCAGGACCCTGGCCTCGCCTTCCACCCGCCGACACTCTATTTCGGCTATGTCGGGCTGTCGGTTGCGTTCTCGTTCGCGGTCGGCGCGATGGTGACTGGCGTGGTCGGTCCGGCCTTTGCGCGCGCGATGCGGCCCTGGGTGCTCGCGGCCTGGGTGTTTTTGACGATCGGGATCACGGCGGGCAGCTACTGGGCATATTATGAGCTGGGCTGGGGCGGCTGGTGGTTCTGGGACCCTGTCGAGAATGCCTCGCTGATGCCGTGGCTCGCAGCGACGGCGCTGCTCCATTCGGTCAATGTGCTGGCAGCGCGGGACGGGCTGCGTGCCTGGACGCTGATGCTGGCGGTCGTCGCATTCTCGATGTCGATGCTGGGCACATTCTTGGTGCGCTCGGGCATTTTGACGAGTGTGCATGCGTTTGCGGTCGATCCGACGCGTGGGTCGTTCATTCTGGTGCTGCTCGCGCTCTATATCGGCGGGGCGCTGCTGCTGTTCGCGCTGCGCGCCGGGACGGTGCGGGCTGGGCAGGGCTTCGATCCGCTAAGCCGTGAGGGCGGGCTGGTGCTCAACAATCTGCTGCTCACCGTGATCCTGGGCATCGTGCTGATCGGGACGCTGTACCCGATCGCGGCGCAGGCGATGGGTGAGCAATTGTCGGTTGGGCCGCCCTTCTTCAACAAGACCACGGGGCCGATCGCGCTGATCCTGGTCGCGGCGATGGCGGTCGGGCCGCTGCTCAAATGGCGGCGGGACGACGCCAATGCGGTGCTGGGCAAGCTGACGGCCCCGGTCGCGGCGGCCATGCTCGCAATGGCTGCGACGTTCGTTTTCGCCAGCGACACGGGCTGGATGGAACTGGTGGCGCTCGGCCTGGCCGCAGGGCTGGCGGTCGCGAGCTTTGCGCCGCTGTGGAAGCGCAAACTGCTGCGCACGCCGCTCTTCACCTGGGGTATGGTGGTCGCGCATTTCGGTGTTGCCGTAAGCCTGGCCGGCATGGCGGCGGACAGTGCCTTTACCAAGGAACGATTGGTCGCGGCGGTCTATGGTCAGCCTTATCAGGTTGGGCCGTGGCGGGTCGTGCTGGATGGCGTTGGACCTGCGATCGGCGATAACTGGACGGCGGTCGAAGGGCGGCTGACCGCGCGGCGCGATGACAGTTCCACAATCCTGATGCGCCCGCAGCGTCGTTTCTATCCCTCGCCCCCGACCGACACGGCCGAGGCAGCGATCGAGACGCGCTGGAACGGGCAGCTCTATGCCGTGCTTGGCGAGCAGGACGCGCAGGGGCGCTGGCAGTTGCGGCTGTGGTGGAAGCCGTTCGTGACGCTGATCTGGTTCGGCGGCGGGCTGATCGCGCTGGGCGGGGCGCTGTCACTGTTCGGACGGCTGTTCCGCGAGCGGCGCAATGCGCGGCGGCGGGAGGAGGCGGAATGAGCCGCTGGAAATTGTGGCTGCCGCTGATCGGCTTTGCGGCGCTGGTCACCGTTGCGGTGTACGGCCTGCGTGGCAGCGGCGAGGCAGTGGTCAAGTCGGCTTTGATCGGCAAGCCGCTCCCCGAATTCGCATTGCCCGCAATGGTTCAGGGCAAACCGGGCCTGAACCGTGCGGACCTAGCCACTGGCAAGCCCCGTCTGCTCAACGTCTTTGCCAGCTGGTGCGTGCCGTGCATCGCCGAGGCACCGCAACTGATGCAGCTCAAGGCCGCCGGGGTGCAGATCGACGCGATCGCGATTGCCGATACACCGGAGGCGGTTGCGGGGTTTCTGTCGCGCTATGGCGACCCCTATGCGCGGATCGGTGACGATCGCCAGCGCGCGGTGCAGATCGGGATCGGGTCGTCTGGCGTGCCCGAGACGTTCGTGATCGACGGGCAGGGCCGCATCGCGATGCAGCATATCGGCGATATCCGTGAGGATGACGTGCCCAAGCTGCTCGCCGCGCTGGAGGCGGCGCGATGAGCGTGGTGCTTGCCATTGCGCTGGCTGCGTCGGCTGCACCTGTCGATCTCGGCTATAACCAGCTACCCGACGCGCGGCAGGAGGCGGCGGCGACCGAACTGATGTTCGACCTGCGTTGCCTCGTCTGCCAAGGCCAATCGATTGCCGACAGCGATGTGTCGATGGCGGCCGACATGCGCCGCATCGTGCGCCAGAAGATCGCGGCGGGGGAGAAGCCCGATGCGGTGCGCGACTGGCTGATCGAACGCTATGGCAGCTATGTGAGCTATGACCCGCCGCTGACGCTGGCCACGGCGCCGCTGTGGCTGGCACCGCTGGCGCTGCTGGCGCTGGGGCTGTGGATCGCGCGCGGCAGTTTTCGCAGGAGGCGCGGCTGATGGGATGGGTGATGCTGGCGTTGATCGGCACGGCGGCGCTCGGCCTGCTCGCGCTGTTCGGGGCGCCCCGAAACCTGTGGAGTTTTGGCGCGGCCGCGTTGATGCTCGGTGCCACTGGCTATGCACTGCAGGCGCGGCCCGCGCTTCCCGGGGCGCCTGCCGCGGCGCGCAAGGCCGTGGCGGTGGACGAAGCGGGCGTGGCACGGATGCGGGAGCTGCGGTCTGCGATGTTCGGGCAGTTCACCACGCTCGATTATGCCTTTTATCCCGCAGACGCGCTGATCCGGTCGGGCAAGGCCGATACGGCGGCACAGCTGATGCTGGGGGCCGTGCGTCAGTCGCCGCAATCTCCGGCCCTGTGGACGTGGCTCGGTATGGCATTGGTTGAAGCGGATCAGGGGACGATGTCGCCCGCAGCGGGTCTCGCATTTCGCCGCGGCGTGACCCTTTCACCTGAACACCCTGGGCCAGCCTTTTTCTACGGCATGGCGCTCGCGCGGGCCGGGCAGCCTCAAGCGGCGATCCCGTGGCTCGGGCGCGCGCTGCAACTCACGCCGGAGCGCGCGAGCTATCGCCAGGACATTCGGGGCGCGCTGATCCAGGTGCAGATGATTGCTGCGATGCAGGCGCGGGCGGTGCAGGCACCCGCCCAATAGGATCAGCGCGCAGCGGCCTTCTGCGCCAGTTGCGCATCGACCAGCTGGATCGCCTTTTGCACTGCTGCTTCGATCGAGAGGAAGCTCGTGTCGAGCACTGCGGCGTCAGGTGCGGCCATGAGCGGGGCTTCGCTGCGTTTGCTGTCCCGCTCGTCGCGCGCGCGGATGTCGGCGAGCACGCGATCGAGGCTGACCGAGGAGCCGCCTTTACGCAGTTCCGCATGGCGGCGACGCGCGCGGATCATCGGGGTTGCCTTGACGAACAGCTTGGCGTCGGCATCGGGGGCGATCACCGTGCCGATATCGCGCCCGTCGAGGATCGCGCCAGCGGGTTGGGCGGCAAAGCGCTTCTGTCGCTGCAGCAGCGCCGAACGCACCAGCGGATGCGCCGAGACGACCGACGCGGCCTGCCCCACCTCATCGGTGCGCAACCATTCGTCGGCGAGCAGCAGGTCGTCGAAACTGGTCGCGGCGACCGCATCCGCCTCCTGCGCGGGATCGAGCTCGTCGCGCAACACGGTGGCAGCGACGGCGCGATAGAGCAGCCCGGTGTCGAGATGCGGGAGGGCATAATGGCGGGCAAGCGCGCGGGCGATGGTGCCCTTGCCGGAAGCTGCAGGTCCGTCGACGGCAATGATCATGGCTGGTGGTCGGTCAGTCGGTCGAGGGTGGAGAAGAACCCCGGATAGCTGGTCGCGACCGGGCTGGCATCGTCGATCGACACGGCATTGCGCGCGCCAAGTCCAGCCACGGCCATGCTCATCGCGATACGATGATCGAGTTTCGAGGCGATCTGTGCGCCGCCGGGAAGCAGATCGCCGCCATTGCCGTGGATGGCGAGGCCGTCCTCAAACTCTTCGAGCTGCACGCCGTTGGGAGCGAGCGCCGCGACCATTGCCGCGATTCGATCGGATTCCTTGACGCGCAGCTCTTCTGCCCCGCGCGCGACGGTGCGGCCGCTGGCGAAGGCGGCGGCGACGAATAGCACGGGGTATTCGTCAATCATGCTGGGGGCGAGATCGGGCGGCACCTCGATCGCGGTCAGCGGGGCATGGCGGACCTGGAGGTCGGCGACCGGCTCGCCGCCGACGATGCGGGGGTTCAGTTCGGTGATGTCCGCACCCATCATCCTGAGCGCGGTAATGATCCCGGTGCGCGTCGGGTTGAGGCCGACATTGGCGATGACGATGTCGGAGCCGGGGACGATCGACGCGGCGACCATCCAGAAGGCGGCGGATGAGGGGTCGCCGGGTACCGCAATCTGCTGGGGCTTCAGTTCCGCCTCACCGCGAATCGCGATCACGCGGCCTTCCGGCGTTTCCTCGACGGTCAGATCTGCGCCAAAGCCGCGCAGCATGCGCTCGCTATGGTCGCGGGTCGGGACGGGTTCGATCACCCGGGTAACGCCCGGCGTGTTGAGCCCGGCGAGCAGCACCGCCGACTTGACCTGGGCCGACGCGACCGGGAGCGTGTAGTCGATCGGCACGGCGGGACACAGGCCGCGCATGGTGAGCGGCAGACGCCCGCCTGGGCTGGAGGTGAACTCGGCGCCCATCGCCGACAAGGGATCGATCACGCGACCCATCGGGCGTTTCGACAGCGACGCGTCGCCAGTGAATGTGGCAGTGATCGGATGGCTGGCGACCAGGCCCATCAGCAGGCGGGTCGAGGTGCCGGAATTGCCCATCTCCAGCGCCGTCTGCGGCTGGAGCAGCCCGCCAACGCCGACGCCGGCGACATGCCAGATGCCGTCCGCGTCCCGCTCGATCGTCGCCCCCATCGCGCGCATCGCAGCGGCGGTGGCGAGCACATCCTCTCCCTCCAACAGCCCTTCGATCCGGCTTTCACCGACTGCGAGTCCGGAAAACATCAGCGAGCGGTGGCTGATCGACTTGTCGCCGGGAATGGTGACGGTGCCGCGCAACGCGCCGCGGGCGGAAATGGCGAGGGGGAGGGGGGAATGTGCGCTCATTGGCCGCGGCTTTGACAGGGGGCTTGCGCTATGGCAAGGCGCGCGCCACTTCAACGGGGACTAGTTTCCCGTCATCCCTGTAAATTCGAACGAAAAGGCATAGAGCGGCACATGGTGAAGCCGGAATGGGGCACGAAGCGGACCTGCCCGAAATGCGCAACGCGCTTTTACGATCTGACCAAGGATGAGCCGGTCACCTGCATCAGCTGCGGCTATGCCTGGGAGCCCGAGCCAATCCTGAAGTCCAAGCAGCCGCTGCCGTTCGAGGCGGTGAAGGCTGACATCGAGAAGGTGAAGAAGGACGATACGGATCTCGGCGACGAAGATCTGGACATCGACGAGGACGCCGAGGGTTCGCCCGACGATGACGTCGATCTGGGCGTCGATACCGGCGACACCGACGAAGAAACCTGAAACCCGGGGAAAAAAGCGGTTGCACACCGCGCGATGGCTGCTAAAGGCCATCGCCTTCCCGGAACGGATGGGGCCGTAGCTCAGCTGGGAGAGCGCTG
>JASBRX010000033.1 GCA_030149245.1 Sphingomonas bacterium
TCTCAACGCCGCTCACGGCCATACCATTCGTCCCGGCGCATCAACTGGTCGTAATCTGAATAGGGCGCATATTCCGGGTGTAGCTTGGCCGTAAACGCCTCGCCCCCGGTCAGATAGCGCCCCGCCGTATCGGCGAACTTCTCCGCCGCATTCGGCACGAACTCCTCGGGCTTCATCCGCCCATATTTCTCCGCCGGATCGACCGGCGTCGCGACATAGCCGAACTCGCCATTCCTGCGCGCCAGCGACCAATATTCAAAACAGCTCGCCCGCCCCGAAATCCCGACAAACCCGCCGCGCTCGGCGATCAGGCCCAGCAGCCCCAGCTGCAAGCTATACCCCGCACGCACCGCCTTGGTGCTCGGCGGCTGGCCGGTCTTGTAATCGACGATCCCGATCGTCCCGTCACCCATCGCGTCGATCCGGTCGAACTTGCCGGTCAACCGCACCCCGGCAATGTCGATCCCGCCCTCCTGCTCCACCGCCAGAATGCGCCGCGCCGGATGCGCCGCTGTCTCGCGCACGATCCAGCGCACCGCCTCGATCAAGCGCGGCTGCCACAGCGCCCGCATCATCGGGTGCGCCGCGCGCAGCATCTCCAGCACGCGCGGTTCCAGCGCGTCGGGGTCACAGCCATCGTGCCGCGCCCATTGCTCCAGCGCGTCATGCACCGCCGTCCCGCGCCACGCCGCGCTCGGATCGGCATCGACCGGATCGAGCGGACGCAGCCGCAACATGCGCTTGGCGTAAAAGGCATAGGGGTCGGCCTTCAGCCGATCGACATCGGTGACCGGAATCGATCGCGGCCGGATCGCCACCGGCGGGCACGGCTCGGGCCGCGTCACCGGCGCATGCACCCCCGGCACATCGATCGCGCGCGCCCAGGCTTCAATCTCGCTCGCCCGCTCCAGCCCGCCCGACAGCGCCTCCAGCCGCAGCCAGAAGCGCGACGCAATCGTCGGCGCCCCCGCATCGCGCTTCGCCCGCGTCAGCAGCACCTCGCGCGCACCCAGCCCCTGCGCCAGATCATGCGCGGCAAGGCCGATCCGCCGCTCCAGCCCCGGCAGCCCCAATTCGCTGCGGATGCGCGGCGCCAGCCACGGGTCGGGCGCGGGCAGCCCCGGCCACACCCCCTCATTCAACCCGCCCAGCACCAGCAGATCGGCGGCATGCAACCGCGCCTCGATCACGCCCAGGATCGCCAGCCGTGGATGCCCGCCCTGGGGCGGTCGCACCGCCACCTCGTCCATCAATGTCCGCAGCAAAGCGGGCAGGCTCGCCGGGGCGATCAGCGCCGGGCCATGCACCGCCTCGCGCTCCAGATCGTCGAGCAACGCCGCCGCCGCGCGCCCGTCCACGCCCGCCCAGATCCGCTCGCCGCACAGCCGCTCGGCACATTCGCGCAACTGCGCCAGCAACGTCGCGGGCGGCACCATCTCCGCCGCGCACGCCGCCTCGATCGGTTCGAGCAGCGCCGCAATCTCCGCCCATGCATCGATCGCCCGCGCCCGAACCCGCGCGTCATAGCCCTCGGGATCGGCCAGATGCGCCGTGACCCCGGCGAGCCCGGCAGGCGGTCGCGGCCCCCGCAGCGCGAGGTCGAGGATGCGAACCTGTTCCAGCCACCCGATCCGCGCGTCACCCGCGCGCACCAGCGGATGCTTGAGCAGCGCCAGCAACGCCATCGGCGCAAACCCCTGCGCCGCCGCCTCGGCCAGCGCCAGCAACAGCGTCCCCGGCGGCAGGATCGCCAGCGCCGACCCCGCGGAATCGTCGATCGCGATGCCCCAGCGCGCGCAATGCGCCGCCACCCGCTTGGCCAGCGCGCGGTCCGGCGTCACCAGCGCCGCCGTCCGCCCCGGCTCCTCCAGCGCCTGCCGCAGCGCCAGCGCAATCCCCTGCGCCTCCTCCGCCGGGGTCGCGACTTCCAGCGCGCGCACCCCCGCCAATCGCCGCTCGCCGGCGGGCAGGTCGCTCCACAAGGTCGTGCGCTCGGAGGGCATCATCGCGCTCGCAATCGCCTTGCTGCGCGCGGGCGGCGCATCCAGCTCGGTCGCGACGCGCCACGTCTCGAACTCGCCGCGCTGCACGCCCATCCGGTCGATCAACAGCTTCAGATGGAATTGCGGATGCGTCTCCAGGCTGCGCTTGCGCCGCCCGCTCACCGGGTCGGCCGGGAATGGCCCCAGCATCCCCCATTCCTCATCCGCCATCGCCAGATCGACACCCGGCAGCACCATCTGCCCCTGCGGCAATCCCGCAACGACCCGCAGCAGCCGCGCAATCGCCGGCGCGCTGGTCGTAATCCCCGCCGCACAGACAAAGCGCTCGGGCGGCTCCGCCGTCCACCGCGCCGCGACCCGATCGAGCAACCGGTTGCGCCGCTCGGCCAGATCGATCCGCCCCAGCTTCTCAAGCTCTCGCGGCCATTTCTCCAATACGATCTCGAACAGGTCGAGCGCGCGCTGCCAATGAACGGTCAGGTGATCGAGCAGCACCACATCGCGCAACGCGCTCGGCGCAATCTCCTCGACCAGCATCTGGTCGAGCGTCCGCCCCAAATCCCCCGCCAGCCGCACCGCCTCCGCCGCATCGACGCTGCGGTCGTGCGCCGCGATCAGCCGCGCCAGGATCATCCGCCGCTGCAGCGGATCGACCGCCGGCGGGATCGGCGCGTCATCGTCGGCGGGATCGAGGAACGGCCCCGCCGCCTCGTCCAGCTCGGGATCACCGATCGCCACCATCCGCGGCAACAACAACCCGCCCCCGCTCGCCCGCACGAACGCATCGGTAATCGTCCGCTTGGCCCGATTGGTCGGCACCAGCACCACCCCCCGCGCCAACCGCAACGCATCCCCCCCATGCCGCCGGATCAACCCCTGCGCGAGCGCATCGGCAAAGGCTCGATGCGGGGGGATGGTGAAGAGGTTGAGACGGGTGGTCATAGGGATGCTGACCGTAGAAATGACAGGGCGAAACTGCTACCAAAATCCTCCCCCGGAGGGGGAGGGGGACCGCCAAAGGCGGTGGAGGGGTAGCTCACCAAATGCTGCACGGCCCGAAGGAAACCCAGCACCGCGCAAAACACCTGCGCCGAACCATGACCCTGCCCGAAATCATCCTCTGGCAAGAGCTGAGAAGGCGCCCGAACGGCCTACGCTTCCGTCACCAGCACCCCGCTGGACCCTATGTCCTCGACTTCTTCTGCCCCCGCTTCAAACTGGCGGTCGAAGTCGATGGCGAAGCGCACGAATATGGTGACCGCCCCCAGCGCGACGAAGCCCGCGACATTTGGATTCTGTCGCAAGGCGTCAAGACGCTCCGTCTCGCGGCAGCAGAAGTGCTGAACAACTTGGAAGGCGTCATCCAGCACATCGTCGCCACCGCTCAAAACTCCTCCCCCGGAGGGGGAGGTGGCAGCGCGCAGCGCTGACGGAGGGGTAGTTTCGGCAAGCGACGTCGCCAAGCGGAAAGCTACCCCTCCACCGCCTGCGGCGGTCCCCCTCCCCCTCCGGGGGAGGACAAGATTCGCCCTTTCCCTCCCAGAACGACACGACCACTTGGGCATCGATGGCGCGTTCTTCGGCGACATGTTCGCATCGCCTTTTGCGACCGCCCCGCCCTATCACGCGCGATCACGCCGCCTGCGGCGTCTCACGGCCGCGAGAATCTGGCAGAAAACCGCCATTTCCAGCCCACGGGTTTCCTACACGAACCTATTTGGTTATATTGCGCAGAACAGCAGCCACCCGGAACCCCGAATGTCCACACTCACCCATCCGCCAGCACCGCCTCGGTCGCCGCAATCGCCGGGGGCGAGCCGACATCGAACCACAGCCCCTGGTGCACCACGCCGAACGCCCGCCCCGCCGCAATCGCGCGTTCCCAGAACAGGTTCGTCGAGAACGCCCCCTCCGGCCAGTCACGGATCACGCACGGCGACAGGATCTGCACCCCGGTATAGACGAACGGTGCCAGCCGCCCCGGCTTGCGCCGCCCGACGATCTTGCCGAACGGGTCGAGGTGAAAATCCCCCTGCCCGCCATGGCAATGCGCGCGGGCGAGCGGGACCAGCAGCAGCAGCGCGTCCATCCGGTCATCGTCCCACGCCGCCGCCAGCTGCCGGATCGCATCGATCGGACCGTCGACCCACAGGTTATCGCTGTTGACGCACACAAACGGCGCATCGCCCAGCATGTCCCGCGCCTGCACCAGCCCGCCGCCGGTCTCCATCAGCTGCTTGCGCTCGTCGGAGACCAGTATCTCGATATCCTTCACGCGATGCGTGACATGCGCCTCCAGCGCGTCAGCCAGGTAATGGACATTGACCACCGCGCGTTCGACGCCCGCACTGCGCAGCCGGTCGAACACATGGTCGATCAGCGGCTTGCCCGCGACCTCGACCAGCGGCTTGGGCCGGGTCGCGGTCAGCGGGCGCATACGCTTGCCCAGCCCCGCCGCCATCACCATCGCGGTGCGCGGCACGGCACCGGCCGGGACCGGCCGGATCGCCAGCGTCTTTTTCGTGCTCACGCCTGCACCACCACCATCGGGTCACCGCGCAGCTGCGCCGGGATATTCGCGTCGAACCACGCCTTCACTCGAGCCAGCGCCGGATGCTGAAGATCGCGCTCCAGATAGCCCCACACGCGCGGACACAGCCCCGGATAGCGCGGCTTGCCGTCGCGCTGCCACAGCCGGGTGAAGATGCCGATGATCTTCGCATTCCGCTGCGCGCCAAGCACATGATAGGCGTCGACAAAGCGGTCGTCCGCCCCGGTAATCCGGCGATAGCGGTCGAGCATCGCCTTCTCCAGATCGGGGTGCACATCGCGCCGCGCATCCTGCAACAGCGATACGAGGTCGTAGGCCGGATGCCCCGCCAGCGCGTCCTGGAAATCGAGCAGGCCGAGCGTCTCGCTCCCCTCGATCAGCATCAGGTTTTCGGCATGATAGTCGCGCAGCACCGTCACCCGCTGGCCCTCCAGCGCCGGGGCCAGCACCGCATCCCACGCCGCGCGATAGCCCGCGACATCGGCCTCGACCCCGATCGCCGGGCAGTACCAATCGGTCAGCAGCGCCGCCTCACGCTGGCACACCGCCGCGTCATAGGGGTCGATGTCCGCCGCTTCGTGGCCGCGCAGGCGGATCAGCACATCGATCGCCGCCTCGTACAGCCGCAACTCGCTCTCGGGCGCGGCATCCACCGTCTCGCGCAACCGCGCGTCGCCAAAATCCTCGATCAGGACCAGGCCGGTCTCCAGCTCTTCGCCATAGATTTGCGGGGCCGCAAACCCGCGATCGGTCAGCCAGCGCGCGATGGCGATGAACGGGCGCGGGTCCTCATGCGGCGGCGGCGCGTCCATCAGGATCGCGCTGCGCCCCGGCGCCTGCACCCGGAAATAGCGGCGGAACGACGCGTCCCCCGCCAGCGGCAGAATCTCGCCATCGCCCCAGCCGATCTCGGCCAGGAAATGCGGTGCCCGTGCGGGCGGGTTCATGTCGGGGGGCGAAATCACGCCGTCGCTCATAGGGGCCATCGGTCCTTCCATGCCGCCGGTACCCGCGCTGTCAAGCCACGCGACCCATCGGCTTCGATCGTCAGTGTCAGCCACAAGGCGTCCGCCCAGAAACTGTCGGGCAACCGCTCCGGCCACTCGACCAGCAACAGCGAATCGCCGCGCGCGTCGTCCAGCCCGAGCTCGTCGGCCTCATCCGGATCGTCGATGCGGTACAGATCAACATGCAGCACCGGAAACGCGGTTTCGGGCGGCGCATAAGGCTGCACGATCGCAAAGCTCGGCGACGGCGCCTCACCCTCCAGCCCCAAGGCGGCGAGCAGCCCGCGCGCAATACTGGTCTTCCCCGCGCCCAGCTGCCCCGACAGCGCCACGACATCGCCCGGCCGCACCCTCGCCGCGAGCGCACGCCCGAACGCCTCGGTCGCCGCTGCATCCGCCAGCGCGATCATGCGCGCGGCAACTCCACGATCACCATCGTCCCCTGCCCCGGCTCCGACACCAGCTCGATCGTCCCGCGATGCGCCTCGACAAACTGCCTGGCGAGCGGCAGCCCAAGCTGCAGCGCGCGCTCGCCATTGCGGCTGATCCCCGCCTGTGCAAACCGGTCGAACGCCTTGGCCGCGACCTCGGGTGCCAGACCCGGACCGTCATCCGACACGACGATGCGCGCCTTCTTGTCCGATCCGTCGATGTGCAGCAGCACCCGCCCACCCTCGCCGGTCCCGCTCACCGCATGGCGCAACAGATGTTCGACGATCTGGCGCACGCGGCGCGGGTCACCCTGGACACTGCCCGCGCTGCCCTGAATCTCCACCGCCAGTTCGATCTTCTTGGTCTTGATCGACGGTTGAACATGCTCGACCGCCACGCTGGCGACCAGCTCCAGATCGACATTCTCGCGCGCCAACGCCCCGCCATCGCGCGTCAGGTCGAGCACATCGTCGACCAGGTCGCCCAGCCGCCCGACCGACTCCAGGATCGCGCCCGAATAATCGACCGCCGTCTGCG
This sequence comes from Sphingomonas bacterium, assembly GCA_030149245.1. Taxonomy (GTDB): domain Bacteria; phylum Pseudomonadota; class Alphaproteobacteria; order Sphingomonadales; family Sphingomonadaceae; genus Sphingomonas. Next base: position 6,531 of record JASBRX010000033.1, read on the forward strand.
GCAATTCGCCCGCATAGCCATTGTAGAGCATCTCCGCGAAGCCCTTGATCGACGTCAGCGGGGTGCGCAGCTCGTAACTCATGCTTGCCACGAACGCGGTCTTGATCCGGTCCGCCGCCTCCAGTGCGTCGTTGCGTTCGCGCAGCGCATTTTCGATCCGCCGCCGGTCCGAAATGTCGAGCATCGTGAACAGCGCGTTGCCATCGGGCAGCGGCACCGCCGCCACCTCGAAATGCCGCCCATCGGCGAATTCGATCGACCCCCCGCGCAGCTGCCGCTCGACCGTCGCCGCGCGCACCAGATCGCCGATCAGCGACGCGCGGCCCGGCTTGGCGAGCTTGCCCGCAGCCTCCTTGGCCAGCGCATCGACCCGCGGGTGCGCGGTGATGAACGCATCCTCGAACCCCCAGGCGCTCTTGAAGCGGTTGTTCCACAGCTGCAGCCGCCCATCGGCCGCGAACACGCCCAGCCCTTCGAACAGGTTATCGAACGTCGCCGTGCGCACCCGCAGCAACGTATCACGCGCACTCGCTAGCTGCACCTGCTCGGTCAGATCCTCGAAGATCGTCAACAGCCCGCCTTCGGGCAGCGGCTGGGCTACGACGCGCAGATGGGTGCCGCCGGGCAGCGTCCAATTCTCCTCGCGCGCGCTCTCCGCCGCCAGGAACCATTCCCGCCGCTCATTCTTCCACCCCGGAAAATCGCGCACGACGGGCAGGCGATTGGCCTCGCGCATCCGCTCCAGAATGCGATCGAACTCGGGCCGATCGGCGAGCCATTCATTCTTCAGCTCAAAGATGCGGCGGAACGGCTGGTTACAGAATACCAGCGCGCGATCCGGCCCGAACTGCGCCACACCCGCCGACAGCCGGTCGAACATCGCGCGTTGCGCCTCAGCCGCGCGCTTGATCCCGCCGCGCGCCTGTTCCAGCTCCTCGACGTCGACGGCAAAGCCCGCGACCCCTCCGGTCGGCAGCGGCACGTCATGGATGTGCAGCGTGCGCCTTTTGCCCCCGATCGTCGCGGGCAGCTTCACCATCTGAGGTGCGCCTACCTCACGCGCATGGGCGGCGCTTGCCAGCGGCCCGCCCGGTGCGGAGGCATCGACTAGCTCCACGCCGGAAGCCACGACCTGCTCGGCATCCTTGCCCTCGACCGCCTCGACATAGGCGTTGTTGACCATCGCGATGCGCAACTCTGGGTCGCGATACCACATCGGCATCGGCGCGGACTGAATCAGGCCGGTCAGCGCATCGAACGCCACGCGATAGCGATCCGCCTCCGCCGCAAAGCGCGCCACTTCCTCGCTCGACTCGGTCGCGTCGAGAAACCACAGCACGGCCCCGCCGGGAGCGCGCACCGCGTCAGGCGCGCGCATGCCGGTCGCGAGCAGCGTTCGGCTCGCCCCGCGCACGGGCAGGATCATCCGGAACGGCTTGCCCGCGCGCTGGGCCGCGCCGACTTCCGCCTCCAGCACCTGCGCATCTTCTGGCGCGAGCACGGAGTCATTGTCGATAAGGTCGGAGAACTGCACCGGCACTGTGTCGAACCCGAACAGATTGGCGAGCGCGATCGACAATTCGATCCGCCCATCGGCGCGCACGATCATCGCCAGCGCCGGCGACCCTGCGGCAAGCGCGAGCAGCCGCGCATTGGCATCGCTCAGCCGCCCGGCCCGCGACCGCGCGCGAAGGCCCACAAACAGCATCGCCCCGCCAGCCGCAAGCAGCACAGCCAGCACCGCACCGGCCAGCGTCGCTGCGGTTTGAGAAATCTCGATCAACGGGGGCCACCATGCTGCATGACATGGCTCTTAAGACAAGGTTCGGCTGCGGAAAACCCGCGCGTGTTCAGATAAGGCTCGGGCCAACAAAAAAGGGGCGCTCCCGATGCTGGAAGCGCCCCCTTTCTGTTTCGGCTCTACCGCTTAGTAGCGATAGTGATCCGGCTTGAACGGCCCTTCGACCGGAACGCCGATATAATCGGCCTGACGCTGGTTGAGCTTGGTCAGCTTGACGCCCAGCTTTTCCAGGTGCAGCGCCGCGACCTTTTCGTCGAGGTGCTTGGGCAGGACGTATACTTCGTTCTTGTACTTTTCCGATGCGGTCCACAGCTCAATCTGCGCCAGCACCTGGTTGGTGAACGAGGTCGACATGACGAACGACGGGTGGCCGGTCGCGTTGCCGAGGTTCACCAGGCGGCCCTTCGACAGCACGATGATCTTCTTGCCATCGGGGAACTCGACCTCGTCGACCTGCGGCTTGATCTCGGTCCACTTCATGTTGTTGAGGCCGGCGATCTCGATCTCGCTGTCGAAGTGACCGATGTTCGACACGATCGCCATGTTCTTCATGGCGCGCATGTGATCGACGGTCAGCACGCCTTCGTTGCCGGTCGCGGTGACGAAGATGTCGGCGCGCGGGGCGGCCTCTTCCATCGTCACGACTTCATAGCCTTCCATCGCCGCCTGCAGCGCGCAGATCGGATCGATTTCGGTGACCAGCACGCGCGCGCCACCATTGCGCAGCGACGCCGCCGAACCCTTGCCGACATCGCCGAAGCCGGCGACGCAGGCGACCTTGCCGGCCAGCATCACGTCGGTGGCGCGACGGATCGCGTCGACCAGCGATTCCTTGCAGCCATAGAGGTTGTCGAACTTCGACTTGGTCACGCTGTCGTTGACGTTGATCGCCGGGAAGGGAAGCTTGCCCTTCTTCGACAGCTCATACAGGCGATGCACGCCGGTGGTGGTCTCTTCCGACACGCCCTTGATCGCGGCGACGGTCTTGGTGAGGTAGCCCGGACGCTCGGCCAGGAAGCGCTTCAGCGTCGCGACGAAGATTTCCTCTTCCTCGTTCGACGGGGTGAACAGCTCTTCACCCGCCTCGACGCGCGCGCCCCACAGCGCGAACATGGTGGCGTCGCCGCCATCGTCGAGGATCATGTTGCAGGTCTGGTCCTGACCCCAGTCGAAGATGCGGATCACATAATCCCAATATTCTTCCAGCGTCTCGCCCTTGACGGCGAAGACGGGGATGCCGGCGGCGGCGATCGCAGCAGCAGCATGGTCCTGGGTCGAATAGATGTTGCAGGTCGCCCAGCGCAGTTCGGCGCCGAGTTCCTTCAGCGTTTCGATCAGCACCGCGGTCTGGATCGTCATGTGCAGCGAACCGGTGATGCGCGCGCCCTTCAGCGGCTTGCTCGCACCGAATTCCTCGCGCAGCGCCATCAGGCCCGGCATTTCGGTTTCGGCGATCTCGATTTCCTTGCGGCCGAACGCGGCGAGGCTGAGGTCCTTGATGACGTAATCGGTCTTGTCGAGCACGGTGGCCACGATCTTTCTCCGGCTGGTAAAGGGTCTCGCCGCGGCATGCCCACGACTGTGCCCGCGCCCCTAGCCGATCCCGCCGCGATGCGCAAATGAAACATAAAGATATCTTTATATGGCCTTTCGAATACCGCTGGACGCGGCGCGTTGACAGCTAAATCGACCGCTGGCACCTCTCGTCCCGGAAGGGTTTTTGGGGGCTTATCAATGAAGATTCGGTCGAACACCGGCGCTGCGGCGCTGGCGCTGATGGTTGCGTGCATGGGCTCCGCACCCGCGCTGGCTCAGGCTGCCAAAGCGGAAAAGGGCCCGTCGCTGCACGTTCAGTGCGACGGCAATCCGAATAACATGAGCGCTGGCGAGACCGCCGCCCGGCTAATTGGCGCGATCACCCTGCTCGCGCTGTTCGCCCCGCCGCCCGAAAACGCCGACCCCGACAAGCGCAAGTTCGGCGCCGAAGGCGTCGCGATCTGCTCGACTCTGATCGATGGCGAAAAGCGTGAGACCAACGACTATCGCCGGGTCAATCTGATCCTGGGCCGCGCGATCCACCGGATCGAAGCGAAGGATTATGACGGCGCGATCGCCGATGCCGAACTCGCCCGTTCACAGGCTGAGGCCGCCGGGTTCATGGCAAATCCCTATTATGTCCGGTCGCAGGGCCGCGCCTTCGACCTGATCGCTGCCGCCGCCCTGTACCGCGCGGGCAAGCCGGTGGAGGCGCGGGAGACGGCGCTGCGCAACCTGAGCGATGCACAATTCCTCCTCACCCCGTTGCTGAGCGTCCCCGAATATCTGCTGATCGACCCGTCCGACTCGCCGCGCGAGGCGGAATTCCGGGCGTGGCGCAGCCGCCTGGGCTTAGGCACCGGGGCGCAGGCCGACCGGCTCGAGGAATGGGGCCGCTTCCCCGAAGCCGCCGCCGTGCGGGAGGCACAGGTCGACTTCAACAAGCGCACCGTTCCGGAATCGCGCAGCAGTTCGACCATCGCCCGCGCCGCCATTGCGCTGGCGCTGGCGGGCAATACGGAGCTGTCGGACACCCGTATTGCCGAGGCTCGCGAGAACGCGGAGAAGCGCCGCGCGGCGGGCGATACCGAAAAGGATGCGAGCGAGATCGTCGAGCTATTCGACCTCCACGGCATCATCCGCCAGACCCAGCGCGGCGAACTGGCGGCGGCACGGCGGCTCTTCGCGGCCCGGTCGCAATGGGTCGCTGCATCGTTCGGCAGCGTGGTCGAGGTGACCCGGCGCCTGCGCACCGGTGCGACCCCGGACGAGCTGATCGGGGGCCTGTCGCGCACGCCCGAGGCATTGTGGAAGGAACGGCTTGAGACCCGCCGTGCCGAGGCGCTGGCCAAGGACAGCGACAACGCCACGCTGTTCCGCCTGATTCCGTCGGTCGACTCCGCCGCCGCCTATCGCGGCCTGTCCAAGCAGGTGTGGCGGACCGACAAGTCGAAGCTGGTGCTTGAGATCAAGGACGACAGCAAGTCGAAGCTGAAGATGGAGCGGATGTTCTATTATGGCGCCGATTTCGATGCGCTGTTCCCGGCCTATGCGCTGCACGCCGCGCTGCTCGCCAAATCGCGCGGGCATCAGGGGTTCACGATGCTCCCGATCGTCGGCGACCGGCTTGTGCTGGCCGCGTTCATCACCGGTAACAAGGGCGATCCCGGCCTGTCCGACCCGATGTTCGCCAATGCTGAGCAGGTGATCGCCGCGCTATCCCCTGTCATTCCGTCGCCCGAAACGATCCGGGCGGAGCAGAAGGCGAAGAAGTAAGCGCCCGACCAACCGGTATCCGCGCGCGGATACCGGCCCGGACGCAGTTGAGGGTTATCCCCGCAGCGACTCAGGCAGTTCCCGCGCCGGGGATTAACAGCCGCGGGTCGATGCCGGCGCGGGCGAAGCAGCGCTCCCACCGGCGTTCAGCGTTGCCGTCGTAGAGCAACGCCGCATCCCCGGGCACGTTGAACCAGCCATGGCGCGTCATTTCCGCGTCGAGCTGCCCCTCGCTCCAGCCGGCATAGCCCAGAGCGACGATCCAGCGCGACGGGCCGGTCCCATCGGCGATCGCGCGCAGCACGTCGATGGTGCCCGACAACGCCCAGCGCCCGGCGACATCGATCGTGTCCTGCCCGCCCCAATCGGTCGAATGCACCACGAACCCGCGGCGCGGCTCGACCGGACCGCCATAATGCACCGGCGCATCCGGCGCGACACCCGGGTCGATCTCGAACTGCCGGAGCAAATCGTGGAGGCTCAGCGCCTCGAGCTCCTGCCCGATGCCGACCCCCAGCGCGCCCTGATCGTCGTGCGCACAGATTGCGATCACCGCCCGCTCGAACCGGGGATCGCCGATTCCAGGCAGGGCGAGCAGGATCTGCCCGGTCAGAAAACGGCTCTCTTCCATCGGCTGGCAACATAGTCGCACCGCTGGCGCTTCGCCACGCTTGAAAATTGCTGCGGCCATGCCACTTGCACGACCAGCCGCAGTTCAGCGCAGCGAGAGGAAACCCAGATGACGATCCAGATCGGCGACCGCATTCCCAGCACCACCTTCGTGAAGGCGACCGACAACGGCCCGGAGCAGGTCAGCTCCGACGAGTTTTTCGCTGGCCGCAAGGTCGCGCTCTTCTCCGTCCCCGGCGCGTTCACCCCGACCTGCTCGGCGCGTCACCTGCCCGGCTATGTCGAGAAGGCCGATGAGCTGAAGGCAAAGGGAGTGGACGAGATCGCCTGCACCGCCGTCAACGACGCCTTCGTCATGGGCGCATGGGCGAAGAGCGCCGATGCCGGCGACGTGACGATGCTGTCGGACGGCAATGGCGCGTTCGCCAAGGCCGTCGGGCTCGAATTCGACGGCAGCAAGTTCGGCATGGGCACGCGCGGCCAGCGCTATGCGATGCTGGTCAATGACGGCGTGGTCGAGCAGCTTCACGTCGAAGCGCCCGGCGAGTTCAAGGTGAGCTCGGCCGAGCATATGCTGGAAAACCTCTGACGGTTCCGGTTGCGCACCGGTTGACCGTTGACGCGGGAACCGGCGCGCGACGAAGCTGTTGTCATTGTCGAAGGGAGAACCCGAAATGACCGAAGAGACCAAGCCCGCCACCACCCCGGCGACCACCGACACGACGGGCAGCGACGAATCGCTGTTCAGCCAGGCCAAGGAAGCGCTCACCGACGCCGGTGAAGCGATCAGCGAAGCGTTCGACGATGTCGTCGACGCCGCCAAGAAGAACCCCGTCGCTGCCGCCGCCATCGCCGCGGGCGCCGCTGCGGCCGTTGCTGGAGCCGCGTTCGGCGTCAGCAAGCTGCTCGAAAAAGACGACGACGCGAAGTAACCCGTTCAGGCACGCCGGTCCCCGCGACCGGCGTGCCACGGACGCGACATCGTCCGGTCTTGCCAATGTCATCCCGGCAAATTAGCCGTTGAAGATGACACAAGCAGAACAAATCGTCGCCGAACTGGATCGGCTGCACACCGCCTCCGTCACCCGCCTGCGTGAGGCCCTCGATCTCTACCTGACCCAGGGGATCGCCCCGGACCCGGAGCGCCGCAGTGACGGCAGCTTCGCCTATCCCGAAATTCGCGTCCGCTATCGCAACGAAGTCGATCGCCCGACCCCGGCGCGCAGCTTCGGCCGCCTTGTCGAGCCCGGCGATTATGCGATCAGCGTCACCCGCCCCGCGATGTTCGCCGACTATCTGGTCGAACAGCTGACCCTGCTGATCGAGGATTATGACGTTGAGGTCAGCGCGACCACCGGGCGCCAGGAAATCCCCTTCCCCTATGTCATCGACCCCAGCCATGTGCTGAAGATGGATCAGGTGTCGGTACTCGAACTCGCCCGGCACTTCCCCGCGACCGAGCTGGCGCATATCGGCGACGAGATCGCCGATGGCAGCTGGATCAGCCAGGACGGCACCCGTCCGCTCGCTTTGTTCGACGCGCTGCGCACCGATTTCAGCCTCGCCCGGCTGCGCCATTACACCGGCACCCCGACCGAGCATGTGCAGCAATATATCCTGTTCACCAACTATCACCGCTATGTCGACGAGTTCGTCCGCTGGGCGTCAGAGCAGGTTGGTGAGGGGAGCCGCTTTACCGGCGTGTCCGGACCGGGCGGCATCGTGTTCAAGGCCGGCGACGATCCCGAAATGCTGCTAACCGACAGCGCGTGGCGGCGTCACCAGATGCCTGCATGGCATCTGATGGCGGAGGACGGCAGCGGGATAACTTTGGTGAATATCGGCGTCGGCCCGTCCAACGCCAAAACGATCACCGACCACCTTGCCGTACTGCGACCGGAGGCGTGGCTAATGATCGGCCATTGCGGCGGTCTGCGGCCCAGCCAGCGGATCGGCGACTATGTCCTCGCCCACGCCTATCTGCGCGACGACCATGTGCTGGACGACGTGCTGCCCCCGGAAATCCCGATCCCCGCGATTGCCGAGGTGCAGCAGGCGCTGGCCCGCGCCGCCGAGACGGTGTCGGGCCAGTCGGGCGACGAGCTCAAGCGCCGCCTCCGCACGGGCACCATCGTCACTACTGACGACCGAAACTGGGAACTGCGCTTCTCGCGCTCGGCGCTGCGCTTTTCGCTCAGCCGCGCGGTCGGGGTGGACATGGAAAGCGCAACGCTCGCCGCGCAGGGCTATCGCTTCCGCGTCCCCTACGGCACGCTGCTGTGCGTTTCGGACAAGCCGCTGCACGGCGAACTCAAGCTTCCCGGCCAGGCCAACCGCTTCTACGAGCGCGCGATTGCTGAGCATCTCAAGATCGGCATCGAAACCTGCGAAGAATTGCGACGCGAAGGCGCAAAGCTCCACAGTCGCAAGCTGCGTGCGTTCAATGAGCCGCCGTTCCGGTAACTTCGCGCGAAATGCGCGCTTTTCATTGACGCGGGAAACCGTTTGGCCGCAGGCTGGTTACAGCCACGAAACCACTGGAGTTGCGTGATGGCGAAAGCCCCGACCACATCGAATGACGGCGAAACCCCGACTGCGGCCAAGGCACCCGCCAAGCCGCGCCGGGCCGCGGCGAAGCCGACGGCCAACGCTGACGAAGCCAAGGCGCCCGCGCCGACCAAGGCCCGGGCCAAGGCCAAGGCCAAGGCACCGGCGAAGCCCAAAGCTGCGCCGAAGCCAAAGGTTGCGGCCAAACCAACGCCCGCACCCAAGCAGGCCGCCGAGCCGCCCGCCGCAGTCGAAACGCCTGCACCGCCGACCAAGGCACCCGCGCGCAAGCCCGCTGCGGCCAAGGCTCCAGCTGCTGCTGACAAGGCTCCGCCGCCGCGCCGCACTGCCGCGGCGCGCAAGCCCGCTACAGCCGCGAAGCCGCGCGCATCCACCCGCAAGCCCGCTCCCAGCCGGCCGCGTGCCGCCGTCGAGGCTGCTGCGGCAAAGGTCTCGTCGGCTGCCCATAGTGCGGCGCAGACGGTCACCGACTCCGCCCCCGTGCAGTTCGTGGCCGAGACGCGCGAGAAGATGGGTGACCGCAATTTCTTCGCGACCCTGATCGGCGGAGTCGCAGCGATCGGGGCAGCCGTCGCCGGCATCTTTTACGCCGTACAGAAGGGCCAGAGCGGGTCCAAGGACGACACGACCCCGACTGGAGGTACCGCGCATCAGGCCGACGGCACCGATAGCTCGGCCTCGTTCGCGGCAGGGATCGCCGATGAAGGCACGATCCCCGACAAGCTGCCGAGCTGACCGGAACCTGACCCAGGGAACAAGGCCGCCGCGATCCCCTCGCGGCGGCCTCTTCGTTACCAGCCCTTAGGCTTGCCCTTGTTCTGCTCGTCGAGCCACGCCTTCAGCGGCGCGAAATACTCGACCATCGCGGCGCCGGACATCTCGCGGCTGCCGGTGAACGCCTCGAGCGCGTCGGGCCACGGTTTGGACGCGCCCATTTCCAGCATCGCGTTCAGCTTCGCGCCGACCTCCTTGTTACCATAGAAGGAGCAGCGGTGGAGCGGCCCCTTCCACCCGGCCTGATCGCACGCCGCCTTGTAGAACTGGAACTGCAGCAGCCGGGCGAGGAAGTAGCGCGTGTACGGCACATTCGCCGGAATGTGGTATTTGGCACCCGGATCGAACTTGGTCTCGTCGCGCTTCACCGGAGGCGTGATCCCCTGATATTGCAGGCGCAGCGCATCCCATGCCCCCTGATAGCCGGTCGCCGGGATCCCGCCCGAGAACACGCCCCAGCGCCATTTGTCGATCAGCAGACCGAACGGCAGAAACGCGACCTTGTCCATCGCCTGACGCAGCAGCAAGCCGGTATCCTTGTCCGCGCTCGGCACCTTGCTCTCGTCGAGCAGCCCGATCGAGACGAGGTAATCGGGCGTGATCGAAAGCGCGACGAAATCGCCGATCGCCTCGTGGAAGCCGTCATTCGCACCGTTACGATAGAGTAGCGGCTTCTGATTATACGCGCGCTGGTAGTAGTTATGGCCCAGCTCATGGTGGATCGTGGTGAAGTCGTCGCCATTCACCTTAATGCACATCTTGATGCGCAGATCGTCGACATTGTCGAGGTTCCACGCCGACGCATGGCACTGCACCTCGCGGTCAGCTGGCTTCACGAACTGCGAGCGCTTCCAGAAGGTCTCTGGCATCGGCTCAAGCCCGAGCGACGAGTAGAAGCCCTCGCCCGCCTTGACCATCTTGATCGCGTCATAGTCCTTGGCGACGAGCAGTTCGCCGACGTCAAAACCGAGATCACCCGACCCCGCTGGGGCAACGATATCGTAGATATTGCCCCATTCCTGCGCCCACATATTGCCGAGCAAGTCGGCGCGGATCGGGCCCGTCTTGGACTGGACTGCGTCACCATACTTCTCGTTCAGCTTCCAGCGGACATAGGTGTGCAGAGATTCATAAAGCGGCTTCACCTCGTTCCACAATTTGTCGGTAAGCTTGGCGAACTCTTCCGGCGGCATGTCGTAGTTCGACCGCCACATCGCGCCGACATCCTTGAAGCCGAGCTCGCGCGCGCCCTCGTTCAGCAGGCCGGCGGCGCGCTGATAGTCCTGACGCTGCGGCGCCCCGACATTGTCGTGCCAGCTGGTCCACATTTCCTTCAGCTCATCGGGATTGCGGCTGGTGCCCATCGCCGCCTCGATGTCGCTTCCGTTGATCGGCTTGCCGTTCAGCGTGCCCTTGCCGGTGCCATAGACGGTCTGCATGTCGGTCTGCAGCTTGGCGAGGGTGGTCGCTGCTCCGTCGCGGGTCGGCGCGGGCGAGGTGATCGCGCTGCGCAGTATGTCGAGCTGGCGGCGCGTGTCTGGCGACAGCCCCTTCACCTTGTCGAACTTCGCCGCCTCCAGCGCGTATTTGACTGCCAGCTCTGTGCCCTTGGCGCCGCTCTTTGCGACCAGTGCGGCGGTGTCGTCATTGATATAGGTCGCATAAATCCATTGGATCCGCGCGTCGTCGACGGAGAATTCCTCGAACGCCTTGGTCGCGCGCGCGACGAACGCGTCCGCCTCAGCCGCGGTCGGCGCGGTCGTGGGCGCTTTGGTCTGCGCGACGGCTGGGGTCGCCAGCAGGACCGCCAGCGCGATCGTGGAAATTCCGGTGCGGATCATCAATCCCTCTCAGACTCTATGATGTTGAATACGCGCAACCTGCGCCTGCCCCGGCAGGGGGTCAAGCGGTCAGAAATGTTACGATCGCGTTCCCAAGCTCCGGCCGCGTAACCGCGCTCATATGATTGCCCGGAACCTCGACGAAGCGCGCATCGGGCAACATCCCGGCCAGCCCGGTGAACGACCCGACCTCGTCATCCTCCGCCCCGGCGACGATCAGCACCGGCACGTCCAGCGACGCCACGGCTCCGGGCGGTGTATCGACAAAGGTATCGAGAATGCCAAGCAAGGCCTTGGGGTCGCCACCGGTGGTCTTGAGAAACGCCTGCGACATGAACTCCTTGTCGCCACGCACAAAGCTGCCGAACCCGGTCAGAACGCCGCGAAAAAAGCCTGCGCGTCGTCCAGTATCGGTCACGCCCTCGTCGCCCAGTCCCGACAGCACCACGCGCCGCGGCTTCGGCGCAATCCCGCGCGCCAGCACCCGCACCGTCGTCCGCGCACCCAGCGAATAACCGCCCAGATCATAATCGGTCAGGCCCAGATGCGCGATGAACGCCTCAGCATCCTGCGCCAGCGCATCGGGCGGATAGGCGGCGGGGTCATGCGGCCGTGCGCTGTCACCATGTGCGCGCAGGTCAGGCATGATCACGCGGAAGCCTGCAGCAACCAGCTTCTCCGCCGTGCCATATTTGATCCAGTTGGTCTGCGCGTCTGAGAAATAGCCGTGGATCAGCACCACCGGCCGCCCCTCACCCATCTCGCGCCAGGCCAGGCGCTGTCCGTCGAAGCTCTCGAACGTCTTGAATGTATCGGTCATGCCGGCGTGATGCACCGGATCGCGCGGCGGTGGAACCCCGGCGGCTTGCATTCGGCGCAATCGTATACGTCGCAAAACGCAACTTATAGCAGTAGCATTCTATAAGCATGCTTATTATATCGCCGCTCATGACCGACTCTCTCGGATTCCTGATCAGCGACGTGTCCCGCCTGCTCCGTAAGCGCTTCGACGAGCGCGCGCGCCTGATCGGCGTCACCCGTCAGCAATGGCGGACGCTCAGCGTGCTCAAGCGGCATGAGGGCAGCAACCAGGGCATGCTCGCCGAACTACTGGAAGTCGAACCGATCACCCTCGGCCGCATGATCGACCGGCTCGAGGAAGCGGGCTGGGTCGAACGCCGCCGCGATCCGGGCGACCGCCGCGTGTGGCGCATCCACCTGACCGACGCCGCCCAGCCAATCCTTCTGCAGCTCAAGGGCATCGCAGACTCGCTATTCGTTGACGCCGCAGAGGGCATCAGCGCCGCGGATCAGGCCAAGCTCCACGCGCTGCTCGAACAGCTCCGCGACAATCTCAACCCCGACCAGTCCAACGAGGCCGCCAATGGCTGAAGCCGACCCCCGCATCGAAACCTCCCCCCTCCCGGAACCGGTCGCGGTGAAGCCGAAGCGCAACCTTCTGCGCCCGATCCTCATGTTCGGCGTGCCGCTGGTCGTCATCGGCGCGATCGCCCTGTGGTGGTCGCTGTCGGGCGGCACCGTCTCGACCGATAACGCCTATGTCCAGCAGGACAAGGTGTCGGTCGCCAGCGACGTCGCCGGGCGGATCGTCGAGGTCGCGGTCAAGGAGAACCAGAGCGTCAAGGCGGGCGACATCCTGTTCCGCATTGACCCCGAACCCTATCGCATCGCGGTCGCTCAGGCCGACGCCGCAATCGCCAATGCGCAGGTTCAGGTGACGACGCTGCAAGCGAATTATCAGGGGACGGGCGCGGATATCCAGGCAGCGCGTGACCGCATCGCCTCGGCCCAGGAGGACTATGCCCGGCAAAAGGCGCTGATGGACCGCGGTTTCACCACCCGCGCACGCTTCGAGCAGGCCGAACACGCCGTCGAACAAGCCCGCGCCAGCCTGCAAAGCGCGCTTGCTGGCGCCGATGAGGCACGTGCGAAGCTGTCGAGCGGCAGCGCAGTGCCAGGCGTCAATCCCGCCATCGCCGCCGGTCGCGCCCAGCGCGCCAAGGCGCTGCTCGACCTTGAGCGTACGGTGCGCCGCGCCCCCGTGGACGGCGTGGTCAGCCAGGCCGACCGGCTGCAGGTGGGGCAGATGATGATGTCGGGCCTGCCCGCAGTCACGCTCGTGCGCTCCGGCGGATCGTGGATCGAGGCGAATTTCAAGGAAACCGACCTCGCCGACATGCGCATCGGCCAGCCCGCCGAAGTGCGCTTCGACGCCTATCCCGGCCTGAAGCTCAAGGGCCATGTTGCCTCGATCGGATCGCAGACCGGCTCGGAGACCTCGGTGCTCCCGGCACAGAACGCCAATGGCAATTGGGTCAAGGTGACCCAACGCGTGCCGGTTCGCATCGCCATCGACGAAAAGAGCCCGCGCCAACTGATCGCCGGCCTTTCCGCCGAAGTGACCGTGATCACTGACAAGTAATCCCCTCCGTTTGCCCTGAGCCTGTCGAAGGGCCGGGTCGAACGCTCCAGGAACCGGGCTTCGACAAGCTCAGCCCAAACGGACGTTTGTTATGGCCACTGCCGCGCAGTCTCCCGCCGCTGCCCCCGCCCCGCCACCGGCGGGTCAGGCAGCGCTGCCCGTGCGTAACAAGGGGCTGCTGACGTTCGGCGTGATGCTGGCGACGATCATGCAGATCCTCGACACGACCATCGCCAATGTCGCCCTGCCGCACATGCAGACCTCGCTCGGCGCGACGGCGGACACCATCACCTGGGTGCTGACCAGCTATATCGTCGCTTCGGCGATCGCGATCCCGATCACCGGCTGGGTGTCGGACCGCATCGGATCGCGCAACCTGTTCCTGATCTCGATCGTCGGCTTCATCATCGCTTCGGCGCTGTGCGGCGCGGCGCAGAGCCTGGAGCAGATGGTGTTGTTCCGCATCCTTCAGGGGATTGCGGCGGCATTCATGAACCCGCTCAGCCAGACCGTGATGCTCGACATCAACCGCCCGCAGGACCAGCAAAAGGCGATGGCGGTGTGGGGCATGGGGATCATGATCGGCCCGATCCTTGGGCCCGTCCTCGGCGGCTGGCTGACCGAGAATTTCAACTGGCGCTGGGTCTTCTACGTCAATCTGCCGCTCGGGCTGATCTGCCTCGTCATCCTGTGGTGGCTGTTGCCCAGCCGCCCGGTGCGCAAGCGCGCGTTCGACGTGTTCGGCTTCTCCCTGCTTGCAGTCGGCATCGGCGCGCTGCAATTGATGCTCGACCGGGGCCAGCATGCCGACTGGTTCTCCTCGCCCGAAATCTGGATCGAAACGCTGGTCGCGGGCACCGCAATCTGGATGTTCGTCGTCCATATGGCGACCGGCAAGAACCCGATGTTCGAACGCAGCCTGTGGAAGAACCGCAACCTCGTCACCGCACTCGCATTCATGCAAGTGGTGGGCGTGGTGATGATGGCGACGATGGCACTGCTCCCGCCGATGCTGCAGTCGCTCTACGGCTATCCCGTGATCGACACCGGCTTGCTGATGATGCCGCGCGGGGTGGGCGTGCTGGTGACGATGGGCCTGTCCGCGCGGCTGGTCGCGCGCGGGATCGATCCGCGGCTACTGGTCGGATCCGGCTTCGCGCTCGCGGCCTGGTCGCTCTACGACATGACCACCTGGTCGCTTGAGATGGGTGCGACGCCATTCATCGTCGCGGGCCTGATCCAGGGGCTCGGCATGGGGCTCATCTTCATGCCGCTCAACGGCATGGCGTTCGCCACCCTGCCTCCGCACCAGCGGACCGAGGCGGCAAGCCTCACCAACCTGTCGCGCAACATCGGCGCGTCGATCGGCATCTCGCTGGTGACGACGATCCTGGCCCGCAGCACGCAGGTCAGCCACGCCGACCTCGCCCCCAACATCACCGCCGAACGGCTTCAGACGCTCGACCCCGGCCTGCTCGCCAATTTCGGCAGCCAGACCGATGCGTTGCTCGCGATGGCCAATGCCGAAGTGACGCGACAGGCGGCGATGATCGCCTATCTCAACGATTTCCACGCCATGATGATCGTCACGGCAGCCTCGATCCCGCTGGTGCTGTTCCTCAAGCGCCCCAAGGCACCGATTGCGAACGATCCCGCTGCAGCCGGGCACTGATCATCCAGATCAGCGCGCCGAGCAGCGCCAGCGCCATATCCTTGGGCGCATCGAACATGTCGCCCTGCTGCCCATTATACTGCTCGGCCGCTTCGGAACTGAGGCCCAGCGTCAGCATCCATTCGAAAATCTCGTAGACCGCACCGATCGCCAGAACAGCGAGCAGCATGAACACCACCGCCATCCGCCGTGTCAGGCCAGCGTGGCGCATCTCGGCCTCGACCAGCGGCAGCGCGAAGCACAAGCCGGACGCGAAATGCACCAGCCGGTCGAACATGTTGCGCTGAAACCCCAAGGCCGCGTCGATGCTGAAGCCGAACGCCGCCTGCCCCCACACATCGTACGGCACGCTGCTATAGGTCCAACGCGCGGCGAACAGGTGCAGCAACACGAAGCTGCACGCCCATGCCACACTGGCATTGCTCATCGGCCAGCGGCGCAATGCCCAGCACGCCAGCGGCACGCCGAGCACCACCGGCCCCACCTGCAACCAGGTGTTGGGCGGATAGGCCGCCCCCACCGCGCTGAGCGGCACGCCCGCAAGGCATGCGAGCAGACACCATCGTTGCGCGGCGGGAAGACCCATGTGCGGGCGCTCAGCCCTTCTTCAGGTGACGACGACCCAGCAGTTCGGCGATCTGCACAGCGTTCAGCGCCGCACCCTTGCGCAGATTGTCGCTGACGCACCAGAAGGCGAGGCCGTTCTCGACGGTCGAATCCTCGCGCACGCGGCTGACGAAGGTGGCATAGTCGCCAACGCACTCGACCGGGGTCACATACCCGCCATCCTCGCGCTTATCGACCAGCATGATGCCCGGCGCCTCACGCAGGATGTTCTGCGCGTCTTCCGCCGACAGCTCGTTCTCAAGCTCGACATTGACCGCTTCGGAGTGGCCGACGAACACCGGCACGCGGACACAGGTGGCGATCACCTTGACCTTGGGGTCGAGGATCTTCTTGGTCTCGACCACCATCTTCCACTCTTCCTTGGTCGACCCGTCGTCGAGGAAGCTGTCGATATGCGGGATCACGTTGAACGCGATCTGCTTGGTGAACTTCTTGGCTTCCGCGCTGTCGCCGACAAAGATGTTGCGCGACTGTTCGAACAGCTCGTCCATCCCCTGCTTGCCCGCGCCGGAGACCGACTGATAGGTCGCGACGACGACGCGCTTGACCTTGGCCGCGTCGTGCAGCGGCTTCAGCGCCACGACCATCTGCGCGGTCGAGCAATTGGGGTTGGCGATGATGTTCTTCGCCTTGTAGCCGTCGATCGCCTCCGGGTTCACTTCCGGCACGATCAGCGGCACATCGGGGTCCATGCGATAGAGCGACGAATTATCGATCACCGTGCAGCCGGCCGCGGCAAAGCGCGGCGCATGTACCTTGGTCGCCTCGCTCCCGATCGCGAACAGCGCCATGTCCCAGCCGGTCGGGTCGAAATGGTCGATATTCTGGATCTTATACTGTTTCCCGGTCTCGCCGAAGTCGACCATGTCGCCGGTCGAGCGCGAGGACGCGAGCACAGCCAGTTCGTCAATCGGAAATTCGCGCTCCGCCAGAATGGCGAGCATTTCGCGCCCGACATTGCCGGTGGCGCCTGCGACTACGACACGGTAACCCATCAATAGACCCTTTCATGCGGTCGAGCCGCCCGCAATACGGGTCGGCACATAGTCATTCTTCGGTGGGAAGTCAGCGGCCGTGCATGGCGCGCCTTCGGAAATGTTTCGCGGCGGATACCCGGACCCGCGCGACCGGCCTGTCAGCGGCGGGTCGCGGTCCGGGTGGTGATAATGGGCCGTTTTCGAAACATGCTGGCGCCCCTAGCAGCATGATTGCGCAGACGACAGCGAAATTCTTCTATTGTTGTCGGCAAGCTTCACTTGGCCGGGAGCACCGGCGGGACGCGGCTGGACACCAGAAAGCCCTGCTTTCGGTCGATGGTCCACAGGATCCGCGGGTCGATCGGATCCCAGTCGATCGCCTGCCCGGCGGTCGGGACCGCGATCGTCGCGACATGCTCCAGCACGGTCCCCGCCGGTGGCAGCTGGACCGCGTAGAGTTCGGGCAGATCATGGCCGGAGACATAGAGGAGCCCGTCGCGATTCCAGCGTCCACCTGATGCGCTATACGGCGCCATCCGTCCGATCACGCTGTCGGGAAACAGCCACGCGCCCTGCTCGACGAAGTTCGCGTCGAACCGCACCAGCGTGGTGTAGCGCGCATCGCGGCCCGGCTCGCCCCCGCGCTTGCCATAATGGGCGAAGCACGCCCACCAGCTCCCCTGATGCCAGTCGAGCCAGGTCAGCGACCCCCGCCCTGGCCCCAGGCTGCGACTGGCGACCGGCTTCAGCGTCCGCGCGTCGAACGTTTCGATCGAGCTCGCCTGCGGCACCGACGGATAGTTGGACGCCGCGCACACCAAAAGCCGCCCCTTTAGGATGCAGCTGTTGATGTGGGGGTAATGCGTCTTGCTGCCCTCCCAGCGTGCCACGGTCTTGCCGGTCGTTCGGTCGATCCGCGCAATGACATTGTTGTCGATCGCATACAGGTCGCGCGCGCCCGCCGCGACGCCCTGATCGGCGTCGGCGGCGGGGATCCGGGAAACTTCAGGCGCCACCAACGACGCCTGAAGGGCAAGGGCAAGCAACAGGCCCATCAGAACTTCGCCGAAGCGCCGGCCCAGAAGGTCCGGCCATAGCGCTCATTCTGGGTCAGCCAGTCGGTCCGGTCACCCTGATATTGACGGGTCGGCTCGTCGGTCAGGTTCTGCGCCTCGGCGAAGACCGAGATATTCTCGGTGATCTGGAACTTTACCTTGGCGTCAAGCCGGCGCAGATCGTCATTATACTGATCCTGATAGGCCAGACCGCCCACCGCGATCAGCGATGCGCCGGTATTGTGGTACGCGACCGACGCCTCGATCGGCCCGGCCTGGTAGAAGATCTGCGCACCATAGAGAAATTCCGACTGGCTCGGGAAGGTCGAGACGCGGCCATTGGGCAACGTCAGCGACGAGCTGACCAGCGTGCCGTTCGCCTCGAAGCCAAAGCCCGAGAGGAAGCCCGGCAGGAAGGTGAACTGCATCTGGAACGCCGCCTCGACCCCGATCAGCTCGGCCTTGTCGGCATTTTGCGGCTGCGAGAAGCTCAGCCGCTCGAAATTGAGGCCGGCAAAGCTGGTGTTGGTCAGCGTGTAGTTCTGGGTGAAGATCGGGTTGTCGATATATTTGACGAACGCGCCGAGCGAGATCAGCCCGCCCTTGGCGAAATAATATTCCGCCGACAGGTCTAGGCTGTCCGCGCGATAGGGGAGCAGATCGGGGTTGCCGGTCGAGAAGCTGCCCTCGAACGTCCCGTTGCCGTTGCCGTCCTCATAAGAGAGCGCGCCGCCGGGCGAGAGCTGGCTATAGTTCGGGCGCCCCAGATTGCGGGTATAGGCCATGCGGAAGCTGAACTTGTCGCCCGCGTCCATGCGGATGATGACGCTGGGCAGCCAGTCGGAATATGCGTTGCGCTCCTGCACCGGTACGATGGTCGTGCCGTTCTGCAAGCGCGACCCGGTCACCGTGCTGGTGGTCCGCTCATAGCGCAGTCCCGGCGTGATCGTCAGCGGCCCGAACTTCAGGCTCGCCATCGCATAGCCCGCCCACACATCTTCCTCGATAAAGATGTCGTTGAGCGTGGCATTCGCCAGCGTCGCGGCATTGTCGCGGACGAAATAGGGGCCGGTCAGATTGGCGGCGGTCCAGGCGGTGATCGCAGCCGCGTCGATCGTCGGGCCATTGGCATAGGGCCGGTGGTCGCCGTCGGGATAGACCAGCACCGTCGGGCCGGCGAGATTGAACTGGGCCAAGGTGAACCGCGTTGCCGCGTTGCCACCACGGGTCCAGGTATCGTTGCGGCTGTCAAAGCTCTTATCGGTCAGGCGGAATTTGCCGCCCGCCGCGACGAAGCTGTCTTCCATGCCCGGGATCGTCCAGGTCAGGTCGGCTTTGCCCTGCCAGATATCCTCGTCGCCCGTCTCGAACTGCTCGGCATATTGGCGGAAGTTCAGCTGGCTGGCGGCGCATTCGGTGCGGGGCGTTGCGGTAAAGACCCGCTCGGCGAAGTTGAAATCGACCGTGCCGGGGTTGCAGCGGAACTGCCACAACTGGTTCGGCTCGCGCACCTCATTGTGCACGCGCGCGACGACATAATCGACCTTTAGGTCGCCGAACCGGCTCGATCCGCCCAGCATCCCGGCCAGGATCGACTTTTCCTTATACTCAAGGCGCAAGTCCTGACGGCGCTCCGGGCCGCTGCCACCGCCGACGCCGACATTCGGCGTTCCCGTCACGGTCCCGCTGTTGCCGCCCGCCGCGAAGCTGAACGCCGGCGAGGCAATCAGCGCATCGGTCGCGAAATCGAGGCGATAGCGCTGGCGATATTCGTCCTCGGTGAACTTCGAATAAATGCCGCGCAGATAGAGTTCATGATCGCCGGAGCGCCAGTCGAGCGACCCCGCTGCGCCGATCCGTTCGCGCTTCAGGCTGTAGTCGGTATATTTGATGTTGATCGGCATCCCGCCGCGCGCAGCGCCCGCGACCGGGCGCCAGTCGTCGGGATAGACGCCATAGCTGGCAAAGGTCCGCTCCGAATAGCTGCCGCCGATCAGCACGCCGAACTCTTCGTCCGCACCGAAACGCGCACCGACGCTCACGTCGCCGCGTACCGGCACTTTCTCGTTCAGCTCCTGATAGCCGACCTGTCCATTGGCTTGAAGGATGAAGCGATCGCGGAAATCAAACGCAGTCTGAGGCACCAGGTTGATCGAGCCGCCAATCCCCTGCCCGTCCTGATTTGCCGTCTTCGCCTTGCTCACCTCAACGCGATTGAGCAGCTGGCCCGACACGATGTCGAGCGGCAGCGAGCGGTTCTGGCCATCCGGATTGCCAATCTCAACGCCACCAAAAGTGTAGTTGTTGAGGTCGGAGGGAATACCGCGGATCGCGACATAGCGGCCCTCGCCCTGGTCATAGGTGACGCCGACGCCGGGGAGCCGCTCGACCACTTCGGCGACGTTTCGGTCGGGAAGGCGACCGATCTCGTCCGCTGCGGCAACGTCGATGATCCCGATCGCGTCGCGCTTGATCTCGATCGCCCGCTCCTGCTGCGCGCGCTGACCGGTCACGACGATCTCGTCATCGGCAACCTCCTGCGCATGCGCGGACAAGATAATAGCCGGCAGAGCGGCGGTGGCGCACAGCAACATTTTCATTTTCGGATCCCCCTGATCGTTAGGGGGCGGCTAAGGTCGTTTCGCGACTGCAGCATGAAGGCTTCGCGACAACCCCGCGACCTTGGCATAGCAAGTTTATGACAAGGGTGTCCGATGGACGAGCGGTCTTGCCCCGGCTTATAGGGATCAAAAGAGGAGACCTGATCTTGGCCGACCATTTCGTCCGTCCCGACACCCGCGCCTTTCTCGACATGCTCGCCGCAATGCCGGAAATGCCGTGGCCGCCCACCCCCGCCGCCTATCGCGCGCAATATCTGGCGATGAAGGACCTGGTCGATCTGCCGCAGGGCGAACTGGCAACGATCAAGGATTTGACGATCCCCGGCCCCGCTGGCGACATCCCCGCCCGCCTGTTCGACGTGCGCGAGAAGCGCGAACCCGGCCCGGTCGTGCTGTTTTTCCACGGCGGCGGCTTCGTCATCGGCAATATCGACAGCCATGCCAGCTTCACCGCCGAGCTGAGCCGCGCGCTCGACCTGCCGGTGGTATCGGTCGATTATCGCCTGGCTCCGGAAAACCCTTGGCCCGCCGCATCGGACGATTGCGAAGCGGCAGCGCGCTGGGTCGCGTCCAGCCCCGCAGAGCTCGGCCGCGCGGTCACCAGCATTGCGCTGGCGGGCGACAGCGCCGGGGGACAGATCGCCGCGGTCGCCGCGATCGACCTGCGCGACACCCCCGCTGCGGTCCCGGTGATCGGTCAGCTGCTGATCTACCCTGCAGCGGACGTCGGCGGCAGCTACCCTTCGGCCGACCATTTCGGCGACGGCTATCTGCTCACGGCCAAGGCGATGGACTGGTTCAACGAATGCTATGCCGCCGATGTCGCCCATCCCCGCGCCTCGCCGATGCGCCATGCCACGCTGGAGGGCCTGCCCCCTGCGCTCGTCCTCACCGCCAGCCTCGATCCGATCCGCGATCAGGGCCGCGCCTATGCCGGTGCATTGGCAGCGGCCGGCGTGCCGGTCGTGTTCCGGGAAGCAGTGGGCAATATCCACGGCTTCATCACGCTGCGCCGCGCCATTCCTTCGGGTCAGGGCGATGTCGCGGGCATGCTGGTCGCGTTCCGCGCGCTGCTGACCGAGGCTGAGGCGAACCGCGTGATGGCGCAGGCCGCCGCATGACCGACCGCGACGCGCTTCCCTATCGCCCCTGCGCGGGGGTGATCCTGCTCAACGCGCACGGTCAGGTGTTCGTCGGCCAGCGCCTCGATTCGACGCTGGAGGCGTGGCAAATGCCGCAAGGCGGGATCGATCCGGGCGAAGACCCGCTCGAAGCTGCCTATCGCGAATTGTGGGAGGAGACCGGCGTCGTCCGCGACCATGTCGAACTGCTCGCCGCGCCCGACATCGAGCTGGAATATGACCTGCCCGACGATCTGATCGGCAAGGTGTGGAAGGGCAAATGGCGCGGCCAGCGCCAGCGCTGGTTCCTGTTCCGGCTGACCGCGGGGGACGAGGCGATCGACATCGCCACCGCCGAACCCGAATTCCGCGCGTGGCGCTGGCTCGACCCGCGCGAGCTGCCTGACGTGATCGTCCCGTTCAAGCGCGATCTCTATGTCCGGCTTCTCGACATTTTCGCCCAGCCGCTGGGCCTAAGCGATGGGGAGCGCGCCTGATGTTGCACCGCACTCGATCTTTTGACCGGAATCCTATAGTAACCGGTTACATGCGCACATCCCTGCTCCTGCTCGTCGCAGCCCCGCTGCTGCTCGCCAACGCCGATGTCACCGCATCATCGCCGCAGGAGGCACCACCGCCCCCGCCGCCCAACCAGTCGGTCGAGCGCTCGTCGGAGGTCAAGGCGATGCTCGACGCCGCGATGAAGGCGGGCGACGAGGGCGCAGTCAACGCGATCGTCAAATATGCCAAGGCAGCCGACAAGGAGCGCGCAGCGCAGTTTGAAAAGGCGGCAAGCGCATGGAAACGTGAACGCAAAGAAGCCGCCGAGCGCCGCCTGCGTGAGGCAAAGTTCCTCGATCTGGTCAAGGGCCGCGCCGAGCTGGGCGGCTATTTCACCACCGGCAACACCGAAACGCTCGGCCTGACCGGTATCCTCGACCTCAAGCGGGAGGCGCTGCGCTGGCGGCACAAGCTGCGCGTTCAGGCCGACTATCAGGAAAGCCTCGGCCAGACCGTCCGCGAACGCTATCTCGCGTCTTATGAGCCGAACTGGAAGATCGACGACCGCGCCTATGTCTATGGTGCGGCGCAATTTGAGAGCGACCGCTTCCTGGGCTTCGACGAGCGCTATGCGATCTCGGCCGGCGCCGGCTATTCGGCGGTTAAGTCCCCCGCGCTGACGCTCGACCTCGAAATCGGCCCGGCGTTCCGCTACACCGAGTTCGTCACCGCCCCGACCGAACGCCAGGTGGCGGCACGCGGCAAGCTCGACCTCGACTGGAAGCTGAGCCGAGGCGTGACCTTCAGCCAGGACGCGTCCGCCTTCGTCGAGCAGCAGAACAGCACGATCACCGGCAAATCCGCACTGCGCGTCAAGCTGTTCGGCCCCTTTTCGACCCAGATGTCCTATGCTGTGAACTACGAAAGCGCGCCGCCCAATGGGCGCAAGTCCACCGACACGACCACTCGGGCATCGCTGTTGGTGGATTTCTGAAGCGCGGAAACCGGTATCGCCTGATACTTTTCCAACGCCGGGGGTTCACCGCGCGGATGTGACCCGATAGACCGGGTTCATGGGGCTGAACACAATCGAAGCCGCCGCGGTCGAGGCGGCCCGCGCCGCGCCGATGCTGGCGCAGGTCGAACGCTGGGTCGCGGTCAATAGCGGCACGCGCAATCTGGATGGGCTGGCGACGATGGCGGTGCTGCTTGCCGACGCCTTTGCCGCCTTGCCCGGCGACCTCACACTGGTCGAACCCAGCCCGGTCGAGATGGTCGATACCAGCGGCACGGTGCAATCGCTCGTCCATGGCCGCCATCTGCATCTGCGTGTGCGGCCCGAGACTCCGGTGCAGATGCTGTTCACCGGCCATATGGACACCGTCTTCCCCGCCGATCACCCGTTCCAGAGCGCGACCTGGCTGCCCGACGGCATCCTCAACGCGCCCGGCGCGGCGGACATGAAAGGCGGCCTCTCGCTGATGCTCGCCGCCCTGCGCGCGGTAGAGGCGAGCCCCGCCGCCGCCCGTTTCGGCTATGAAGTCGTGATCAACTCCGACGAGGAAACCGGCTCCTTCGCCTCCGCCGCGCTGATCGCGCAGGCGGCGCAAGGCAAGGTCGCAGCGCTCACCTACGAACCCGCACTCCCCGACGGCACGCTCGCGGG
Source organism: Sphingomonas bacterium (assembly GCA_030149245.1). Classification (GTDB taxonomy): domain Bacteria; phylum Pseudomonadota; class Alphaproteobacteria; order Sphingomonadales; family Sphingomonadaceae; genus Sphingomonas. Next base: position 30,140 of record JASBRX010000033.1, read on the forward strand.
TGCACGCGGCGGGACCGGCAATTTTTCGATCGTGGTGCGCGGGCGCAGCGCCCATGCCGGCCGCAACCCGCGCGACGGCCGCAACGCGCTGGTCGCCGCCGCCGATCTCGCGCTGCGGCTGTCGCAGCTGATGACCGAAGACCTCTCGGTCAATCCGGCGCGGATCGAGGGCGGCGGGCCGAATAACGTCGTCCCCGACCTCGCGATCCTGCGCGTCAATTTCCGCCCCGCCTCGCCCGACGCCATCCAGCGCGCCGGGGCCGCAGTCCACGCACTCGCCGACGCGATCGCCGCCGACCATGATGTCTCGGTCCATGTCCATGGCGGTTTCAACCGCCCGCCCAAGCCGATCGACCCGGGTGCCGAGCGCCTGTTCGGTCTGGTCAAGCAAGCCGGCGCCGATCTCGACATCCCCGTCGCCTGGAAAGCAACCGGCGGGGTGTGCGACGGCAACAACATCGCCGCCTGCGGCGTCCCCGTCGTCGACACGATGGGCGCGCGCGGCGGCGCCATCCATTCGCAGGAGGAATTTCTGATCGCCGACAGCCTGCCCGAACGCGCCGCTCTGTCGGCGCTGACCATCCTGCGCATCATCGAAAAGGGCCGCGTATGACCTTCATCATCCGTCCCGCCCGCGCCGACGACCTGCAGCATCTCTACGAGATGGCCAAGCTCACCGGCGGCGGCTTCACCAACCTTCCTCCCGAAAAGCCCGCGCTGAAGGCCAAGCTCGAACGCAGCGCCGAGGCCTTCGCCCGCACCGACGACGCAAAGAAGGACGAATTGTTCGTCCTCGTCCTCGAAAACACCGCGACCCAGGAAGTGCGCGGCACCTGCCAGATCTTCACGCAGGTCGGTCAGCGCTGGCCCTTCTACTCCTATCGCATGGGCACGGTGACCAAGCATAGCGAGGCGCTCGGCCGCACCTTCCGCGCCGAGATCCTCAACCTCGTCAACGATCTGGAGGGGTCGAGCGAGGTCGGCGGCCTGTTCCTCCACCCCGGCGAGCGTGCCGGGGGCCTTGGCATGCTGCTCGCGCGCAGCCGCTATCTGTTCATCGCCATGCACCGCGCCCGCTTCGCCGACCGCATTCTGGCCGAGCTGCGCGGGGTGATCGACGAGGCGGGCGGATCGCCCTTCTGGGACGGCGTTGCGGGGCGTTTCTTCGGGATGAGCTTCCAGCAGGCCGACGAATTCAACGCGATCCACGGCAACCAGTTCATCGCCGACCTGATGCCGCGCCACCCGGTCTACACCGCGATGCTCACCGACCATGCGCGCAGCGTGATCGGCGTCCCCCACCCCTCGGGCCGCGCGGCGATGCGGATGCTGGAGCATGAAGGCTTCGCGTTCGAAAATTACATCGATATCTTCGACGGCGGCCCGACCATGACCGCACGGACCGACCATGTGATGACGATCCGCGACTGCCGGACCCAGCCAGTCGTGGAGATCGCGCCGGGCGGGGACGCGAGCATCATCGCGCGCGGCACGCTCGCCGAGTTCCGCGCGTGTCACGGCCGGATCAAGCGCGGCGATGAGGGCGTAACGCTCGACCCCGCCGCCGCCGCACTGCTCGACGTCGGCGTGGGCCAGGACGTGTGCCATGCCCCGCGTTGAGATCAACTTCGACGGGATCATCGGCCCCAGCCATAATTATGCCGGCCTCAGCCACGGCAACCTCGCCGCTACGCGCAATCAGGGGGCGGTGTCGCAACCCCGCGCGGCGGCGCTTCAGGGCATTGCCAAGATGCGCGCCAACCTCGCGCTCGGGCTGACGCAGGGCATCCTCCTGCCCCACGCCCGCCCCGACCATCGCTGGCTGGACAGCCTCGCCACAACCTATGCCGACGCCGCCCCGCACCTTCAGGCGCAGGCGCTGTCGGCCTCTGCAATGTGGGCCGCCAACGCCGCCACCGTCTCCCCCGCGCCCGACACAGCCGACGGACGCTGCCACCTGACCGTCGCCAACCTCGTCACGATGCCGCATCGCAGCCATGAATGGCCCGAGACGCTGGCCCAGCTCCGCCTCGCCTTCGCGCACGATGCCTTCCGCGTCCACGGCCCCGTCCCTGCCCCGTTCGGAGACGAAGGCGCGGCCAACCATATGCGCCTTGCCCCCGACCATGACGCGCCGGGCGTCGAGGTATTCGTCTACGGCATCAGCGGCGGCCCCTTCCCCGCCCGCCAGCACCGCGAGGCGAGCGCAACCGTCGTCCGCCGCCATGGGCTCGACCCCGCGCGCACTTTGTTCGTCCAGCAGTCCGAGGAAGCGATCGCCGCCGGCGCGTTCCACAATGACGTCGTCGCGGTTGCCAACGCCAACGTCCTCTTAGCGCACGAACTGGCCTTCGCCGACAAGGACAGCTTTTACGCCGATCTGCGCCGCTTGATGCCCCGCGTCGAAATCGTGGAAGTCCCAGCTGCCCAAGCCAGCCTGGCCGACGCGATCAGCTCATATCTGTTCAACGCCCAATTGGTGACGCTGCCGGGCGGTGAGACCGGCCTCATCCTCCCCACCGAAGCCCGCGATACTCCAAGCGTATGGAGCTGGCTCCAGCGCCATCTCGCCGGAAACGGGCCGATCCGTCACCTCGAAGTGGTCGATGTCCGCCAATCGATGGCCAATGGCGGCGGCCCCGCCTGTCTGCGCCTGCGCGTCGTTGCCGACCCGGCGACCGTCGACCCCCGCTTCCTCGTCGATCCGGCAAAGCTCGACCGCATCGCCGCAATCATCGAAGCCCATTGGCCCGATGCCATCGCCCAGGACCAGATCGGCGACCCCACCCTGATCGCCCGCATTGCAACCGCGCGCACCGCGCTGCTCGACGCGCTCGGCATCGAACCGGAATCAGTGTCGGGTTAATTGACAGGTAACCATAGTCGTTAATGCGAAACCCGCCAATTCCGTATTTGGCCCGGGTCTTGCGTAACGATTGCCATGCTGTCACGCATCAAACGCCTCTTCACGATCAAGACAAGATTCGAGGCGTTTGCCGTGATCTACGGCCTTGGCGTCGGGGCGGTTGAGCGCGGCATTCACTATCTGGAGCAATATCCCGGCTTTGGCGGATGGCTGCTGTTCGCAGTCTGCCCCATCGCGGTGTTCATGGCGGGCGCGCGGATCCTGGATTCGCTCGATGCCGGGATCGAATAGGCGATTTTCGGAACCGGTCTGTCGGGGGACGGATGGGATGGGGAGATGAGAGTGCGGTTGTTTCGGGGCATATTCACGGCACTGGCGGCACAGGCGCTGTTGATCGTCACGGTCGGCGGCGGCTTACTGTTGTGGAATGTCCACACCAGCAGCGATCGACTGCTGCGCAATCGCGATGTCGAGCATCTCGAAACCTTCGCTGCGCTGGCCGGCGAGGCGGCAGCAGCGGGCAAGCCGTTCGACCGCATCATCGCCGATCTCGACCGCCGCGATCCCATCATTCTGGGCAGCCGCGTCGCCATCGTCGGTGAAGGGGACCGCCTGCTCGGTGGCCCCGCCGCTGGTCCCGCGCTGGTCGAGCGCCCGGTGGTCGTCAACGGCAGCACCGTCGCCCGCGCGCGCATCGTCCGCGCGCCGCAGCTCACCGATCGCGATCGCGCGCTGATGCGCGACCATTATATCGGAATCGGCGCGATCCTGGCGGGCGTCCTCGCTTTGCTGCTCGGTGCGGCTTATTGGCTGGCCGGGCGCTGGTCGAAGCCGCAGCGCGAACTGCTCCGCCTCAGCCATGAGGTCGCCGATGGCGACGGCGACATCTATTTCGACGAGCGCGGCCCGCGTGAGATCGTCGGGACGATGCGCAATCTGCGCCGCATCGCCAACCGCTTCGAGCGGATCGAAACCGCGCGTCGCACCTGGCTGGTGATGATCGCCGAAGAGCTGCGCGAGCCGATCGCCTCGCTCGGCGGCCATTTGTCGGAGCTTCAGGAAGCGCTGACCGCTGAGCCGGAGTTCAAGGCCGCGATCGAAGCCGACCAGAACCGCCTCGCCCGCATGGCCGAGGATCTTCACGCCGTCGCACTCGCCGATCTCGGCCGCCTTCCGCTGCGTTTTGCCGATGTCGATCCGCGCGCGCTGATCCACAATGCGATTTACAGCCATGCCAAGCGCGCTGAAGCGGCGGGCGTGCGCCTCGAAACCAGCAATCTCCCGCCATACACCATCCTCGTGAAGTGGGATGCCGAGCGGATCGAGCAATTGTTCGGCGCGCTGATCGAAAACAGCATGCGCTACGTCCCGCGCGGCGGTCGCATCGTGCTCGGCCTCGAAAGTCAGCGCGATGCGTGGCGGCTGATTGTCGACGACAACGCCCCGGGCATCGATGTGCAGCTCGCCCAACAGTTGTTCGAGCCCTTCTACCGCGCCAACGCCAAGGAAACCCCCGGCGGATCGGGCCTCAGCCTCGCCACCGCCCGCGCGATCGTCGAGGGGCATCACGGCCGGATCGAAGCGAGCAATTCGCCGATCGGCGGCCTGCGCATCACCGTGGTGCTCCCGGCTACCCCACCGATGGCTTGAGGTCGGAGCGACCGCCTTCTTCTTAGCCCCTCCCGCTTGCGGGAGGGGTTGGGGAGGGTCTTCTTCTTCAGTTTCTCAAGGCCGCGTCGGCCTCAAGCCTCACTCAAACTCCAGGATCGCCGCATCCACCGCCAGGCTGTCGCCCGCAGCAAAGTTGATCGCCTTGACCACGCCCGCCTTCTCGGCCCGCAGGATATTCTCCATCTTCATGGCTTCCACCACGGCGAGCGGCTGACCCGCCTCGACCTTGTCGCCCTCGCCCACCTCGATCCGGGTCAACAGCCCCGGCATCGGCGCGAGCAGGAAGCGGCTCATGTCCGGCGGAATCTTCTCGATCATGTGGCCGGCGAGTTCCGCGACGCGCGGTGCATAGACCTTGACGTCATGCGCCGCTCCGCGCGTGCGCAGCGTCCATCCTGCACGGCCACGCTGCACGCCGACGCTCAGCAATTCCTCGCCATCGATACGGAATTGCGCCAGCCGCTGCCCGGGCTGCCAGCCGGTGGCAATGTCGAGTGGCGCTTCATTCGGCGCGAAGTTGACCAGCATCCCTCCGGCGTGGTCATCGACAATGATATCAAACCGCTCACCGCCGATCAGCACGACCCGCTCGCTCGACAGGGTCGGCGTGGCGAGCTGCCCGGAAATCTCGACCGCCCGCGACGCCTGAATCAGGTCCAATACCGTCGCCACCGCCGCCAGCTTGCGCACCAGCGTCGCCCCGGCGGGCGCGCCTTCGAACCCCTCGGGATATTCCTCGGCGATGAATCCGGTGGTCAGCGCGCCCGAACGGAAACGCGGATGCTGCATCAGCGCCGACAGGAAATCGATATTGTTGCCCAGCCCGTCCAGCTGGAACCGGTCGAGCGCCGCAACCTGCAGATCGGCCGCCTCGTCGCGCGTTTTGCCCCAAGTGATCAGCTTGGCGATCATCGGGTCATAGAACATGCTGACCTCGCCCCCCTCGGCGACGCCGTCGTCGACGCGGACATAGCCGTCGCCACCAACATTGCCGTACGGCGTCTCCTGCGCTGCCGGGGGCGCATAGCGCACCAGTCGCCCGGTGCTGGGCAGGAACCCGCGATACGGGTCCTCGGCATAGACGCGGTTCTCGATCGCCCAGCCGGTCAGCGTGACGTCATCCTGCGTGAAGCCCAGCTTCTCGCCCGCCGCGACGCGGATCATCTGCTCGACCAGATCGAGCCCGGTGATCGCCTCGGTCACCGGATGCTCGACCTGAAGCCGGGTGTTCATCTCGAGGAAGTAGAAGCCGTCCCCAGTCTTGTCGGCCCCCGACACGATCAACTCGACCGTCCCCGCCGAATAATAGCCCACGGCCCGCGCCAGCGCGACCGCCTGCTCGCCCATCTTGCGGCGCATCTCGGGCGTGACGAAGGGCGATGGCGCCTCCTCGACCACCTTCTGGTGCCGCCGCTGGATCGAACATTCGCGCTCGCCGAGGTAGACGATGTTGCCATGCTGATCGCCGATCAGCTGGATCTCGATATGGCGCGGCTGTTCGATGAACTTTTCGATGAACACGCGATCGTCGCCGAACGACGCCAGCCCCTCGCGCTTGGTCGCCTCGAAACCCTCGCGGACGTCCTGCTCGCTCCACGCCAGCCGCATCCCCTTGCCGCCGCCGCCGGCCGAGGCCTTCATCATCACCGGATAGCCGATGTCCGAAGCGATCTTCACCGCTTCGTCGGTATCGGCAATCTCGCCCAGATAACCGGGGACGACATTGACCCCCGCCGCCTTGGCAAGCTTCTTCGACTCGATCTTGTCCCCCATCGCCGCAATCGCGTTGGCCGGCGGGCCGACAAAGGCGATCCCCGCCTCCGCACACGCCTTGGCAAAACTCTCGCGCTCCGACAGGAACCCGTACCCCGGATGGATCGCGTCCGCCCCAGTCGCCTTGGCCGCGGCCAGAATGAGGTCGGCCTTGAGATAGCTCTCCGCCGCCGGTGCCGGCCCCAGCCGCACCGCCTCGTCCGCCATCAACACATGCGGCGCGCGCGCATCGGCGTCGGAATAGACCGCGACCGTCGCAATCCCCATCCGCTTGGCGGTGCGGAACACGCGGCACGCTATCTCGCCACGATTGGCGACCAGGATTTTCTTGAACAAGGTCAATGCACTCGCTTCAGAATGAGCCAAACGGAGATCAAGAAAGCCAAAGTTGAGCAGACGATGCCGCCCCAAATCCAGCTGGGTACACAGCTTAATGAACCATCCGCCCCGCAGACGCCAAAAAGGCTAAGGGAACCAAGTCCGGCGACTACCAGCAGCCAGTGAGTACCCGCAAAAAACAACAGATACGCCCGTATCCAGATGGATCGTGGCGCAGTCACTCCGCCGCCTCCAGCTCCGCCTTCACCTCACCCGCCATCGCGCGCATGCCGAGGCGCGCGAACAGTGCCGCGTCCCTGTCATCCCCGGCATTGCCGGTGGTCAGCAGCTTGTCGCCGGTGAAAATCGAATTCGCCCCCGCCATGAAGCACAAGGCCTGAGTCTCGTCGCTCATGCTCTCGCGCCCCGCGGACAGCCGCACCATCGACTCCGGCATCGTGATCCGCGCCACCGCGACCGTGCGGACGAACTCGATCTGGTCGATCTTTGCCAGCGGCGTGTCGTGGAGCATGTCGCCCAGCACCGTGCCCTTGACCGGCACCAGCGCGTTCACCGGCACGCTCTCGGGATGCTTGGGCAACGTCGCCAGTGCATGGATGAACCCCACACGATCGCTGCGCGTCTCGCCCATCCCGACGATCCCGCCGCAACACACGTTGATCCCCGCCTCGCGCACATGGTCCAGCGTTTCCAGCCGGTCCGCGAACGTCCGCGTCGTGATCACCTCGCCATAGCGCTCGGGCGATGTGTCGATATTGTGGTTGTAATAATCCAGCCCGGCATCGGCGAGCTGCGCCGCCTGCCCCTCGGTCAGCATGCCCAAAGTCATGCAGGTTTCCATGCCCATCTGGCGCACGCCCTTCACCATCTCGACGATGGCGGGCATGTCGCGGTCCTTGGGGTTGCGCCACGCCGCACCCATGCAGAAGCGCGACGAGCCATTGTCCTTCGCCTGCGCCGCCGCCTGCAGCACCGCGCGCACGTCCATCAGCTTCGTCGCCTTCAGCCCCGTCTCGGCATGGGTCGACTGGTTGCAGTATCCGCAATCCTCCGGGCACCCCCCGGTCTTGATGCTGAGCAATGTCGACAGCTGCACCTCATCCGCCGCGAAATGCGCGCGGTGGACCGTGGCGGCCTGAAACAACAGCTCGGGAAACGGCAGGTCGAACAGCGCGGCGATCTCGTCGCGGGTCCAGTCGGTACGGGCATTCATTCTGCGGCATCCTCTTGCGGCGGCATATTGTGGCCGAGCAGCGTAAGCACCTCTTCGGCGGCGTTCACAAGGTTGGTTCCGGGTCCAAAGATCGCCTGAACCCCCGCGTCGCGCAGAACCTGATAATCCTGCGCCGGGATCACCCCGCCCGC
>JASBRX010000043.1 GCA_030149245.1 Sphingomonas bacterium
GGCGCCTATGACGGCGGCGGCCAGATCGGCTTCGCGCGCGCGATCACCGACCATGCGACCTTCGCCTGGATCGCCGATGTGTGGGTCGACGAGCCCGCGCGGGGGCAGGGGATCGGGCGGCGGATGGTGCAGTGGTTCGTCGATCATCCCGACTTCGCCGGGATTCGCAGGATCGGCCTGGTCACCGCCGATGCGCATGGCGTGTACCAGCGGATCGGCTTCCACACGCCGCTGAAGCCGCAGAACTACATGGAGCGGCTCGACCCCGCCTATGTCGCGGTGCTGCGGGGGACGTCGTGAGCCTGCGCCCGGACCTCGCGATCATCGCCGCCAATGTCGCGCCCGGCGCGCGGGTGCTCGACGTGGGCTGTGGCGACGGCGCGCTGATGGCGGCGCTGCGCGACGAGCGCGGGTGCGACGCGCGCGGGCTGGAGCTTGATTCGGCCAACGTCGCGGCGGCGATGGCGCGCGGCCTGTCGGTGATGCAGGGCGACGCCGACACGGACCTTGCCGACTATCCCGCCGACGCGTTCGACTATGCGATCCTCAGCCAGACGCTGCAGACGACGATGCGGCCGCATGTCGTGCTCGACCACCTGCTGCGGATCGGCGAGCGTGCCGTGGTGTCCTTTCCAAATTTCGCGCATTGGCGGGTGCGGGTGTCGCTGCTGTGGGGCGGGCGGATGCCGGTGACACGGCTGTTGCCGGTGCCATGGTATGCGACGCCGAATATCCATCATGTGACGATCGACGATTTCCGCGCATTCGTGCGGGAGCGGGGGATCACTGTCGAGCAGGCGTGGTTCCTGTCAGGCGACCAGCTGACCAGCTCGGCCGCCGCCAATTTCCGTGCCGAACATGCAGTGTTCTTGTTGAAGCGGTAGCTTTTCGACGAAGCGCGCGTGACGGGTCCGGTTTCGCCCGTTACCAACTGCTCCCAGAACATATTCAGGGAGTCCCATATGCGTCAGTCGGTCGCCGGCGTCCTCGCCGCGCTCTTCGTCATTGGTCAGGCCCATGCGCAGGACAAGCCCGCCGAAAAGCCCAAATGGGACGTCAACGCACCCCAAGGCGCCACGCTGAAGCAGGCGAAGATCGATACCGACGAGGGCACCTGGATCGACGTCGATGTCAGCCCTGATGGCAAGAGCATTGCCTTTGCCCTGCTCGGCGACATCTACACCATGCCGATCGCGGGCGGCACGCCGACGCGGGTCGCCGAAGGCATGGCGTGGGAGGTGCATCCGCGCTTCTCGCCCGATGGCCGCCGCATTGCCTTTACCTCCGACCGGGGTGGTGGCGACAATATCTGGATCATGAATGCCGATGGCAGCGACAAGCGTCAGCTGACCAAGGAGGATTTTCGCCTGCTCAATCAGCCGAGCTGGTCGCCGGACGGGCAGTATATCGTTGCCAAGAAGCATTTCACCACGGGCCGCTCGCTCGGCACGGGTGAGGTGTGGCTCTATCACGTCTCGGGCGGTGCGGGCGTGCAGCTGGTCAAGCGCCCGAACGAGCGGCACCAGAAGGAACTGGGCGAGCCGATCTACGCGGCGGACGGCAAGGGCGTGTATTTCACCCGGAACATCACGTCCGGCCCGATCTTCGAATATGCGCAGGATTCGAACACCAACCTGTTCAATATCGAGCGCTATGACCTCGAAACCGGCGAGACGACGACGGCGGTGTCGGGTTTGGGCGGATCGGTGCGCCCCGCGCCCTCGCCCGATGGCAAGTCGATCGCCTTTGTCCGGCGTGAGGCGGGCAAGTCGAAGCTGTGGGTCAAGGATCTGGCGAGCGGGGTCGAGCGCATCGTCTATGGCGCGCTCGATCAGGATGTGCAGGAAACCTGGGCGGTCACCGGGGTCTATCCGAACATCGACTGGACACCGGACAGCAACTCGATCGTGTTCTGGGCGGGCGGCAAGATCCGCCGCGTCGATGCCGATGGTGCCAATGCGGCGGTGATCCCGTTCCGTGTCGCCGATACCCGCGCCGTCGCCGATGCACCGCACCCGCAGATTGCGGTCGCCCCGGCAAGCTTCACGACCAAGATGCCGCGTTTCGCCACCGTGTCGCCCGATGGCAGCCAGCTGGTGTTCGAGAGCCTGGGCAAATTGTGGGTAAAGCCAGTCGCGGGCGGAACGGCCAAGCGGTTGACCAACCTGGCCGATGGCGCGGGGATGGAGCTGTTCCCGGCCTGGTCGCGCGACGGGCGTTCGATCGTGTTCGTTCAGTGGAATGACGAAAGCCTTGGCACGATCCGCGTGGTCCCCGCCGCAGGCGGTGCAGCGCGGAGCGTGACGCAGCAGCCGGGCCATTTTGCGCGCCCGCAATTCTCTCCCGACGGCAAGACGATCGTGTTTGAGAAGGGCGATGGCGGCGGGCTGACTGCGCCCAAATGGGGTGAGAATCCCGGCGTCTATCGCGTCGCGACCGCTGGCGGCACGCCGGTGATCGTCACGCGCAGCCTGTCGCGCCCGCACTATGGCGCATCGAACGACCGCATCTTCATGGTCGAGGGTGGCGAGAAGCTGCAGCTGGTTTCCACCGACCTGAGCGGCGAGGCAAAGCGCGTCCATGCGACCGGCGAACTGGCGAACGAGTTCGTCGTTGCGCCGGACGGCAAGAGCGTCGCCTTCCGCCAGAATTATCAGGTGTTCGCGATGCCGTTGATGCCCGGCGGGCAGCAGGTGACCGTCGCGCCGCGTGGCGATGCGCTCCCGGTGGTGCGCGTCAGCAGCGATGGCGGCGATTACATCACCTGGTCGGGCGACGGTGCGCGGCTGCACTGGAGTCTCGGCCCGACGCTCTACACCGCCGACCGCAGCGCCTTTTTCGCCTCGGCTCCCGGCGGTGCCAAGGTCACCGTGACCCCGCGTACCGCGTCGATGGCAATGGAAGTAAAGGCCGCCAAGGCGAGCGGCACGGTCGCGCTCACCGGTGCTCGGATCGTCACCATGGCGGGTGCCGATGGCGGGGTGATTGAGAATGGCACCATCGTGATCGAGGGGGACCGCATTGTTCAGGTCGGCCCGACTGCCGCGATCCAGCTGCCAGCCGGGACCAAGACCATCGACGTTACGGGCAAGACGATCATCCCGGGTCTGGTCGATGCGCACGCGCACGGCCCCTATGGCACCGACGAGCTGATCCCGCAGCAGAACTGGTCACTGCTCCAGAACCTCGCGCTCGGCACCACCACGTTGCACGACCCGTCGAGCCAGGCGGCGCATGTCTTTGCCGCAGCGGAGATGCAGCAGGCCGGCAAGATCCTCGCCCCCCGCATCTTTTCGACCGGCGAGATCATTTATGGCGCGAAGAACGCCGGGGTCTATGCGCAGATTGACAGCTATGACGACGCGCTCAACCATGTCCGCCGCCTGAAGGCGCAGGGCGCATACTCGGTGAAGAACTACAACCAGCCGCGTCGCGAACAGCGCCAGATGGTGGTCGCCGCCGCACGGGCGGAGGGCATGCAGGTGGTGGCCGAGGGCGGCTCGCTGTTCGGCATGGACATGAACCTGATCGCCGATGGCAACTCAACGCTGGAGCATAATGTGCCCGGCGAGGTGTTCTACAAGGACGTGCTGCAGCTCTTCGGACAGAGCGACACCAACTACACCCCGACCTTGGTCGTCACCTATGGCGGCCTCGCCGGCGATCCCTATTGGCGGCAGGCGACCAATGCCTGGGAAAACCCGCTGATGGTGCACACGCCCCCGGCACAGCTGCGTGCGGACACGATGCGCGTAACCAAGGCGCCGGAAAGCCAATTTGTCGACGATGACAATGCGCGTGAGGCGAAGAAGGTGATGCAGGCGGGCAAGCTGGTCGCGATCGGCGCGCATGGCCAGCAGGCCGGAATCGGGGCGCATTGGGAGCTGTGGTCGTTCGTGCGCGGCGGCATGACCCCGGTCGAAGCGCTGCGCGCGGGTACCATCGATTCGGCGAAATCGCTGGGTTACGCCAAGGATGTCGGGTCGCTGGAGCCGGGCAAGCTTGCCGACCTGCTTGTCCTCGACGCCGATCCGACCGCGGACATCCGCAACAGCGACAAGATCAACCGCGTGATGCTGGGCGGGCGGATGTACGACCCGCGCACGATGAACGAGGTCGATACCGGGACCGCGAAGCGCCGCCCGTACTGGTGGGAATGACCCGCGAAGGCCGGGGCGGTGACGTCCCGGCCGAACCCACGGGGTTTCGCTGACGTCTGTAACCGGTTACAGAACGCCGAGGCACTTCGTCGTGCAGGTCTGGGAGATGGTCGATGCGTGCAACCGCTGCTCTGGTGCTGGTAAGCTTGTGCGCGACCTCTGCTGCTGCGCAACCAGGCAAGCGCACCTACGCCAATCCGATCGACCTCGATTACCGCTACAATTATGAGCAGGTGAACGAGGATATCTCGTACCGCACCGGCGCTGATCCGGTGATCATCCGCCACAAGGGCGCTTATTATCTCTTCCAGACGCTGGCCGAGGGGTATTGGCGTTCGACCAATCTGATCGACTGGACCTTCATCACCCCCAGCCGATGGGAAAAGGGCGGGTTCGTGGCGCCCGCCGCCTGGTCGGATGGCGAGCGGCTGCACCTGATGCCGTCGATGATGGAGCCGGGGTCGGTCTATGTCTCCGACGCGCCGGAAACCGGAAAGCTCGACTATTTCGTGCGCCGCATGCCGCGCCTGCCGGGGCAGATCTGGCCGGGTGGCGAGGCGAACATGAAGCCGGGCGATGTGCCACCCGGGCCATGGGATCCGGCGCTATTCCTGGACGATGACGGCAAATGGTATTTCTATTGGGGCTCGTCGAACGTCTTCCCGCTCTATGGCATCGGGATCGAGTTCAAAGACGGCCGAATGATCTACAAGGGCCGCGCGACGGAGGCGTTCAAGCTCGACCCGGACAATCATGGCTGGGAGCGGTTCGGACAGGATCATTCGGGCACCCTGCCCGACGGCACGGCGATCAAGCCGTTCATGGAAGGGGCGTGGATGACCAAGGTCGCCGGCACCTATTACCTCCAGTACGGCGCGCCGGGCACCGAGTATAATGCCTATGCCAATGGCGCTTACACTGCGAAATCGCCGCTCGGCCCGTTCACCTATGCGCCGTGGAACCCGGTTGCGTACAAGCCTGGCGGGTTTGTCGAGGGCGCGGGGCATGGCTCGACCGTGCAGGATCATCACGGCAATTGGTGGAACAGCGGCACGCCGTGGCTCGGCCATAACTGGACATTCGAGCGGCGGATCAACCTGTTCCCCACGCGATTCGAGGCGGATGGCCAGATGTGGGCGTCGTCGCGCTTCGGCGATTTCCCGCACTGGATGCCGGAGGGGAAGGTCGAGGACATCGAGGGGCTGTTCACCGGCTGGATGCTGCTGTCCTACCGCAAGCCACTGAGCGCGTCTTCGACGTTGGGTGAGTTCGACGCGAGCCGCGCGGCGGACGAGAATCCGCGGACCTTCTGGGTCGCCGCCAGCAAGAAGCCGGGCGAGACGCTGACGATGGACCTGGGCGCGGCGAAGACGGTGCGCGCGATCCAGGTCAATTTCGCCGACTATAAGTCAGGCCGCTATGGCGACGCGCCCGACATCTATACCGAGTTCGTGCTGGAAGGTTCGGTTGACGGCAAGAGCTGGTCGAAGCTTGCCGAAACGGAGTCTCCCCGCCGCGACCGGCCCAATGCGTATTTCCAGCTGGAAACGCCGACGAAGGTGCGCTTCGTCCGCTATGTCCATGGTCATATCGGCGGCGCGCATCTGGCGATCAACGATCTGCGGGTGTTCGGGAATGCCGATGGCCGAGCTCCCGCCATGCCGGGGGCAGTGGCGGCGATCCGTGACACGGACGAACGCAACGCCACGGTGCGCTGGCGCAAGGTTCCGGGCGCGACCGGCTATAACGTGATGTGGGGGATTCGCCCGGACCGGCTGACGCTGACCTATCAGGTGTTCGCGGACGAATTAGGCGACGGCCCGCAGGCGCGCCTCGACCTGCGCGCGCTCAACAAGGGCGTCGGCTATTTCGCTGCAGTAGAGGCGTTCAACGAGACCGGCGTATCGAAGCGCAGCAAGCCGGTGCGGGTCCGTTAACCGGCGCTGGTCGCGCGCACTACCAATTCGGCCTGGTGGAGCTCGGCACGCGTGTCTGCCCCCTCACCCTCAAGCACGTTGATCACGCGTCCGATCGCTTCCTCGCCCAGTTCGGCGATCCGCACGCGCATCGTGGTGACGCCGAGATAGCGCGCCAGCGGGATGTCGTCGAAACCGGTGACTGCGACTTGCCCCGGCACATCGATCCCGGCGGCGCGTAGTCCCTGAAGGCAGCCCAATGCCATCATGTCGTTCGCCGCGAACACCGCGTCGCAATCGACCTCGCCCGCGGCGATCGCCCGCGCGACCGTCTCTCCGCCCTCTTCGGCGAAGTCGCCGGGCAACACGATCGGCTCGGTCCCGGGCAGGTGCCGCGCGATGCTGGCGCGGAATGCGGTGGCGCGCTCGTCCGCATCGATATTCCCGTCCGGCCCGGCGATATGGACGATCCGGCGGCGCCCGGTGGCAACCAGATGCGCGACCATCGCCTCGGTCGCGGCGGCGTTGTCGAGCCGAACAGTGGCAATATCGGCAATGCTGCGCGGCCCGTTGATGATCAGCGCGGGCAGCGCGGTCGGCAGCGCGCGACGCAGCATCCCTTCCGACAAATGCGGTGCCATCACCACCAGCCCGTCAACACGACCGCGCATCGCGCGCAGCGCCACCGCCGCCTGCTCGCTATCGTCGTGCATCACCGACAGCAGCATCACATAGCCGCGCCGGCTTGCCTCACGGTCCATGCCGCGGACGAACTCGCTGAAGAACTCGCCATGCAAGTCGGGCAAAACGACGCCGATCGCGTGCGCGCGCGCCAGGCTGAGGCTGCGCGCACCGGCATGGGGGACATAGCCAAGCTCGGCAGCGGCGGCGATCACCCGCTCGCGCGTCTCGGCGCGGACATTGCCAAGGCCGTTGAGCGCGCGCGAGACCGATGCGATCGACACCTGTGCGTGCCGTGCCACATCCCGAATCGTCGCCTCGCCCATTTCGTCTTGTCCCCCCATTTTGAGAACGTTCTTCTCTACCGGGTCATTCCCGATTGCAAACGCGTTCGTTAGGCGTCATGTAACCGGTTACGGTTTGCCGCGACGCCGTCAATTCGGCGCGCGCCAGCCATTGTTATTTCGCATACGCTTGCCGGTGCAACCCGTTCAGGAGAGGATCACCATGTTCGACACCCGGATTTCCCGCCGCGCCGCTCTGATGGGCGCAGGTGCGGTCGCCGCATGGCTGCACAGCCCGGCGCGGGCGTTGATGGGCGAGGCCGCGAAGATCGAGGTCCCCGGTTTCGTTGACGCGCTGATCGCCAAGATGACGCTCGCCGAAAAGGCGGGGCAGCTCAGCCTGATGGCGTCCGCCTGGGGCGGCGGCGCGGCGATCGCGATGAACCCGCCGAGCGGGTCGAACGCGAATTTCGCACAGCAGGTCGACGAAGTCCGTCAGGGTCGTATCACCGGCGTGTTCAATGGCAACAATGCCCGCATGTGTCGCATCATGCAGATGGCGGCGATGAAGGACTCGCGGCTCAAGATCCCGCTGATCTTCGCCGCCGACATCATCCACGGCCACCGCACCATCTTCCCGGTCCCGCTGGGCGAGGCGGCGAGCTTTGAGCCGCTGCTTGCGCAAAAGGCGGCGGCTGCCGCGTCGTTCGAGGCGGCGGCTGCGGGCATCGACTGGACCTTTGCGCCGATGGTCGACATCGCGCGCGACCAGCGCTGGGGCCGCGGGGTCGAGGGTGCGGGCGAGGATGTGCTGCTCGGCAATTTGTTTGCCGAAGCGCGCGTGCGTGGTTTCCAGGGCAAGAGCCTCAAGGCGATCGACACGATGATGGCCTGCGCCAAGCATTTCGCTGCCTATGGCGCGGCGGAGGCCGGGCTCGACTATAACACCGTCGACGTGTCCGAACGGACACTGCGCGAAGTCTATTTCCCGCCGTTCCAGGCTGCGTTCGCCGCTGGCGCACCGACCGCGATGGCGGCGTTCAACGAGATTTCGGGCGTCCCGGCGACCGGCAATGAATGGCTGATGCGCAAGATTTTGCGCGACGAATGGGGCTTCGACGGCTTCGTCGTGTCCGACTACACCGGCGACATGGAAATGATCGCGCACGGCTATGCCGCCGACGCGCGTGAGGCGACCAAGCTCGCCTTCATGGCCGGCGTGGACATGAGCATGACCAGCGGATTCTACCGCGATCATCTGCCCGACCTGGTCGAGAAGGGCGAGGTGCCGATGGCGCGGCTCGATGAATCGGTCCGCAAGGTGCTGGCGCTGAAGGCCAAGCTCGGCCTGTTCGAGGATCCGTTCCGCCGCATCGACGAAAAGCGTGAAGCGGCGCGCAGCCGCACCAAGGAAAATCTCGCGCTCGCACGTGAGGCGGGCAAGCGCTCGATCGTCATGCTCAAGAATGACGGCGACCTGCTGCCTTTGCCGAAATCGGGCAAGAAGATCGCGATCATCGGCCCGTTCGCGGAGGGGCAGCACGACCTTAATGGTCCGTGGTGCGTCTATGGCGACAACAAACAGGCGATCGATCTGGCGACCGGCGTGCGCAACGCGCTGGGCAAGGATGCGCCGGTGACCGTTGCGCTCGGCTCCAAGGTCGAAGAACCGCTCGACGGCGGGATTGCGGCGGCAGTGGCGGCGGCGAACGCGGCGGACGTTGTGCTGCTCGCGATCGGCGAGAGCGAGAACATGTCGGGCGAGGCGCAGTCGCGCACCAGCATCACTGTTCCCGCGCCGCAGATGGCGCTGGCCGAGGCGGTGGCGGCGACCGGCAAGCCGATCGTCGTGCTGCTCAAGAACGGTCGCGCGCTGGCGCTGGAGGGCGCGGTCAAGAACGCGCCCGCGATCCTCGTCACCTGGTTCCTGGGGTCGGAGAGCGGCAACGCCATCGCCGACGTGTTGTTCGGTGACTACAGCCCCTCGGCGCGTCTGCCGATCAGCTTCCCGCGCGAATCGGGGCAGCAGCCCTATCATTATGCGCACAAGCCGACTGGCCGCCCGAACCCGAGCGACGACAAGCTTGAGCCGTACAAGACCCGCTGGCGGACCAGCCCCAACGCGTCGCTCTATCCGTTCGGCCACGGCCTGACTTACGGCAAGGTCGAATATGCGGGTCTGACTCCGCAACAGGGAACGCTGTCGTGGGACGGCGAGATCGCCTTCACCGCGACGATCACCAACCGTGGCACCCGTGCGTTCGAAGAAGTGGTGCAGCTCTATATCCGCGACCGCGCGGCGAGCATCACCCGTCCGGTGCGCGAGCTCAAGGCGTTCCGCAAGCTGGCGCTGGCCCCTGGCGCGAGCGAGACGGTGCGCTTCGTGCTGCGCCGCCGCGACCTGCAGTTCATCGGCATGGACCTGAAGCCCACGGTCGAGCCGGGCCTGTTCGACGTGTGGATCGCGCCCTCGGCGGAAGCGCAGGGCGTGCATTCGACCTTTACCCTCGCAGCGGCCTGACGACCGCGCGCCCCGGACCTGGTCCGGGATTCGGCACCGCTCCAGCTCCCCCTCCTCCCCCGGGGCGGTGCCGAATTAGGGGGAATTATCCCCGTAGGTCGCGAACGATCCGCGCGTGCGTGCCGCGCGCCAACGGGTTGAGCGCCATCATCAGACACGAGAACACCAGGAAGGCGAGGGGTACTGCGCCGATGGTCAGCCGCATTGCGGTCAGCGTCGCCGCGCTTTGCTCGACATTGGCGACATAGCCCGCGGCATCGAAGCCAAAGCCGATAATCGCGGTGGCGATGCCGATCGCGACGCGTTGCAGCAGCGCCGCCATGCCGAATACCGCCCCCTCGACCCGAAGGCCCGTGCGCTGCTCGCCATATTCGATCGTGTTGGGCAGCATCGCCCAGAACACGAAATTGAGCCCGACGATCATCGCCTGCATCGCCATCAGATAGGCCTGCATCACCCCCGCGCGGTGGATATCGAACAGGGCGAATGCCGCGAGCCCTGCGCTGGCAAGCCCGGCGGCAAGGAACCACAGTCCGCGCGCGCCGATGCGGCGGCGGAGCAACATCCACAACGGGACCGACACCGCGCTGACCACGCTCATCGACGCGAGCGCCAGCTGCCCGCTCGCCTCGTCGTGCAGGAAATATTTGAAGTAATAGAGGACCGACTTGTTGAGGATCGTCACCGCGACGATGACCGCCATCATCGCGAGGTTGAGCGTGACGAAGGCGCGGTTGGCGACGATCGCGCGCAATGCGGTCAGCACCGGAACCGCCGCGGCGCGCTCGGGCACATCGGCTTCGCGATAGCTGGCACCGACCACCGCAAGGATCGCCGCTCCAGCGAGTGCGAACAGGATCGCCGCGCCGAAATAGGCGTCCGCCGCTGCCTCTACGCCGAGCAGACCCGAGCCCAGCGGAACGGTGCCGAGCGCGACGACGATCGCGGCGAGCGTGCCCGACAGCATGCGCACGCCGGCGACGAAGGCGCGGTCATTACTGTCGGCGCTGACCCGCGCGCTCATCGCCAGATAGGGGACGTTCAGAAAGGCATAGGCGGTGCGGAAGAGGATATGGCCCGCAAAAATGCCCGCCATCCCCCAATAGCCGGGCACGAGCGGCGGGAGATAGGCAAGCATGAAGCCAAGCCCAAGCGGCACCCCGCCGAGCGCAAGCAACCGCCCCAGCCCCCCGCGCGGCTCGTGCCGATCGGCGAGCAGTCCGGCGGCGAAGTTCGCGATCCCATCCCACACCGATGCCGCGAGAAAGATCGTCGCTGCCACGCCCACCGGCAGCCCCAGCGCGTCGGTATAATAAAACAGCAGGAAGAGCATCGCGCTCTGCCAGTACAGGTTGAACGCAAAGTCCCCGAACCCGAACAAAGCGAGGCGGACGCGCGTCGGGCGGATGGCGGCGCTCACTCCGCCGCCAGCAGCGATTCGGCGCCGCCCAGGTCGACCGAGACGAGGCGGCTGACCCCGCGTTCGACCATCGTGACGCCGAACAGGCGGTGCATGCGGCTCATCGTCGCGGCATTGTGGGTGACGATGAGGTAGCGGGTCGCGGTTTCGCGCGTCATCGCCTCGAGCAGGTCGCAGAACCGCTCGATATTGGCGTCGTCGAGCGGCGCGTCGACCTCGTCGAGGACACAGATCGGCGCAGGGTTGGTGAGGAAGAGGGCAAAGATCAGCGCGACTGCGGTCAGCGCCTGTTCTCCGCCCGAAAGCAGGGTGAGCGACTGAAGCTTCTTGCCCGGCGGCTGCGCCATGATCTCCAGCCCGGCCTCCAGCGGATCGTCGGAGTCGATCAGCGCGAGATGCGCCTGACCGCCGTTGAACAGGGTTGTGAACAGCCGGCGGAAATGCTGGTCGACCGCCTCGAACGCGGTGAGCAGGCGCTGGCGACCCTCGCGGTTCAGCGTGCCGATGCTGCCGCGGAGGCGATGGACCGCCTGGATCAGTTCGTCGCGTTCGGCCGCGGCGTTTTGCGCGGCGGTGGTGAGTTCGGCCAGTTCGGTTTCGGCGACAAGGTTGACCGGACCGATCCGTTCGCGCTCGGCGATCAGCCGGTCGTGCGCGGCGGATTCATCCTGGGGCCCGCGCACGCTGTCGGGATCGAAGCCGATGCGTTGCGACAGGACCGGCGGCGGGCATTCGAAGCGCTCGCCCGACAGGCGGTTCATTTCCACCCGGCGCAGATCGTGATTCTCAGCGCGCGCAACGGCACCGGCGCGTTGTTCGCGCGCTTCGCCCAAGGCGTCCCCGGCAGCGCGGACGGCAGCTTCGGTGCCGCGCAGTTCGGCTTCGGCCTCACGCTCGGCCAGCTGGGCGGCGGCGCTTTCGATCCGCGCCTCCTCGCTCGCGCGTTCGGCCTCGCTGACCGATGCGTCCAGTTCGGCCGGGCGGGTCGCCAGTGCTTCCGAGGCTTCGGCAAGCTCGATTGCGCGGGCGTCCATCTCTGCGATGCGGCGCGCGGCTTCGCCCGCGCGGGAGGTCCAGCTGCGCCGTTCGGCCTGCGCAGCGGCGAGGCGTTCGCGTGCGGCGGCGATATCGCGTTCCAGCGCGCCACGCTCGGCCCGCGCGGTCGCGGCTGCGGTGCGGCGCAATCCGGCTTCGGACGACAGTGCGCTGACCTTGGCGCGGGTTTCGCTGCCATCGGGCAGCGCGGCGCGCGCGGCTTCGGCACGTGTGACTTCGCCCGCGGCTTCCTCCTGCTCGGCGACGGTGCGCGCGCGGCGCCCCTCAAGATCGGCGCGCTGAGCATCGAGGCGTTCGAGCGCGGCGGCGGCGCGGTCTTCGGCGCGGGCGGCCTCGCGCCCGCTGGTTTCGGCGCTGTCGAGCAGGCGGCGGCAATCGGATGCGGCGCGCTTCGCTTCGGCGATCTCGGCCTCGATCCGCGTCAGCTCGGCATCGGCGGCATCGACCGCGCGCACGGCGGCCGGGCGTGCCTTCTCGATCGCGTGCAGTCGGTTGACCCGCTCCAGCCGTTCCGCCGCCGCTGCGCCACCCGAGCGCGCGACATAGCCGTCCCAGCGGCGGAGCACGCCCATCAACGTCACCAGCCGCTGTCCGACTGCGAGCGGCTGGCCGTCGTCGGTTTCGGCGACCAGCACTTGCGCCAGCCGCCGGGCAAGCGCGGGCGGTGCGGTAACATGCGCAGCAAGCGGCGTCGTCCCGCGCGGCGGCGATGGGTCGCCAGGGAGCGTGTCAGCCCCTGCCCAATGGCGCTCGCCCGCGGGATCGAGGCCGGCTTCCAGATCGTCGCCCAGCGCGGCGGCGAGCGCGCGTTCATAGCCGGGCGCAACGGTCAGCCTGTCCAGCAGCCGTTCCTTCCCGCTAGGACGGGTCGCTTTGGACAGCGCCGCCGCCTCGCTGTCGAGCTGGGCGAGTTCGGCATGCGCCTCGGCGCGGGCGGATTGGGCGCGGCTGCGCGAGTCGATGGCGGCGCGTTCGGCGGCATCGGCGCGGGCGAGGCCGGTGCGCGCGGATTCGGCCTGATGTGCCGCCTGCGCGCGCACATCGGCGGCGCGCTGGCGCTCAGCGGCAAGCGGCGCGGGATCGCCCAGCGCGCGGATTTCGGCATCGACCCGCGCGGCCTCGCGGGCGGCGCGCTCGGCACGCGTGCGGGCGGCGGTAAGCGCGGCGTCGGCGACGCGGGTCTCGGCGGCTTCTGCTGCCTGTGCGGCAAGCGCCTGGGCGAGTGCCACCTCCGCATCGCGCGCTGCGCGCTCGGCGTCGGCGAGTGCCGCGTCGAGATCGGGCATGCGCGCGGTGGCCTCGGTGATGCGGGCGTTGAGCGCCTGTGTCTCGCTGTCGAGCCGGGCGAGCGCATCGGCGGCATCGCGGGCGAGCGCGCCTTCGCGCTCCTTGTCGGTTTCCAGCCGCGCGGCGCTGTCCCGCAGCTCGGCAATGCGCCGGTCGATCGCGGCGCGCTCGCTGCGCAATGTCGCCAGCCGGTGCATCGCCTCGCTCGCCCGGTCGCGCTGTGCAAGGGCAGCGGCGCGCGCGGTGGCCAGCGTGGTCGCGACCGCCTGTTGCGCGGCGAGCGCCGCCTCCTGCGCGGCGGTGCGCTCGGCGACCAAAGCCTCGGCAGCGGCGGCTTCCTGCTTGGCCGCGTCGGCTGCGGCAGCGGCGTCGCGCCAGCGTGCGAAGATCATCCGTGCCTCGGCCACGCGGATGCGGTCGGACAGTTCGCGATAGCGTTCGGCCTGCCGGGCCTGACGCTTGAGCGCGGCGGCGCGCGCCTCCTGGTCCGAGATCAGCTCATCGAGCCGCGTAAGGTTAGCCTCGGTCGCGCGCAATTTCTGCTCGGCGTCCTTGCGCCGGACATGCAGGCCGGAGATGCCCGCTGCCTCTTCCAGCATCTGACGGCGCTCGCCGGGCTTGGCCTGAATGATCGCGCCGATCCTCCCTTGGCTGACCAAAGCCGGGGAATGCGCGC
>JASBRX010000052.1 GCA_030149245.1 Sphingomonas bacterium
GGACAATCTGTTCAATCCGGGGAAACTGGTTACGCTTGCGCCCGCGCGCGCCGACCAATAGACCGCGCACACCTAAATCCAGGAGAATTTCATGGCCAGCGCGCCGCAAGCACAGGGTCTTCCCGTTTTCTATAACGACCTGCTCCCGCTCTCGAGCGAGATGCATGGCAATTTCCGTATTCGTCCCGCGTCGGTCGCGCCGTTCCTGGGCAAGCAGCACGCGGTGCCGCTGACTGTCGAGGAATTCCCGCTGGTGCAGCGTTATATGCCGATCGTGTTCTCGGTAGGGGACGAGCCGGTGCCGCTGGCGCTGATGGGCCTCAATGAGGGCGTCAACGTGTTCTTCGACGAAGACGGCAAGCCGCGCGGGACCGAGCCGATGTATATCCCGGCCTATATCCGCCGCTACCCGTTCCTGCTTGCGCGCCTGCGCCCCGATGCGGAAGAGCTCTCGCTGTGCTTCGACCCGACCACCGAGACGATCGGCGCGTTCGAGGATGGCGATGCGCTGTTCGAGGATGGCAAGCCGAGCGAGCTGGTCCAGCAGATCCTGAAGTTCAACGAGGAATTCGAGATTGCGGGCCAGAAGACCGGCGCGTTCCTCAAGGAACTCAACGATATGGGCCTGCTGATGGATGGCGAGGTCGCGATCCAGCCGGAAGGCGCGGCACAGCCCTATATCTATCGCGGTTTCCGCATGGTCGATGAGGCGAAGCTCAACGATATGCGCGGCGATCAGCTGCGCAAGATCCAGCAGAACGGCATGCTGCCGCTGATCTACGCCCATCTCTTCTCGCTCGGCCTGGTCCGCGAGATCTTCGGTCGCCAGATGGCGCTGGGCGCGGTTGCGCCGCAGACCGCTCCGGCTGTCTGACCGTTTCCCTCCGGGGCTGCAGGTGCGGCCCCGGAGGTGATTTCCGCCGATTTCGGCCGGAACTGACGGGCCCCAACCCTCCATTCGTCGCATTTCTGGCTGTGGCCTTGAAGCCACGGTCAAGCATTACTATACTGTGTTTAGCGCGGTTTCGTGTCCCCCCTTTCGCGGACCCGCGCGGCACGCCTTCGGGCGTGTCTCCTCCCTGAACCTTGGCCGCCCGGTGGCAACACCGGGCGGTTTTTTTGTGAGTTGTTGGATCAGCTTTGCTGATGCGGTGCCGGCGAGGGGCAATGCTTCGTCGGCGACGGCATCGATGATTGCGCGCAGCAGGCGTGCGGTGGCCTCAAGGCCGGACCCGGGCTGGTCGCGGCGACGATCGAGATACAGGCTGCGGTCGAACTCCAGCTGGATCGCATGGATGTTGTTGGCCGGATCGGCATGGCGCTCGAGCACATGGCCGCCGGCATAGGGCGTGTTGATCGCGCTGCGCACCCGCGCGGCATGGGCCACCCCCTCGATCCGGGCGACGAACCGTGCGGCGCTCGACCGGCCAAAACGGTCGCCAATGACGAGACGCGCTCCGCCGGGCGCGAGCGGGGGCATCGAGTGGATGTCGATCAGCACCGCCACTCCGAACCGCGCCCGCGCCGCCGTAAGTGCTGCAGCCAGCGCGGCATGATAGGGGCGGTGATCGTGCTCGATCCGCGCGCGCACCTCCTCTGCAGCGAAGCGGCGGCGCCACAAGTCGGTGCCGCCCGCGCGGCGCGGGATGAGGCCGAGGCCGCTGCGCAGCTTGAGCGACTGTGCAGCCTCGGGCACCGGGTCGGCACCCTCGTCGATGCGGTGGTCGCGCTCATGCTCGGCGCGGTTGAGGTCGATCCAGGCGCGCGGCCGCGTTGCCACCAGCATCGTCTCGATGCCCCGCGCCGCGAGCGCCAGCGTATCGGCATGGCGATCCTCGAGCGGGAGCAGGCTGTGCAGCGGCACGCGCAGCGCTGCGCGGAGCGGCAGCGGATAATCGCGCCCGGCATGCGGCACCGACAGCACAACCGGCGACACCGGAAGCTCGGGACCATGGCGGTCGAAGGAGGGCGATACGCGCACCGGCCAAGTCTATGCACCGACCGCATCTGCGGCAACGCCGCATGGCTGGAATTTCTTAAGGGCTTCGCGCATAGTATCGCGGCGGGCACCGCGCCGCCATCGGCCGCAGACGAGGGGTGAATGATCAGGATCTTGTTGGCCGAGGACGATCAGGTGATGCGTGGATATCTCAC
Organism: Sphingomonas bacterium; assembly: GCA_030149245.1. Lineage (GTDB taxonomy): Bacteria > Pseudomonadota > Alphaproteobacteria > Sphingomonadales > Sphingomonadaceae > Sphingomonas. The sequence continues at coordinate 2,155 of JASBRX010000052.1, forward strand.
GCGCGCGCTGGAAAAGTCGGGCTATGCCGTCACCGCCGTCGACCGCGGCACCGCCGCGCTGCCGCTGATCGAAGCCGAGCGCTTCGACTTGCTGCTCAGCGACATCGTCATGCCGGAAATGGACGGGATCGAGCTGGCGCAGCGCGCCGCCGAGATCGCGCCCGACATGCGCATCATGTTCATCACCGGCTTTGCCGCGGTGACGCTGAAGGCCGGGAAACAGGTGCCGCAGGCGCGGGTGCTGTCGAAGCCGTTTCACCTGCGCGATCTGGTGCTGGAGGTCGACCGCCTGTTCGAGGCCGGGCAAATCCCCAGCCTGAATTGAAACGGGCGCTTGCATCGGGGGGCGACCCCCGCTAGAGCGCCGCTTCCCGAGATTCGCCGCAAGGCGAGTGGGCGTGTAGCTCAGTGGTAGAGCACTGTGTTGACATCGCAGGGGTCGCAAGTTCAATCCTTGCCACGCCCACCATGATCAGGCCCGTCAACGCACTGCGTTGGCGGGCCTTTTCTCGTTTGGGCGCAGCGATTTGCGACAAGCCGAGGAGCGTTTTGCACGCTCCGGCGGTTGATGCTGCACGGGTGGGAAATCACCAGGAGAGCAGCCATGAACGAGCGTGAGCAAAACCAGACCCCGGGCGGCCAGCAGAACCAGCAGGGCAACCAGAATGTCGATCGCCAGCAGAATCAGCAGCCGCGCGAGCAGCAGGATCCGCAGGGCGGTCGCGGCCCGGACGAACTGACCGATCAGGACGAAGGCGATGCCGATCAGCAGCGCTGACGGACATCTGCCACGACAGGAAGGGGTCGCTTATGCGGCCCCTTTTTTGTCTCTGCTGCGAAACAATTCCCCTGTCATGCGTTGGCGCGGCATGAAAAATCTGTGGTTCATCACCAACCCGCAATCGGGTTCGGCGACGCAGGAGAAATGCGCGGCGCTGGAGGCGGTGTTCGAAGAGCGCGGCCTATCGCTTGCGGGGCGCACCGGCTTTCCGGCGGATGCGATCCCGGACCCTGCGACGCTTGATGCGGCCGGGGTGGATACCGTTGTCTTGTTTGCTGGGGACGGGACGATCAACGCCGCGCTCTGCGCACTGGCGGACTGGTCCGGCGCGTTTCTGATCCTGCCCGGCGGCACGATGAACATGCTTGCCAAGATACTGCACGGGGATGCCGATCCGGCCACTATCGTCCATTCGGCACATGGCTCGGCGCGCCGTGTCGCGCTGCCATTCGCCGCCGCCGGACCGCACCGTGCCTTTGTCGGGCTGATCATCGGGCCGGCCGCACATTGGGGCCGTGCGCGTGAAGCGGCGCGGGCGGGGCGGGTGGCGCGGCTGGCAGGCGCGCTGCGTAACGCCTGGCGGCGCACCTTCGGCCGTGGCATTCGCCTGCGCGGCATTGCCGAACTGGACCGGCGCTATCAGGCGATCTTCGTCGCTCCGACCAAAAGCGCGCTGCAGGTCAATGCCATTGACGCGCGCGATTGGGGTGCGATTGCGGAGCTGGGCTGGACCTGGTTGACCGGCGATTGGGTTGCCGCCCGCGCCGTGACCCAGCGCAATGCGGAGCAGATCGAGCCCTATAGCAGCCGCCCGGTGCTGGCCCTGTTCGATGGCGAGCCGGTGACGCTGGCGCCGGGAACGGTGGTGCGCGCGGGCATGACCGAGCCGCGCTTTCTTGCCACCGTGCAGGGGGCGGCATGACCCGGTTGTTCCATGTCAGCGATATTCATTTCGGTGCCGAGGACCGCGCCGCGCTCGACTGGTTCGCGGATCGCGTTGCCGCCGAACAGCCGGATGCCGTGATCGTCACCGGCGACCTCACCATGCGTGCGCGGCGCGATGAATTCGCGGCGGCGCAGGCGTGGCTGGAGGCGCTGCAGCGGCCGATCACGGTTGAGGTCGGAAATCACGACCTCCCTTACTTCAACCCCTGGGCGCGGTTCGTGACTCCCTATCGCCGGTTCAAGGCGCTGGAGCGGATGATCGAGCGCCCGTTGGCGTTGCGCGGGGTGTCGATCGTGCCGCTCAAGACGACCGCGCGCGCGCAACTGCGGCTCAACTGGTCCAAGGGCTATGTCAGCAGCCGGGCGATCGCGCGGACGCTGGCGCATCTGGCCGAAACGCCGGACGACCATGTCGTGCTGGTCGCCTGCCACCATCCGCTGGTCGAGGCGGGGACGCGCAGCACGTCGCATACGCGCGGCGGGCGCGCGGCGCTGGAGGCGCTGGCGCAGGCCGGTGCGCATGGCGTGCTGACTGGCCATGTCCATGATCCGTTCGACATCACCCACGGCACCGCCGCCGGGCCGGTGCGGCTGATCGGCGCCGGCACGCTGTCCGAGCGCGTGCGCGATACGCGACCCTCGTTCAACGAACTCCATGTCGAGGGGGGCGAGCTCGCCACCCAGGTGCGCGAAATGCACTGAGCGCACGAAAAAGGCCGCCCCCGAAGGGACGGCCTTTCCACGTGCGATTGCGATCGATCAGAAGCGGAACGTAACCGATCCGCGATAGGTCTGTGCCGACAGGTCCGAACGCAGGAAGGTCGAGTCGGCCGAGACCGACAGGTCGACCGCGCCGGTGCGGAAGGTCAGGCCGCCCGACACTTCGCCCCAGTCCTTGTCCTGACCGTTGAGCGCGAAGGCGACATTGGCACCGGTGCCGCCGACCAGATTGGCGCCGACCGTGGCCGGACGATCGCCGAACTCATGGACATAGGTGGCGGTGACGAACGGACGCAGGCCGTCCGACTTGCCTGCCACCGTCAGGCCCGCACGACCCTGATAGCTTTCATAGTCGTTGCGATCGATGTCGAGCGCCATCGGTCCGCCCGATTCCTGCGCGCTGCCGAAATCGATCCAGGTGGTGCGCCCGGCGACCCGCGGCGCGATCTCGATCGCGTCGTTGCCGAGGTCGAAGCCGAGGCCGATTTCGGTCCCGACGATCATCGCATTGTCGCGTGCGCGCAGCGTGTAGTTGGTGCCGAGGAACCCGGCGACCCGCTGCGTGCGGACGCCGATTGCGCCGGCGGTGACCTGACCGTCGAGCGTCACGCTGCCAAAGCTCTTCTTGGCATAGAGCGTCCCCTGGACCGCCTCGCCCTTGGCGCTCTGGCCGGCGAAGGATGCGGTGCCGTCGGTGTCGGTATAGGTGAAGGCGAAGCCGATCAGGCTGGTGTCGCCGAGCGAGGCTTCGAGGCCTGCGCCGACATACCAGCCATTATAGCTGTCACGTCCGCCCATGCCGCTCATCGCCGCACCATCGCCGTTCAGATAACCGCCCGAGATGAAGCCGCTCATCGTTTCGGGCAGTGCGCCCTCCTGAACCACCGGCGTGGCTGCGTCGCTGCGCACCGGGGCCGCGCCCATGGCAGGCATCAGGTTGAGTGCGGCGACCTGGACCGGCCGGCCATAATGCGCCAGCGAGCCACCGAGATTGGCGGGATCGAGGCCATTGAGGCGGTTGCGGATGAAGGTCGAGTTGGCGTCGGTGGTGGCGATGCCGAGCGTCTGCGCGGTCGTCTCCGACGCGGGTGCCCAGCTGCCGAGCGTGCTGATGATCGTCGCCGCGTTCTGCAGATCGAGCGGACCGTAGAGGCCGTCGAACTTCGCCTGCTGGCTGCGGTTCTGATCGAGCAGGCGCGCCCAGGTCGATCCGATGACGTTCGATGCCGGAACCACACTGGTGTAGGTGCCGGCGGCGATGTTCAGGACCACCGAATTGGTCGAATAGGTCAGCGTCGGGCGCAGGATCGCGCTGATCGACGCCGGTGTGTTGAACGTGCCGACGACCCCGCCTGCAGCGGTCAGGATGGTGTAGCTGTTGCCGGCGCGGAGCGTTGCCGCCGAGTAGCTGATCTGGAGATTGCCGCCGAGATTGGCCTGATTGGTCGCGCCGTTGACGACGATGCGGTCGGAAACGCCGGTCGCGCCGAGATCGACGAGGTACCCCGAACCCGACGAGAAGACGAGCCCGCCGTTGAAGGTCAGCGTGCCGGTGGTGCCGATCGTCCCCGGGGCAAAGCTGCCCAACACGCTGGTCGTGAAGGGCGCATTGACCGTGCCCGAGCCGGTGAGCAGGCCCGACAGCAGCAGATAGTCGCCGGACGATGCCAGCGTGCCGTTGTTGAGGATCGTGCCGGTGTTCTGGCGGATCTCCATCAGGCTGGTGAGCGATGCGCCGCTGGCGATGGTCAGCTGCGACGTTGCACCCATGATGCTGAAGCGGTCGACGGTGACGGTCGAATTGAGCGTGATCACGCCGGTGTTGCGCAGCGTCACGTCATAGTACCGACCGATCGCGCCGGTGGCGCGGACGCCATCGACATTGTTCGGCACAAAGCCGGTCGCGCCGGGCAGGCCGTTGGCCAGCGTCGGGGCCGGAGCAACGGTGTCGGAATAGCCGGGAATCGCCTGTGGCGTGCCGGGATCCGCCGCCGCGCCGGGCGTGCCGCCGACATTGGCGACTTCCGGCGTGCTACTCTCCGTGGCGCTTGGCGATGCATTCGGGACGTTGTTGCGGAAGGTGCCGGTGGCGAGATCGTAGCACTCATTGGTCGTCGGGTTGGCTGAGGTGCTCGGCGACTGGAAGCACAGCTCGCCAAACTCCGGACCATTGCCCGAATTCCCGCCGCCCAGATTGGTCGGCAGCCCGTTGACCAACTGGCCCCCGGCAATCACGCGATAGGCCGGATCGAGTTCGGTCACCCAGGCCGCGCCGTCTTCCCAGTTACGGTTGCCCGCCACTGCGGTGACGTAGCGATAGGGATTATTGGCGATGATCCAGTCCCAGTACAGGAACAGCGGCTGATAGAAGCTCTGCGTCCCGTAGCTGCCGCCGGGCTGACCGCCGAAAAAGGTCGAGCCGCCCGACAGCACGCCGATCACGACGGGGGTCTGGAACGCGCGGTCGAGGATCAGCGGGCCACCCGAATCGCCGGGACCGGTCAGACCTTCACGCGTCAGGGCATTGTCGCGGAACCCGTTAAAGTCGCGTGGATTGGCGGTCGCCGTTCCGCGTGCGGGATCGTCGAAATCGAGGAAATAGAGCTGCTGCGGCCGCGACGGCGATCCAGCCGTGCCGAACAGGAATTCGTTGCGGGTGTTCAGCGACACCAGTGCGCCGAGCATGTTTTCGGCAGCGCGGCGACGGAAATTGCCGCCGCTCGATGCGCCGGTCGTGCCGGTGCCGAAGCTGCCATAACCGCCGATATTGACATGATAGCCGGTGCCGTTGGCCGGATCGATCGAACCAGGGGTCGGGAGCGGCGAGAACAGCAGCGCCCAGGTCGGGACGCCGGCGGCCGGTGTGTCGAGCACGGCGGTCGCGACATCCGCTTCAAGGAAGCAGGACGTGGCAGTGGTGCACGACGATGCCGCCAGCGATGCCGGATTATAGAAGACCTGATTGATATTGTAGAAATGCTGCGCGGTATTGCTCTGGAAGCGGCCCGCGCCGCCCGTGCCGCCGAGCAGCCAGCGCACGAGCTCATCGGTCTGGCCCGCAGCATTGGCACGCGTGTTGGTTTCAAAACCGACGCCGATCCCCACGCCACCCGAATTTGCGCCATAGGCTGTCGCCGCGCGGGTGTTCACGCAGTGCGCGGCGAAAATGACGGTGCGCGGGTTGATCAGCGTGCCAGTGCAAGTCCCGATGAACCCGCCGCCCGCATCGGTAATCATCTGGCCGATACCGGTGATATTGACCGGATCATAGGCCTGCACCGGGGTGTAGCCGTTGTTGATGGTGATATCCGGGGTCTCGACAACATCGTCGGGCGACACAAAGCCGTTGCCGGTCGGGGTGACCACGACCTCAATCGGATCGGTGTGTGGCGTTTCGATCGAGCCGGTCGGTGCGCCGGTATGCGGCGTCAGCGTGCTGGCGGTCAGGTCGAGCAAGCCGCGGGTGACCGGTTCGTCATTCGCTAGCGCCGGCGTCGCGATCGTGCACAGGCTGAAACCCGCAGCCGACAGCAGCAGCGAGGCGCGCGTAATGCGTGCAAAGTTCATGATATCCCCCAATAAATCGCGTGCGGCGGTATCGCGCACGGTGATGGGGACAGAGGCTATTGCAGTTTTGTGGCGCGTCAAGGCCCGTGCGTCGGCAGCGGCGCGTTGCGGGATCTACGATGCACCGGGGCAACACTTGGCCGAAACGAAAAAGGGCGGCCCGTGCGGACCGCCCTCTCGCATTCCAAAGATCGTGCCCGAAGGTCGATCAGCGCTTCGAGAACTGGAAGCTGCGGCGGGCCTTCGCCTTGCCGTACTTCTTGCGCTCGACGGCGCGCGGGTCGCGGGTCAGGAACCCGGCGGCCTTGACCGGGGCGCGCAGCACCGGCTCATACTTGGTCAGCGCCTGAGCGATGCCGTGCTTGACCGCGCCGGCCTGGCCCGACAGGCCGCCGCCCTTGACGGTGCAGACGACGTCATACTGACCGTCACGCTCGGCAACGCCGAACGGCTGGTTGATGACGAGACGCAGCGTCGGACGCGCGAAAGAGATTTCCTGGTCGCGGCCGTGATTGCCCTGGCACCCACGGCTGCGAGCGCGAAGGTCATCGACCAGAGCGACACCGGCTTCACCGCCGCGCATACGGCGCAGGTCGCGGCGACGCCCGCCGACGTTTGGAAAATGCTCCGCATGCCGCAGAACTGGTGGTCGAAGGAGCATAGCTGGTCGGGCGACGCCGCCAATTTCTGGCTCGATTCGCAGGCGGGTGGGTGCTTTTGCGAAAAATTGCCCGACGGCGGATCGGGGCTCGGCAGCGTCCAGCATGCCCGCATCCTGTTTTCGAAACCCAATG
>JASBRX010000002.1 GCA_030149245.1 Sphingomonas bacterium
GTCTTGCGGAAGATCAGGTTGCCGCTCTCGTCCGCCTTCCAGCCCTTGATGATCGCGACATCGGCAAAGATGCCGCGTTCCAGGATATAGTCCTGGCCGTCGAAATTCTTCACTTCCTTGCCCTCGGCCACCGCGGTGCCGACGCCGGTCTTGGTGTAGAAGCCGGGAATGCCCGCCCCGCCCGCGCGGCAGCGCTCGGCCAGCGTTCCCTGGGGGCAGAATTCCACCTCCAGCTCGCCGGCCAGATATTGCCGCTCGAACTCCTTGTTCTCGCCGACATAGGAGGAGATCATCTTCTTGACCTGGCGCGTGCGCAGCAGCTTGCCCAGCCCCTCGCCGTCGATGCCCGCATTGTTGCTGGCGATGGTCAGGTCCTTGACCCCCGAATCGCGGATCGCGTCGATCAGCCGTTCGGGGATGCCGCACAGGCCAAAGCCGCCCGCGCACAGATGCATGCCGTCGAACAGCAGCCCCTCCAGCGCAGCGGCGGCATCGGGGTAGAGCTTCTTGGCCATCGGCATCCATCCTTTGTACGATTTCGGCGCAGACTAGGCAGGCAAACCGATCAATACCAATGATTTGTTTTTTCGGTTAAACCCAAACAATGTCTATCAATCGCATCGCCTTCTACCATCTCGAAACTCTGCTCTGGATAGCGCGGCTGGGCACTTTCGCGGCGGCGGCGGCGCGCCTCAACCCCACCCAGCCGGCCATGTCCGCGCGGGTGCGCGAACTGGAAAGCCATCTGGGCACCGCGCTGTTCCGGCGGGAGGGGCGGACGATGGCGCTGACCCCGGCGGGACGGGAGTTGGTGCGCGAGAGCGAGCCGCTCTGGGCGCGTTTCCAGGGCGTGCTGATGGGGTGCAGCGACATATCCGGCGCGACCGGCATCATCCGCATCGGCGCGGGCGAGATTGCGGCGGCCAGTTGCCTGCCCGGCTTCGTCGCCCAGCTTGGCCGCGACCTGCCCCATGTCAGTCTGGAGGTCGACATCGCGCTCACCGCCGACCTCATCCAGCAGCTCGCCTCGGGCCATGCCGACCTCGCCTTCGCCGCCGGCCGCATCGCCCATCCGATGCTGCGCACCGCGCCGATCGGCAACGTCGACCTGCTCTGGCTCGCCAGCCCCGCAACCGTCGCGACCATGGCAGACATCCGTCCGCCAATCTGGTCGCTCACCAACCTGTCGCCGCTCTACCGCATCATGAAGGACGCGATCGCCGCGTCGGATCTGGCCGATTGCCCGCTCAACCTGTGCAACAATGTCCGCACCATGATCGACATCGTGCTGGAAGGCGGCGGCATCGGCATCTTCCCCCGGCCAATGGCGCGCCAGCAACTGGCCGAAGGGCGGCTGGTCCCCGTGCCCGGCGCCCCGCTCATGCCCCCGGTCGATTTCCACGTCGCCGTCCGCGCCGCTGAAGCCGACCCGCTGGTGCTCGCGATCTTCGACCGCGCCAGCCGGCTGGAGTTGCGAGGCGAGGATGAGGTTTAGTATTCCTCCCCGGCACGGGGAGGGGGACCGCTCGCGCAGCGAGTGGTGGAGGGGCACAGCCCCAATAGCGCAGCGCTAAACGCCCGCCATCACCCTGTCCTACACGCGGGTCTTCTGATCTACCTTTGGGGATGGGCTATCCGTACGCATTCAACCGCCCGCCTGCAGTCCAGGCGTCGCTTCACTGTCGTCTGCGTGTCGCGTCACTGTCGCGTCGGACGCGCGCGATCGTGACCCGATTGTCGCGCTACTGTCGCTTCGCTGTCGCGTCGCGGGCGCATTCCCGGCGCATCGGCCCGGAATCACCCCCACGACACTGTGAACTTCGACTGTCGCGTCGAATCTCCGGCCGCGACGCCCTGGAATCAGATCAGGCCGGCAAGCGGGCTCGATGGATCGGCATACATGCGCTTGCCCATGCGGCCGGCGCGATAGGCCATGCGGCCGGCCTCGACGCCCGCCTTCATCGCCGCCGCCATCAGCACCGGATCCTTCGCCTCGGCAATGGCGGTGTTCATCAGCACGCCGGTGCAGCCCAGCTCCATCGCCTGCGCCGCTTCCGACGCCGTGCCCACGCCCGCATCGACCAGCACCGGCAACTTGGTGCCTTCCACGATCAGGCGGATCGTCACCTTGTTCTGGATGCCCAGGCCCGACCCGATCGGCGCGCCCAGCGGCATGATCGCGACTGCCCCGGCATCCTCCAGCCGCTTGGCCGCGATCGGATCGTCAACGCAATAGACCATCGGCTTGAAGCCTTCCTTGGCCAGCACCTCGGTCGCGCGCAGCGTTTCGACCATGTCGGGATAGAGGGTGCGCGCTTCGCCCAGCACTTCCAGCTTCACCAGCTCCCAGCCGCCCGCCTCGCGCGCCAGGCGCAGGGTGCGGATCGCCTCCTCGCCGGTGAAGCAGCCAGCGGTGTTGGGCAGGTAGGTGACCTTCTTCGGGTCGATATAGTCGGTCAGCATCGGCGCGTTCGGATCGGAGACGTTGACGCGACGCACCGCCACGGTGACGATCTCCGCGCCCGACGCGACCAGCGCGGCGGCATTCTGCTCGAAATTCTTGTATTTGCCGGTGCCCACGATCAGGCGCGAGCGGAAGGTCTTGCCCGCCACCGTCCAGCTATCGTCATCCACCGGGGACACATCGCCGCCGCCCACAAAATGGACGATCTCCAGCTCGTCGCCGTCCTCGATCCTGACATCGGCCAGGGTCGAGCGCGGCACCACTTCCAGATTGCGCTCCACCGCCACCTTCTCCGGCGCGAAGCCCAGCTCGCTCGCCAGCTCGGCCAGGGTCAGGCCGTCGCGGATGCGGCGATGCTCGCCATTGATATGGATGGAGATGGTGCCGTCGATG
>JASBRX010000018.1 GCA_030149245.1 Sphingomonas bacterium
GGGCCTCGCGGGCGTCACCGACCCCGAAGCGAAGCGCACGTTCATCGGCGCCGAATTCATCAACGTCTTCGAAGAGGAAGCGAAGAAGATCGGCGGCGCCGACTTCCTCGCGCAGGGCACGCTCTATCCCGACGTGATCGAGAGCGTCAGCTTCACTGGCGGGCCGAGCGTCACGATCAAGAGCCACCACAATGTCGGCGGTCTGCCCGAACGCATGAACATGAAGCTGGTCGAGCCGCTGCGCGAACTGTTCAAGGACGAAGTCCGCGTGCTGGGCAAGGAACTGGGCCTGCCTGACATCTTCGTCGGCCGCCATCCCTTCCCTGGCCCCGGCCTTGCCATCCGCATCCCCGGCGAAGTCACCAAGGAACGCTGCGACATATTGCGCAAGGCGGACTTCATCTATCTGGAGGAAATCCGCAACGCCGGCCTCTACGACGCGATCTGGCAGGCCTTCGCCGTGCTGCTGCCGGTCCGCACCGTCGGCGTGATGGGCGATTACCGCACCTATGACAGCGTCTGTGCGGTGCGCGCGGTCACCTCGACCGACGGCATGACCGCCGACATCTATCCCTTCGACGCCGCTTTCCTGAGCCGCGTCGCGACCCGCATCATCAACGAGGTCAAGGGCATCAACCGCGTCGTCTACGACTACACCTCGAAGCCCCCCGGCACGATCGAATGGGAGTAAATCGGATGACCGTCCGAGGGACGGTCATCCGATTTACTCGGCGGCGCGAGCCGCCGCAGCCCTTGCCGCTTACCGCGCCGCCAGCACCGCCGCCATCTGCGCGACCAGTTCAGCCGTCGGCCCGGTATCGTCCCAGGCATAGAGCGACACGCGCATTTCGGCCTCCGCCCCGAAGGGCGCATAGGGTCGCACCGCCCGCCCGGTCGCCGCGCGCATCGGCACCAGCGACAGGCCCATGCCCGCCTCCACCGCGGTCAGCACGCTGGTGAGGTCGCTGCCCGTGAAGGCGACATGGCAGCGCCGCCTCTCCCGCCCGATCCGGTCGAACATCGCATCGCGATAGAGGCCGCCCGCGGGAAAGGCGACCAGCGGCAACGGATCGGGCCAGTCGCCCTGCCGGTCCGCGCTTTCATGCCAGCCGATCGGCTCGGCGAAACTGGCGCGGCAATCGGCGCTCGGCGTCGGTTCCTTGACAGCGATGATGTCAAACTCGCCCGCGCGGTATCGGCGCGTGAGATCGCGGCTGAGGCCGGTGGTGACGTCCAGCCGCACCGCCCGATATTGTTCGGAAAAGCGGGCGAACACCCGCATCATGGCGCGACTGGCAATGTCGTCGGGCAGGCCGATGCGGATCGACGCGCTGCCGGCCGGATCGGCAAGCAGGCTTTCCGCCTCCTGCTGCAGCGACAGGATGCGCCTTGCATGGCCCAGCAGCCGCTCGCCCGCCGCCGTCGGCCGCACCGGCCGCGCCGCCCGATCGACCAAGACATGCCCCACCGCCTGTTCCAGCCGGCCGAGCTGCTGGCTGATGGTCGACTGGGTCATGTGCAGCCGCTGCGCCGC
>JASBRX010000019.1 GCA_030149245.1 Sphingomonas bacterium
CAAAAGCGCGGTCAGGCTGGAAACCGGATAGCCGAGCGCGGCGCCCAGTTCGTGCAGCCGGGCAGGCTGTCGGTGACTGGCGAAGAACTCGAGGATCTCGAACACCCGCGCGGCGGATTTCACCTTGTCTGCGGTCATCTCCCCTGCCCTTCCGATTCACACGGCTCGGCGACCCGTACCGGCCAGCTCCGTACTGTCACAATCTAGGCGAATCGGGGCGCTGCGGAAAGGGTTCGCGACGCGGCCCCCGCGGATGTCCCGCAGCCGGCGCAAGGGCCTTCGGGCAGAATTCACATCCTCGAAATATCCGCCGTGTGGGGCGGTTCGCGTTGACCGGAGGCCCGATTTCGCAAGGCTGTCGGCAAGGGAGACGGCAGGATGCGCGCGCGATGGCGCAGCGGCACGGCCCTCCCCGTTCATCCCTTTCGGCAGGCGGCGGGCACGCCCCGACCGCGCCCTGACACCAGACGAGGTTCCATGCCCGACACCGCCCCCTCCATCCCCCTCCCGCCGTCGTCCGGCACGATCTGCGTCGTCGGCGCGGGGTTCATGGGCTGCGTGATCGCCACGCTCTATGCCCATCACGGCCACGATGTCGCGCTGTGCGACATGAACACCGAGTTGCTGGCCAGCTTTGCCGAGCGCGCGCGCCCGATCGCCGCGACCTTCGCGGATGACCCGGCCGCCGTCGACGCGATGCTGGCACGCGTGCGCACCGAGCCCTCGCTGGCCGAGGCCGTGAAGGGCGCCTTCATGGTGCACGAGGCGGTGCAGGAGAAGCTCGAGACCAAGCAGTCGCTGTTCGCCGAATTGGACGCGCTCTGCCCGCCGGAAGTGGTGCTGGCCACCAACACCTCGTCGCTGTTGCTGTCGGACATCGGCGCCAAGGTGAGCGGCAAGGAGCGGATCCTGGGCCTGCACTACATCACGCCCGGGCACATCATCCGCTCGATCGAGGTGATCCACGCCGATTTCACCCCGGCGTCGCTGGTGGAATGGGGCCGGGCTTTCGTCGAATCCATCGACCACGTGGGCGTCGCCTGCGGGGAGCGGCCGGGCTTCCTGATCAACAAGATCCAGTTCGCCATGCTGACCGAGATCTATCGCCTGATGGACGAGGGCATCGCCAGCCGCGACGATATCGACGCGGCCGTGCGGCTGAGCATCGGGCCGCGCCTCGCGCTGTGGGGGCCGCTGCTGACCGAGGATCTGATCGTGTCGAAGGCGACGGCGCTGGCGGTCACGGATTCGCTGTACCACCAGACCGGTGACGAGAGCTACAAGGGCCGCAAGGCGCTGCGCGACCTGGCCGAGGCCGGGCACATGGGCGCGATCACCGGGCGCGGCTGGTACGAGTACGACGCGCCCTATGCCGAGATCGTCGAGGAGCGCGACCGCCAGCTGACCGACCTCCTAGACTGGCTGCGGGAGCGCGACCCGGTGGGCCGGCTGGCGCCCCGCTGAGACACGAAAAAGGGGGCGGATGATCCGCCCCCTTTCCTTTTCCCACAGTCCGGATAAAGGCTTACTGGCCGCCCAGGTTGATGTGGATGTTCTTCTCCTGCGTGAACGAGATCAGCTCGCCGATCCCCTCCTCGCGCCCCAGGCCCGACTGCTTGTAGCCGCCGAAGGGCGCGCCCAGGAAGTGCCGCCCGACCTCGTTGATCCAGACGAAGCCGGCCTCCGCGCGGGCCGCCGCGCGATGCGCCGTGGCCAGGTCCTTCGACCAGATCGAGCAGGTCAGGCCCACGTCTAGGCCATTCACCTCGTCCATCATTGCCCCCTCGTCCGACCAGCGGCGCAGCACCAGCACCGGGCCGAAAATCTCCTCCCTGGCGACGCGCATGTCCGGTGTGACATCGGCGAAGATCGTCGGTTCGACGAAGCAGCCGTCCGCCATCGCGCCCTCGGTCACCGCGTTGCCGCCGGTGACGACGCGCGCGCCCTCTTCCTTGCCTGAGGCGATGTAGCCCATCACCCGGTCGAAATGCTCGCGCCCGACCAGCGCGCCCATCGTCGTCGCGGGATCGGTCGGCATGCCCGGCTTGAAGCGCGACACAGCCGCCTCCAGCCGCTCGACGACCGCGTCATGCAGGTCGTCATGCAGGAAGGCGCGGCTGGTCGAGCCGCAGCTCTGCCCGCACCAGCTGAAGTTCATGCCCGCGACGATGGCGTTGGCCACCTTGTCGGGGTCGCTGTCCGGATAGGCGATCAGGGCGTTCTTGCCGCCCAGTTCCAGCAGCACCGGCTTCAGCGTGTCGCTGGCCGCGCGCATCACCGCGCGCCCGGCCCCCACCGAACCGATCAGCGTGACCTTGTCGATACCCTTGTGCGAGGCCAGCGCCGCGCCCGCCTCCGTCCCGCCGGGGAGCACGGTGAAGACACCCTTGGGCAGCAGGCCGTCGATCAGCTCGGCCAGCCTCAGCGCCGAGAGCGGCGCCTGCACCGGAGGCTTGATGATGACCGCGTTGCCCGCAGCCAGCGGTGCGCCCATCTTGCCGCCGCAGAACATCAGCGGGTGGTTGAACGCCAGGATCCGCGCCACCACGCCCAACGGCTCGCGCAGGGTCATGTTGATGCGCTCGGGGCCCATCGGGATGGTGTCGCCCTTCATCTCGGTGACGAGGCCGGCAAAGAATTCCATCTGCGCCGCGGCGACGCCCGCGTCGCCGCGCATTTCGGGATAGGGGTTGCCGCAATTGGCGGAATCCAGCAGCGCCAGCTCGTCGCCGTGCTTGCGGATGATGGCGGCGATCTCCTTGAGCACGCGCGCGCGCTCCAGGGGCGCCACGTCGCGCCATTCGCGGAACCCCGCGCGGGCGCTTGCCACGGCCGCGTCGACATCCGCCTCGCCCGCCGTGGCCACCTGGGCCAGCACCTTGCCGGTTGCCGGGTCGAAGGTCGGATCGGTGCGCCCGGATTGCGGCGCGTGCCAAGCATTGCCGTAGTAGAGGCCCAGGTTGTCGGGCAGGATCGGTTCGAGCATGGAGCCCTCCTTGTCTTGCAGGGGGCGGGCGACCGGGGCCGCCGCGCCGAGGGTTGTCACAGCATCGACGGCAGCAGCGTCGTCAGCCCGGGA
>JASBRX010000034.1 GCA_030149245.1 Sphingomonas bacterium
CACGCGGCATTGCTGGATCAGGCTTTCGCCCATTGTCCAATATTCCCCACTGCTGCCTCCCGTAGGAGTCTGGGCCGTGTCTCAGTCCCAGTGTGGCTGATCATCCTCTCAGACCAGCTAAGGATCGTCGCCTTGGTGAGCTTTTACCTCACCAACTAGCTAATCCTACGCGGGCTCATCCTTGGGCGATAAATCTTTGGTCTTACGACATCATCCGGTATTAGCAGTCATTTCTAACTGTTATTCCGAACCCAAGGGCAGATTCCCACGCGTTACGCACCCGTGCGCCACTAAGGCCGAAGCCTTCGTTCGACTTGCATGTGTTAGGCATGCCGCCAGCGTTCATTCTGAGCCAGGATCAAACTCTCAAGTTTGATGTACCACATCTGCGAGCCGGAATGTGCCCGCAGGTGCAGCTCATTTCTAGGAGCCGTTCCTGCACAATCTTTCACGTAATGGAAACGTGTAGGACATGTTTGAACTCGCCAGCGAAACCGAAGTCCCGTTGAGCGAAGTCCATGGAACGGCTTGGTTTTACCGAGTATCTGACACCTAGAAGCTGTCAGACCCGGGGCCGCCGCCCACATGTCCCTTCATCAAAATCACAATTTCAAAGAGCGACAAAGACCGACGCACCGTCTAACCCCTTTTTCTCGGGGCGACCTGTGCGCCTGGTTTTTGGTGACCGTCGAAGCGTTCCGGTGAGGAGCACCGCGTCGGTGGAGTGGCTTCTATGCGCGGCTTCGGATTCGGTCAACAACCTTTTTGCATTTTTATTGCGCTTTCCCTGAAACCCTCAGAAAACTGCGGTTTACGGGGCATCAAGACGTGTCTGCGATAGGGGTTTCATGACCGAATCATCCGCCGAATCGACGAATCAGGGCCGAGAATCGCTGCGGAATCAGGTGCGCAGCGCGGTGATCTGGCGTTCGGGCACCCAGATTCTGGGGCAGATCATCGCCTGGGGGGCCACCTTCCTCGTGATTCGACTGCTCGACCCCAGCGATTACGGCCTGTTCGCGATGACTCAGGTGATTCTGGTGCTGCTCAACCTGCTCAACGGCTATGGCCTTGCAGGTGGGCTGATCCAGAAGGCGCAGGTCGACGATCGTGCGGTTCGCCAGCTGTTCGGGATGCTGCTGCTGCTGAACTTCGGGCTGGGCGCGCTGCAGTTCTTGGCCGCCCCGCTCGCTGCGGCTTATTATCGCCAGCCGATCGTCGCCGATCTGCTCCGCGTTCAGGCACTCCTCTATATAGCGACGCCGTTCATCGCCTTTCCCTATGCGCTGCTCGCGCGCGCGATGGACTTTCGCAAACAGGCGCAGGTGAACCTGGTGTCTGCGGTTGCCGGGGCACTCGCCGCGGTGGCCGGCGCCTTTGCCGGGCTTGGCGTATGGACGTTGGTGCTGGCGCCGCTGGTCCTGTTCGGGACGCGCGCGATCGGCATGACCTGGGCGGCGGGATCGTTGATGTGGCCGAGCTTCGATTTTCGCGGAGCCGGCGACATGGCGCGATTCGGCGGGCTGATCGCCACCGGGCAATTCTTCTGGTTCGTGCAGAGCCAGTCGGACGTGTTCATCGCCGGGCGCAGTTTCGACCCGCACTGGCTGGGCATCTATACGACCAGCCTGTTCCTCACCCAGATCCTCGTCCAGAAGTTCATCCCCGCGCTCAACGAAGTCGCCTTCTCCGCTTATGCAAGGATGCAGGATGACGCAGCGGGCACCGCCACCGCGTTCGCGCGGTCGGTGCGACTCATCATGGTCGTCGCCATGCCCTTCTATCTAGGGCTCGCGGTCACCGCCGATCCGCTGGTGCATGTCGCGCTCGGGGAAAAGTGGATCGAGGCGGCACCGATTGTCCAGCTGCTCGGGCTCGCCATGCCGTTCATGACGCTGCAGGTGCTGTTCGCCCCGGCGACCGACGCGCGCGGGCGCCCCGGCCTCGGCGCACAGATCGCCGCGATCGGCGCGCTGCTGCTTCCAGCCGCGTTCCTGGTCGGCGTGAAGTGGGGGGTAACCGGACTAGCATCCGCGTGGATCGCGGTGTGGCCACTGTTCCTGCTCGTCACCGCCGCACGCAGCCTGCCCGCGATCGGTCTGTCGTGGCGCGATTGGCTCGCGGCGGTCCTTCCGCCGGTCTCGGCCGCAGTCGGAATGGCGCTGGTCGTCGGATTGATTGACCGCATCCTTCCACCGCTCGCACCCCTGCCCCATCTACTGCTACTCGCCGCAGCGGGGGCGGCAGTCTACGGCGCATGGCTATGGTTTTTCGCGCGCGCGACGGTGGAGGACGCCATCGCGATGATTCGGCGATAAAAGGAAGTTTGCTCGCACAAAGCCACGAAGCCACGAAAATTGTGCAGCAGAATCATCGCCGCATCAGCGGCATTCCATCGGTGAGCAGATTCTGATGCGGCGACGCCGCACGCCAGACCTTCTTCGTGGCTTCGTGTCTTTGTGCGAATCAAAATCCGGACCGAAACCCTAAGCCGTCTGGATATAGGCCCGCATCTGCTCCGCCTCGGCCTCGATCTTCTCGATCCGGTATTTGACCAGATCACCGATCGATACAAAGCCGATCAGCGCGCCGCCCTCGACCACCGGCAAGTGCCGGATGCGCCGCTGGGTCATCAGCGACAATGCGCCGAGCACCGATTCGCCACGCGTCACCGTGATCGCCGGCGCAGTCATCACCATCCGCACCGACGTATCCAGTGCCGCCGGCCCATCGCGCTTGAGACAATGAATCACGTCGCGTTCGGAAAAGATGCCGGCCACCACGCCGCCCTCGACCACCGGCACCGCGCCGATGCGTCGGTCGGCGAGCAGGGCAACCGCCTCACGCACGGTCGCGTCGCCGCCGATGGTTGTGACATCCTGTCCCTTGGTGCCGAGGATTGCTGCGATGGTCATCGCCAGTCTCCTTCATCTCGTTAGGCGGTTGAGACTCCCACGATTCGTCCCCAAATGAAAGAGTATGGAACCGAACCTCGACAATCCCGATTATGCGCGCCTTGCCTGGCGCCGCTACCGTCGCATCTTCGGCTTTGTCGGGCTGCTGTCCCTGACCTCGGCGATCGTCGCGGTGGTCGCACTCTATATTGCGGTTGGCGAGTTCCAGCTGCATGCGTCGATCGCGATGGCGATCGGGGTCGGGCTATCGATCCTGCTCGGCGGCGCGTTGATGGGGCTGGTATTCCTCAGCTCCGGCACCGGCCATGACGAACGCTCGCGCGACGCGACGGAGAAGAAGCGGGATTAACGGCGCGGCTTGGGCGGCGGCGGTAGCTGCACTTCATAGGTCAGCGTCCGCGATCCATTGCCCGGCACCGTCACCGTCCACAGGTTCCGGCCGTCCTTCTTGCCAAGCGTGGTCGAAGCCTTCCGCATCAGCGGCGGATCAATGTCGAACTCACCCTCGAACTGCACCGCGAAGGGGTTGGCGTTGCGCACCACCAACTCCAACGCATAGCGCAGTGGCGTTACCTGCTGCCGCTTCTGCTCGACCGTGACATTGGCGGTCGCCGGGAATTTGACCTCGACCTCCTCGCCCACCGCCTTGTCGTCGGTGCTCGATTCGTCGATCAGCAGCGAGCGCTCGCCCTGCCGCTCGAACAGCGCCACTGGCCCGGCCGGAAGGGGAAGGCCCAGCCCGTCGCTCTCCTTGTTCAGCGCGCGCAGCACGATCTGCGGATCGCCCGCATCGCCAAAGCTGATCTGCGATTCATAGACGATGCGCACCGGCACCGCGTCCTTGGCCAGCATCGCCACCTGTTTCTGCGCCTTACCCGCGACGGTGGTGCGGTCGGGAATGCGATAGGCTTTCAGGTCGCCCAGATTTTCCTGGACGGCCATGCGCACCCGCGCGCCTGTCACCACGACCTCATCGCGCGCCATCGGCGGCGCCATCATCGCGGGTGGCGGGGGCGGCGGCGGCGGTGGGGGCGGCGGGGGCGGCGGGATTCCGCCACCGCCTTCGGGCAGATAGCATTTGAATTCGAACGAATCGGCGCTCTCGAATGGGTTGGCCGTCCGACCGGTCGTGCGGTTGACCTTGCCCGCCACCACCATCGTCTCGGCATCGGCAAAGCTGGTCATGTCCGTGCTCGCCAACGTGACCCAGGCGAACAGGTCTGCCGTCCGCACGCCAGCAGCGGTACCGCCGCCATCGCGCAGCGTCGCGACATAATTGGCCTGCCAGTCGAATCCCCAAGCAAGATAGGACAAGGTGATCGTCGCGGTCCCGCCCTGCGGCGATTCGGTCTCGACCGACAGGGTCGGCTTGGCTGACAACCCCTCGGGCACGCCGTCATAGGCAATGGCATCCTCGGTCGGGCCGCAATTGAGCACCTCAATCCCGCGCTCGGTCTCGACAATCGCGGCACCAGCCGGGCCAGACCGGATGATCGCGCGCTCCTCCACAGTCTTGCCGTCGCGGGTCCGGCGCAGCGTCACCGGCCGGGCGAAACCGCGGCGATACAGGCTAGCCGGGGACAACAGGTCGCCGTCGAGATTCTTCTCCCGCACCCCGGCAGGCAAGCCCGTGACGATCGCGCTCTCGGGCAGGATGCCCGACGCAACGCCCTCGAACCGGATCACCGCCCGCCCGGCGGGAATTGTCACGGTCCGCGTCTCGGTAATCAGCGCATAACCGCCGAGCCAGCCCAGATCGATCTTCTGATCGGCGTCGCGATTAGGCGCGCGATAGATCGTAACCCCAACCGAATCGGGCCCGGTCGAGGTCTGCACGCTCTGCGCCTGCACGCCGCCGGCCCCGGCAAACGCACTGGCAACCAGCAACAGGGCGAGCAGCCGCACCGGCCGCGCCTTAGTAACGCGTTTCGAAGGTCGCGGTCAGCGTCGCCTCGCCATTGGCGGGAACGCTCACCTTCCACAGCGCCTCATCGGCGTTGATCCGCTCGCTCGCCTGAGTCTCGGTCAGGATCTTGGTATCCTTCCACCAGCTATCGAGCCCGCCCTGCGACAGTTCGACCACGACCGCATCGGGCCGCGCATTGGTCAGCGTATAGACCATCGTCGTGCGCCACTTGTTCGACCCCGCGCGCTCGCGCGTCTGGACCACCGACTTGACCTTCACGTCGAAAGCCTCGCCCGTCTTGATCGCCAGCCGCGATCCCATCGGCGTGTGCGGGATCGCATTCTCGCCGATGAACTGCGGCGCCCCGCGCGCGTCGCGCATATAGATGCGCACCGTCCCGGCGGGCAGCGCATCGCCCAGGCCGCCCTCCTTCGAGGACGAGAAGCGCAGCACGGTATCGACGCTACGCGGCTGATCCTGCCGCCCGAGCCAGGGGTTGCGATAGGCATAGGCCTTTGCCGCCGGCGCGCCCGCGACATCGAGGAAGCTGACCTGCTTTTGCTGGCGCTGCGCGATCGTGGTGCGGCCGGGGATCGGATAGACATAAAAGTCGCCGATCCGCTCACGCCCCGCGGTCTCGGTCCCCGGTACCATCACCGATCCCATGCCGCGCCCGCCGCCGCCGACGGCGCCCGCCACGAGCAAGGTGTTGGCGTTGGTATAGGTCACGCCGCTATTGTTGGTCAGGGTCAGCCAGCCCTGAACGTCGATCTTGCCCGCCTTTTCATCGAACAGCGCGACATAGTCGGACTTCCACCCCATCCCATAGGTCAGGTAGCTCAGCGTCACCGGCCGCGCGCCCGCCGCATCGGCGTCGAGCGTCACCGACAGTGTCGGTCGCGCGCGCAAGGAGGGGGGCAGCGACGGGAAGATCACCCGGTCGTCCTTGCCCAGCACCTCGATCCGCCCGCCAATCTCGACCACGGTGCCGTCATTATAGGCGAGCACCTTGGCCGGCAGATTCTGTCCGCCGCGCACGACCGTCACCGACTGGCCGACGGCTTTCTCCATCAGCGATTCGGGGGTGAGCACGTCGAAATCGAAATTCTGTTCGACGATGGTCGCGCCGGACGCGCCGATCGTCACGGTCTCCGGCCGAATCTGCGCCGAGACGTCGGGGAAATCCTGCTTCGATTTGCCTGCAGGCAGGCGCAGCTCGCGCTTGTCCTGCACCAGCGCCAGATTGTTGTTGTAGATGGTGACCGCGACATCGCCCTGCGCGGTTTGCGCGGCGACGGGCATCGCCAGCATCGTCCCGGAAAGCGCGGCTCCAGCCGCAAGCGCCAACGTCATCCGCCGCATCGCATCCCCTTTCGATCTGGTGCGCGCACCATCGCGAACCCGCGCACGATGTCAACGGTCAAGGCTGCTGAAAGCGAAAAGGCCGGCCCGTAAGTAACGGACCGGCCTCTATTTTTCATCGAAGCGCAGAGAGCTTATTCGGCCGCTTCCGGCTCGCCTTCTTCCTTCTTCACGCGGCGGCGGCGCGGCTTGACCTCGACCACCTCGCCCTCGACGCCGAGCGCGGGGGGCAGCACCGCGGCGATGTCGCCGCCATGCCCGGTGTCGCTGCTTGCTTCGTCGCGGCGGGGACGGCCACGGCGCGGACGCCGTTCTTCGGCCGGAGCCTCGTCCTCATTCGCGGCGACCGGGGTCTCTTCGACCTCGACCGCGCGCGGCTGACGTTCGCGGCGCGCATCCCGATCGCGCCCCTCAGCGCCACGCGCGTCGCGGTCGCGGCTGTCACGGCCTTCCCGATTGTCGCGCTCTCGGCGCGGACGGCGCTCGTTGCGCTCGCCACGGTCGCGGTCGCCACGGACCTGACGCTCGGATTGTTCATCGCCCTCGTCGCCGGTCTCTTCCTGGCCGCGATTGCCCTCATCACCGTCGAACTCATCCTCATCGCCGTCGAACTCGTCGCGCTGGCGGCGCTGTTGCGGATTCTGTTCCTCGAAGCGCGAGCGCGTTTCGGCCAGCACGCGGAAATAATGATCGGCGAACTGCAGGTAATATTCGGTGTTCACCCGGTCGCCCGCCATCTGCGCGTCGCGGGCCAGGTTCTTGTATTTCTCAAGCAGCTGCGCGGCATTGCCACGTGCGCGATTATCGATGCGGTTGCCCGAATTGGGGTTGTTGCCGCCGCCCTGCTGGCGCTGGCCACCACGGCCGCGACGGCGACCGTTGTTCGCCTGACGATTGTTGATCAACGTCTGTGTGTCCTGTCCTTACTCAATCCGCCATCGGTCAAACAGCGATCCCGGATGCGTGTTACACCGCACGCCGTCGCGATCCTTCGGACCGAAACGGCTCCCGCATGGCTGCCGGACAATCAGCAGCGCGCATGCCTTGATTTGGGTCGGCAAACCTTTTCAACGATTTAGGTTGTGGATGCCTGCCCCGGGCTTATCCTTAGCCCGCGCGGCAACATTCTCCAAGCCTTATATTGGTGCAGCGCATCGATAGTTCAACTTTGCGGCATTTTGGTCGCAATCGCGCGCGGGCGTCCGGCAAGGTCGTGGTGGAGCACCGGATCGAGCCCCGCCGCGCTCAGCAGCGCGGACACGGCTTCGGCTTGCGTCCACCCAATCTCCAGCACCGCGATCCCGCCGGGCGCAAGCAGGCGGGGGAGGTCGGGGATGATCCGGCGATAATCGTCGAGGCCGTCGGCCCCGGCGAACAGCGCAGCGGGCGGTTCATGGTCGCGCACCTCCGGCCCCAGCTCCTCGGCGGTGCCGATATAAGGCGGGTTGCACAGGATCAGGTCGAACTGTCCGTCGAGGCCATTGGCCCAGTCGCCTGCCTTGAATACGGCCCGCTCGGCCAACCCCAGCGCCTCGGCATTGCGCCGGGCATAGGCCAGCGCCTCCTCCGACGCATCCACGCCCAGCCCATGCGCCTCCGGCCACTCCGCCAACGCCGCCAACAACAACGTCCCCGGCCCGGTGCCAAGGTCCAGCACCCGCCCCGGCCCCGCCGCCCCGGCAAAATGCGCCACCGCCGCTTCGATCAACGTCTCGCTGTCCGCCCGCGGCACCAGCACGCCGGGACCGACGCCGATCTCGACCGTCCAGAAACCGCGCGATCCGGTGATGTAGGCGACGGGTTCGTGAGCGAGGCGGCGTTCGATCAACGCGTCGAAGGCTGTCGGGACGGGGTCGTTGAGATGCTTGAGCAGCAGGTCCTGATGCGACACGCCCATCGAATGTGCCATCAACAACTCGGCATCGAGGCGAGGGGTGACGGAGGTAATGCGCGCGGCGGCATCGGCGATGGCAGCGCGGGCGGTGGGGACGTTCAAGCCAATCTCGATCCGTCGCCCCGGCCTTGCGCCGGGGTCCCGCTGCCTTTGCCGCCGATCAAGAAGCGGGATCCCGGCTCAAGGCCGGGATGACGAGAGGGTGGGTAAGCCACGCGAGCGATCACGAATCCAACGCCGCCAGCCGCTCCGCCTCATCCTCGGCGACCAGCGCGCCAATCAGCTCGTCCATCTCGCCCTCGAGAATCTCGGGCAAGCGGTGGAGGGTCAGGTTGATGCGGTGGTCGGTCACCCGCCCCTGCGGGAAATTATATGTCCGGATCCGCTCCGACCGGTCGCCGGAACCCACCATCGACTTGCGCGCTCCGGAGCGTTCGCTCGCCAGCCGCTCACGCTCCAGCTCGTACAGCCGCGTGCGCAGCACCTGCATCGCCTTGTCGCGATTCTTGTGCTGGCTGCGCTGGTCCTGCTGGATCACGACGAGCCCGGTCGGAATATGCGTCAGCCGCACCGCCGAATCGGTCGTATTGACGTGCTGCCCGCCCGCGCCGGACGCGCGATAGATGTCGATGCGCAGATCCTCGTTGCGGATGTCGACATCGACTTCCTCCGCCTCGGGCAGCACCGCCACCGTCGCCGCCGAAGTATGGATGCGCCCGCCACTCTCGGTCACAGGCACGCGCTGGACGCGATGGACGCCGCTTTCGAACTTGAGCTTGGCAAACACGCCCTTGCCCGCGACGCTGGCGACCACTTCCTTATAGCCCCCGGCTTCCGAGGTGGACGCAGAGATCAGCTCTACCTTCCACCCCTGCCGCTCGGCATAGCGGGTGTACATGCGCAGCAAATCGCCCGCGAACAGCCCCGCCTCGTCCCCGCCAGTCCCGGCGCGGATTTCGAGCATCGCCGCGCGCTCGTCCGCCGCGTCACGCGGCAGCAGCGCCAGCGCAAGGGCGTGGTCGGCCTGCGCCAGCGCCGCCTCGTTCGCGCGCAATTCCTCCGCCGCCATCGCGCGCAGCTCGGCATCCGCCTCGCGCGTCATCGCCGCCAGGCTCACCGCCTCGGCACGCAGCCGCCGCACCTCGCCCGCCGCCGCCGCGACCGGCTCCAGCTCGGCATATTCTTTGGACACCGCGACGAAGCGGTCCGACGGCAAGTCGCCCGTCGCCATCATCGCCGACAACTCATCCCGCCGCGCCTCGATCTGCGCGATCCGCTCGGGGGAGATGCGGGTCACGACGAAGCCCTTGCTTCGTCGCCCCGGGCCTGACTCGGGGTCCCGCTGCCTTGGGCGACGGTGAAGAAGCTGGACCCCGGCTCAAGGCCGGGGTGACGGAGAGGGTTGCGATTCATGCTGACTGATATGCCCCAACGATCTGATGGATCGTCGCCATATCCAGGTCGCTCTCGCGCACGACCCGAACGCCCTTGGTCATTGCACCATCACGCAGGTCCACAGAGATAATGATTTCCGGCTCAGCCTTGACCGCTTTATCGTACCGCTTCTTGGGGCTGCCCGTCGCATACAATTCGACCGAAACACCAACGCGACGTAGCTCGGACACAAGCTGCAGCGCACTAGTCTCAAATGCGCGGTTCTCCACCACTACTGCGACTTCCGGTCGCTCCGCCGCCGGCTCCGCCAACAACATCCCCAGCCGTTCGATCCCGGCGGCCCAGCCCACGCCCGGAGTCTCCGGCCCGCCCAGATTGCCGATCAGCCCATCATAGCGCCCACCGGCCAGCACCGTGCCCTGCGCGCCCAGCCGGTCTGTGACGAACTCGAACGCGGTGTGGCGGTAATAGTCGAGCCCACGCACCAGCCGCGCATTGCGCGTCCACGCCACGCCCGCCGCGTCCAGCCCGCTGGTCACCGCCTCGAAAAACGCCCGCGCTTCATCGGTCAGATAGGCATCGATATCCGGCGCCGAATCCGCAATTGGCCGGTCGCGCGGGTCCTTCGAATCCAGAATCCGCATCGGATTCTTCTCGAGCCGCGTCAGGCTATCCTCCGACAGCTCCCCGCGATGCGCCTCGAAATGCGCGACCAAAGCCGCGCGCCACGCCTCGCGCGTCTCGGCATCGCCCAGCGTGTTGAGCTGCAACGTCACGCCCTCGGCGATCCCCAGCTCCTTGAGCAACTGGTCCGCCATCGTCAGCAATTCGACATCGGCCTGCGGTTCCGCTGCCCCAATGATCTCGGCGTCGATCTGGTGAAACTGGCGATAGCGCCCCTTTTGCGGGCGTTCGTAACGGAACACCGGCCCGTGCGTGGTCAGCTTGAGCGGCGCATATTGCTGCCACCCCTCGGTGATGTACGCCCGGCAAATCCCCGCAGTGAATTCGGGCCGCAGCGTCAGCAACTCGTCGCCACGATCGGGGAAGGTGTACATTTCCTTCGACACCACGTCCGACGTCTCGCCCATCGAACGCGCGAACACATTGGTCGCCTCGAACACCGGCACCTGCACGTGCTGGAAGCAATAAAGCCGCCGCACATGCTCGAACGCCTCGACCACGCGGGCGAAGCGGCGCTGTTCGTCGCCAAAGATGTCCTGCGTGCCACGCACGCGGCGGGGGGTCTCGATCCGTGCCATTTGGGGCGGCTATCTATTGGCAGCGCGGGCGGAACGCCAGAGGCGGTTTCGCGGCCCCCGCCAATCCACTATAGGCCCGCGCCATGAACGCCCCCACCACCCCCAAGACCTATCACGTCAAATCCTTCGGCTGTCAGATGAACGTCTATGACGGCGAGCGCATGGCCGAGCTGATGGCGGCGCAGGGCATGACCGCCGCGGCAGACGCCGACAGCGCCGACCTGATCGTCCTCAACACCTGCCATATCCGCGAAAAGGCGACCGAGAAGGTCTATTCGGACATCGGCCGCGTCCGCAAGAATGCCCGCCTCGCCGACCGCGCCGCGCCGATGATCGCCGTCGCGGGCTGCGTCGCGCAGGCCGAAGGGGAGGAGATCGCCAACCGCGCCAAGGTCGATATCGTGGTCGGGCCCCAAGCCTATCACAACCTCCCCGACCTCGTCGCCCAGGCCTCGGCACAGGGCCGCGCGATCGACACCGACATGCCCGCCATCGCCAAGTTCGGCGCGCTCCCCGCCCGGCGCAAGACCGGCCCGACCGCCTTCCTGACGGTGCAGGAAGGGTGCGACAAATTCTGCACCTATTGCGTCGTCCCCTATACGCGCGGGGCCGAGGTCAGCCGGCCGTTTGCCGCGATCGTTGATGAGGCGAAGTCGCTGGTCGACGCCGGCGCGCGCGAGATCACCTTGCTCGGCCAGAACGTCAATGCGTGGGACGATGACGCGGGCACCGGCCTGCACGGCCTGATCGCCGCGCTCGACCGGATCGAAGGGCTGGCGCGCATCCGCTATACCACCAGCCATCCCAATGACATGAAGGAAGGGCTGATCCGCGCGCATGCGGAGGTCGAAAAGCTGATGCCGTTCCTCCATCTGCCGGTGCAGGCGGGCAATGACCGCATCCTGAAAGCGATGAACCGCAGCCACAGCCGCGATTCATATCTGCGCATCCTCGACCGCGTCCGCGCCGCACGGCCCGACATCGCGCTGTCGGGCGACTTCATCGTCGGCTTCCCCGGCGAGACCGAGGCGGAGTTCCGCGACACGCTCAGCCTGGTCGACGCGGTCGGCTATGCCCAGTGTTTCAGCTTCAAATACTCGCCCCGCCCCGGCACCCCGGCAGCGGAGATGGACGGCGCGGTGCCGGAAGAGGTGATGGACGACCGCCTCCAGCGCCTTCAGGCGGCACTCAACCGCGATCAGGCCGCGTTCAACGCCGCGAGCGTCGGCAAGACCTGCACGGTGCTGATCGAGCGCAAGGGCAAGCTGCCCGGGCAGATGCTGGGGAAGTCGCCGTGGTTGCAGTCGGTCCATCTGATGACGGATGCGGCGATCGGCGATCTGGTGACGGTGCGGATCGAGAGCGCCGGGCCGAATTCGCTGGCAGGGGTGGCGCAGTAAAATTCCTCCCCTGCCCCGCAGGGGAGGTGGCAGCGCGCAGCGCTGACGGAGGGGCGGCCGCGCAGACGGCCGAAACGGCTCGGCAAAATTCCGCCCTCTGCGGGGCGGCCCCTCCACCACCGCCTTCGGCGGCGGTCCCCCTCCCCCAGCAAGCTGGTGGAGGAATTGGTCGTCCATCTGGACACCGCCCATCCACTCCGCCACCTTCCCCCGATGCACCTGACCTCGACCGCGCGCCTGTTCGCGCTCGCCACCCCGCTCCTCCTCGCCACCACCGCGCTCGCACAGCAAGCCAAAGACCCCGGCCCCAACGCCCCGGTTTCCTACGAACTCAGCTTCGACAACGCCGCGCAGCGCGAGGCGCGGATCGCGGTCACCTATCGCGACCTCAAGCCCGGCGCGGTCGAGTTCCGCATGGCCCGCTCCTCCCCCGGCCGCTACGCGATCCATGAATTCGCCAAGAACGTCTATTCGGTCTCGGCCAGGGACGGCGCGGGCCGCGATCTGAAGATCGACCGCAGCGATCCCTATAGCTGGCGGGTCAGCGGCCATGACGGCACCGTCACCTTCGCCTACACCCTCTATGGCGACCGCGGCGACGGCACCTACAGCCAGATCGACCAGACCCACGCGCATCTCAACATGCCTGCGACCCTGATCTGGGCGGCGGGCTATGACGATCGCCCGATCCGCGTCACCTTCCGCCCGGCCGACCCGAAGTGGAAGATCGCGACCCAGCTTCCGCCCGTAGCCGGAAATGCGACGACCTTCTGGGCGCCGCATCTCCAGTATCTGCTCGACAGCCCGACCGAGCTATCCGACCACCATCTGCGCGAATGGACGATCAGCTCGGGCGGCAGGACCCAGACGATCCGCCTCGCCGTGCACAGCGCCGACACGCCCGAAACCATCGACGCCTATGCGGAGAAGGCCAGGAAGGTGGTCGCCGAGCAGATCCGCATCTTCGGCACCGCGCCCGACTTCGACTTCGGCACCTACACCTTCATCGCCGACTATGTGCCGCAGATCAGCGGCGACGGGATGGAGCACCGCAACTCGACGATCATCAGCCAGCCGCGCACACTGGCGGCGGGCAAGTTCGCCCAGCTCGGTACGCTGAGCCACGAATTCATCCATGCCTGGAATGTCGAGCGGCTGCGCCCGGCGGAGTTGGAGCCGTTCGACTTCACCCAGGCCGATCCCACCCCGTCCCTGTGGTTCGCGGAGGGCTTCACGCAATATTACGGCCCGCTGGCGATCCTGCGCGCGAAGGAGGCGACGTTGGACGCCACGCTGGCGGGGCTGGGTGGCACGCTGGACTTCATCGTCAACAACTCTGCCCGCCACTACGGATCGCCGCAGGAGATGAGCCTGCGCGCCCCGTTCGTCGATGCCGCCGCGTCGATCGACCCTGTGAATGAACGGATCTTCGCCTCTTACTACCCCTATGGCGCGGTGGTCGCGCTCGCGCTCGACCTGACATTGCGTCGGGATTTCGACACCGATCTCGACGCCTATATGCGCCATCTGTGGAAGCAGCATGGTGCGGCCCAAAGCAATTACGCCCCGGCCAAACCCTACACGACCGCCGATCTCGAAGCCGGGCTTGCCGAACTCACCCGTGACCCCAGTTTCGCGAAGCAGTTTTTCGACGCGCATATCCGCGGCAGCGCCCTGCCCGATTTCGCGCCGTTGCTCGCCCAGGCCGGGTTGGTGCTGCGCCCGGCCGATGCAAGCAAGGCATGGATCGGCGCGGGCAATGTCACCGGCGGCGGCGACGAACCGGTCCGGCTCGCGGAAATCCCCGTCCCCGGCAGCCCGATCTACGCCGCCGGCCTGAATCGTGGCGACACGATTACCGCGCTCGATGGCAAGCTGATCGCGACTCCCGCCGACTGGCGCACCGCGCTCGCCGCGATGAAGCCAGGCCAGCCGGTCGCGATCACCTTTGCGACCCGCGCTGGTCCCGGTAGCGCGACGATCACTCCGGTTGCCGACCCGAAGCTGACGATCATGACGCTCGAAAAGGCCGGCGGCGAGCTGACCGAGGCGCAGCGCGCCTTCCGCCGCGCCTGGCTCGGCACGGACTGAACCGCCCACTGTTGCCCCGCTGCGTCACCCCCGCTGCCAATCGGCATCGGGGGGCGATTTCCGCTGTCCTACTCGCCCCGGCTCTGCCATCCTCGCACCACGACATGCGAAACGGAACCCCCGCGCTGCACACCGGTTCGGCCCATCATGGCCCGCTGTCGCCCCACCACGCGCATTTCTGTCAGATTTGTCAGCCAATGCTGACGCCGAACGATGCGCGACATCGTGACCTTCAAGACCGCGAAAGGACCGCATGAGCCGCAAGCCCGTCCCCGCCCAACATGGTCAGCGCGCCCGCGTCGAGGTCAATTTCGACCGCCCGCAGCTGCTCCCGCAACTGTTCGGCGAATATGACAGCAACATCCTCGCGCTGGAGGAGCGGCTCGGCGTCTACATCCACGCCAGGGGGCAGCGCGTGGTGATCGAGGGCAGCGCCGAAGCCGTCGCCCATGCCCGCGAAGTGCTGATCGAACTGCACAGCCGGGTGATTCGCGGTGAGGCGATCGATCCCGGCCTGATCGATGCGGTGATCGCCATGTCGATCGAACCGATGCTGACCGGCATCGTCCGAGCGGAAAATGATGAGGGCGCGGCGCCGCCCATCATGATCCGCACGCGCAACAAGACGATCGTCCCGCGCTCGCTCACCCAGACGACGTACATGCGCGCGCTGATCTCCAACGACATCATCTTCGCGCTTGGCCCCGCGGGCACCGGCAAGACCTATCTCGCGGTCGCGCAGGCGGTGGCGCAGCTGATCACCGGGTCGGTCAAGCGCCTGATCCTCTCGCGCCCGGCGGTCGAGGCGGGCGAGCGGCTCGGCTTCCTGCCCGGCGACATGAAGGACAAGGTCGACCCCTATCTGCGTCCGCTCTATGACGCGCTCTATGACTGCCTGCCGGCCGAACAGGTCGAGCGGCGGATCGCCAGCGGGGAGATCGAGATCGCCCCGATCGCCTTCATGCGCGGTCGCACGCTGGCCGACGCCTTCGTGATCCTCGACGAGGCGCAGAATACCACGCCGATGCAGATGAAGATGTTCCTCACCCGCTTCGGCCAGAACAGCCGCATGGTGGTGTGCGGCGACCCCAAGCAGACCGACCTGCCCGGCGGCCCGGGCGCGAGCGGCCTCAACGACGCAGTCAACAAGCTGGAGGGGATCGAGGGCATGGCCTTCGTCCGCTTCGGCATCGGCGACGTCGTCCGCCACCCGATCGTGGGGCGGATCGTCGACGCCTATGAGGGCGGAGACAATTGATGTCGGGATATCCCTAGACTATATTCGGGATATCCCTTTGGAGCTGAACGATGGGCGCGCTGTACATCAAGGACCAGAAGACGGCATTCCTGGCGGAGCGGGTCGCCAAGAAGCTCGGTACGACGAAGACCGAAGCCGTGCGGCAGGCGTTGGAGGCGATCGATGCGAAGTTCGAGGATGATATGGCGAGACAGCGCTCCACGCGCGAACTGATGGTCGAGTTCTGGAAGCGGCACCCCTTGCCCGAAACGCTAGGACCAATCCCCGACAAGGCGTTCTATGACGAACTGTCGGGCGATCTGTGATCTGCTTCATCGACGCGTCAGTGATCGTGGCGATCATCGGAAGGGAGGACGATTGGGAAGTGTTCGCCGATCAGCTCGACGACTATGCTGAAAGGCTGTGGTCGGCGACGTCCTATTGGGAGAGCGTCATGGCGCTATCCCAGCGGCTAAAGAGTTCGATCGAGTCGGCAGAAGAGATTGTTCGCGATTTCGCTTCGGTCCATGGCCTCCAGCTCGTGCCCATTGATTTTCCTGAAGCCAAGCTGGCGATGGAAGCTGCGCGCCGCTACGGCAAAGGTTCCGGCCACCCCGCCCGCCTCAACATGGGCGACTGTTTCGCCTATGCCTGTGCCAAGGCCCACAACGCCCGCTTGCTCTACAAGGGCGATGACTTCGCCAGAACGGACCTCGCCTGATGCTTGACGTTGCCGTCCAGACCGAACCCGGCTGGCCCGACCATGACTGGGACGCGATTGGCGCAAAGGCAGCTGCCGCCGCGCTCGCGCAGACGCCCTATGGCTATCTCGCCACCAGCGACGCGGCGATCGAGGTCGCGGTGCGCCTGACCGACGATGTCGAGGTCCATCAGCTCAACGCGCAATATCGGCAAAAGGACAAGCCGACCAACGTCCTGTCCTTCCCGATGATCGAACCCGATCTGATCGAATCGCTCACGCAAAACAGCGACGATGGCGAGGTCATCCTGGGCGACATCATCCTCGCCCACGGCGTCTGCGCGCGCGAGGCGGAAGAAAAGGGCTTCACCGTGGAGCAGCATGCGACGCACCTGATTGTCCACGGGGTGCTGCATTTGCTAGGTTACGACCATCAGGGGGATTCCGAAGCCGAAGCGATGGAGTCGATGGAGCGCGCCGCGCTCGCAACTCTGGGGATCCCTGACCCCTATCTGATATGCGAGGATTGAACGCCAACATGACGGACGGCCCCAGTAGCAACGGGAACGGCGACAGTAGTAGCGAAGGCGGAATATGGCGCGGCCTTCGCGCGCTGCTCTTTGGTGAAGAGCAGAACGAAACCCTGCGTGAGCGCATCGAGGATGCGATCGATGAGGCCGATGGCGACAACAAGCCCGCCAAGGGCGACCTCTCGCCGCTCGAGCGCAAGATGCTCCGCAACCTTCTCCATTTCGGTGAGCGCGACGCGGGCGATGTCGGCGTGCCGCGCGCGGACATCATCGCCGTCGACGAAGCGACCAGCTTTGCCGAACTGGTCCAGATCTTTGCCGAGGCTGGGCACAGCCGCCTGCCGGTTTATCGCGAGAAGCTCGATCGCGTCATCGGCATGATTCACGTCAAGGACGTGTTCGCCGTCCTCGCCGCTGGCGCCGGCCCGCCCGCCAAGATCACCGATCTGATGCGCCAGCCGCTCTATGTCCCGCAATCGATGGGTACGCTCGACCTGCTCGCCCAGATGCAGGCCAGCCGCACCCACCTTGCCATCGTGCTCGACGAATATTCGGGGACCGAGGGGCTGATCACGATCGAGGATCTGGTCGAGGAGATCGTCGGCGAGATCGACGACGAGCATGACGACGCGCCCGAAGCCTTGTGGATCCCGCTCGACAATGGCGGCTGGGATGCCGACGCCCGCGCTGAACTGGAAGATGTCGCCGCAGCGATCGATCCGCGACTGGGCGAGGTCGAGGAGGATATCGAGACGCTCGGCGGCCTTGCCTTCATCCTCGCCGGCCATGTGCCCGAAGCGGGCGAATGCCTGAAACATCCGAGCGGCTGGACGCTCGAAGTGCTCGAGGCCGACGCCACCCGCGTCCGCCGCCTGCGCCTGCACCCGCCCGAAGAATTAGCCGAAATCGAGGACTGACCCAGTGCGCCGCAAACTCCTGATCGCCACCGCCGCCATCGTCGCCATCGGCGGCGGCACCTATTGGTATCTCTCGCGTCCCGACGTCGCGCAGTACAGCCTGACCGACACCAGCGGCGTGCGCCCCAAGCTGGTCGCGCCGCGCGAACAGACCATCCCGACGGTCAAGATCGCCGAAGCGGTGGGCTGGCCCGCCGGCGCCAAGCCGGTCGCGGCCAAGGGGCTGGCGGTGAACGCCTTTGCCACCGGGCTTGATCATCCGCGCTGGCTCTACCGCCTGCCCAATGGCGATGTGCTGGTCGCCGAAAGCAACTCGCCGCCACGTGAAGAGGGCGGCATCACCAACTGGGTGATGAAGACGCTGATGAACCGCGCCGGCGCCGGCGTCCCGTCGGCCAACCGCATCACCCTGCTCCGCGATGGCGATGGCGATGGCGTGGCCGAAGCGCGCTCGGTGCTGCTGACCGCCGACAATGGCCTCGATTCGCCGTTCGGCATGGTGCTGGTCGGGGAGACGCTCTATGTCGCCAACCACAATGCGCTGATCCGCTTCCCGTTCAAGCCGGGCGAGACCAAAATCACCGGCAAGGGCGAGAAGGTCGTCGACCTGCCGGGCGGCGGCAACCACTGGACCCGCGACGTGATCGCCGGGCCGGAGGGCAAATTGCTGGTCAGCGTCGGCTCGGCGTCGAACATCGCCGAAAAGGGGCTGGACGTCGAAAAGAACCGCGCGACGATCCTCGAGGTCGATCCGCAGGCGAAGCGCTTCCGCATCTTCGCGGCGGGCTTGCGCAATCCGATCGGCCTTGCGCTGCACCCGGAAACCGGCCGGCTATGGACCGTCGTCAATGAGCGCGACATGCTCGGCTCGGACGGCCCACCCGATTATCTGACCCAGGTGACGATCGGCCAGTTCTTCGGCTGGCCGTGGAATTACTGGGGCGGCTATGTCGATGAGCGGGTCCAGCCCGAGCGACCGGACTTGCGCGAATATAGCGCGCGGCCAAGCTATTCGATGGGGCCGCACACCGCGCCGCTCGGTCTGACCTTTGCAACCGATGTGAAGCTCGGCAGCGGCTTCGCCAAGGGCGCGTTCGTCGGCCTGCACGGGTCGTGGAACCGCGTCCCCGCCTCGGGCTACAAGGTCGTGTTTGTGCCGTTCGGCGAACGGGGCCTGCCGGTCCCCGATGCCAAGCCGGTCGATGTCCTCACCGGCTTCCTCGATGCCAAGGGCAAGGCGCAGGGGCGCCCGGTCGGCGTGACCGCAGACCGCACCGGCGCGCTGCTGGTCGCGGACGATGTCGGCAATACGATCTGGCGGGTGAGCGCTCCGGCTCAGTAATCGGCGGCGGCGTAGGACAGGTCGGCATAGCCGGCCTGCTCGCCCCAGCCGGTGCTCGTGTCGGCCACTGCTTCGCTGGCGCGCAGCTCGGCCTGATAGTCCGGGACGCCGCCCGATGGCGCGAGCGGCAGCATGCCGGTAACGGTGTAATGCGCTGCAACCGTACCGCCACAGCTACCCAGCCCACCGGTGGCGAGCAGGGCGACGGCAATCATCGGCCAGGGGCGGGGCGATCGGTTCATCGCGTGTCTCCTCGCCGCAAAAAAGCGCGAGGGCCAAGCGCGGTTCCCTATTTCAATAGCTTGGGCGCTTCTTGCAGCAGCTTCTCGCGGATCTTGCCCGCGAACAGCGCCAGCATTGGCGGCAGATCCACCTCGGCATGGACATGCGCGTCATGGATCTCCAGCCGGCTGACGACGCTCTGTCCGAGTGCGGAAACGGTGAAGTGCAGCGTGTCGCCCTCCCAGCGCTCGTCCACCGTACCGCCGCCGGGGAACATCGACCCGATCTTCCCAACCCCGCCCGCAATCCGCGCCCGCGCCGCGTCACGGCCAAGCTTGTGGGGGATATCGACGATGACGGGTTCGGGCATGATGGTTCCTCTGGTGTAATGGCTACATAATACGCACCGCGCTTGTATCTGTCACGGTCAGGCGCGATAGCTGCGGGCAATGTTCGCCCTGCCCCGTCCCCGCCTGATCGCGCTGCTGACCGGCGCCGTCTCCGCCACCGCCTTTGCCCCGCTCGACTGGTGGGTCGCGGGGCTGGTGTGTTTCGCGATCCTGTTGCGCCTGACCCATGAGGCACCGACGCTGAAGCAGGCGCTGCTGCGCGGCTGGCTATTCGGGCTTGGCCATTTCACCGTCGGCAACAACTGGATCCAGCACGCCTTCACTTATCAGGACAAGATGCCGGCCGAGCTCGGCTATGTCGCGGTGGTCCTGCTCTCGCTCTATCTCGCCGTCTATCCGGCGCTGGCGATGGGGCTGGCATGGCGATTCGGGCAGGGGCGCAAGCTCGACCTGCCGTTCGTACTGGTCGCGGGCGCGGCGTGGATCGTCTCCGAATATCTGCGCAGCGTTCTGTTCACCGGCTATCCGTGGAACCCGCTCGGGGTGATCACGCTGCCGATGGGTGACCTGGCCCAGCTCGCGACGGTGGTTGGCACCTACGCCATGTCCGGCTTGCTGATCGTCGCTGCCGGTGCGCTGGTTTTGGCGACACGTCGTCGATACGGGCCGCTTTTGGTTGTGATCGCGCTGGGTTTCGCCATGCCGCCGATCGCCTCGATTGCGCTCGACCCCTGCCAGATCGCGACCTGTGTCCCGAGCAAGGCGCCCCGCCCCATCGTCCGCGTGCTCCAGCCCAATGTTGGGCAGGAGACCGTCCTCGACGGCACCTATGCGCAAAAGGCGCTGAGCGAGCTGATCCGCCTGTCCAACGACACCGCAACCATCCTGCCCGGCGGCCCGGTCCCGCGCCTGATCGTGTGGCCGGAGGGGACCGTCGATTACTGGCTGGAGGAGGGCTATCCCGCCGCCTGGTATGCCAAGAATGATCCGCGCACCGTCCGCGCGATGATCGCCCAGACCCTGGGACCGAAGGATATCGCCCTGGTCGGCGGCAACGGCCTGTTGTTCAAAGGCGACGACAAGCTCGACGCCGCGACCAACTCTGTGTTCGCGATCGACGCCAGCGGCGCGATCCTCGGCCGCTACGACAAGGCGCATCTGGTCCCCTATGGCGAGTATCTGCCGATGCGCCCGATCCTCGAACCGCTCGGCCTGTCGCGGCTGGTCGCGGGTGAGATCGACTTTGAGCCTGGCCCCGGCCCAAAGACGATGACCGTCCCCGGCTTTGGCGAGATCGGCATGCAGATCTGCTACGAGATCATCTTCTCTGGGCAGACGGTTGACCCCGCCAAGCGTCCGGCGATCCTGTTCAACCCCTCCAACGACGCCTGGTTCGGCGCCTGGGGCCCGCCCCAGCATCTGGCACAAGCGCGGATGCGCGCGATCGAGGAAGGGCTGCCGATCCTGCGCGCTACGCCGACCGGCATCTCCGCGATCATCGATGCGCATGGCCGGATCGTTGCCGCAGCCGGCATGGGCGAAGCCAAGGCGATCGAAGCGCCGATGCCCGAAGCCCTGCCCCCGACCCTGTTCGCGCGGATCGGGAACCTGGCGGCGGCACTCGTGGCGGCATTGTTGCTCGCCATCGCCATTGCCTTCCGCCGCTTCGCCCGCTAGGGCGGCGCGATATAAGGAAAGCTTTATATCTCTCCTTGCACCCAGCCGGGCATGGCAACGGCCCGGCCTTTTTTGAGGAAAACCATGCGTTCCAGCTATCTCTTCACGTCCGAATCGGTTTCCGAAGGCCATCCGGACAAGGTTTCGGACCAGATTTCCGACGCGATCGTCGACCTGTTCCTGTCCAAGGATCCCGAAGCGCGCATCGCGTGCGAAACCCTGACTACGACCCAACTGGTCGTGCTCGCCGGTGAAATCCGCGGCAAGGGCATCATGGACGAAGCCGGCAACTGGGCTCCGGGCGTCAAGGACGAGGTCGAAAAGACCGTCCGCGATACCGTCAAGCGCATCGGGTACGAGCAGGACGGCTTCCACTGGGAAACGCTGCGCTTCGAGAACAATTTGCACCCGCAGTCGGCGCATATCGCGCAGGGCGTGGACGCCAGCGGCAACAAGGACGAGGGCGCGGGCGATCAGGGCATCATGTTCGGCTATGCCGCGAACGACACCCCGGATCTGATGCCGGCGACGCTGGACTACAGCCACAAGATCCTCGAGCGCATGGCCGCCGACCGCCATTCGGGCGCGGCCCCGTTCCTGGAGCCCGACGCGAAGAGCCAGGTCACTTTGCGCTACGAGGGCAGCAAGGCCGTCGCCTGCACCGCGATCGTCGTCTCGACCCAGCACGCCAAGGGCTATGACCAGGGCGAGAAGGAAGCCGAGCTCAAGGCCTATGTGAAGTCGGTCGTCGCCGACGTGATCCCGGCCGAGCTGCTCAGCGACTCGACCGAATATCACATCAACCCGACCGGCAGCTTCGAGATTGGCGGCCCGGACGGCGACGCCGGCCTGACCGGCCGCAAGATCATCGTCGACACCTATGGCGGCGCGGCTCCGCATGGCGGCGGCGCGTTCAGCGGCAAGGACCCGACCAAGGTCGACCGTTCGGCGGCGTATATCACCCGCTACCTCGCCAAGAACATCGTCGCTGCGGGCCTCGCCCAGCGCTGCACGATCCAGCTCGCTTATGCGATCGGCGTGAGCAAGCCGCTGTCGCTCTATGTCGACACGCACGGCACTGGCACCGTCGGCGACGACAAGATCGAGCAGGCGATTCAGAGCATCGAGAAGCTGGGCGGCCTGACCCCGCGCGGCATCCGCACGCATCTTGGCCTCAACAAGCCGATCTATGCGCGCACCGCCGCTTACGGCCACTTTGGTCGCAAGCCCGAGGGCGACTTCTTCCCGTGGGAGCGCACCGACCTGGTCGAGGATCTCAAGGCCGCTTTGGCCTGATCCAATGCCAACAACGGCATGAAGGGGCGGCGGTCTGCGGATCGCCGCCCTTTTTGTTTGTGCCGCGCGGGGCTAGCGTGCGGCGATGAAGACTCTCGCCGATCCCGCCAGTATCCTCACCCGCGAGCTGGCGACGATCCGGACCGCGTTTCAGGTGCCCGATGGCTTTCCACCGGCCGCGCAGGACGCAGCGGAACGCGCGGCAGCCCGCCTGCCGAGCGATCATGCCGACTCGACCGACTGTCCTTTCGTCACGCTCGACCCCGCTGGATCGACCGATCTCGATCAGGCATTCGCGATCGACGCCGCAGAGGGCGGGTTCATCCTGCATTATGCCATCGCCGATATCGGCTGGTTCGTCGACCCCGATGGTCCGATCGCCGACGAAGCGTGGCGGCGGGGCCAAACGCTGTATCTGCCCGACAGCAAGGCCAGCCTTTACCCGCCAGTCCTGTCACAGGGCGCAGCCAGCCTGCTGCCCGACGGTCCGCGGCCCGCCATCGTGTTCAGCGTCCGGGTCGATGCGGACGGCGCGGTCGCACTCGACGCGGTGACCCGCGCGGTGATCCGCAGCCGCGCCAAGCTCGCTTATGCCAGCGTGACCGACTCCGACCTGCCACCAGGCTTTGCGGCGCTGACCGATCGGCTGATCCGGGCGGAGGCGGCGCGCGGGGCGGCGCGGATCGATCCGCCGGAGCAGGAAGTGGCACATGACGCCGATGGCCGCCTGACGCTGACCTTTCGCACCCGCCATGTCAGCGAGGATCGCAACGCCGCGCTCTCGCTGGCCTGCAACATGGCGGTGGCGCGATTGCTTATGACGCACGGCACCGGGCTGTTCCGGGTCATGGCCGAGCCTGACGATCATGCCGTCGCGCGGCTGCGGCTGACCGCGCGGGCGCTTGGCGTCGACTGGCCGGGCAGCGCGACGCTCACCCAGATCGAACGCACCCTCGACCCGGCGGACCCGCGCCACGCGACGCTGATGCTGGCGATTCGCCGCGCGGGCAATGGCGCCAGCTATCGTGCCTTTGCTCCGGGCGAAACGCCATGGCATGCCGCCGTTGCCGCACCCTATGTCCATGCCACCGCGCCGCTGCGGCGCCTGGCCGACCGCTATGTGGTCGAGGCGGCGCTGGCCGTCGCCAACGGTCAGGCGGTACCGACGCATGTTGCGGAAGCGTTCCCACGCCTGCCCAAGGTCATGGCGCGCTCAGACAGCCGTGCCGGGCAGATCGACCGCGCCGTGATCGGTATGGCGGAAGCGGCTTTGCTTTCCGGACGCGAAGGCGAGGTTTTCGACGCAGTGGTAACCGGGGTCGAAGCGCGCGGCGCGGACATCCAGCTCTGCGATCTCCCGGTCACCGCCCGGCTCGCCCCCGCCGGCCTGACCCCGGGCGACCGCGTCACCGTCCGGCTCACCGGCACCGACGTCGCGCGCCGCAGCAGCGCATTTGCACTGGCCTCCTAGGCAAGCCGCCGCGCGCTACGCAAAAATCCCTAGTCCAGTTAACCATCCTCCGCCCACCCGTTCTAAGAAGAGCGGGTGGAGACACTGATGCAGACCGAAACCATCCTTTCCCCGGCCTTGGCCGAACCGGACTTCAACCTGACCATGGCGTTCCAGCCCGTCTGGGATGCGCGGTTGGGCGAGGTCTATGCCTATGAGGCGCTGGTGCGCGGGCCCAATGGTGAAACCGCACGCGCGGTGATCGATGCGATCAAGCCCGAGGACCGCTATGCGTTCGACCAGCAATGTCGTGTCGCCGCGATCAAACAGGCGGTCAAGGCGGGCATCCTGAAGGTTCCCGCGCTGCTTTCGATCAACTTCTTTCCCGATGTGATCACCGACCCCTTTGCCGATAGCGAGCGCACGATGCGCGTCGCGAAGGAGACCGGCCTGCCGCCCGAACGGCTGATGTTCGAATTTGCCGAGCATGACCGGCTCGACGGCTGTCGCATGGCCGAAACGATCGAGGCGCACCGCAAGATGCACATGCAGACCGCGTTTGACGATTTCGGATCGGGCGATGTCGGCCTGGCGCTGCTGTCGCGGTTCACGCCCGATGCGATCAAGCTCGACCCGGTCCTGATCCGCGGCCTGTCGACCAGCTGGTCGCGCCGGCTGCTGGTCGAAAAGATGATCGAAATGGCGCGGTTGCGCGCAGTGCGACTGATCGCGGAAGGCGTCGAGACCCGCGCCGACTATGAAAAACTGCTCGCGCTCGGCGTGCGCTACTTCCAGGGCTATTATATCGCGCGGCCGCAGATCGGCGTGCTCGAACAACCGAAACTGCGCCCTGCCTCCTGAGGCGGAGGTTGCTGCTTCGGCGACGCTGAACCTTGCCCCGCCGGATCGGCTGCGCCAAGGGGCTGGCGATGAACGATCCGAGCACGATCCGCCGCCTCTATGGCCGCGCCAAGGGACACAAGCTGCGCGCCGGTCAGCAGGCGCTGGTCGATGAAGGATTGCCGCGCGTCGCGGTCCCCGCCGACGGTCCAATCGACGCGATGCGCCTGTTCGGCGATGACCGCCCGCTGGAAGTCGAGATCGGCTTTGGCGCGGGCGAGCATCTGGCCGGTCAGGCCGCGATGCGCCCCGATCACGGCTTCATCGGGTGCGAGCCGTTCCTGAACGGCGTGGTCGGCGCGCTGGGCCATATCCGCGACGATGGCCTCACCAATGTCCGGCTGCACATGGGTGATGCGCTCGACGTGATCGAGCGGCTGCCCGATGCAAGCCTCGACCGGGTCTATCTGCTCCACCCCGATCCGTGGCGAAAGGCGCGCCATGCCAAGCGCCGCATGGTCAATCACGGCCCGCTCGACCTGATCGCGGCCAAGCTGAAGCCGGGCGCGGAATTCCGGCTGGGCACCGACGATCCGACCTATTGTCGCTGGTCGATGATGGTGATGAACCAGCGCCGCGATTTCGCGTGGCAGGCAAAGGAAGCCAAGGATTTCCTGACCCGCCCCGTCGACTGGCCCGAGACACGCTATGAGCGCAAGGCGCGGCGCCAGGGGCATGAGGTGTGGTACTTCCGCTACCTGCGCGTGTAACCGCCCCGCTTGACCGGCGGCGTCCAGTCGTGGCACTGCGCGCGCTCACCCGGCTCGTCCGGGGGCCTTCGATGGCGGCCATGCGGCCAGAGCGGGCGGGTATAGCACAATGGTAGTGCAGCAGCCTTCCAAGCTGAATACGCGGGTTCGATTCCCGCTACCCGCTCCAGCTCTTACATGATTCGGTAAATGTGCGGATTTACGCTGACGGCGCAGCGCGATACCCGCGATGGCGATTCGGGGGGATCTGAGACATGGCGAATTTTGGCGACTTGATCGCGTCCTATGGACGATGGCTGGCGCTGGTGGCGGCCTTTGCGACCGTGCTCGTCATTCTGGCATGGCGCGCTCGTGAACGGCGCATCCGGCGGGACAAGCGGCGCGTGCGCCGACTTGCGCGGCAACGCGTGTGGGACTGGCTGATGCTGCGGCCGCAGGTCCGGCGCCTGACCCACCAGCCCGGCGACGAGCAGATCTGATCGCCTGATTGCGGGGAGGTGGTGGAAGGGACTGGATTCGAACCAGTGTACGGGAAACCCGGGCAGATTTACAGTCTGCTGCCTTTAACCACTCGGCCACCCTTCCATGCGGCACGCCGAAGCGAGTGCGGGCCAATGCCGAAGCGACGCGGCGCTGTCAACGCCTTGCGCAGCCGAATT
This sequence comes from Sphingomonas bacterium, assembly GCA_030149245.1. GTDB lineage: Bacteria > Pseudomonadota > Alphaproteobacteria > Sphingomonadales > Sphingomonadaceae > Sphingomonas. The sequence continues at coordinate 26,216 of JASBRX010000034.1, forward strand.
GTGCCGCCTAGCGTTTTCCGATGAGCAAGGTACTTCGACGCGGACATCGCCCATCGGGCAATACCGGCAGCAACAACCGCCCCCGTTTCTGGGGTCGCCACGCCGTGACGGCGGCGCTGGCCAACCCCGAGCGGCGCGTGCGCAAGATCTGGGGGACGCGCGAGGCGCTGGCGGCGCTGGAACTGCCCCCGGTGTTGCCGATCACCTATGCCGATGTCGCCGACCTCGCGCGCATGGTGCCGTCGGATGCACCGCATCAGGGCATCGTCATCGAAGTCGATCCGCTGGAGGAAATCTGGCTCGGCGATTTGCTCGAGCAGGGTGCGAACGATCGCCGCCCGCTGCTGGTGCTCGACCATGTCACCGACCCGCACAATGTCGGCGCGATCCTGCGCTCGGCCGCCGCGTTCGACGCGCTCGGCATCGTGACGCAGGACCGCCATGCCCCGCCCGAGTCGGGCTCGCTGGCGCGCGCGGCGTCGGGTGCGCTGGAGTTGGTGCCGTGGGTGCGGGTGGTGAACCTCGCCCGCGCGCTCGACGAGATCGGCGAGGCGGGTTTCTGGCGCATCGGGCTGGCGGGCGAGGCGAAGGGAACGCTGGCCGAGGTGATGGGCGACACGCGCCCGGCATTGGTGCTGGGTGCCGAGGGCGAAGGCATGCGCCACAATACCGCGGCGCATTGCGATGAACTCGCCCGCCTGCCGATTTCGCCGAGGGTCGAGAGCCTGAACGTATCCAACGCGGCAGCCATCGCGCTATACGCAGCCATCTCGCGCTGACCCGAACGGGCGCGCCAACGGGGGAGTAAGGCCATGTTCGACCGGTTCAAGGGAATTGCGTTGGCGATTCTGGCCCCGGTGCTGCTGGTCGGATGCGCGTTCAGTCCGGGCAAGTTCACCTCCACCCTCACCATTCTAGCCGATCGCAGCTTCACCTACAGCTATCAGGGAGAGGTGATCGCGGTCGATCTCGCGAGCGAGATGGCCAAGGGCATGGGCGACGCGTTCAAGGGCCTCGGCGACGACGAGGGCGACAAGAAAAAGAAGACAACCACCGCATGGCTGCGCGACGCGTCGTGGCAGGAAGAGGGCGGCGCGGCAGACGGCGATGGTGCCAAGGACGATGCTGAAGAGGCAGCCAAGAAGGAAGCCAAGTTCAAGGCCATCGCCGAGGCGCTGACCAAGGAAGCGGGCTATCGCTCGGTCGTCTACAAGGGCGACGGGGTGTTCGTGATCGACTATCAGATCAGCGGCTCGCTGACCCATGGCTTTCTGTGGCCCTTCAACGTCGATGCAGAGGTGATCTTCCCCTTTGTCGTCGTCGAACTGCGCGGGGCGGACGTGGTGCGGGTCAAGGCACCCGCCTTTGGCGACAGCGATTCGGCCGGCAAGGGCAAGTCTGACTCAGCCAACGCCAAGCTTGATGGCACCTTTACCCTCATCACCGATGGTGAGCTGGTCAGCCAGAACAACGAGGACGGCGCGAAGACCGAGGGTAATCGCCGCACCATCACCTGGAAGGCGACCCCGCTCAGCAAGGACGCGCCGATGGCAGTGGTGAAGGTCGCGCCGAAGCTTCCTTGATAATTTTCGGAACCGGCCCGCTCCCCGCCCGGCCACCCTCAAGGTATCTTCAATGGGTGGCCGGGTGGGGGAGCGGGCCGGTGCCGAAACCGGTTCGGCAAGGCCGAACCGAACACCTCCCCTCAATCCTCGGCGGCGATCGTGACCTTCAGCCCGTCCAGCGCGGACGTGAACTGGATCTGGCACGACAGGCGTGAGGTGTCGGTGCGGTCCGACGAGCTGTCGAGCAGGTCGTTTTCATCCTCGCTCATCGGCGGAAGTTTGGCCGCAAATTCCGGGTCGACATGGATGTGGCAGGTGGCGCACGAGCAGCAGCCGCCGCACAAGGCGAGCAGTTCGTCGAACCCGTTGTCCCGGATCACTTCCATGACGCTCAGGCCCACTTCGCCCTCCACTTCGCGTTCTTCTCCTGCGCGCGTGACGACGATAAGCTTGGGCATGATGTTCTCCTCCGTATAGTGCGCCCATGCCGGGGATCGGCGCGGCTTTCAAGGATTCGAAACATGGGCCTGACCGCCGAACAGCTGCGCGAATCGCTCGATGCAATTGCGGCGCGCGAGCCGCTGATGGCGGCGGCGGTGGCACGCGTGGGCTATCCGGAGCCGCGCATCCGCGAGCCGGGCTATGAAACGCTGCTGCGCACCATCGTTGGCCAGCAGGTCAGCGTCGCCGCCGCAGCGTCGATCTGGACCAAGCTGGCGGCGGGGATTGGCGACCTGACCCAGCCGGACATCGTCGCCGCCGCGCCGGACGATGCACTGCGCGCCGCCGGGCTGTCGCGGCAAAAGGCGAGCTATGCCAAGAGCCTGGCCGAGGAGGTGTCGAGCGGGCGGCTCGACTTGGGCGCCCTACCCGCCGACGACGAGGAAGCGATTGCGCAGCTGGTGCGGGTCAAGGGGATCGGGCGCTGGTCGGCGGAAATCTATCTGCTGTTCGCCGAGGGACGGCGCGACATCTGGCCCGCAGGCGACCTGGCGGTGCAGATCGAGGTCGGCCGGATCATGGGCCATGACGAGCGCCCGTCGGAAAAGCTGACCCGCGAGATCGCCGAAGCCTGGCGCCCGCATCGCGGTGCCGCCGCGATCCTGGCGTGGCACCATTACAAGGCCGATATGGCCGCGATTTAGAGTTGGATTCAGCTGCGCTGAATGGCGGCACCGGCCCGCTCCCCCCCCCGGCCACCCATAGAATACACTGTCGTTGGGTGGCCGGGTGGGGGCGCGGGCCGGTGCCGCAGCCGTTTCAGCTTGGCTGAAACCAACGCTACACTAGCTTTCCGCCCTCGACCTGCAGGGTGCGGGGGCAGCGCGACAGGGTTTCCATGCGGTGCGCGACGATCAGGATTGTCGGGCGTGGCTCCAGCGCGGCGAGCCGGTCGAGCACCGCCGCCTCGCTTGCGGGATCCAGCGCGGCAGTCGCCTCGTCGAGCACCAGCAGGCGAGGACGGCGCAAAATCGCGCGCGCGATCGCCAGCCGCTGACGCTCGCCACCAGACAAGAGCGCGCCGCGCTCGCCGATGATCGTGTCGAGGCCGCGCGGCATGGCGGCGACCCGCTCGGCCGCGCCGGCGATGGTCAGCGCCTCCATCAGCATCGCGTTGTCGATCGCGGTGTCGCCCCAATCGAGATTGCGGCGGACGCTGTCGTGGAACAGGAACGCGTCCTGCGGCACATAGCCGATCGCTGCGCCCCAGCCGCCGGGGGGAAGCACGACGCCGCCGACCGTTACCGCACCGGATTGCGGGACGAGCAGACCGGAGATCAGATCGATCAGCGTCGTCTTGCCGCCACCTGAGGGACCGGCGATGCCGACCAGCTCACCCGGCGCGATCTCCAGCGACACATCGGCCAGGCCGGCGCCCGATGGATGGCGGTAGCTGACCGAATCGAGGACGATCGGCCCCGGCGGCAGCACCACCGCACCGGCGCGCGCGTCATGCGCGCTGCCGAGTTCGGTCAGTGCCGCCTGCACCGCGCCATAGCTTGCGCCCAGGTGCAGCAGTTGCTGCGACGCCTGCTGCAGCTGCATCGCCAGCGGCGCCATGCGTGAGAAGATCAGCGCGAGGACGACCAGGGTCGTCGGCGCTACCTGCAACAGCACGCCGCCGGTCAGCACGCCCGCTGCGGCGAAAGCGGTGCCGATGCCGAACCAGGTCCGGGCGGTCGATTGCGCGACCATGAACCCGCGCTGCTCCCCGGCCGCTGCGCGCTGTGCCGAGTCGAATTCGGACGCGAAGCCGAGGCTGGCATCCTGTGCTGCCGATGCCTTCAGGCCGCTGAGGAACGAGGTGGAGCTGCCCATCAGCGCGCGGTTCTTGTCGACCATCCGCGCGCCGAGCGCGGCACTGTCGCCGCTGCGCCGATTGACCAGCAGGGCGAGCAAGCCGAGCCCGCCGAGCGCAGCGATCGCGAACAGCGGCGCCAGCGCCAGCGCCACGACCAGCTGGATGAACAGCATCGCGACCGCCACCAGCGACATCGAAATATAGTGCGCCGCGACCCCGATCCGCCCGATATCGCTGGTCAGCAGACTGGTGATCCGGGCATGCTCGACGCCCGCCAGTCGCTCCCACGGCGCCGATGCCAGCGTGTTGACTACCTTGCCGCGCAGATCGAGGGTATAGGCGGTCTGGACGTCGAACAGCTTCATGTCGCGCTGGCGCAGCACCAGTGCGCGCACCACCATCACCGCCACGAACACCGCGACCAGCGCGGCGAGCCGTGCGTTCGGATCGCTACCCAGCCAGCCGGGAAGCCAGGCAAGGGCATTGCCCGGGGCAAGGATCAGCCCGATCAGCGGGACCAGCAGTGCGAGGCCCAGCCCTTCGAGCACCGCGCCCGCCGCGACCCAGGCAACGGCGACCGCGCCGCTGCGCCCCGCCTGGCGGACCAGGCTGGCGGCAAAGGCGATCGTCTGCCGTCCGGCAGAGGCTGCGGTGGGCGGTGCGGAAACGCTCATGCCGGTGCTTGTGCCTCCCTTTGCGCAAAGGGCAACCGACTTTGCGCAGCGCGGACTGGAAACCGGCGCTGCGCTGCGCCAATAGGGGGCACGCCAACCGGAGATGCAGACCCATGAAGACCCGTGCCGCCGTCGCCTTCGAAGCCAAAAAGCCGCTCGAGATCGTCGAGCTGGATCTGGAGGGGCCCAAGGCCGGCGAGGTGCTGGTCGAGATCATGGCGACCGGCATCTGCCACACCGACGCCTATACGCTGGACGGGTTCGACAGCGAGGGGATCTTCCCGAGCGTGCTGGGGCATGAAGGCGCGGGTATCGTGCGTGAGGTCGGCGCGGGCGTGACCAGCGTGACGCCGGGCGACCATGTCATCCCGCTCTACACCCCGGAATGCCGCCAGTGTAAGTCGTGCCTCAGCGGCAAGACCAATTTGTGCACCGCGATCCGCGCGACCCAGGGCAAGGGACTGATGCCCGACGGCACCACGCGCTTCAGCTACAAGGGGCAGCCGATCTTCCATTACATGGGCTGCTCGACCTTCTCGAACTTTACCGTGCTGCCCGAGATTGCGGTCGCCAAAATCCGCGAGGACGCACCGTTCCAGACCAGCTGTTACATCGGCTGCGGCGTCACCACCGGGGTCGGTGCGGTGATCAACACCGCCAAGGTGCAGGTCGGCGACACGGTCGTCGTCTTCGGCCTTGGCGGCATTGGCCTCAACGTCATTCAGGGCGCACGGCTGGCCGGGGCGAAGCAGATCATCGGCGTCGACATCAACCCCGACCGCGAGGAATGGGGCCGCCGCTTCGGCATGACCGACTTCCTCAACTCGCGCGGCATGAGCCGTGAGGATGTGGTGGCGCGGATCGTGGCGATGACCGATGGCGGCGCGGACTATACCTTCGACGCGACGGGCAATACCGAAGTCATGCGGATCGCGCTCGAGGCGTGCCATCGCGGCTGGGGCACCAGCATCATCATCGGCGTGGCCGAGGCGGGCAAGGAAATCGCCACGCGCCCCTTCCAGCTGGTCACCGGCCGCAACTGGCGCGGCACCGCGTTCGGCGGGGCGAAGGGTCGCACCGACGTGCCCAAGATCGTCGACATGTACATGACCGGTAAGATCGAGATCGACCCGATGATCACCCATGTGATGGGGCTGGAGGACATCAACAAGGGGTTCGACCTGATGCATGCGGGCGAGTCGATCCGCAGCGTCGTCGTGTTCTGAGATCATAGCAGGGGAGAGGAAGCCATGTTCAGCCATATCATGCTCGGCGCCAATGACGTCGATGCGTCCAAGGCATTCTATGACGCCACGCTCGGCACATTGGGCGCGCGGCCCGGGAGCGTCGATCCCAAGGGCCGCGCCTTCTACATGCACAATGGCGGCATCTTCATGCTGAGCAAGCCGCTCGACGGCCAACCCGCCTGCCATGCCAATGGCGGCACGGTCGGCTTTGCCGCGAGCAGCCCGGAAATGGTCGATGCTTGGCACGCCGCCGGTCTCGCCCATGGCGGCACCGCGATCGAGGATCCGCCCGGCATTCGCGAAAATGCGTTCGGCGCGCTCTACCTCGCCTATCTGCGCGATCCGGCGGGGAACAAGGTGTGCGCGATGTATCGCGTGCCCAAGGAAGGCTGACGGCGCATGGGGATGGAGACGGTTTCGACCAATCGCGCGCATGGCGGAACGCAGGGCGTGTATCGCCATGAGTCGACCGCGACCGGCACGCCGATGACCTTTTCGGTCTTCGTCCCCAACCATGGCGAGGGGGCGAAGCTGCCGGTCCTGTGGTACCTTTCCGGCCTCACCTGCACCCATGCCAATGTCACCGAAAAAGGCGAGTATCGCGCGGCCTGCGCCGAACATGGCGTGATCTTCATCGCCCCCGACACCTCCCCGCGTGGTGACGAGGTGCCGGACGACGACGCCTATGATTTCGGCAAGGGCGCGGGTTTCTATGTCGATGCAACGCAGGAGCCGTGGGCCGCGAATTTCCGGATGCGTTCGTACATCGAGGACGAGCTGCCCGGGCTGATCCTGCGCGAATTTCCGATGGCGGACCTGTCTCGGCAGGGGATCACCGGCCATTCGATGGGTGGCCATGGCGCGCTGACAATCGCTTTGCGCAACCCGGATCGCTTCCGCTCGGTCAGCGCCTTCGCGCCGATCGTTGCGCCGTCGCAATGTCCGTGGGGTGAGAAGGCGTTGGGCGGCTATCTGGGGCAGGATCGGTCGGCGTGGCGGTTGCACGATGCGGTGGCGCTGATCGAGGACGGGGCGCGGCTGCCCGAATTGCTGGTCGATCAGGGGGACGCCGATACGTTCCTGACCGAGCAGCTCAAGCCCGAATTGCTGACCGCGGCATGCCGGGACGCTGGTGTTGATCTGACCCTGCGGATGCAGCCGGGGTACGACCATAGCTATTACTTCATCTCCAGCTTCATGGCCGACCATGTCGCCTGGCATGCCGATCGGCTGAAGCGGTGACGCAGCGGTTCGACGCGGTCGTTATCGGGGCGGGGCATAATGGGCTGACCTGCGCCTTCTACCTCGCCCGGGCCGGCCTCAAAGTCTGCGTGGTCGAGCGGCGGGACGTGGTCGGCGGGGCGGCGGTGACCGAGGAATTTCACCCCGGTTTCCGCAACTCCGCCGCCAGCTACACCGTCAGCCTGCTCCAACCCAAGGTCATCGCCGACATGAAGCTGGTCGAGCGCGGCTATCGGGTGATCGAGCGGCCGGTGTCGAACTTCTTTCCGCTGGACGGCGATTACCTCAAGCTGGGCGGCGGGGCGGAGCGGACCCGGGCCGAGTTTGCGCGCTTTTCTGCCAAGGATGCGGCGGCGCTGGATGGCTATGAGGCGGCGCTGGAGCGGGTCGCGGACCTGTTGCGGAGCATGGCGCTGAAGACACCGCCCAATGCCGGGGGTGGAGTCGCGGCTTTGCTCGCCGCTGCGGCGCAGGGTCGGGCGGTCACAGCCTTGCCGATCGAGGGGCAGCGGGATGCCCTGGCGCTGTTCGTTCAATCTGCTCGCGAATTTCTCGACGGGTGGTTTGAGAATGAGCATGTCAAAGCGGCCTTTGCGTTCGATGCGGTGGTCGGCAACTATGCCGGGCCGTCGGCTCCCGGGTCGGCCTATGTCCTGCTGCACCACGTTTTCGGCGAGGTGAACGGCAAGAAGGGCGCTTGGGGCCATCCGGTCGGGGGAATGGGCAGCATCACCCGGATGATGGCCGAAGCGGCGACCCAGGCCGGGGCGGTGATCCGGCTGGAGGAACCGGTTGACCGGGTGCTGACCGACAAGGGTCGTGCCGTCGGGGTGCGGCTGAGCAGCGGCGAGGAGATTGCGGCGAAGACCGTGGTCGCCAATGTTGGCCCTGCCCTGCTCTTCCGCAAACTCATCGATTCCGCCGAATTGCCCGCCGATTTCAACCGCCGGATGGCGGGGTTCAAGACCGGATCGGGCAGTTTCCGGATGAATGTCGCCCTCTCTCAACTTCCCGACTTCACCGTCCTTCCCGGCACCGATGCCGAACATCACCGCAGCGGGATCATCATCGCGCCGACCATGGATTACATGGACAAGGCCCATGGGGACGCGGTCCGCTATGGCTGGTCCAACGCGCCGGTGGTGGAGATGACCATTCCCTCCACCGTCGACCCCACCCTCGCCCCGCCGGGCTGCCATGTCGCCAGCCTGTTCTGCCAGCACTTCGCCCCGGTTCTGCCCCATGGCCGCAGCTGGGACGATGAGCGGGAGGCGGCGGCCGACGACATTATCGACACGGTGACGCAACACGCCCCCAATTTCCGCGACTCGATCATCGCGACCCAGATCCACTCGCCCACCGACCTCGAACGCAAGTTCGGGCTGGTCGATGGCGACATTTTTCACGGCCGCATGTCGCTCGACCAGCTATGGGCGGCGCGACCGGTGCTGGGGCATGGCGATTATCGCAGCCCGATCAGCGGCCTGTATCTGTGCGGCGCGGGCACCCATCCGGGCGGCGGGGTGACCGGTGCGCCGGGGCATAATGCGGCGCGGGAAATCCTGAAGGACCGCAGCGTGTTGGGAAGATTGCTGCGAAAGTAGCCTCCCTTAGTCGAACACCGCCTCATACCGCACCGCGCCGGTGACGGGCTCGCGGCTGCGCGGAACGAGGAACAGGCACATGCGGCCGAAACTGGGGTGCGACAGCCAGTAGAGCCCCTGCGGCAGCGACGTGCCGGCGGGGCCGCGCAGATACATCGAATAGGGCATGCGCCACGCGGCGAACGTCGTGCGCGGGCGTTCGGCGCGGACCTCCTCCAGCGTCAGTTCATGCGCCGGGCCGACGACCCCGCCGACCAGGAACACGTCACCGATCGCTGCACAGGCATCGTTGGAACTGGGGAGCGACAGCAAGGGCCGGGTGTGCGGCATCAGGAACAGCGTCCCGCATCGGCGGGAGGTGAAAACGCGGCGCAGGCCATGACCTGAAGGCTCCAAAGAGTGTGGAACGCCGGATTCACCCCTCCGGACTGCGCCAAGACTATGCTTGAAGTGGGTAGGCGGACAAGCCGGGAGTTTTGCGGATCGGCAGATTAACCATGCGGTCCGTCGCATCTGCTGCGCCGGGCGGCGGGGAGCAGGAGGACTGTCCGACAAAGCGGACGATCCGGGGCGTGATGTGGGGCGAATGGTCGGGGAAGCGACCGCGAAGCGACCGGCTGACACCGGCGACGCGACAGGGGCGCGACACGCACGCGACACCGGGGCGACGCGGGCGCGCCGGGTTTGGGCGACGAGGCGACGGGATTGCGTCATGGACGCGACGCCGAAGCGGCAGGCGGGCGATGGGGCGAGTCGCCGGGTGCCTTACGCGGCGCCAGTGGATCGGGCGCGAAGGGATCGGCAAGCCGTGCGGCGTGGAGCTTGAGCGCATGGCTCCAGTGATGGTCGAACGGCGTGCCGCTCAGGCGGTTGCGCAGCGCATGGGCGCTGGAGCGCGACATGCCGACGGTGCGGGCGGCGCGGGCGACGCTGCCGGTTTCGACGAGTGCGGTGAGGAAGGTGCGTTGTTTGGCGGGGGTCCAGTGGCTGCGCTGCGCCAGCGCGGCGGGGGTGGGTTGGTCGGGCATCGGATCGACTCCGGTTGGTTGGAGTCGATTCAGTTGACCTATTTGGTTTGTGTAGGAAAGGGGGTTTGACCGCCTATCGCGCAGCCGGGGTGTGGTGTATGTTGGCACGATGAAGCCGATGACCGATCCTGCCGAAGAGGTGGCGACGACCGGGGAAGCGCCGGAGCGTGAGCATGACGCGTGGCTGCGCGCGAAGGTCGAGCGGGGGCTGGCACAGGCGCAGGACCGCGATGCGATGATCCCGGCGGCACAGCTGCTGCGCGAACTCGGGCTTGAACGTTAACTTCACGCCGCAGGCGCGCGACGACCTGTTTTCGATCCGCGACTGGATCGCGGAGGACGATGAACGCGTCGCGGATCAGGTGATTGCGCGGATCGTCCAGACGGCGATGATGTTCGGGCAGTTTCCGATGCTCGGGCGCGTCGGGCGGATTGCCGGCACGCGCGAATTTTCGGTGGTCGGGCTACCCTATCTGATCGTCTATCGGATCGAGAGCGAGACTGAGATCGACGTGGTGACGGTGGTGCATACGCGGCGGCGGTGGCCGCCGGTTTAGGAGCTGATTGGGAAGTCCGCAGACGAGGTATGGATTGAAGCGGTCTCCGACATGGGCCGGCTGACGAGTTTGCCCTACCTTTGAAGCGAATTAATGCGTTGAAACGCTTCACTTACGTAACCTAGCGTCTCGTTCAAACCAGGCAGATAATCAGACGGATGAGCACACTCGTTCCGTCTAGACAGCATGCCCTTAAAGGCCTTCTCCTCTGATTTTTTTACTAATCCCGCAGACTTCATCGCCTCAATCACTGCAAAGTCTGTGTGATTTTCACGAAGCTCCGCTGCAGAAGTAATAGACCAGGTTGCACGCGCCATATTTATGGACTTAAAACCATCCACAGCGCACATATCATGAAGAAAGTCTATGGTCGCGGACCAACACATAACGTGGGCGGCACGATATACACCAACCTCAATGCATCTTAGGGATTGCTTAAACAAATCATCTTGCTTCAGTGACAGCTGTGCTAGATTCTCGTAGCTCTCGTTGAGCGTAATCGTTCGTGACTTTGAGCTCTCGATATGAGACAGCTGCTGCATAGCCTCCGTTTTAAAACGGCCCAATCGATCAGCCCATACAGCAACATCAGTCATCGAGCGGACTCATCAAATGCTTCTTCATTGATTTGAAAAAAGCATCATAAACTTTGCCGGTCTCGTCTGCGGGCAGCGCCAGCTCTATATTGAGATTGACAGTCATTCCACTGGCGGAAGGCGCTTGATGCCGGAAACTAGCTGACTGAGTGGCAGTCTCGGCGTGGGCGACGCTAACGGCCTCGGATTTGGTGAAGTCGGCGAAGTCGGCCAACGCCCTAAATGTCCCAACAATTTTTTTGACCGTCGAATCTCCTACATCGGTCTTGCTTTTAAAAAAGTTTGTGAGCGTTTCATTATCGCGCTCATTTGCGTTGGGATAAGTTTGAAAAAGAGCCGTATATCCTGACAACATACCTTTTGCGACGGCCGCCTTCGCCGCCGTTCGTGCTTCACGCCATAAAGGTGTGGGGGCACCTCCATCGCCGATAAAGTCTATGAACTTCAACGCACCTACGATCGCTCGATCGTGGCTGCTGGTGTATCCATACTCCGCAAGTTTAGCGGTGGTAAGCTTGTCTGGGATGCCGATGCTGCCGATTTCGGCAATAAACTTCGTGAGGTTTCCGGTGTTCTGAACAGCTGGGAAGTCCGCCATAAGTTCCCCCTCTCCACTTTGCAGTATAGGAGAGGGGATAAACTTAATGCTGTCAACTACTCCGCCGCAACCGTCCCATCAAACAACCCGCCCTCAGCAGCATCCTCGTTCGCCGCGGGCACGGCCTTCGCCTTCTGTCGCTTGTCGAACGAATCCCACACCTCGTTCCAATTGCCGCGCGTCGCGCCCTTCGAATACTCCGTCGCGCGGGTTTCGAAGAAGTTGGCGTGCTCGACGCCGTTGAGCAGCGGGGTGAGCCACGGCAGGGGGTGTTCGTCGATCATGTAGATCGGCTTCAGGCCCAGCTGGTTCAGGCGCCAGTCGGCGATGTAGCGGATGTACTTCTTGATCTCCTTGGGCGTCATGCCGGGGACCGGGCCCTGTTCGAACGCCAGGTCGATGAACGCATCCTCGAGCCGGACGGTCGTCTGGCACACGTCCATGATGTCGTCCTTCACCGCTTTGGTCAGGCAGTCGCGTTCCTTGGTGAAGGCGTGGAACAGGCGGGTGATGCCTTCGCAGTGCAGCGATTCGTCGCGCACCGACCAGCTGACGATCTGGCCCATGCCCTTCATCTTGTTGAAGCGCGGGAAGTTCATCAGCATCGCGAACGACGCGAACAGCTGAAGTCCCTCCGTGAACCCGCCGAACATGGCGAGGGTCTTGGCGATATCCTCGTCATTATCGACGCCGAACTGCTGAAGGTAGTCGTGCTTGTCCTTCATCTCGGCATATTCGAGGAACATGCCATATTCGCTTTCGGGCATGCCGATCGTGTCGAGCAGGTGGCTGTAGGCGGCGATGTGCACCGTTTCCATGTTGGAGAAGGCGGCGAGCATCATCTTGATCTCGGTCGGCTTGAACACGCGACCATATTTCTCGTGGTAGCAATCCTGCACCTCGACATCCGCCTGGGTGAAGAAGCGGAAGATTTGCGTGAGCAGATTGCGTTCGTGGTCGGTGAGCTTTTGCGCCCAGTCGCGGCAATCCTCGCCCAGCGGCACCTCTTCGGGCAGCCAGTGAATCTGCTGCTGACGCTTCCAGAAGTCATAGGCCCAGGGATATTCGAACGGCTTGTAGGTCTTGCGGGCTTCGAGAAGAGGCATGGGGTTACTCCGATGGATTACTGCGCGGCCGCAATGCGGCCGGTGAGCATGAGAATGGCGAAGATCGCGGCGACGATCATGAAGAACGCGCCCATGAGGCGAAGATGGCGCAGGGACAATTCGCTGCCCTGGACAGGTCGCGGCCACGGATTGCGGGGCGTGACGATCAGGAACAGTCCCACCGCCGCGAGCACGACCGGCATGAGCTGGAGGAACAGCGAGTCGCTCATGCCCCACCCACCATGCCGGCCACCAGCGCGAAGCCGGTGAGGAACAGGCAGAGCGCGAGGAGCATCGTGCCGGCAATGCGCAGGGCGTACATGCCCTCGGGCGAGGCGGCGCCGCGGCACAGCAGGGCGATGCCCGCCACGCCCGACGCGATGCCGATGCCGGCCTGAATGGCGAGCGCGCGTGTCACTGATCGATCACCGTACCGCCGCGGTCGCGCACGACGACGCGCTCCTTGATGATCACCTTTTTCCCGCGATTGGCGCCGACGCCGAACACGCAGATGCCGAGGAAATAGCCGAAATCATACCATCCGCCATTGTTCGGCACCGCATAGACCGCGACGTCGGGGACGAAGAGCGAGAGCACCCAGGCGACCGGGAAAATGAAGCCATGCCACAGCCCGAGCAGGAAGCCGGGCGCGCCGGGCTCGACCGCCGTGCCGACCTGCTGCGCGCAGGCGGCGAGGAGGGGGAGGCTGGCGATGGCGAGGACGGTCAGGGTGCGGGTGCGGATCATGGACGGTGCTCCATCATCCCCTCTCCCATTGGGAGAGGGGCAAGCCGCGCAGCGGCGCGGGGTGAGGGTGAGCGGGAGTGGGCTTGAGAGGTTTCACCCTCACCCTTCCGCGCCTTCGGCGCTCCCTCCCTCTCCCGCTGGGAGAGGGAATTTGCGATCGTCGCGATCACGCCGTCGATGTTGTTCAGCACGTCGTTGTTCCAGAAACGGATCACACGATAGCCTTCGGATTCGATGAAGCGGGTGCGGCAGGCGTCGTAGTCGGCGTCCTCCGCATGCTGGCCACCATCGACTTCGATCACCAGACGCGCCGCGAAACACAGGAAATCGACACGGAACGGACCGACCGGTGCCTGGAAGCGCCACTTGGCGTCGGGAAATGCTTCACGCAGCGCGCGGCGGAGGCGCTTCTCCGCCTCGGTTGCGTGGCGGCGCAGTTCCCTGAGTTGAGACACCGTTCCGGCAGGTTGATCTTGATACAGGCGCATCACCCTCACCCCTCCCACGCGCTGACGCGCGCGGGCCCCTCCCCTCTCCCAAAGGGAGAGGGGGATTGGGGATCGAGGCGACCTAGCTCCGCCACCTCACTGACACGCCAGGCATTCGTCATAGTCAGTCGATTCGCCGAGGTTGAACTCCGGCTTTTCGATCGTGTTGTCCGCCTCCACGCCGCCGGCGAAACCGGCGCGCTGCACCGATTTGCTGCGCAGGTAGTATAGCGACTTGATGCCGAGCTCCCATGCGCGGAAGTGGAGCATCAGCAGGTCCCACTTTTCGACATCGGCCGGGATGAACAGGTTCAGCGACTGGGCCTGGTCGATATAGGGCGCGCGGTCGCCGGCGAGTTCGAGCAGCCAGCGCTGGTCGATCTCGAACGACGTCTTGAACACGTCCTTTTCCTCCTGGCTGAGGAAGTCGAGATGCTGGACGCTGCCGCCGCGCTCGAGGATCGAGTTCCAGACATTGTCGCTGTTCTTCGACTTTTCGATCAGCAGCTTCTCAAGATACGGGTTCTTGACCGAGAAGCTGCCCGACAGCGTCTTGTGGGTGTAGATATTGGCCGGGATCGGCTCGATGCAGGCCGAGGTGCCGCCGCAGATGATGCTGATCGACGCGGTCGGCGCGATCGCCATCTTGCAGCTGAAACGCTCCATCACGCCCATATCGGCGGCGTCGGGGCACGGGCCGCGTTCGACCGCCAGCTGCATCGAGGCTTCGTCGACCTGCGCCTTGATGTGCTTGAAGATCTTGCTGTTCCAGGTCTTGGCCATCGCGCCTTCGAACGGGAGGCCGCGCGCCTGGAGGAAGCTGTGGAAGCCCATCACGCCAAGGCCGACGCTGCGTTCGCGCGCGGCCGAATAGGCGGCCTTTTCCATGCCCGGTTCGGCGCGGTCGATATAGTCCTGCAGGACATTGTCGAGGAAGCGCATGACGTCCTCGATGAACCCCTTTTCGTTCTTCCACGCGTCCCAGGTTTCGAGGTTGAGGCTGGAGAGACAGCAGACCGCGGTGCGCTCGTTACCCAGATGGTCCTTGCCGGTCGGCAGAGTGATTTCCGAGCAGAGGTTCGAGGTCGAGACCTTGAGGCCCAGATCGCGGTGATGCTTGGGCATGTTGTTGTTCACGTGATCGGCGAACACGATGTACGGCTCACCGGTCGCGAGGCGGGTTTCGACCAGCTTCTGGAACAGCGCGCGGGCGTTGACGGTGCCACGGACGCTGCCGTCCTTGGGGGACTTGAGGTCCCACTCCTCGCCGTTGCGCACCGCTTCCATGAATGCGTCGGGGATGAGGACGCCGTGATGGAGGTTCAGCGCCTTGCGGTTGAAGTCGCCGCTGGGCTTGCGGATTTCGAGGAACTCCTCGATCTCCGGATGGCTGATGTCGAGATAGCAGGCGGCCGACCCGCGACGGAGCGACCCCTGCGAAATCGCGAGGGTCAGCGAATCCATCACGCGGACGAACGGGATGATGCCGCTGGTCTTGCCGTTGAGGCCGACCGGCTCACCGATGCCGCGGACATTGCCCCAATAGGTGCCGATGCCGCCGCCGCGCGAGGCGAGCCACACATTCTCGTTCCAGGTATCGACGATGCCGTTGAGGCTGTCGGGCACGGAGTTGAGGAAGCAGCTGATCGGCAGGCCGCG
>JASBRX010000039.1 GCA_030149245.1 Sphingomonas bacterium
GCGCGGAAGCTGCGCTTCTTAACCTTGCGGTCGCGATAGGCGTACTGGCCGGCCTTTTCGACGGCCTGGCGCGCGATGCGGATGGTGTTCTTGCGACGGCCATAATAGCCCTTCGCCTGATCCAAAATCCGCTTATGCTTCGCCTTCGTGGTCGTACCACGCTTAACACGTGCCATGGTCTGCTACTCCTTACTTGAGGCCGTAGGGCGCCCAGAGGCGCACGTGGCCGGCATCAGCTTCGGAGAGAACCGAGGTGCCGCGGTTGGTGCGAATATACTTCGCGTTGTGGCTGCTCAGGCGGTGACGCTTGCCGGCGACGCCGTGCTTCACCTTACCCGTTGCGGTGAATTTGAAGCGCTTCTTCACACCGCTCTTGGTCTTCATCTTGGGCATTTTCGTCTCCTTTTACGCGCGACGATCACGAACAGCCCCGGCAGCCCTTGTTAGCCGGGCGGTTCCCCTGAATCGCGGAAAGGCGGGCGCTTAGCGGGTTGGCGGCGATTTGGCAACCGGTTGTGCCACCGTGCCGTGCCTGCCGATCCGTCAACGACGCCGGAGGAGCCGTTCGGCCACCACGGCGACGCCCGCTCCGGCGGCGTAGGCAAGGAAATCCATCCAGTCGAATCCGGTGCCGAGCAGCGTGCGTGCCAGTGGGCTGTCGCGCCAGCCGAGCAGGTCGAGAATGCCGAGCAATTGCCCCAGCTCGACCAGCGCCGCGACCGTGAATGCTGCCACCGCGGCAGGAACCATCCCAATGCGCGTGGTTGCGCGCAGTCCGCAATAGACCAGCAGCACCGCGAGCGTGTCGCCGAGATGCGGCCGCACGAATCGGTCGCGGACATAGAGCGCGATCACCACCTCGATCGCGAACAGCGTCACCGCCGCCAGTGCATAGCCGCGGTGCAGGCGCAGCATCTCAATGCCCCCGGCAGGCAAGCGCCTCGACGATTTCCTCGATTCGCGCCGGATCGCCCGCTGCGATCACCTCGCCATTACTCCCCGCGTGCAGCGGATCGCCCTGCCAGTCGCACATGCGTCCGCCCGCGCCCTCGACCACCGGCACCAGCGCGGCAAAGTCATGCAGCTTCAGCCCCGCCTCGATCACCAGGTCGAGATGCCCCGACGCGACCAGGCCGTAATTATAGCAATCACCGCCCAGCACGGTACTCAGCACCGCCGCATCGACATGCTCGAACGCATGGAGCTGATCGTCGGTGAACAAAGCGGGCGAGGTGGTGGCGAGCAGCGCTTCGGAGAGCTCGCGACACCGCCGCGATTCGACCGGCTTGCCGTTGAACAGGGTGGGTCGCCCGGTCACGCCGAGCCAGCGCTCGCCGATAATCGGCTGGTCGATGATCCCGAGCACCGGCCAGCCATCCTCCAGCAGCGCGATCAGCGTGCCGAAGATCGGCCGCCCGACGATGAAGCTGCGCGTCCCATCGATCGGATCGAGCACCCAGGTCCGCCCGCTCGATCCGGCGCGCTCTTCCTCTTCCTCCCCGATGATGCCGTCCATCGGGCGCTCGGCGATGATCAAGCGCCGCATCGCCGCCTCCGCCGCCGTGTCGGCGAGCGTGACGGGCGAGGCATCGTCCTTGGTCTCGAGGCCATGGTCGGCGCGGAAATAGGGGCGGATCGCCGCGCCCGCCGCGTCGGCAAGGCGCTGGGCGAGATCGATATCGGCTTGGGATACTGGCATCCGCCCCGCCTAGCGGGGGAAGTGGGCGATGAGAACCGCCTTATGCCGTGTGCGCGGTGCCGGCTCGCTCCCCCACCCGGCCATCCAACGCCAGTAATCTATGGGTGGCCGGGTGGGGGAGCGGGCTGGCGCCGCAACCGGTTCTGCGCAGCAGAACCGAACTTAAAAAGGCAACCAGCGGCGCTTCTCGCTGAACTTCATGTACCCGATATTGGCACCCGCGCGCCAGCCGACGCCCAGCCGCACCGGGATCAGCACCACGTCGCCGCGGCGCAGATAGGTGGCGGAGAAGCCGCCGACGAAATAGAGCCGCCCCTCGCCCGCCGGGAAGCGTTTGTAGAGCTCCTCGCTGTCGTAGAGATTATAGACCAGCACGAACACCTTGTTGGCGTCGCCACCGATATCGAACCCGACCGACGGGCCGGTCCAATAGACGTCGCGCTCGCCCTCGACCGCGTGGATCATCTTGCCCGACCCGTAACGTAGACCGACGACGACCGCGCCCGAACCCTCCGACCCTGCGATATAGGCGTTGGGTTCGCCCTGATCCTTCAATATGTCCTCGATCAGCGCGGCAAGGCCGGTCGCGCCCTTTCCGAACACGCCCTCGGCCGCCGAGACGAGCCGGACGCGATCGAACGTCGCCGGCGCTTCGGGTTTGGTCAGGCCGCCGGCTTGGGTGCCCGCCTGCGCGGGAGCCTGTTCCGCCGGGGTTGCGGGCTGCTGCGCGTCGGCGGGGGGCGCTTCATAGGGGGCGCCGGGATCAACCCGTTCGTCCTGCTGCGCCGACTGGGTCGGCTGCGCGGGGATCGTGGTCTGCGGCCGGTCGAGATCGGCGTCGATGGTGGTATCGGGATCGACCTTCTGGATGGTCTGCGCCTGCACCGGCGCGACTGCCAGCGCGGGCACCGCCAGCGCCATTCCGATCCACCGCATCAACCGTTGCATAAAATCCCTCCGCAGCATCGCACATAGTCCGGGCGATGGCGGCACGGCAATGAACCGGCGATGACCCGAGTCGATTTCGCGCCCAGCCGCCGCAAATCCGCCCATTGATCACCGGCGAGACGCTCGCTATAGCGCCCGCTCGCTACGAGCATCCGGAGACGTGGGTGAGTGGCTGAAACCAACGCTTTGCTAAAGCGTCGTACGGGGAACCGTACCGAGGGTTCGAATCCCTCCGTCTCCGCCAGCGGCCTTTGCAAGCCATTGACTCAACAGCATAATTCAGCGGCTCGGCGTGTCTGCCCCCTCTCTGCCCACCATAATGCTTTGCATTGACCTGCTACAGTTTGCACTGACCAAGGTTACAGCCCCATCCGTTCGCCCGCTTCCCTGATTGCGGTTTGAGCAACTCGCGATCCACACTGCGTCGTCAGCAGTTCGATAGCCCGGTCCGACTCTTTTTGGCTTCGATTAGCCGACTCCTGCAGCACTGCTCGCAGTTTGCGGGACTGCGACGCATCGGCCAACATTCCGGCACGAATCAGCAAGTCGAAATGGTTGCGGAAGTCCTCTTTGAGCGCTTCACACTTCCGGTGCTGATAAAAGGTGATGCCGCCCCACACAGTCGCGCCTAAAATCACGACGCAGAATGCGGCTATAGCCTTGTGTCTCATAATCAGCTCCGCTGTTGCACGGCGGGATTGTCACGGACCTACGAGACTGTCCATTCAACTATCAAATCGTCTGCTAGCAACGGCTGCATCTGCACCTGCGCGTGAGCCGCATAGTAAGCCGTGTCGCCGCCCGCATCAGGCACGTTGCAAATTGTCCGTACCGTTGCAGCTAGCATCTCGGGGAAGAACGCTGATCCGCTGAACAGCTGGGACAAGCGATCGTATAGCGCGCGCCCTGATCTGCTACGTGTTGGCTTCGATGCCAGGTGTTCCACAATCCGAACGATGCCGAGTGCGCCAACATTCAACGTCAATCCGTCGCTTGTCAGCCCTTCCGCTTCCGTCGTTACGACATCCAGATGTTCGACCACTTGGGAGCCGGGCGGAGTGCGACCGCCAAACACAAGCACGACGCGACCGCCGATCAAACCGAAGTTGATGCGACGATCGCGAAGGCTCACCCATTGGAACAGATCAAGCATAGTCACCTCCCGCCTTCGATCATCGCTGCCCAGGCATCGGCAGCATCCTGTAATGTCGAATCGGCGGGCAAGGATTTATCAGCGCGCCCCTCCGGCCACAGTGCGGATTCTAGCGCTTGCGGCATCGGTGGCGTGACGCTGTAGCCAGCCAACACTATCTCAAACGGGTTCAGGCCCTCATTTTCCAGCCGCAAAGTTATAGCCGCCGCGCTTTCTCGCCACATCATAAGCGCTCGATTCAAATGATCCGGTAGCCGCTCGATCCGCCATTCCAGCGTACCGGGCGGCAGTACGGCGTCACGAACACGATCCATTCGACGCAACAGGCTCACCCGGCTCATGATCGCGCTTTCATGCGGGCGATAAGGTCTTCCAGTTCGTCCATCTTCGCGCGCAACTCGGCCAGATCGGACGCCTCTTTCAGCGTCTTGAGCGAACCGGCAATTCGCGCCCCCTCGCTCGGCGTGATCAATCCTTCCGCCAACGCATCAGCCACTGCGTTCGGATCGGTGGTGCCGATGGCGACATGACGTTCCGGGCTGGTGAATCGATCAATGATATACGTCGCCGCCTTCAACGATCCATCATTGAGGTGTTGCCTCAGGACCGCGACTGCCGGGCTGGTAAGGTCGGCAAGCTGATCGAGGACAGCGCTGTTCAGCTTGTTACGGCTCCCCTTCGGTCGGCCCATGCCATGCCCAGGCTTAAACCGGCCCGCGTTGTCGCGCGCGCTATTCTGCCCTTCATCAAGCGGTTCGGTGTTCATGCGTCACCTCAAACGAAATTGACGGACACGCCGCGCCGGATGAGCCAAACCGCCGCTTGTTGCACGTCGATCAAGCCGTTCACAGCGTCGGGAAACTGGTATCGCTGGCGCATTGCGAAGGCGCGCTGCCGCTGCCAACCGAGCGCCGCATATAGACGGCCCACCGGGACCATGCCGCCACGTGCAGCCGGTAACGTGACAGATGCGGGAAGTGTGATCGGTCGCGCCATCACCCCGCCGCCATGATCTTGTCGAGTGCCTGTGCGGGCGTGATGTCCAAGGCAGCAGCGATGAACGTTACAAGCCGCTGCATAACCGCTTCGTCTGCTTCAACCGACTGTACCCGCTGTTTGTAGCGTGCCAGTGCGGCATCTGCTTGAGCGTTGGTGGCGTCGTCATCGGTGCCGATCGCGACAATTCGTTCGATCGAAGGCATGGCGGGGTTTCGGCCATTCAGGCCGGTCCGTGCGATGTGAAACAGCTTGAGCGCCCGGTCACGCGCCATGTCGAGCGCTTGGGACGAAAGGCCGGAAAGCGAACCATCCGCCTCAAGTAAAGCGGCCAGTTCGACCGCCGATGCTCGATTGACCGCCGCCACCTGTTCGCCTTGGCGGGCATTTCGCACAGTGGCGCGTATCTCGGCACCGAAGCGGGCGGCAGCATCGGCCACGGCGGGCGGGGGCATGAGCGCTTTAGCGGTGTCGGATGCCACTTCTTTCGCATTCTCGATCGCAGCGTCCATGACCTTTCGCGTCGTGGACAATAGCGGCGCGATGGGGCGTGCAAGTTGTGCCGTAAGGATTTCCGGCCTCACGACAGAGGCTGTTTCGTTGGCGGCGGCGATGAATCCGGTGAGTGCTGGAACCAGTGGTGCCAGCCGGGGCGTGTCAGACGGAACATGAACCGCTACCCGCCCGACGCTGAATACCGGCCCGCGTTCAGTTGTAGCGGTCGAAAATTCCATCTCAATTCTCCGTACTCTTATCTACATTCAAGAATACGTGGTCGCCATAGTTTGGCAAAACTCGAACGAGACGATTTGCAAATCTAAATTGTCGGCCCGATCACAGTGTCAGCGGCAAACGGACACATGCGGACACTTCGGACAGCATTTTCGGAAAGCGCAGAGATAGTTTTAGTATTTTTGCAAACCCCAATTTCAATTTTATACTTTGCAAATATGCTGTCCTAAGTGTCCGCATGTGTCCGTTCGACCATCATTCTAGACGAACATCGGAACAATGAGGCAAGCCACGCCAATGATCCAGCAGGAAGCGCCGAAATTCATCGTCACAAGCGCAGACGGAGAATACACAAAGTCGTTAGGCAAACCGTCCTTTTTATCATCCAATCTTATGCGTGTGCCCCTCCGGGTCGATCGTTCATGAATTGAGTTAAGTTGTTCACATAACCGGCGCTCGTTCTCATCAGTCAGATGATCGTCAAGCGTTGCCCGAACGTTGCGCAGCGCTGACAAGTGCCCAAACATGTGCGCTGCACGTGCCCCGACGAAGTTCGTCTCGAAGAAGATAGATGCGACCGCAAGCAACATGCCCACGGCAAAAAATGCCAGTGCAGTTCGCGGGTCGATCTCCAATGCAGACCGTACCTTGTCATAATTGGACATCAGGCCGATTGCCGATGCGCCGTTGAGTGCAAGCACCCCAAACCGTGATCGCTCAGCGAGACGTTCCTTTCGTTCGATTAGTTGCTCAAATCTGCGATCGGCGGTGGCGATGTCCATCGCATTGTAACTATCGTTAGCTGGGTGAAAATCGCGCACGCGCGGCGTTGGGTCGGTCATTCCGCAGGCGTATGCTACAAACTGCCGCCACGCTACTAACCATCGAACCGAAACGCGGCCCTTGCGGCCATAATCGCATCGATCAACGCTGCATTGTGTGAGCGATCGGCCAAGTCGTCGCGATGTAGCGCGCCGCGCACGATCAACAGCGTTTCCTTCGCACCCGCCACCGTCAGGCGCTTTCCAGTTTCCATCCCGGCCCGTTCGGCCTCATGACGCAACGTCGCGCTAGATACGGCCCCCTCGCCAACGAACCGATGCAGATCGGACAGCGCGGCAAAGTCGCCCGGCCACTCGCTGGCAAACTGTGCGACTGCCCGTTCAAAATCAGTCGTTAGCGATGCCAGGGCTTTCGCTTTGGCGGCGTTCATTGGCGCATGTTCGTGCGGATTGAAGCCGGTAAGGTCGAGCGTAGCTAAATAGTGCTGAACCGATGCAATGAATGCCGGATCGTCAATCTGACTGTGCAGATGGCCGTACCATTCCGCGTTAGCGCATTGGGTTGGATTCTCGATAACAATGATCCGGCGATCCGAATTGTCGAACGGCAGCGCATCGGCATGATTGGAAAACATCAGCCATCGACAGCAGTTCTTTTCGACTGATTGCGCGCCATACTTAGGATTGAGGTGGCGATGTTCCTCTGTCACCTTCGACTTAAGCTGTTCTGCTTTCGTATAGCGTTCCCGGCTGTTTCCTTCGCGTACCTCGTCCACAGTTGCCAATAGCTTCATCGACAATCGACCGTTGAAGTTCCCGAACAGCGTGTCAGCCGATACGTTGGCCGCGACGTAACCACGCAACGCGCGTGTCAGGATGCTTGCCAATGTGCCGCGACCTGTGCCGGTCTTAGGTGTAAACATCAGATAGCATGTATGCGGCAGTTCGCCGGGCCGTTGGAATATGTGTGCCAGCCATTGTGTGAACCTGATGCGCTCGGCTTCGAGCGGCACAAGATAGCCGATGTGCTGCAAGAATGGCTGTACGCGCTGTTGCCAATCATCAGGCGGCGTCAGCAATGTGGGCGGTGTCCACAGATTGAACGCGCGGTCGCCCGCTTGCTGCCGTTCCGGCGAGCGGCAAAATTCCGGCTCGCCCGGTGCCCAAGCCAGCACGTCGGCGGTGCGACGATCGCGACTCTCAAGCCATAGCTTCACGACGGGAACGTCTTTCGTGATCGGCTGGCCCAGCTGATCAAAGCGGCCCGTCTCGACCGTGAATTTTGACGCAGCCCATTCGTTCACAGCGTCGGCTTTGGTCCGCATCCGCTTCGATCGCCGTGACACGACCAGCGAACCGTTGCCTATGAAAACCAGATCAGCGGTTGCCTGTTCGATCGTCAGCACTTCGGGAAATGCCCCAGCCGTCAGATCATCGCCAATCCGCTCATCATCGCGTAACCGCTGCGCCCGGCTGTAGAATGTGCGTTGCGGATCATGAATCGCCGTCGCAATGGCAAGCCGTGCCTTGCGTTCGTCATCGCGCCACAGCTTTGACCGCTGAAACAGTCGCAGCATCCGAACCGGGTTGCAGCCGGTCCACCATGCCAGCGCGTTGCATAAGCCAAGGTCAGCGCTACTGCGATCGAACGCACGCGCATCATCGGGCCAGTACTGCCCCAATGTGGGCGATGCTTCCCACATCTCGGCAAACGTCGCCTTTACGCCCAACCGCGCCAGAACGCCTTTGCTCACCATCGCCTGCCGGATCAGCGCATCGTCATCAGCTGGACCGTCATATCCTTCGCGCGCGCGATCTACCCATTCGACGGGAAAATCAGTCAGCCGTTCCGCATCAGGAATCCAGCCCGCAAGCGCATCGGTCCAATCGGCAGTGGGCGAGCCGCGCCACCCGGTCCCGCCGATCGCCATGAAGCGGCCCGTCAGATAGCATTCGTTTTTGTTGCCGTGTGCGTCGGTCCATTTGCGACGTTTCGCCGCTAGTCGGGCGGGGTCGCTCACGCGGCCAATGCCGTGAAGCCCCTTGCCCGATTGCGACACTTCCCATGCGCCCGGCAGCTTGGCATAGATCGCCTTCGCATGATCGCTGTAGCCGCCTGTGTCTGGATCGCGGCAGTCGTCCAGATCGACAAAAACGAACGGATCGGCCTCAGTAAACACGAAGCCCAAGCCATTATATCCGCCCCGGTCCAGTGCCGCACATGCCGTAGCATAGTCGGCCCAGGTAGCCGGGTTCATCGGATCGGCCACGTTGCCCGTTTTCGGATCGAACGGCATCTTGCGCGGCTTCGGTTCGCCGGGTCGCTGGATCAGCTTCCACAGCACGAATTGGGAATAGGCGCGTAGTTCGGGGAATACGTCAGCGACGGGTTGCGCCGCGACCGACGCATTGCTATTTACATTCATGTAGGTAACTCCACGCCGCTGCCGGGTCCGTCATTCCCGGCAGCGGCTTTTCATTTGATCAGGCGTATTCGTCCGCGTTGGCGCGGTTCGTCGCTTCCCATGCTTCCAGATCGGCCACGGCCCAGCGCTTGACGCCGCTCGGCAGGACGATGGGCAAGGGGAAGCCGCGTTGATCGCGAATCCAGCGATAGATTGAATGCTTGGACGTGGCATAGCGCTCGGCCACACCGTTGATAGGCAGGAATTGGGCCATGACTCGGCCTTTCGGATCGAAGATTACGGGGAGCGCGGGACATTCCTTCCACTGCGCACCGGACCTTCCCCGGCTTTGGGTCATCCAACCCTGTCCCCCGGTCTTCCTCCGGGCATTGGTCATCCAACCCTTCGCCCCGTTCATCCGAACCGCAGGCAGATGCTCGCTTGCATCGCGTCGCATTTATGCTTTGAGGAAACCGCTTGTCAAATAAAAAAATTTAAGAGTACCTTCGGCCTTCCTTCAACGGAAGAAAAAATGATAAAGAATGCAAGTCTCATACTTTGAAAACATGCATGATGTACCAAACGATGCATATACGATTGTCATCTACAACGCTGACAAGTTTGGATCGATTGAGAATGATAACTCATACAATCCGACTAGCATTGATCACTACATTGGAGGTACACAGACCAAGATCAGGTGCCCACCAAACATGCTTGATTTATCTATCAAGAGATACAGCGAAACTGACCTGATCGCGATATATGTGGTCGGTTTCCGCTAGCACGATCCATCACACCGCACCGCGCATAGTAACAACATTGCCCACATCGACACGCGCAAGATAGCCCGCCCAATCTGACATAAGACGCACACGTTTGGGCAACAGCGCACCACGTTGATAAGCCGCTTCGGCTTTGTCGGCCAACTGATGCGCCAAGGCATGTTCGATCACCTCGCGCGGATGGCCCGTTGTCTCACCGGCCCACTCGCGGAATGTCGAACGGAAGCCGTGAACGGTGAGGTCGAGCCGATCCATCCGTTTGAGGACAGCGCCAAGCGTCATGTCGGACAGCGGCTTGCCTGCTTTCGAGCCGGGGAAAACCAGCCCCTTGCGCTTGTCCTTGTCCGTGGCCGTCAGAATTGACAACGCAGCGTCGGACAGCGGCACGATATGCTCTTTGCCCGCCTTCATCCGATCGGCTGGAATGGTCCACGTCGCTGCTTCAAGGTCGATTTCGGACCAGTCGGCATTGCGCACCTCGCCCGATCGAGCGGCAGTCAGGATGACAAATTCTAGCGCTCGGGCGGCTGTGCCATCGCGACCGCGCAGGGCAGCGATGAATGTGGGCGCATCGGCATAGGGCAGCGCGGCATGATGCTTAGGCCGTTTCGCTTCTTTCGTCAGCTTCGGCATGATCGGCTCAAGGCATCCGCGCCAAGCAGCGGGATTGTCTGTGCGATGATCGCGCGCAATTGCGTATGCCATCACCTTTTCGATGCGCTGTCGTACGCGCGTGGCCGTCTCATGGCGCGCGACCCACAGCGGCTTGCCTTCGGCCTTTTCGACCGGCTGCATCAGGATCGCTTCAACCTTGTTACGATCGATCGCTGCCACAGCTTTGCGACCGATATGCGGATGAACCCATGTGTCCAGCGTCGATTCCCATTGCGCTTTGTGCTTGGCGTTTTTCCATCCGTCGCGATTGGCAGCCAAAAATGCGTCGGCCACCTCACGAAATGTGATCGGTCTATCCTGTCCCTTGCGTTCGGCCACGGGGTCGCGACCGGCCTTGATATCCGCAGCCATCTTGCGCGCTTGTGCCAATGTGGTCGATCGCTTCGGATCGGTCGGATTGTACGGCCCTAACCCGCGTTCCATGCGCTTGCCGCCCTGAACAATGCGGTAAATCCATGACGCTGAACCGGCTGGCGTTACCTGGACCATCAAACCAGCGGGACGACCGCCCACAGGGATGCGGGTGCTATGCTTTTGGCCGTTTGTTCGCATCGCTGCCAGAGCATCAGCGATCCGCGCATCCACCTCTTTCGGGTTCAATTCCCTAGCGACTACCGGCACGAATCAACCTCCATCTGCCCACCATAAAATAGTGAAACAGATCGCATCGGAATGCAACGGCATGAAATTAGGCCGGGCCGATTATCCGCAGAAAACCTTGGGATTTGAGCCATCCCCCGCTTTCATAGGGGGGGGTGGGGGGTGTCTGGGCGGACTCCGTCTCCGCCAGTCGCGTCGCCCGAACGGGGCGATCCCGCCTTCCGCTGATTGAGCCAGCACGGGATCGGGCACACCGCACTGTCCCGATCGCGACCGGGATCGAGATCACCTCGACCACCACCTTCATGATCAACCGCGCGGGTGGGCGCATATTGGTCGAAGCGCCGAATCTGGCGATCGGGACCCCTTATGGCGGCAGTAACGTTCTGACCGGCCGTCGATCACCACTGCTGCGCTCCAGCCCGGCTGAAGCAGCGGGAAATTGTTGGTTGCGAACGGCTTGCGCGATGCCCAAAAGTGCGGGTCGGGAATGGCGCGGGGAGTCGCGGTGCGCATCGGTCGTTTAACTGTCGAGCCGGGCGGGCCGCTGTTCGTGGTGGCGGGGCCGTGCGTCATCGAAAGTGCCGACCATGCGCTCGGCGTGGCGGACGAACTGGCGCGGATCGGCGACCGCCTCAATCTCCCGCTCGTCTTCAAGAGCAGCTTCGACAAGGCCAATCGCACCTCCGGCACCAGCCCGCGTGGACCGGGACTGGACGAGGGGCTGGCGATCCTCGCGCGGGTCCAGCGCGAGACCGGCCTGCCGGTGCTGACCGATGTGCATGAAACGGTGCAGGTAGGGGCGGTGGCCGAGGTGGCGGACATCGTTCAGATCCCCGCCTTTTTGTCGCGCCAGACCGATCTGCTGCGCGCCGCCGCCGCAAGCGGACGGGTGGTCAATATCAAGAAGGGCCAGTTTATGGCGGCCGACGACATGGTCCATGCCGCGGCCAAGGTCGGCGATGCGCTGCCCCCCGGATGCACGGCTGCGGAGCATGTGATCCTGACCGAGCGCGGCACCAGCTTTGGCTATCACGACCTGATCGTCGATATGCGCAGCCTGGGTAAGATGCGCGCGACCGGCCTGCCGACGCTGTTCGACGCATCGCATTCGGTGCAGAGTCCCGGCGGCGCTAACGGCAAGTCGGGCGGCGCGCGCGAGTGGATCCCGCTGCTGTCGCGCGCTGCCGCCGCTGCGGGAATTTCCGGCCTGTTCATCGAAACCCATCCCGATCCGGCCAATGCCTGGTCCGACAGCGCGACGGTGTGGCCGCTCGACCGGCTCGAGGCGCTGTTGGTCGATGTCGCGCGCATCCATGATCTGGTCCGCGCGACGGGGATGGCGGATGGCTAGCCTCGCCCGTAAGATTAGCGACGTAACGGCGGTAGATTGGGTCGACACACGCGTCGAAGCCGATTCCGGCCCGCTTGCTGGGCGTCACTTTCTGTTCCTCCAGGGGCTGCCCGGTCCGTTCTTCCGCCGCCTGGGTGCCGCGCTGCGTGCGGATGGCGCGCGCGTGTCGCGGATCAACTTCAATGGCGGCGATGTGCTCGATTGGCCGGGGCAGGGGGCGATTGCCTATCGCGGCACGCCCGCCGACTGGCCGGACTGGCTTGCTGCCTTTGTTGCCGATCGCGGGGTGACCGACATCATCGTGTTCGGCGATCTGCGCCCGGCACATCGCGCGGCGCGGGCGCTGGCCGATCGACGCGGCCTGCGCTTCGTGACGTTTGAGGAGGGGTATCTGCGCCCCAACCACGTTACGCTCGAACGCGGCGGGGTCAACGGCCATTCGTCCTTTCCGCGTAGCCTGCACGCGCTGCGCCTGATCGCGGCGCGGGCCGGGGATCTGGGCGATGAGGTTCCGGTCGCAAATTCGTTCCGACGCCGCGCGAGCCAGTCGGCGCTTTATTATGCCGCGACACAGGCGGCTGCCCCCTTCTTCCCGCATTACCGCACCCATCGCCACGCATCGCCAGTGTACGAAGGGCTGGCATGGCTGCGCCGCTATGCGCAACGCTGGCATGAGCGTCGGATGAGCCGCGACGCGGTGGCGGGGCTGGCCGGGCGCCGCTTCTTTCTGTTCCCGCTCCAACTGGAGGGCGATGCGCAGATCCGGGTCCATTCGCGCTTTGGTGCGATGCGCGACGCGGTGGTCGAGGTGCTGGCCGCGTTCCGCGATGCACCAGAAGACGTTGCCTTGCTGGTGAAACAGCATCCGCTCGATCCCGATGTCGACAATTGGCGCGGCTTCGTGACCGAACAGGCGGCGGCCTTGGGTCTGTCAACGCGCGTCGTGTTTATCGAGCGCTTCGACCTGATGCCGTTGCTCAAGGTTGCGCGCGGCGTGGTGACCGTGAACAGCAGCGTCGGCCCGCTCGCGCTGGCGGCGGGGGTGCCGGTGAAGACGCTGGGTACCGCCATCTATGATGTGCCGGGGGTAACGGCGGACGTTCCACTCGACCGGTTCTGGCATGCCCCGCCGCCGGTCGATGCCGAAGCCTTCGCCGTCTTTTGTCGCGCCTTGCGGGCAAAATGCCTGGTCAATGGCGGGTTTCACGGGACGGAAGCGCTCGACCGGCTCGTTCGCAACGCCGTCGCCCGGTTGCGCGACCGGTGAACGCGCCGCTCGCCCTGGACCGCGCCGCGACCGCGCGTGGCGTCATGGCGGACCGGCGTGTGACGCTGGACATCACGCGGCTGTTGCGGCGGGTGGGGTATGCCACGCCGACCGGGATCGACCGGGTCGAACTGGCCTATGCGCGCGCGCTGCTCGCGCTGCCGACCGCGCGGTTCGAAGCCGCGCTGCCCGGCCTTGGCCGTCTTGGCTATGCGCGCGCCGCGCTCGCCCGACTGATTGCGCGGGCCGAGCAGGGCTGGGCCGCAGGCGCGTCGCCCGGCATCGATAGGGTTGCGGCGGCGTGGGCCGGGCTGCGTGCGCCGTCGCGTTCAGCCGCCGGCAGCATCCGGCTGATCGTGTCGCACCAGCATCTCGACCGACTCGACCAAGCGGCGACGCGGCACGGCGAGCGGCTGTGCGTCTATCTCCACGATGCGATTCCGGCGCAGTTCCCCGAATATGCGCGGCCCGGCGGGGCCGAGCGGCACCGGCGGCGGCTGCGCAATGCAGCGCATTTCGCCGATTCGATCCTGGTCAATTCGCACGCCACGGCGCGTGCGATCGAACCCTATCTCGCCGAAGCTGGTCGCCAGCCGCTGGTGATGGTGGCGCCGCTGGGGATCGAGCCGCACTGGGCCGCCCGGCCTCAAATGCCATCGGCGGATCCGCCCTATTTCCTGTGTCTCGGCACGATCGAGCCGCGCAAAAACCATCTGCTGCTCCTCCACATCTGGCGCGCAATGGCGCAGCGGTCGCCGGAAACCTTGCCCAGGCTGATCCTTGCCGGACGGCGCGGGTGGGAGAATGAGCAGGTGATCGATCTGCTCGACCGCTGCCCCATGCTGCAAGGACATGTAGTCGAAGCGGGCCGAGTCGGCGACCGCGCACTCGCGGCACTGATCACCGGCGCGCGCGCGGTGCTGATGCCGAGCTTCGCCGAAGGCTTTGGCCTGCCGGTGGCCGAGGCGCTGGCGCTGGGCGTGCCGGTGATCGCCAGCGACCTGCTCGCGTTGCGCGAGACTGGCGGCGACGTCCCGGACTATCTCGATCCCCTCGACGGACCGGGCTGGATCGCCGCGGTGCAGGATCATGCCAGCACCGATTCTCCGATGCGCGCCGCGCAGCTGGACCGGATGCGCGGCTGGTCCGCGCCGCGCTGGGACGCGCATTTCGCGCAGGTCTTTGCCTTTCTGGAGGCGCTGTGACCGCCGCGTCGTTCCGTGCTGCGCTGCGGGTGCAGGGCAATGTCATCGGCGCGTTGATCCTGCGCGAGCTGCATACGCGCTTCGGCCGCGCCAATATCGGCTATCTGTGGCTGTTTGCCGAACCGATGCTGCTCGCGGTGGCGGTGGCGCTGCTGCACAGCAATCATGATCTCCCGATCGCCGGGGGCATCCGGCCGATTCCGTTCGCGATTGCGGGCTATGGGCTGTTCATCATGTTCCGATCGGTCGTGTCGCGCGCCGAGACGGTGATCGAGGCCAACCGCCCGCTGCTGCATCATCGTCCGGTGACGATCCCCGACATGCTGATCGCGCGCATGGCGCTCGAAGCGGTCAGCACCATCGTGGTGCTGATCGTGCTGCTCGGCGGGGCGTGGGCGCTGGATCTCGCTGATCCGCTGGCGCGGCCTGAGGCATTTGCCGGGGCGGTGGCGCTGATGTGCTGGTTCGCGTTCGGCCTGTCGATGATCGTCACCGCCGCGTCGCACCAGTCGCCGGTGGTTGGTCGCCTTGTCCACCCGTTGCTCTATCTCTCCATGCCGCTGTCGGGTGCGTTCTTCGCCTTGTCGTGGTTTCCGCAGGGGGTGCGCGACCTGCTCGTCTGGGTGCCGACGGTGCATATCTTCGAACTGCTCAAGGTCGGGCAGTTCGAGGCGTTCGAGTCGCGCTGGATCGACCTGCCCTATGTCATCGGCTGGTGCGGCGCGCTGACCTTGCTCGGCCTGCTCGGCCTCAACCATTTGCGCGCGCGCATCGAACTATCCTGATATCGGAACATCATGTTGCTCACCGACACCCCCGAACCGGTCGCGGAAGACGCCAGGAAAGACCGCTCGACCTCGCTGTTCGATCGGGCGCGGGCGCATCCGTTCATCCTGTTGGTGATCGTGCCGACGGTGATCGCGGCGCTTTACCTGTTCCTGATCGCCAGCGCCCAATATCGCTCGGAGGCGCAGTTCGTGGTGCGCGGGCTCGAAAGCCAGTCCGCCCCGGCCAGCGGCGTCGGGCAATTGCTCGGCATATCCGCCAGCCTGTCGCCGGGACAGCAGGAGGCGCAGAGCATCCGCGAATATCTGCGCTCGCACGATGCGATCCGCGCGCTGCGGGGGCAGGGGATCGACCTGGTCGCCATCTATCGCCGCCCCGGCACCGATCCGCTCTCACGCCTGTGGAGCCCGGCACCGCGCGCCGAAACCCTGCTCGATTTCTACCGCGATCATGTCGATGTGATCTATGATCCCGACGACAATATCACCCGCCTGTCGGTTCGCGCATTCGACCCCGCCGATGCCCAGCGCGTGGCCCGCGCACTGCTCGCGCTGGGGGAGAAACGGGTCAACGCGTACAATGCCCGGCTGTTCGACGCCTCGCTGCGCGTCGCGTCGGGCGAATCGCAGCGGGCGCAGGAAGAGCTGGAGTCGATCCAGCGCCAGCTCGGTGGCTTTCGCGAGCGCGAGGGCGACCTCGATCCCGCCGCGACCGGCGCGGGCGGGGGACGCCAGATCGAGGAGCAACAGGCGCGGCTGGATCGCGCCGCCGCCTTGCTCGCGGACATGCGCAGCAAGCTCAGCCCCAACAGCCCGCAAGTGCGCGCGATGGCGGCACAGGTTGCGGCGGCGTCGGCGGCGCTGGACGCGGCGCGGGGACGCCAGACCGGCCAGCCGCAGGCGGTCGCGGGGCGGCTCGGCGAATATGAGGAACTGCGGCTGCAACAGGAGTTCGCGGCCAAGCGCTACGAGACCGCGCGCGCACGGCTCGAACAGGCGCGCACGCGGGCGGCGAACGAGCAATTGTTCATCGTCGCGGTGGTCGAGCCGAACCTTCCCGAAAAGCCGGCGCTTCCCAAGCCGTTCCGGACCACCTTGCTGATCCTGATCGGTTTGAGCGTCGCCTATGGGATCGGCTGGATGCTGATCGCGGGCGTGCGCGAGCACCAGAGTTGATGGAGCGGGTCGGGGGCTAGAAATGCTGCTCCAGCGCACCCTCGATCGAGTCGTAGAAGGTCAGCCGTCCGTCGCTCAATGTCGCACCGCTGGTACAATAGGCGCGCAGCGTATGCGGATCGTGCGAGACCATGACCAGCGTCCCGCGCTCGCGCCGTTCCATCAGCGCGGCGTGGCAGCGCGCGCGGAACCGCTCGTCCCCGGCGGCGGTGATCTCGTCGACCAGGTAACAGTCGAAATCGACCGCGAGCGATGCGGCAAAGGCCAGCCGCGCGTTCATCCCCGCAGAATAGGTGCGGATCGGCATGTCGAGATAACTGCCAAGCTCGGCAAACGCCTCGACAAAGCCGAGCACCGCGTCGACCGGTCGCCCATAGACGCGCGCGATGAAACGGACATTGTCGGCGCCGGTCAGGCTGCTCTGAAAGCTGCTGCCATAGCCCAATGGCCAGGACACCGACATCTGGCGCTCGACCGTCCCCGAACTCGGCCGTTCCACCCCCGCGATCAGGCGCAACAGCGTCGATTTGCCCGCGCCATTATGGCCGCAAATGCCCAGGGCCTCGCCGCGCCCGATGGTGAAGCTCGCGTCCTCGAGCACGCGGTGGTGGCCGCGCCGCGTTCGATAGGTCTTGCTCACGCGGTCGAAGCGAATCATCGCGCGACGATAGGCAAGCGCGCGGGTGGAGCACAGGGGTGAAGCGCATCGCGGTCGATCGGCGCGCTGTGCGCTGGCGCGAAGGGACCGGGGTCGCCCGCTATCGCGCGGGGCTCGCTAACGCCCTCACGCTGCTGCCGGTGACGGTCGAGCCGATCGGCGATGGCGGGGATGCGGCTGCGCGATCTGGCTGGCGCGATCTGCCGCGTATCCTTGATGGGCAGCCGATTGCGGAGCCGGGCGGGGCGGGCTGGCTGGTGCCCGACCTTTACCGCCTTGCTCAGCGGCGCTTCACCACGACCGGCGCGTTAACGACCCTGACGCTCCCCGACCCACCGGCGATCGTCCACTGGTCGCACCCGATGCCGCTCCAGGTCGCGGGGGCGGCGAACCTCTACACCGTCCACGATCTGATTCCGCTCACCCACCCGGACCTGACCGGCATCGCGCCGCGCCGTCACCGGCGGTTGCTGGAGCGGCTGGCGGGCGTGGCCGCGCAGTTCGTGACCGTGTCGGAATCGGTGCGGGCCGACCTGCGCGCGCGGCTTTCGCTGACGGAAGATCAGGTCAGCTGCTGCTTTCAGGCGGTCGATCCCGGATCGCCCGGCGCGCTGCCGGCCAGATTGGTCCCCGGCAGTTATCTGCTCGCGATCGGCCGGGTCGAATCCCGCAAGAATATCGCGGCACTGATCGACGCCCATCGCCGCGCAGCGACCGGACTCCCGCTGGTGATCGCTGGCCCCGAAGGCCATTGGCGCAGCGAATCGGAGCGAAGGCGCGCCCACGCGCTGATGAATGGTCCCGACGTGATCCGGCTCGGCTGGCAGGGCGATGCGACCGTCGCGGCGCTGATCGCCGGGGCGCGGGCGCTGCTGATGCCCTCGCTGGCGGAGGGGTTCGGGCTGCCGGTGGTCGAGGCGATGGCGCTCGGCGTCCCTGCGCTGGCGAGCGCAACCGGCGCGGCGGCCGAAATCGCCGGGGATGCGGCGCTGCTGGTCGATCCACATGACAGCGCGGCGCTCACCGACGCGATCCGCCGGATCGCCAGCGATGTGCCGTTGCGCACGCGCCTGATCGCCCAAGGACATGAACGCGCGGCGCAGTTCACCGCTGAATCCTTTGCCGCGCGGCTTGCGGCGCTTTACGAACGCTTTTGGTGAGTTATGAGACCCTTGGGGGCGGGTTCACGATGCGCGTATTGATCGACGGCTTCAATCTTGCCCTTCCCCGCGGCACAGGGGTCGCCACCTATGGCTATCAGCTTGCCGGGGCACTCAAGGACATGGGCGTGCCGGTCGGCGGCCTGTACGGTCTGCGCGCGCCGTTCAACCCCAAGCTGCGCGATGTCATGTTCTATGAGGCGCTGGGCGGCGAGCATGAAACGCGCAAGCCGGGCCGCTGGTCGCTGAGCTGGGTGCGTGAGACAACGCTGATGCTGCGCGACCGCCGCGCGCGCGCGATTCCGCAGGACGGCCGCGTCCTCGCCCGCCAATTCGCCCACCGTCTGCCCGAATTCGATGGCGGCCTTTACACCGCGCCCGACATTTTCGATCTTGCCGGGCGCAATTTCGCTCGGCTGGGCCTGTTTTCCAACGTGCATGTGCCCGGCCCGGTCGACGTGATGCACTGGACCTATCCGCTGCCGGTCAACCTCTCGGGCGCCGCCAATATCCACACCATGCACGACCTGGTCCCGCTCAAGCTGCCCTATGCCAGCGCCGACCGGAAACGCTATTATTACAAGCTGATGCGCGCCGTCGCACGCCGCGCCGACCGCATCGTCAGCGTGTCGGAATCGAGCCGGCGCGACATCATCGAATTCTTCCCCTTTGCCGAGCCCAAGATCGTCAACACTTATCAGGCGGTGCGCGTCCCCGATGCGGTGCTGGCGGAAAGCGACGACGATGTCGCCGCCGCGATCCACAGCATCTTCAACTTGCCGTTCAAAGGCTATTTCCTGTTCTTCGGCGCGATCGAGCCCAAGAAGAACGTCAATCGCCTGATCGAAGCCTATCTCTCGCTCGCGACCAAAACCCCGCTGGTGATCGTCGGTCGGCGGACCTGGGGCGCGGACGAGGAATTGCGGCTGCTCCAGCGCGACGAGGTTCAGCCGCTCAAGGCGACGTTCAAGAATATCCGCCGGATCGACTATCTGCCGCGCGCGCTGCTGATGCGGTTGATCCGCGGGGCAAAGGCGGTGACCTTCCCGTCCATTTATGAGGGATTCGGCCTGCCGGTGCTGGAGGCGATGATGCTGGGGACGCCCGTGCTGACCTCGAACGTCAGCTCGCTGCCCGAAGTGGGTGGCGATGCGGCGCTCTATGTCGATCCCTATGATCCGCGCTCGATCCGCGCGGGGCTGGCGCAGCTCGACCGCGACGCGGAATTGCGCGCGACGCTCAGCGCCGCCGGGCGGGTGCAAGCCGAGCGGTTTTCGCCCGCGCGTTATCAGGAGCGGCTGGCGCGACTCTATGAAGCGCTGCTCGACGAACGCGCCGCTGCCCAATTCGCCGCCACGCGTTCGGGAGGGGTTGCGGCGCATGCCTAGCTGCAGAGTCTATATGCTCCTCCCGATGCTGCTTGCGGCATCGGCTTGTGCCACGCTGCCTGCAGGAGCGCCGACCGTGTCGCAGGTGGTGGGCCCTGCGGCCACATCGGGCATCGCCGTGATCGATATCGTCGATACGCCTGCGCCCAGCCAGCCTGTCGCTCCCGCAATGGCCTGGCCGATCGCCGATGCCGCGCCCTGGACCGGCGAGATCGCAGTCGGCGACACGCTGACGGTGACGGTGTTCGAGGTCGGCTATGCGCTGTTCGCCCCGTCGGGCGAGACGAGTGCGCGCGAGGGTGCGGTTCCCGCTGCAGGTGCGCGGACGCTGCCGCGCATGGAAGTCGGCGAGCCCGGACAGGTCACCATCCCCTATATCGGCGCGGTGCGCGTCGCCGGGCGCACCAGCGCAGCGGTCGGCGAGGAGATTCGCCAGAAATTGCGCGGCCTGTCGCAACAGGCACAGGTGGTGGTCGCGGTCGAGCGTGGACCGGGGCGCAGCGTCGTCACCAGCGGCGATGTCCGCAACCCCGGCCGCCAGCCGCTGACGCTGGCGGGCGAGCGTCTGCTCGACCTGATCGCGCAGGCGGGCGGCCCGGCCAATCGTCCGGCCGATACGCGCGTGCGGCTGGTGCGCGATGGCCGGGCGGCGGAAATCCGGCTCGATCAGCTGCGCGTCGACAGCCCGGCCAATGTCCGCCTGGCGCCGGGCGACCACGTCCAGCTGATTCGCAGCGTGCGTTCGCTCACCGTGCTGGGCTCGGCCCGCAATGTGGCTGAACTCGCGTTCGACAGCGACACGCTGACGCTGGCCGAAGCGATTGCGCGCTCGGGTGGCCTCGCCGACGACCGCGCCGATGCTACGGGCGTGTTCATCTTCCGCTACGAAACTGGTGCCGATGGCGCGCCGAAGCCGGTGATCTACCGCCTTAACCTGCTCGACCCGCGCAGCTATTTCCTGTCGCAGCGCTTCGAGATGCGCGAAAAGGACGTGCTATTGGTCGCCAATGCGCGATCGGTGCAGTTCGGCAAGCTGGTGCAGCTGCTCAACACGCTGGTGACGCCCGCAATCACTGTCGACCTGCTGACGCGATGACACCAGCGGCGCAGCCCGAGGGTCTCGCCTGCCTGATCGGCATCGCGCCGTGGAAACGACGGCGGGTCGCAACGATGCTGCGCAACCGCCATGGTCCGGCCATCGCCCGCGACCCTGCGCGCGCCGTCGCGATCGCGCGGGAGCGGGGCGGGGCGGTCGGCTGCTGGGCGACGCGCGTCCCGGCGGGGCTGGAGCGCGCCGCGCAGGAGGCGGAGGTGCCGCTCTGGTGGATCGAGGACGGGTTTCTGCGCTCGGCCGGGCTGGGCGCGGCGTTGGTCCAGCCCTGTTCGTTGACCCTCGACAGCCGCCGCCCGCATTACGACCCCAGCGGGCCGAGCGATCTGGAAGAGCTGCTCCAGACAGCAGAATTTGACGCCGCCACCTTGGTGCGCGCCGATGCATTAATCGCGCTGCTGCGGTCGGCGCGGCTGACCAAATACAACCTCTCCGGCGCGCCGCTCGACTTGCCGCAAGGGCGTCGCATCGTCCTGGTCCCCGGTCAGGTTGAGACCGACCAGTCGGTGCGGCTCGGCAATGCCGGAGTGACCGGCATGATCGACCTGCTCACCCGCGTCCGGGCCGAGGAGCCCGACGCCTTCATCGTGTACAAGCCGCACCCCGATGTCGTGTCGGGCCTGCGCGCGGCCGGGCAGGGCGAGCGCGACGCCATCGAGCTTGCCGATCTGGTCGCGCCTCAGGCCAGCCTGACCGACCTGCTCGACCGCGTCGACGCCGTGCATGTGCTGACCTCGCTCACCGGGTTCGAGGCGCTGGTGCGCGGGCGCGACGTGGTCGTGCACGGTCAGCCTTTTTACGCCGGCTGGGGCCTGACGCGGGATCGCGCGCCGATCGCACGCCGGACCCGCCGGTGCAGCCTCACCGAACTGGTGGCGGCCGCGCTGATCGCCTATCCGCTCTATGCCAGTGCGCGCACCGGCGCCCCGTGCAGCGTCGAGACGCTGGCGGCGGAGCTGGCGGCGCAGGGATCGGCCCCGCCGCCCGCGCGGTGGCGGGCATTGGTCGGGCGGCTGGCGGGACAATTCGGCGCCGCGCGCGCCATGAACTGATGGGGATGGAATGAGCGCGACACCGATCTACGACATCTGGCGGCTGCTCCAGCATCCGCGCACCTTCAACGAGGCGGAGATCCGGTCGCTGTGCCGCACCGCCTATTGCGGCGACTACACCGCGTTGGCGCGCGTGCTGGGTCGCTACAAGATGTTCGTCGATACCCGCGACATCGGCATCTCCAGCCATTTGATGCTCGACGGCTTCTGGGAAATGTGGGTGACCGAGGCGATGTTGCGCAGCGTCCGGCGCGGATCGACCGTCATCGATGTCGGCGCCAATCTCGGCTATTATTCGCTGCTGCTCGCCGACCTCACCGGGGCCGATGGGCGGGTGCTGTCGTTCGAGCCCAACCCCGCAATGGCAACCCGTGCCCAGCGCAGCGTCGAGATGAACGGCTACGCCCCCTTTGCCGCCGTCCATAACGTCGCGCTTGGGAGCGAAGAGGGCTATGTGACGATGGAGGTGATGACGCACCAGCCCGGTGGCGGTCGCGTGCATACCTATGGGGGCGAAGGCATTTCCAACGCGGTGCCGCTGCGTCGGCTCGACAGCTTTCCCGATGCGCTCAAGGCCGAATTCATCAAGATCGACGTCGAGGGGTTCGAGCAGCAGGTGTGGCGCGGCATGACCGGCATCCTGGCCGGAGGTCAGCCGCTGACCATCTTCATGGAATTCACCGTGTCGCGCTACCCCGACCCGCGCGGATTCCTCAAAGAGATTATCGGCGAGGGCTTCCGCCTCGAGATCATCGACTATGCCGCCGGGATCCAGCCGACCACGATCGACGCGGTCTTTGCCCAGCCGCACAATATCGACCACATGCTGTGCTTCCGGCGATGAGGTGCGCGCGACAGCCTCTGTTCATCGCCGCGCGGTCAAGGTGTTGCGTGTGCGTGTCTTAGCGGGAGAAGCAGCATGTCATGGATCATCTGGCTCGCCATGTCGGTAAGTGGAGCCGGAGCGCCGCTGTCGTTGTCCTGCACCGTCGCGGGGGGCGAAAAGGCCGGGCTGGACGCGCGGGCGGTGTGTGCGCGCTTCGTCGAACAGCTGTCGGCGGCAGCCGGGCGTCCCTATGCGCTGGTGCCCGTCAGGCAGCGATCGGGCGATGGCATGACGGTCTCCCTGCGCGTCGTGCGGTCCGACACCATGGCCGCAGATGTGACGGTGATCGAGCGCGGACGCGCACGTTCGGTCGAAACCCGCATGATTTCATCGTCCGATCGCCCTTTGGGGCTTGACTCCATCGGCTTGCTGGCGCGGGATGTGGCCCGGGCGGCGGCGCTATCGGACTGAAGTGCTACTCGGGAGATTTGCACCGCCTTTTCAAGGATGTCCGGCCGGTCGGATGTCCAGTGAAGGAGGCAGGGCGTGTTCGGAATCTCGACAACGGTTGACGGTGTGACCGACGGTAATTTCGCCGGATTCTCGCGCATCGTCGACGGGTTCGGCGGCGGCGTGCAGCTCGACGGGTCGGTCGGCACCGCGCTGATCCAGCACGCGGAGGTCACGTCCTGCATGTGCGAGGCCTGCGCCAAGGCGCGGCTCGACGATGACGACCTGTTGCCGGTCGAAGTTGCGGAAGATGCTCCCGGCGGCACCAGCTCGACCGACCCGGTGGTGTTCGGCGGGGTCGTCAATGGCGCGATCGATACGGGCGGCGACCAGGACTGGTATCGCGTCACCCTGACCGCCGGGCAGAGCTATACCTTCTGGACCAACGGTGCCCAGAACCCGACCGACACGCTGCTTCGGCTGCGCGATTCGAACGGCAATGTGATCGTCAGCGATGACGATGGCGGTCAGGACGTTTTGTCGCACATTACCTTCACAGCAACGACGACCGGAACCTATTTCGTTGACGTCAGCGGGTTCAGCAACAGCGTGACCGGCTCTTATAACCTGTTCGCCAGCAACGGCCTGTGGAATCCGGCCGATGCCGTGGCGGACAACCGCACCACCACCGGCACCGTCGCCTTTGGCGGCTCCACTACGGTCAACATCAACGGCTTTGGCGATCATGACTGGTATCGCGTCACCCTGACGGCTGGCACGCGTTATGTGTTCGAGACGTCAGGTAGCGGCACGGTCGACACGTTGCTGATGCTGCGTGATGCGAACGGGCTGGCAATCGGGGAAAATGACGATGGTGGCGCGGGCACCTATTCGCGGCTCGTCTTCACCCCGACCACCAGCGG
Source organism: Sphingomonas bacterium (assembly GCA_030149245.1). Lineage (GTDB taxonomy): Bacteria > Pseudomonadota > Alphaproteobacteria > Sphingomonadales > Sphingomonadaceae > Sphingomonas. Next base: position 24,131 of record JASBRX010000039.1, read on the forward strand.
CACCTATTATATCGACGTCGGCACCTGGCGCGAGCAGGATCAGGGCAGCTTCACGCTGAGCTTTGGCGAAGCCCCGCCGCTCACGGTGTGGACCAACGACCAGATCGCGAACCAGCTGACTACGCTATACTGGACGACGCCGCACCATTTCGACGTGGCGCCGGGTGGCACGCTGACGGTGGATATCAGCGCGCTGACGGCCAGCGGCCAGACGCTGGCGCGCGCCGCGCTGGCACTTTGGACCGACTTCACCGGCATCAATTTCGTCGAGCAGACCGGTAATGCCCAGATCACCTTTGACGATGATGAAGAGGGTGCGTTCGCCAACGCCTCCTTCAACAGCGCCGGCATCACGTCGAGCGCCAATGTCAATGTCGGCACCGCTTGGCTGACCACCTATGGTACGGGGATCAACAGCTACTCGTTCCAGACCTATGTGCACGAGATCGGCCATGCACTCGGCCTCGGCCATGGCGGGAACTATAACAGCAGCGCCGACTATGCGACCGATGCCGGCTACCTCAACGATGCGTGGATCACGACGGTGATGTCGTATTTCGACGCGCTCGAGAACAGCTATTTCGCCGGGCTCGGCTACACCCGCCAATTCACCCTGTCGCCGATGGCGGCGGACGCGATCGCGGTTGCCAACATGTATGGCACGGTGACGACGACCCGGACCGGCGACACCACCTATGGCTATAACAGCAACGCCGGGCGCGACATCTACAACGCGTCGCTCTATCCCAACGTCGCCTATACGATCATCGACAATGGCGGGATCGATACGCTCGACTATTCGGGCAACATCACCAACCAGCTGATCAACCTGCGTGAAGAGGCGTTTTCGAACATCGGCACCGGTCGCGGCAACGTCGTGATCGCGCGCGGTTCGGTGATCGAGAACGCGATCGGCGGCAGTGGCAGCGACTTCATGATCGGCAATGCGTCCGACAATATCCTGAACGGCGGACAGGGCGCGGACGGGCTGCATGGCGACCGTGGCAACGACACCTATTATGTCGATCGCGCGGATGATATCGTGTTTGAATTCGATGGCGAGGGCACCGACACCGTCATCTCGACCAGCAACTATTATCTCTGGCAACATATCGAAAACCTCACCCTCGCCGAGGGTGCAGGCGATATTTTCGGGGTCGGCAATGAACTTGCCAACACGATCCAGGGCAATAGCGGCTCGAACCTGCTGATCGGCGGCGCTGGCGACGATGTCGTGCGCGGCGGTGACGGGGTGGATTCGCTGTTCGGTGAGAGCGGCAATGACCAGCTGTTCGGCGATGCCGGGATCGACTATCTCGTCGGCGGGATCGGCAATGACGTGCTGAACGGCGGCGACGGTGCCGACGCGCTCTATGGCGAGGATGGCGACGACACGCTGATCGGCGGGTCGGACTTCGCCACCGACATTCTGGTCGGCGGCGCGGGCAACGATATCCTGCGCGGCGATTCCGGCCTTGGCGATTACGACCGCATGGACGGTGGATCGGGCGACGATTCCTATTATGTCGATACACCCAACGACCTGACCCTCGAAGCGGCTGGTGGCGGCACCGACACCGTCTACGCCACGATCAACGGCGCGGGCTATTCGCTCAACGCCAATGTCGAAAATCTGGTGCTCGGCGGCAACACGCCGTTCGGTGTCGGCAACGACCTCAATAACCGCATCACCGGCAGTGCCAGCGCCAACTGGCTGCTCGGTGGCGCGGGCAATGACACGCTGAACGGCGGCGCGGGCAATGACGTGCTGTTCGGTGAGGCGGGCGCGGACACCTTCGTCTTCACCCAGGGTACCGGCGGCGACGTGATTGCCGACTTTGTGGCAGGGACTGACCGGATCGACCTCAGCGCCTATGGCCTGACCTGGCAGACGGTGATCAACTCGATGCACGAAAATGGCGGCACGACTGCCATCGACCTGGGCAATGGCGATTTCATCGTCATCAACGGGGTTGCGCGGGCGAGCCTGTCGCAGAGCGATTTCATTCTGACGGCGTCGAGCGAGCCTGTGGTCAAGAACCTGGCCGACGTTCAGGACGAGATGATCGGCGTCGACCTGTCGGTTGCGCGCGACGGCGGCATGAGCGCGTGGGAACAGCCGCATGCTGGCTGGTATCTGATCGCCTGACGCGCTTTGCCCGGGCGACCGGGTGAAGTTCGCTGCATCAGGGATCGAAGCTGGGCGTCCCGGGTTGGTTGGCAATGGACAGCCAACCCGGAAGCAGCGCATCGACAGGGCAGGATGACGCGGAGCCGATGCCTCCGGGCTCGGCGCAACATCGCAGCGCGTCTCCGCTGGAGCAGGCCGGCCAATATTTCGACCTGTGGCGGCTGCGCGTGCCGCCACGTCACTTGAACGAGGCAGCGGTGCGCGCGCTGTGCCGCAATGCCTATCTTGGCGGCGACATGGCGGTGTGCCGGGTGCTTGGCCGCTATCGCATGTTCGTCGACACACGCGACGTTGGCCTGTCCACCTTCCTGCTGCTCGACGGCTATTGGGAGATGTGGACGACCGAGGCGATGCTGCGCTTCATCCGACCGGGGATGACCGCCGTCGATATCGGTGCAAACCTCGGCTATTTCACGATGCTGATGGCCGATCTGGTCGGGCCGACTGGGCGCGTGGTCGCATTTGAGCCCAATCCGCGCATGGCCGAACGGGCGCGGCGCAGTGCGCATGTTAACGGCTTCGCGCCCTTTACCCAAATCCATGAAGTCGCGCTGAGCGACGAACCGGGCGACACGGTGATGTTCGTGCCGCCGACCGAACCGAAGAACGCCCATTTCAGCCAGCCCAGCGGCCGCGACGGCGAGATTCGCGTCCGCGTCCAGCGCGCCGATGCGTTCGATGCCCTGCGCGACGCCGATTTCATCAAGATCGATACCGAAGGGGCGGAGGAGCTTGTCTGGCGCGGCATGGCAGGGCTGCTGCGCCGCAACCGCCCGCTGACGGTGTTCATGGAGTTCACTCCGGCGCGCTATAGCGATGCGGCGGGCTTTCTCGACGCGATTCTTGCTGATCGCTTCGCCCTGCACCGGATTGACTATTTCGACCCCGAAGTGGTCGTGCCGACCACGCGCGCAGCGGTGCTCTCGGCACCGCCGAATGAGGATCAGATGTTGGTCCTGATCCGATAGCGACCACGCTTGCAGGCGCGCCGATTGCCTTCGCAACGGCGACGGTGCATGGATCGCGGACTCAACCCATTGGGGCCGTTCGATGTTTGCGTGTTCCTTGCCCATTTCGGCGGTCCAGCCTGATGCATGATCGCGTCGCGGCGCTGGCGGGTGACGATCTGCGCGCCACCGCGCACCGGGTGCTGCGAGCCGAACAACGCGCGCTCGCCCTGCTCGACGACAGTATCGACGACACGGTGATCGAGGCGGCTGCGACGATCGCGACCTGTGGTGGCCGTGTGCTGACCAGCGGGATCGGCAAATCGGCGATCGTCGCGCGCAAGCTCGCCGCCACGCTCTGCTCGCTCGATGCTCCCGCGCAGTTCCTGCATGCCGGTGATGCGCTGCACGGCGATCTCGGCGCGATCCGGGGCGAGGATGTCGTGGTGGCGTTCAGCGCATCGGGGGCGAGCCGCGAACTGGTACGGGTGGTCGAGCATGCCCGGCATCTCAGCGCCGCGACCATCGCGATCACCGCATCCAGCCATGCGCCGCTCGCCTTGCTCTGCGACCATGTCCTGCTGATTCCGCACTGCGACGAAGGCAGCGGCGACTATGCGGCGCCCATGGCGTCGACGATCGTGTCGATGGCGATGGGCGATGTGCTCGCATTGCTGGTGGCGCAGTTGCGCGGCCATCGGCGGAGCGCCATGCACGCGCTGCATCCCGGCGGCGATCTCGGGCGCAGGCTGCGTCCGCTGGCACAGATCATGGTGGGCGGCGACCGCCTGCCGCTGGTCCCGGCCCAGGCAATGGGCGCCGAAGTGGTGCGTGAGATTACCGCTAAGGGTCAGGGCATTGTCGGCGTCACCGATGCGACCGGCCAGCTGATCGGCGCGATCAGCGATGGCGATATCCGGCGTCATGCGCTGGATGTCGCAACGCGCGCTGCCAGCGCACTGATGACCCCGCATCCGGTCACGATCGACGCGACCGCCGATGTCGCGCAGGCGCTCGACCTGATGCGCATGCACCGCATCTCGACCCTGTTCGTGGTCGATGCCGGGTGCGCGACCGGGCTGGTGCATATCCAGGATCTGCTGCGTGCCGGTATCCTCTGACGCGCCGCCGCGCGTGCGGGTGGTGGTGCCCGCGCGCTATGCTTCGCAGCGTTTCCCGGGCAAGCCACTCGCCACGCTGCGGGGTGCCGATGGCGTGTCCAAACCGCTGATCCAGTGGAGCTGGGAAGCGGCGACGGCGCTGCAGGATCGTGCTGAAATCGTGGTTGCGACCGATGATCTGCGCATCGCCGATGTCGTGCGCGGCTTTGGCGGTGCGGTTGCGATGACCGCGACCGATCTGCGCAACGGGACCGAGCGCTGCGCCGCCGTGCTGGAGCAGCTGGATGAAGACCCCGATCTGGTGATCAACCTGCAGGGCGATTCGCCGCTGATCCCGCGTGCCGCGCTCGATGCGCTGATCGACACCTGGGTCGCGGCGCCCGCGCCGGTGCTGACACCCTGGATCGCGTGCGACAGCGCGCTCGGCGGGCAACTGGTTGCCGATCATCAGGCGGGCCGGATCGGTGGCACGACCGTCGTAGCCGATGCCAGGGGTCAGGCGCTCTATTTCTCCAAACGCCCCATTCCCTATGGGTCTGGCGCCGGGTTGAAGCTGCATGTCGGCCTCTATGCCTACACCCCCGCCGCCCTGCGTCACTATGCCACGCTTCCGCCGGGACCGCTCGAACTGGCCGAGGGGTTGGAGCAATTGCGGTTCCTTGAGCATGGCACGCCGATCCGGCTGGTCGAAGTCGCGCGCCCGCCTGCAGGCTTCTGGGAGGTCAACAATCCCGCAGACGTGACGCTGGTCGAACGCGCTTTGGCGACGCGCGCATGACGGACGCTTTCCCCCGGCGCCATTCCCCTGTATTTGCTGAGGCCGGACCGGGGACTGGCGTGGCGAGATGATGAATTTGCGAAGCCGCCTCGGCGAATCCGAACTGCGCGATGCGCTGCGCCGCGTGCGGGGCGGGCTGTGGGGGATCGTGGCGCTCAGCGCGATGGTCAACATCCTCATGCTGACCGGATCGATCTATCTGATGCTGGTCTATGACCGGGTGTTGCCGGGGCAGCATCAGGCGACCCTGATCAGCCTGTTCCTGATGGTGATCGTCGCCTTCGCATTTTATGGCGCATTCGACGTGATGCGCGCGCGCATGCTCGCCGATGTCGCCGCCTCGCTCGACAACAGCCTGATCGGCCGGGTGCAGCAGATCGAGGGGCGCGTCGCGCTCGAACGGCCTGATGCGAAGGAAATGGTCAGCCCGACCCGCGATCTCGACCAGTTGCGCAGCTTCATCGCCAGCGCCGGCACACCGGCGCTGATCGACCTGCCCTGGATCATCTTCTTCCTGCTCATACTGACCATGGTCCATTACTGGCTGGGCGTGGTGACGCTGCTGGGGATGCTCGTGCTGGCGGGCCTGACCGCAGCCGCCGAGCGGATCAATGCCCGCCACCTCGCCGCCGTGAACGAAGCCGGCGCGCGCCGCCGCAGTCTTGGCGACCGGCGCTGGCGCCATGCCGAGCTGATCGCCAGCCTCGGCATGCGTCAGCGGATGGTGACGCAGTGGCAGGGCGCGCACGCGACCTTCCTGCGCGAACAGGCAGCATTGACCGACGCGACCTCGACCCTAACCGGGGTCAGCAAGGTGCTGCGCATGTTCCTGCAATCGGCGGTGCTGACCGTTGGTGCGGTGCTGGTGATCGATGGCAAGGCGACGGCGGGGATCATCTTCGCCAGCTCGATCCTTGCCGGGCGCGCGCTTGCTCCGGTCGATGCGGCGATCGCCAATTGGCGCGGCTTTGTCGGTGCGCGGCAAAGCTGGTCGCGGCTGTCGAACCTGTTGCGCCAGCTCCCCGCCCCGACCCAGGCGCGCACCAGCCTGCCCCCGCCCAGCCAGACGCTGTCGGTCGAGCATCTGACCCTGACGCCGCCCGCCGCCACGCGCACCACGGTCAGCGATGCCAGCTTCCGGCTGCAGGCGGGGCAGGCGGTCGGCATCCTGGGTCCCAGCGGTTCGGGCAAGTCGTCGCTGGTACGCGGCGTGATCGGGGCGTGGAAGCCGGCGCGCGGCCATGTGCGCCTCGACGGCGCGACGATCGATCAATGGGACCCCGACGAGCTCGGCGCGCATATCGGCTATCTGCCCCAGTCGGTCGAGCTGTTCGCGGGCACGATCGCGCAGAATATCGCCCGGTTCGAACCCGACGCTCCGCCCGAACTGGTCTTCGCGGCGGCGCGTGCGGCGGGGGTGCATGACCTGATCCTGCAGCTGCCCGATGGCTATGACCTTGAGGTGGGCGAAGATGGTGGCCAGCTGTCCGCCGGCCAGCGCCAGCGTATCGCGCTCGCCCGCGCGCTCTATCGCGACCCGTTTCTGGTGGTGCTGGACGAACCCAATTCCAACCTCGACCATGAGGGTGAGACCGCGCTGATCCGCGCTGTGCAGCAGGTGCGCGCGCGTGGCGGCATCGTGCTGATGGTCGCGCACCGCCCGGCGATCCTGGCTGCGGTCGACCTTGCCCTGTTCATCCGCGGCGGCACCGTCCAGGCATTCGGTCCGCGCGACGAGGTGCTGGCCAAGGTCACGCGCCCGCGTGGCGCGGCCGAGACGGCGAATGTCGCGGTTCTCCCGCAACGCGGCGGATCGGCATGAACGCGCACAGCCCGATCGACGACGATGCGGTCTATGAACTCGGCGATCCCGGTGACGCCGACACGCGGCTGCAACGCCGTACCCGCCGCGCCTTCGCACTGATCGCCTTCCTCGTATTCGGCCTGTTCGGCCTGTCAGCGATCCTCCAGGTCGGCGGCGCGGTGATCGGCATGGGCGAGGTCGTCGTCGATTCGAGCGTGCGCGTGGTCAGTCATCCCAATGGCGGGGTGCTGCGCGAGGTGCTGGTGCGCAACGGCGATCGCGTGCGGCAGGGGCAGCTGCTGGTCCGGCTCGACACCAGCGTCACCCAGGTCGGGTCGGAGTCGGCGTCGCAGGGGCTCGAGCAACTGCTCATCCGCCGCGCGCGGCTCGAGGCGGAGCGCGACGGCGCGGCCAGCATGCGGCTTCCGCCTGAACTCACGCGCAGCGGCGACGCGCGGGTGCGCGAGCTGATCGCGCGCGAACAGGGGTTGTTCGCGCTGCGTCGCGCCGAGATGAGCGGCACGCTCGACCTGCTGCGCCAACGCATTCAACAGCTCGACAGCGAGATCGCCGGCTATCGCGTCCAGATCGACGCCGCCGACCGCCAGCTCGTGCTGATCGAGCCCGAGCTCGAAGGGCTGCGGCGGCTGCACGAAAAGCAGCTGGTGACGATCAACCGGCTCAACAGCGCGGAGCGCGCGGCGGTGCAGCTGGAGGGCAGCCGCGCCGCGCTGCAATCGAACATCGCGCAGGCGCGCGCACGCATCGCCGAAACGCGCGAGCAGATCCTCAACGTCACCAAGAATATGCGCAGCGAGGCCGCGACCCAACTCGCCGAGGTCGTCGCGCAGATCAACGAACAGCAGGTCCGCGTCGCCACCACCGCCGACGCTTTCGCGCGCAGCGAAGTGCGCGCCCCGCAATCGGGCACGGTCGACAAGATCGCCTATACCACCACCGGCAGCGCGGTCCCCGCCGCCCAGCCGATCCTGCAGATCGTCCCCGACCGCGACACGCTGGTGATCGAGGCGCGGATCCGCCCGCAGGATGTCGATCAGGTGCGCACCGGGCAGGACGCGCGCATCGTCTTTTCCGGGCTCGACCGGCAGGCGACGCCCGATATTCCGGGCAAGCTGATCTTTGTGTCGCCGGAGCTGACCCGCGACGATGCCACCCGCCAGTCCTTTTACCGCATCCGCGTGCGCGTCGATGCCGCGGCGCTGACGCGTAATCCCAATATCGCGCTCAAGGCCGGGATGCCGGCCGAAGTGTTCGTGTCGACCGGCAGCCGCTCGATCCTGTCCTACCTTACCAAGCCGCTGGTCGATCAGCTCCGCTACGCGCTGCGCGAAGGATAAGGGCCCACATCCCGTCGCGTCGTTGCGTTTCCGACTCGCAAACGTCATCGCACGCTGGCATCCGGGGATCATGCGAAGCCTGATCCTCCTCGCCGCCGCCACGATCGCATCGCCCGCGGTGGCGCAAGTGCGCGCCGTGCCGACTCAGCCCGAATCGGAAGCGGCGGCGCTGCGCGGGGTCGAGGTGATCCTGATCAACGAAGGTGCCGCCCCGGTCGCGGCGGAGGGGCCGCGCACGATCGAGGTTACGGCGGCCGACGGCACGCGCCTGATCCTTGAGCGCCTGCCCGCACCGACCGCGACGATCGCTCCGGGCGGTTTTGCCAAGGCGCGCTACGTCCCCACCGGCTATGCCGCCCGCCCGGTGACCAAGCCGCTGCCTGGCGCGCCGCTGCCCGCCGGGGTGGGCGCGCCGTGGACCGCCGATGCGCCTGCCGCGGCACCGCGCAGCGCCGAAGCGGGCGAGCGCGAGGTCCCGAGCGCCGCTGGCACGCGGTCGGGCTTTCTCGACCGGTTCACGCCGCACGAACCCGTCTATGGCGCCTTTGGCCTTGGCGATTCGGGCGGCAAGCTGCAGGTCAGTTTCGCGTTTCAGCCGATCGGCGGCGATGGCGCGTTCAGCCATTTGCGCTTTGCCTATACCCAGACGATGTTCTGGCGCCTCGACCTGCCGTCCGGCCCGTTCACCCACACCACCTATTCGCCCGAAGTCTATGTCGAGCGCGCGGTCGATCCGAGCGCGACGATTGGCCTTGGCTGGCGGCACGATTCGAACGGGGAGGGCGACGCCACCTCGATCGATTCGAACCGTATCTTCCTGCGCGCGACCAAGAGCTTCGATCTCGGTGACAATTGGCGCGCCGAAGTGACGCCCCAGGCATGGGTCTATGTCGGCAAACAGGGCGTCGCCCCCGATCTCGACCGTTATTGGGGTAATGGGTCGCTCGGCCTCACGCTGGTCAAGCCCGACAGCCTCAAGCTCGCGCTCACCGTGCGCGGCAGCCCCGAGAGCGGGCGCGGCGCGGCGGAGCTGTTCGCGTCCTACCCGCTGGCGCGGATCAGCGACAGTCTCGGCTTCTATCTCTTCGCCCAAGGCTTTACAGGTTATGGTGAAGCACTCGACGATCATCGCCGTCGCGACAGCCATGCGCGGATCGGGATCGCCCTGACGCGATGAATTTGTAGGAGAGACCCATGCGCCTGAAGCTCGCTCTTGCCGCCCTGATGCTGCCGCTGACCATGCCGGCCAGCGCCGCGCTCGCCCCGGGGGCCAAGGCACCCAATTTCACGGCCAAGGGCGCGATCGCCGGGCGTGATTTTACCGTGAACCTGGCTACCCAGCTCAAAAAAGGGCCGGTGGTGCTGTATTTCTTCCCCGCCGCCTTCACCCCCGGGTGCAGCGCTGAGGCGGCGGCGTTTGCCGCAGCAGTCGACGATTTCAAGAAAGCCGGGGCAGTAGTGATCGGCATGTCGGCCGATCCTGTGGATAAGTTGCGCGACTTTTCGGCCAAGGATTGCGCCGGAAAATTCGCCGTCGCCAGCGCCAGCCCGGAAGTCATTCGCGGCTATGACGTCGCGCTGGGCCGTCAGATTGGGGGCCGCGACGCCACCAACCGCACCAGCTATGTCATCGCCCCGAACGGCAAGATCATCTACGCGCACAGCGACCTCAGCCCGGCGGATCATGTGCGCAACACGCTCGCCGCCGTGCGCCAGTGGCGCGCGACCCGAAAAAGCTGATCCGTAACGGGGCGGATCCGTTTCACCGGATATTAGCAGTTCCGGCTTAATTCCGGTGCCGAACGGAGCGGCGCAATGGGTGGGCCCTTTGGTGAAACGGAGGACGGGTTGGTGAGGCTGGCGAGGGCGTCACGTGCGGATGAGGCCGGGGATCCCGCGCGTCAGCTGTACGATCGCATTGGCCGGTTCCTGTTCGACCAGCGCCTCGAACCCAGCCCCGCCAATTTCGCCTTTGCCTGGCACCTGCTGCACGATCCCGATGGCGTGCTCGCCAAGGCGGTCGCGAACCTGACCGAGGGTGGTGTTCGGCTAACGCAGCGCGACATCGAATCGCTGGGCTGCGAACCGCCGGCCAACGCCGCCAAGGCACGTGAGAAGGTCGATGGCCTGGTCGCTAAGACACAGATGCAGGTCGAGGGCTTTCAGGACATGGTGCAGGCGATGCGCGCCGAGACCGCCGGCTTCGGTCGCGACCTCGCCGCGAGCGCCGACGCAATCCGCCGATCGGGTGACGGACCAGTCGGCGTCGCGCTCGAAGAAGTGTCGCGCATCACCGGCGCAATGCTCGAGCGCGTGCATCGCGCCGAATCGCAGCTGGAAAGCGCGACGCGCGAAGCGAGCGAACTGCGCAGTGCGCTGGAAGAGGCGCGCGACAATGCCCGGCGCGACGCGCTTACCGAATTGCCCAACCGCCGCGCGTTCGAGGAAGCGTTCAGCGCACAGCAGGCGTCGGGCGCGCGGCTGTGCATCGCGGTGTGCGACGTCGATCATTTCAAGTCGGTCAACGACCGGTTTGGCCATGCCGTGGGCGACCGCGTGTTGCGCACCATCGCCCAGGCACTCAGCGAAGTCTGTGTCGGCCATCTTGTCGCCCGCCATGGCGGCGAGGAGTTTGCGGTGCTGTTTTCCGGCATTGGTATCGCCAAGGCGCGCGACATCATGGAACATGCGCGGTCGATGGTGGCGTCGAAACGCTATCGCCTGCGCGAATCCGACCTGCCGATCGGGGAGATTACCTTCTCGGCAGGCCTCACGCGCGTTCATATCGGTGAATCGCTCACCGACAGCTTCGCGCGCGCTGATGCCAAATTATACGAAGCCAAGCATGCCGGGCGGAATCGCGTCATCGGTGGCTGATCATTGGGAAATTACGCCAATTGGCTCGGTATTATTTCCCAACATTCCCAACAATAAAATTACAAATCCTTGTAAATCAGTGCCTTAGAGAAATTGGCACGGTCTCTGCAATCCTTCTGGCATCCCGGCGGAATGATCCACCGGGCCACTAAAGAGGGAAAAGATACCATGGCACTCCGTTTCGAAAGCTTCGCCCGCACCGCTGTCGCGCTGGTCGGCGCTGCTAGCTTCACCCTGGTGATGATCGCCAACACCGTCAGCCTCGGCCCGGTCGCCTGATCCGCTGCAGTCTCACAGGGAGTAGATAAATGGTTCGTCAGTTCTTCGTCGCGCTCGTGTCGCTCGGCCTTACCGCCACCATGGTCGCCACCACCATCGCACCCCAGTCGGCAGGCTTCATCGCCTGACCGGCGGGGTGCGCCCCCGCTTCATGCGGGTCGCGCATCCTCTTCCTGCGCGGGCTCGCCGTCCCCGCGCTTGATAAAGCTGATCCGCCCTTCGGGCTCCAGGATCGCCCAGGCAACATCGCGGACATGGGCAATGCCCGCCAGCCGCATTTCCGACTCCACCTCGCGCCGCGTCAGCCGGTCGCGCTTCAGATTGGCCTCGATCAGCGCGCCGTCGTGGATCAGCACGCGCGGCTCGCCCTCGATCGCCCGCTCCGCGCGCGGCCAGCGATAGCTGACCCAGCCGAGCACGCTCGCCCAAAAGGCAAAGGTCGCGATCGCCAGCGTCGCCCCGGTCAGGCTGAAATCATTATGCGTGACCCCCTGCTGAATCAGGTCGCCCAGCACCACCAGCATCACCAGCTCGAACGGCGTCATCTGCCCCAGTTCGCGCTTGCCCATCAGGCGCAGCAGCCCGAACAGGATGGCGAACATCACGCTGGCGCGGATCACGATATCCATCAGGGCAGTACCGTGATGTGCAGCGGGATTCCCGCCAATGGGCGCTCGCCGTCCAGCACCGCGACCGTGCCTCGGGTGCCGGCAAACAGCGGCGGGTTGATCTGGCCGTCGATCTTGATGTCGATCGACTCGCCGGGCTTGAGCGGGCCATAGTCGAAGCGGAACGCGCCGTCCTTGAACGATTCTTCGCTCGGGGCGGGGATCATCGTGTTGATCGTCATATCGCGCCACAAGGTCGCATCGACCGCGACCACCGCCTTCTCGATCGGAGCGCGCGCGGTCACCCGAACCAACGTTTCGAAAAACACCCCGTTGCGGACCACGCGCGCGGTGCGGACCTCCAGCGTGGCGGCATCGCCGCTAGCGGTGAGCGGTCGCGCCTTGCCGCCGCCGAACACGCCCAGCAGCGCCGCAAGCATCAGCGCACTGAGCAAGATCAGCGCCAGCCAGCGCCGCCGTCCACGCCCAGTGCCGGTCGCCGGATCGGCATGCGCCGGGACGATGCCGTCGGGATAGGAGGGGGCGGGTGCGTCGCTCATCCCGACCGTAACGAACGGCATGTTGCCCGGTTGCGGGGAACCGCTTGCGTTACTTCCGGTTGATACGCCGGGCGGGGACGCGACTGGAGTACAGCATGACCGACACCGCCGAAATGATCCACGAAGACGCGCTGCCGGGGGAAGAGCGGACGCTCGATCCCAAGCCCGAGTGGCAGCCGCGCTATCCCGGCGCGGGCCGGCTCGCAGGCAAGGTCGCGCTGATCACCGGCGCGGACAGCGGCATCGGCCGCGCGGTCGCGGCACTGTTCGCGCGCGAAGGCGCCGACATCGCCATCCTCTATCTGCTCGAAGACGCCGACGCCGAAGAAACCAAGCGCATCGTCGAGGCAGAGGGCCGCCGCGCGATCCTGATCAAGGCCGATGTCGGATCAAAAAAGATGTGCGACCGCGCGGTTGCGCAGACGATCGAGACCTTCGGAAGGCTCGATGTCCTCATCAACAATGCCGGCGAACAGCATCCCGACAAGGACATTCGCGACATTACCGAAGAGCAATTGCTCCGCACCTTCCAGACCAACATCTTCGGCATGTTCTATTTGGTACAGGCGGCGCTTCCACACCTGAAACCCGGTGCCGCAATCGTCAATTGTACATCCGTCACCATGTATCAGGGCTCGGCCGAGCTGCTCGACTATTCGAGTACCAAGGGCGCAATCACCGCCTTCACCCGCTCGCTGTCCGAAAACCTGATCGAAAAGGGCATTCGCGTGAACGCCGTCGCGCCCGGCCCGATCTGGACGCCGCTCAACCCCTGTGGCGGTGCATCGCCCGAAAAGCTCGAGACCTTCGGCGAGAACACACCGATGGGGCGCCCGGGCCAGCCCAATGAAGTCGCCCCCGCCTTCCTGTTCCTCGCCTGCGAGGATGCCAGCTACATGTCGGGACAGGTGCTGCATCCCAATGGCGGCATCATCGTCAATGGCTGATCCAACGGGCTGATTGACCGGGATCGCATGGCGGCGCATCTGGGCCGCCATGCGCTTCTTCTCCGACAATGCCGCCCCCGCCTGTCCCGAGGTGATCGCGGCGCTCGCCGCCGCCAATGTCCAGGACACCGCTTATGACGGTGACCGCTGGAGCGCGGCGCTCGATGCGCGGTTCTCGGCGCTGTTCGGAACCGAGGTTGCGGTGCTGTGGGTCTCGACCGGCACCGCCGCCAACTGCCTCGCGCTCGCCTCGCTCTGCCCGCCTTATGGCGGGGTGGTGTGCCATCGCGAGGCGCATATCCAGATGGACGAGGGCGGCGCGCCCGAATTCTACACCCACGGCGCCAAGCTCATGCTGGGCGAGGGGGCGGGCGCAAAGCTGACCCCCGATTCGATCCGGGCCGTGCTCGACGCGGTCAAGCCCGGCGTCCATTGGGTCCAGCCGCACGCGATCTCGATCACCAATGCGACCGAATATGGCTTGGCCTACAGCCCGGAGGAGGTCGCAGCGATCGGCGATCTCGCGCACAGCCGCAACCTCGCCTTGCACATGGACGGCGCGCGCTTTGCCAATGCGGTCGTGCATCATGGGTGCGACCCGGCCGATGTCACGTGGCGCGCCGGGGTTGATGCGCTGAGCTTCGGCTTCATCAAGAATGGCGGCATGGGTGCCGAAGCGTTGGTGTTCTTCCGCCCCGATCTCGCCGAAACCTGCAAGATGCGGCGCAAGCGCGCGGGGCATCTCCAGTCCAAGGGTCGCTATCTCGCGGCGCAGCTGATCGCGATGCTCGACGAAGATGTCTGGCTGCGCAACGCGCGCGCCGCCAATGCCGGGGCAGCGTTGCTGGGTCAGGCTGCGCCACATCGTCTGGTCCATCCGGTCGAATCCAACGCGGTGTTCGTGCGGCTCAGCCCCGACGAGGCCGCAGCGTTGCGGGCGCAGGGCTTCGACTTTTACGACTGGGGCGTCGGCGAAGCGCGCTTCGTCGTCGCCTGGAATCAGGACGAAGCGGCGGTCGCGCCACTCGCAGCGGCGCTCGCCGCGCTGTGAGCGAGGGTGCGCCAGCGGCCCCCCGGCCCAATTCGACCAAGCTCGCGGTGCTGATTCCGTTCGGAATCGTCACCCTGATCTGGGGATCGACCTGGCTGGTCATTACCGGCCAGCTCGGCGTGGTGCCGCCAACCTGGTCGGTCACCTATCGCTTCCTCGTCGGCGGGGTCGCAATGCTGATCTGGGCGGCGTGGTCGCGCCAGCCCTTATGGCTCGATGCGCGCGGCATGGGGTTCGCCGCGCTGCTCGGGCTGATGCAGTTCGTGCTCAACTTCAATTTTGTCTACCGCGCAGAGATGCACGTCACCTCCGGCCTGGTCGCCGTGGTGTTCGCCTTGCTGCTCGTCCCCAACGCGATCCTGTCGCGCATCTTCCTTGGCCAGCGCATGGGGCGGCAACTGCTGGTCGGGTCGGTGGTGGCGATGGCGGGCGTGGCGCTGTTGTTCATCCATGAAATCCGCCGCGACCCTCTGGCGAGCGGTGAGGTTTATTACGGCATCGGCGTCACGCTTCTCGGCGTCATGTGCGCGTCGGTCGCCAATATCATGCAGGCGACCGAGACGTCGAAACGCTACCCGATGGCGACGACGATCGCCTGGGCGATGCTGATCGGCGCGGGCATGGACGGCGCGTTCGCCTGGATCACCACCGGCCCGCCGGTGTTCGAATGGACTGCGACCTATATCGCCGGGGTCCTCTACCTCGGCATCGTCGCGTCGGCCGTGGCCTTCCCACTCTACTTCGGCATCATCCGCGTGATCGGCCCGGCCAAGGCGGCCTACTCCAGCGTACTGATCCCGGTGATCGCAATGCTGCTCTCGACGCTGTTCGAGGGCTATCGCTGGTCGCTGCTGGCGGGAGCGGGGGCGGCGCTGGCCGGGGTCGGGCTGGTCGTGGCGCTCAAGGCGCGCAGGCCGGCGCGGTAATCGGCGAAGCGCGGCCGCCAGTTCAGCACGCGCTTCGCCTTGCCGTTCGCGACGCGGCGGTTCTCGGCATAGAAGGCGCGTGCCTGCGGTGACAGGTTAGCGTGCTCCAACGGGACGAGCGGGGGTACGGGCAGCCCGAGCAGCCGACAGCCGTATGCGATGACATCGGACTGCGGCGCAGGCGCATCATCGGCGAGGTTATAGGCGCCGGGCGGCGCATCGAACCCGGCAATGACCCCGGCGGCAAGGTCGGTGACATGGATCCGGCTGAACACCTGTCCTGGCACGTCGATCCGCCGCGCCTCCCCTGCGCGGATGCGGTCGAGCGGCGATCGGCTCGGACCATAGATGCCGGGCAGGCGAAACACCCGCGCGCCCAGCCCTAGCCACGCCGCATCCGCCGCGGCGCGCGCGGTGCGGCGGCCGGTTCCGGTCGGCGCGCTTTCATCGACCCACGCGCCCTGCGCATCGCCATAGACCCCGGTCGAGGACAAATAGCCGAGCCATGCCCCGCCCTTGCTGAGCTCGTTACCATAGGTCGCCAGCACCGGATCCGCCTCACCCGGCGGGACCGAGGACAGGATATGCGTGGCCTGCGCAATCTCGAACCGAACCCGGTCGGAATCGTCAAGGGCAAGATTTCCCGCGCTCCCCGTCGCCACGATCCGAGCTGCGGGCAGCGCGGCGGCGATGTGCCGCGCGCTGTAACCGAGGCCAAAGATGAGGAGGCGCATTACGCCTCCCCAATCCGGTTCAACTCACTTCGCGCCATAGCCGTTGTACAAGGTCCCGAAGAAATCCCCCTTTTTCCACGCTGGACGCTGGTCGGCATCGGCGATTTCGCGTGCGATCGCGTAATTCGCTTCGATGAAGCGGACGCCCTGATCCCACAGGATTTCGGGGTTGGTGATCTCGTCCGACGGGCGGTGATAACGGGTCGACAGAAAGCGGTCGAACGCCTCGCGGCCGACGCCCGCCATGCCCGGCCACAGGAATACCGACGGGATCCCCTGCTGGACGAAGCGATAATGGTCGGAGCGCACGAAGAAGCCCTGTTCGGGCATCGGATCGGTGCCGACGCCGACGCCGACGGTCGCGGTGGCGCGCGCCACGGTCTCACCCAGCGTCGAGCGGGCGGCGCCAAATGCGATCATGTCTTCGAACTTGTAGGTGATGACCGGCATGTCGAGATTGACGTTCGCGACGATCTTGTCCTTCGGCACGGTCGGGTTGTGCGCGAAGTAATCGGCGCCGATCAGCCCCTTTTCCTCCGCCGTCACCGCCAGGAACATCACCGACCGGCGCGGCGGCTTGCCCGATGCCTGGAAGCGCTTGGCCTCCTCGATCAGCGAGGCGATGCCCATCGCATTGTCCATCGCGCCGTTATAGATGGTGTCGCCCTTCGCATCGGCGCGGCCGACGCCGACATGGTCGAGATGCGCGGTCAGCACGACCACCTCGTCCTTCAGCGCGGGGTCGCTACCCGGGATGATCCCGGCAACGTTGCTGCTCATCACCATCTTGCGCTCGGTCTTGAGCGCTGCGGCGAGCGTCGCGCGCGTCGCAAAGGATTTGAGCACCGGCTTGCCATCCGCGACCGCCTTGGTCGCGGCGGCCCAGCCCTTGTCGTCACCGAACAGCTTGGCCGCGCCCGCCGTGCTCAGCGACGCCAGCGTCGGCGTTCCCTTGGCAGGAAGATGGCCATTGCCCTGCGCATCGGCCCAGGTCATCCGCCACTCGTCCCAATAGTCCACCATCTGCGCAAACGGGCGACGCGACCCCGGCGTTTCGATCAGGATCACGCCCGCTGCACCCTTGCTCGCTGCAATCGCCGCCTTGTTCGCATTGCTGCCGAAATGCGCGCGTTCCTCGCCGTCAAAGCTGCCGGGGGCGCCGCCGAAGATCGCGACGATCTTCCCCTTCACATCGACGCCCTTGTAATCGTCGCGCTTATACTGCGGCGCGACGATGCCATAGCTGACGAACACCACGCCGGCATCGATCAGCGTGCTCAGCTTTTCCGGATCGCCGCCAGGGATGTAATCCTTGCCGAACTCCAGCATCACCGGCGTGCCGCCGCGCGTGACGGTCAGCGTCCCCTTGTCCGCCGGGCGGAAGCTGAGCAGCGGGACGGCTTGGAGATAGCTGCCCTTGTCCCCGGCCGGGCGCAGCCCGGCGGCATAATATTGCGACGCCACATATTCCGCGGCGATGTCATATTCGGGTGACCCTGCATCGCGGCCCTTCATCGCGTTGGAGGCGAGGAACATGACATGCGCCTTCATCGCGGCTTCGGCGGGCGGGAGTGGCGCGTTGACGCGGGCATTGTCCTCAGCGGTCGTGTCGGCGGGTGCCTTTGCCTCCTGCGCCAATACGGCGGGCGGCGCGATGATCAGCGAGAAAGCGAGGGTCGAGTGCAACAGGCGGAACTTGGACAAGGTGTCGAACTTTCGTTTGAACCAAAGAGGGGGTGAGGCGTAGCATTCCGGCGATACACCGCAATCGAATTTCTTCGCGTGCGGCACCCTCTGCTCGCGCGTAAAGGCCCACAGATGATCGACGCACTCGACGCCACGCCCGCCCTGCAACCTCGCGTGATCCGCCGTGCGGACTATGCGCAGCCCGACTGGCTGGTGCCCGACATCGACCTCGATTTCGATCTGGCGCCGGGCGGCACCCGCGTCCGCGCAAGCCTGTCGGTGACGCGCAACGGCGCGCATGATCGCCCGCTGCGGCTTGACGGCGACGGGCTGACTCCGCTCGCGGTGCGGGTCGATGGCGGTGAAGCGGTGTGGCGCATGGACGGCCCGGCGCTGGTGATCGACCTGCCCGGCGACGCGCATGCAATCGAGACTGAGGTCGAGATCGTCCCCGACCGCAACAGCCAGCTGATGGGCCTCTATGCCTCGGGCGGTAACCTGTGCACCCAGTGCGAGGCGGAGGGCTTCCGCCGCATCACCTTCTTCCCCGACCGGCCCGATGTGCTCACCCGCTATCGCGTCAGGATGACGGCGGACAAGGCGCGCTACCCCGTGCTGCTCGCCAATGGCGATCCGATCGCGCAGGGCGACGGCGCCGATGGCAAGCACTGGGCCGAATGGCACGACCCCTTCCCCAAGCCGAGCTACCTGTTCGCGCTGGTCGCGGGCGATCTCGCCGCCAACCGCGCCACCTTCACCACCGCTAGCGGGCGCGTCGTGCAGCTCGCCATCTGGGTGCGCGAAAAGGATCTGGCGAAGACCGATCACGCGCTCCACGCGCTCAAGCTCAGCATGGCGTGGGACGAGCGCGTCTATGGGCGTGAGTACGACCTCGACGTGTTCAACATCGTCGCGGTGGACGATTTCAACTTCGGCGCGATGGAGAATAAGGGGCTGAACATCTTCAACAGCCGCTACATCCTCGCCGATCCCGATACCGCGACCGATTACGACTATGACGCCGTGGCAGCGGTGGTCGCGCACGAATATTTCCACAACTGGTCGGGCAACCGCGTCACCTGTCGCGACTGGTTCCAGCTGAGCCTCAAGGAAGGCTTTACCGTCTATCGTGACCAGTGTTTCTCGGCCGATCAGGGCTCGGCTGCGGTCAAGCGGATCGAGGACGTCCGGGGCCTGCGTGCCGCGCAATTCCCCGAGGATGCCGGGCCGCTGGCGCATCCGGTCCGCCCGGACGACTATATCGAGATCAGCAACTTCTACACCGCGACCATCTACAACAAGGGCGCCGAGGTGATCCGGATGATCGCCACGATCCTGGGTCCGCAGAAGTTTCGCGCGGGCAGCGACCTCTATTTCGAGCGGTTCGACGGCACGGCGGCGACGTGCGAGGATTTCGTCGCGTGCATGGAGGAAGCAAGCGGCGTCGATCTGACCCAGTTCCGCTTATGGTATTCGCAGGCCGGCACGCCGCGCGTGTCGGCCACGCTGGAACATGAAGCGGACAGCGCGCGCGCAACGCTGACGCTGCGCCAGAGCGTGCCGCCGACTCCGGGCCAGCCGGTCAAGCAGCCGATGCTGCTACCGCTGCGCATCAAACTGTTCGGCAGCGACAGCGCCGCGCCGCTGGCCGACGAACGGCTAATGTTGCTGGATGCGGCCGAGACTCAGATCGCCTTCGACAATGTGACCGAGCGCCCGGTGCTGTCGGTCAATCGCGGCTTTTCGGCGCCGGTGATCGTCGATACCAACCGCAGCGCCGCCGACCTCGCCTTCCTCTCGGCGCATGACGACGACCCCTTCGCCCGTTACGAGGCGATGCAGCAGCTGATGCTCGACACCCTGGTCGGCGCGGTGACCAAGGGGCATGTCGATCACGCCCCGGTGATCGCAGCGGTGGCGAACACGCTCGCCGATCCCGCGCTCGACCCCGCCTTCGTCGCCGAAGCGGTGCTGCTGCCCTCGGACAGCTTCATCGGCGATCAGCTCGCGGTGGTCGATCCCGAGCTGATCTTCCAGAAGCGCGAGGCGCTGCGCCGCGACCTCGGCCGCGCGCTCGAAGCGCAATGGCGCAGCCTCTATGAAGGCGTCCGCGCCAACCGCGTCGAATATTCGCCAGCGGGCAAGGGCGCGCGGCGGATCAAGTCGGTCGCACTCGGCTATATCAACGCCAGCGGCGCAGCGGATGGGCCGGAGCTGGCCTTTGCCCAGTTCGAGGCGGCGGACAATATGACCGATCGTCAGGGCGGCCTGATGGCGCTCGCCAACCTGTCGTCCGACGCCGCCGATGCGCGGCGGGTCGCGGCGCTCGACATCTTTTACCAGCGCTATCGCGACAATGGCCTGGTGCTCGACAAATGGTTCCAGACCCAGGCGCTGTCGAGCCGTCCGGATACGCTGGCGGCGGTGCAGGAACTGGCGCGGCATCCGGACTTCACCCTCGCCAACCCCAATCGTGCGCGTGCGCTGGTCGGTGCGTTCGCGGTCAACCAGCGCGGGTTCCACGGCGTCGATGGCGGCGGCTATCGCTTTGTCGCTGATCAGTTGATCGCGCTCGACAAGCTCAACCCGCAGACTGCGGCCAAGCTGGTCCCGCCGCTCGGCCGCTGGCGGCGGTTCGACGCCGACCGTGCGGCGAAGATGCGCGCCGAGCTGGAACGCATCCTTGCCCAGCCGGGGCTGAGCAAGGACATGACCGAACAGGTGAGCAAGAGCCTCGAAGGGTAGCAGTGTCTTCCTCGCCCCTCCGCAGGAGGGGAGAGGGATGCGCAGACTTGGGTCTTGCGAAGCAAGGCCTTAGTCGGAGCTGGGAGAGGGGTGGGCGGCTGCACAGCAGCCGCGCGGAGCAAAGCTCCGCTCTACCCCCCTCCCAACCTCCGCTAGGCAGCAAGCTGCCAAGCTGCGGTAACCCTCTCCCCTATCAAGGGGAGAGGGATGAAAGCTTCACGCCATCACGTTCCGGCCCCGTGCCACCGTCGCACTGTGCCCGATCCGTGCGGTCTTGCTTGGCGTCAGCACAGTGTCGACGAACAGCCAGTCGTTGCGCACGCTGTCCGGCGTCACCGTCACCGCCATGTAGCCGCGGTTCGACGTGTCGCACCATTTGAGCTCGGGATTGGCGCCGACCAATGCCCGCGCCACGACCTTGGGATCGATCTTGAGCGACCCTTCGTAGCCGGGCGAGCTGACCGACTGGCCGGCGAATTCGACACCCGCAGGCTTGCCGTCCTGCGCCAGGTCATAGGCCCAGGCATTGTGGCTGTCCCCGGCCAGCACGACCAGGTTGGCGCCCATTGCCTGTGCCGACGACAGAAACCGCGCGCGCGCCGCCGGATAGCCGCCCCAATTGTCGAAATTCATCGGCAGCCCGGCGGCGCTGAGCGCGACACCCGCCTGCACATAACGCTTGGCACGTTCCGGCGCGTCGGGCGCGATCCAGCTCATGGCCTCGCGCGGAGTCATCGTCTTGCCCATGATCGTGCCGAATCCGACCATCTGCCAACGCGTGCCGGCCTTGACCGACCGCGCCATTTCCTGCGCGAGCCAGGCTTCCTGTTCCCAGCCCATCATGGTCATCGCCTTGTCCTGCCACGGCCCGTCGCGGAACGCGGCGATGGCGGCGGCGGAATCCGGCGCCATGAACAATGCCGCGGCTTCGCGTGGCTTGGTGCGACCAATGATGCGGGTTTCGGTGCGGAACAGAGTCGCCAGCGACCCGATCGCATAGGATTTCCACGGCTCGTCCGACACCGGCATCCATTCGCGCCACGCTTGGAACGCCGCCGCCTTGCGGATGCTCCAGTCGCCTTCATTGGCCTGATGGTTCTGCGCACCGCCTTCCCAGCTGTCATTGGTCGTTTCATGGTCGTCCCACTGCACGATCATCGGCTTGGCGGCGTGGAGCGCGGCAAGGTCCGGGTCGGCGCGATAGCTGGCGTAACGCAGACGATAATCGGCGAGGTGGATGATCTCGCCATCGGGCAGCGGCCAGCGGCCGTCGACCGCACCCGACGCGGGGGCGTAACCACCCTTCTGATATTCGTAGATATAGTCGCCAAGATGGACGGCGAGATCGATATCGTCGCGCGCGGCGGCGTGGCCATAGGCATTGAAATAACCAAAGGGCAGGTTGGAGCAGGAGAAGACCGCGATGCCGAAGCGGGCAGCGCTGCCCAGCGGCAGGGTCTTGGTTCGCCCAACCGGCGAGAAGCTGCCATCGGGCGCGACGAAGCGGTAGAAATAGCGCGTTCCGGGCTGAAGGCCGGTCACGGTGATCTTGGTCGTCCAGTCGCGCCACGGGCCGGTGATCGCCTCGCCGCCAGCCACGATCTTGGCGAAGTCTGCGCTCGCTGACACCTCGACCCGCAGCTTCGCCGAATCCCCCTTCGCGACATAACGCGTCCACAGCAGCATCGACGTCGCCGACGGCTCGCCGCTCGCGACATTGTGCGTAAATCCATCGACGATCCAGTTCGGGCCCTGCGCGGCAAAGCCCGGGATCGCATAGGCGCCAAGGCCCCAGGTGCCGGTGAGGATCAGCGAGCGGCGGTCGATGCGAAACGTCATGGCGGGTCTCCCGTGGATGCCGTCCCTTGGCGCGCGTGCATGTCCGGTTCGTGACAGTTCATCTTTGCCGGTTTAGACACAATGGCTGATCGTATCCGGAGTGACCCTATGCGCACACTCGCGCTCGCCGCCCTGCTTCTTGCCACCACCGCCTGTGGCGGCGCGCCCGAAGGCAACCAGACCGCCGCCGCTGGCGAAGGCTATGACCTTGCCGCGCAAAAGGAAAAGCTCGCGGTCATCCAGATGGAAACCGACACCAGCTTTCTCACCGCCGAGGAGCGGCAGGTGGTCAATCTGCTGATCCAGGCGTCCAACGTCATGTCCGACATCTACCGCGCCCAGCGCGACGCCAACTGGCGCGAAACCCGCGCCAAGATCGCGGCGGAGGGTGATGCGCTCAAGCTCGAAATGGTCGACCGCTATTTCGGCCCGTGGGACGAACTCGCCGACAAGCGCGCCTTCTGGGGCAGCGGATCGATGCCCGAGGGTGCGGGCTTCTACCCGACCGATCTGACGCGCGAAGCGTTCGACGCCTATCTCGCCGCCAATCCGGCGGAAAGGGCGGCGCTGACCAGCCCCTACACCGTGGTCGTGCGCGACGGCGCGAAGCTCAAGGCAATCCCCTATTCGGTCGCCTACAAGCCCGAACTGACCAAGGCGGCGGCGTTGCTTGAAAAGGCGGCGGCGATCACCACCAACCCCAGCCTCAAGAAATTCCTGTCGCTGCGGGCGAAGGCGTTCTTGACCGACGATTATTACGAGTCGGAACTCGCCTGGATGGACCTCAAGGACACGCCCATCGAAGTCGCGATCGGGCCGTACGAAGTCTATACCGACCGTCTCCACGGGCAGAAAACCGCGTTTGAAAGCTTCGTGACGCTCAAGGACCCCAAGGAGTCCGCCGCGCTCGACAAATATAAGCGCTATCTGCGCGACATGGAGGCGAACCTTCCGGTCGACGACGCGATGAAGAACTTCCAGCGCGGCTTTGAATCGCCGATCGCGGTGGCGGAGCAGATCCGCGGCGGCGGCGACAATGTGCCGGGCGTCCAGACCATCGCGTTCAACCTGCCCAATGACGAGCGCGTGCGCGAGGCGAAGGGTGCGAAGAAGGTGATCCTGTCGAACGTGCTCGGCGCGAAGTACGACCGCATCCTCGCGCCCATGGCGCCGCTGGTGCTGGTCCCCGACCAGTCGAAGCTGGTCGTGAAGAAATATATGCAGCTCGGCACGCTGTTCCACGAACTGTCGCACAGCCTGGGGCCGGGGACGATCACGGTCGCGGGCAAGAAGACCACGGTGAGCGAAGCGCTCAAGGATCAGGCATCGGCGCTCGAAGAGGCCAAGGCCGACGTCATGGGCGCGTGGAACATCCTGTTCATGATGGACAAGGGCGAAATCCCCGCGGCGGAAAAATCGCAGTTGTTCGCCACCTATCTCGCCGGCACCTTCCGCTCGATGCGCTTCGGGATCGAGGAAGCACATGGGCGCGGGGCGGCGATGCAATATGGCTATATGAAAGCGAAGGGCGCCTTTGTCTGGGACGAAAACACCGGCCGCTACCGCATCGACAACGCCAAGTTTGAAGCCGCGCTGCGTGACCTGCTGCGCGACATGATCGTGTTACAGCACAAGGGCGATTACGCCGGGACCAAGGCGTTCATGGCGAAATGGGCGGTGCTCGATGATCCGGCCAAGCGTGTAATCGCGTCGATGTCGGCGATCCCCGTCGATATCCGCCCGGTCTATCCCGACGCAGTATGAGCCCGCGCCGCCCGCCTCTTGTCAGGCGGGTGGCAATCGGGGAAGGGCGAGCGCCGCCGGTCGCGGCAGGTCGGGAAAGGTTCAGGGTGGCGGTCAGCCAGGTTTCGCGCGCGGCGACCGCGCCGGTTGGGTTCATGCAGTCGGACCGGATGGTGCTGGCACTGCTCGCACTGCTCGCGGTCGCGGTGCGCTTCATTACCTATGGCAATCCGGCACTTGGCTTTGACGAGCAATTCTACCTGCTCGTCGGCGACCGCATGGTTCAGGGCGAGCTGCCCTATGTCGATATTTTCGACCGCAAGCCGATCGGCATCTTCCTGATCTATGCGGGCGTCCGCTGGCTCGGCGGGGAGGGGTTCGTTCAGTACAAGCTGGTCGCCACGCTGTACGTGATCGCGACGGCGTGGCTGATCTACCTGCTCGCGCGCCAGCGGGCCGGGCGCTGGGGCGCGGGGCTCGCTGCTGCGCTCTACATCCTCTGGCTCAACCTGATGGAGGGGGAGGGCGGGCAGACCCCGGTCTTCTACAATCTGCTGGTGATCGGCGCGGCGTGGCAGCTGTTCGCGGCGATGCGCGCGCCCGACCGGCTGGTGCCGCGCGGTGCGCTGGCGCTGCTGCTGATCGGCCTCGCGTTGCAGATCAAATATACCGTGGTGTTCGAGGGCATCTTCTTCGGCCTCGCCTTTTTGTGGCTGGCATGGACGCAGCGCATGGCGTGGGGCCGACTGATCGCCTTTGCCGCTGCGATGGTCGCGCTGGCGTTGCTCCCGACCGCGCTCGTCCTGCTCTATTACGCGGCCGTGGGGCAGGCGGATGCCTTCATCTTCGCCAATTTCCTGTCGATCTTCGGTCAGGGCAAGGGATCGATGGCGGTGGAACTGCCCAAGTTGGCTGAGGTCAGTGCACTGTTCCTGCCGCTTGGCGTGATTGCCTGGTTTGGGCGCAATACCCTTCGCGAGGATATGCGCCGCCCGGACGCGCGGATGCTCCGGCTGTGGCTGGTGGTCGCCGCGTTCGGCGTCCTCGTTTATTGGCGCTTCAACAGCCCGCATTATGCGATTCCCCTGCTGCTGCCCTTCTGCGTGCTGCTCGCCCCGGCGCTCGACGCGCGCCGGCGGCTGGGCGCAGCGATCGCGCTGATCGTGCTGGTCGCGGGCCAGATCGTGCAGATCCACCTGATCGCGATCAAGGGCGGCAATGACGCGATGCGCGCGGTGGCTGTGGCGGCGAAGCCGAAGGACGGCTTCATCTTCGTTTATAATGGCTATCCCGGCCTTTATATGATGACCGGATCGCCGATGCCGTCGCGCTGGTCCTTCCCCGGGCATTTCAACGCGCAGGATGAGAATAATCCCCGCGCGCTGGGCGTCGATCCGCTCGTCGAAACGCGGCGGATCCTCGACGCTGGCCCGGATGCGATCGTCGATACCTTCCCGCCCTACAGCCTCGGCAATCGCGAGACGCGCGCATTGCTGCACCGCGTGATTGCCGAACGCTATCGCCCAGTCCTGTGCGTGGCGACGCGCGACCGCACGCGCGTGATCTATCGCCAGAAGCGCGAAGCCTGGCCCGTCGATCTCAGCGCGTGCCGCCCGGAGGTGTTCGCGCCCGTCACACCCTGACGCCGCGTGGCGGTTCGGCCAGCCAGCGCGAATAGAGCTCGACCAATGCGATCGCATGGTCGCGATCGGACAGCACTTCCCCCGCCGCCTGCCGCGCCGCCGCACGCAGCGTCACCTGATCGCGCGCGAACAGCCGCTGAATGGCATCGGCGCAGGAGCGGGTGTCGCGTGCGCGATAGGTTTCGGCAAAAGCGGGGTCCGCGACCTCGGCACAACCGCCCTCGTCCGGCACGATCAGCGGCAGCCCGCTGGCCAGCGCCTCGCTCGCCACCAGTCCGAACGGCTCCTGATCCGACCCGTGGATGAAGGCATCGGCGCTGGCGAGGATGCGGCTGAACCGGTCGCGATCATAGACCGGGCGGAACAGGCGGATATGGCGGTTGCCGCCGATCTGCCGTTCCAGCGCCTCGCTCTGCGGCCCCTGACCCAATAGCATCAGGCCGACCGGCACCTCTGCCCCCGCTGCCTGCACCGCGTCGATCACCAGCGGCCAGCGCTTTTCCTTGTGGTGGCGGCCAAGGCCGATCAGCAAATGCCCCTCCGGCGGCAGGTCGAGCTGCGCGAGCATCGATGCACGCAGCGCTTCGTCGCGCAGGCTGGGGGAGAAATGGTTGCGGTCGATCCCCAGCGGCATCGCTGCATCGACGCGCAGCCCGCGCGCGCTGTAGCGCTTCGCCAGCGCCGGACCGTTGGTCACGAACGCGTCATATTTGCCCAGGAACTTGTCCATGTAGCGGGTGTACCAACCGAAAATCCGCTCGATCCGTTCGGGGCTGGCGACCCCCTCCAGCCAGCGGTGCGGATAGGCACCCATATTGTCGTTATGCGCGAAAAAGATCTTCAGCGCATCGCCCTGCCAGTCGCCGATGAACCAGGCGGGGCGCCAGGGCGAGCTGTTTTCCACCACGTCCGGCTTGATCTGGTCGAGCAGCCTTGTGACCGCTTCGGGCTCGTTGAACAGCCAGTAGTTGCGGTCGAGGATCAGCGGGGGCGATTTGACCCAATAGATGCGCCCGCCATCCGCGCGATCCTCGATCCGGTCCTCATGGAACGGCGCGATGACGATCAGCTCATGGCCAAGCTCCGCCATGATCCGCACCTTGCGGTCGAGATAGGTGCGGACGCCGCCGCCAGTCGGCGAATAATATTCGTTGACGTCGACGATCCGCACCGGCGTTCAGCTTCCGCTGGGTGAAAAGCCGGACAGGCCCCGCACATATTGCAACTTGATCGTGATCGGCGTCGCGCTCGCGCCGACCGTGACGATCCCATCGGCCAGCTTGGGCTTGCTGCGCCCCAGCTTGCGGTTGCTGGGCACGCCGGCCCCGTCCTTCCAGATGTTGAACTTGTTCGCGCCATCGCGGTCATGGGTCAGGAACAGCGCATAGCGGCCCGGGCGCGGCGCTTTGATGCACAGGACGATGTTGCCCGACTTGGGCGTCGGGGCGAAGCTGCGGTGGAACAGCTTGCCTTCCTTCACCAGCACATGGTCGTCGCGCAGATAATCGCCCTCGACCGCAGGGTAGAGTTCCAGCTTGAGCCGTCCGGTGCGGTCCTTGATCCCCTGCACATTGACGCGCAGCGCGGGCACGTCGCCCGCAGCGCACGCGGCGGCATCCTCACCGATCGCGGCCTGCGCCGATGCAGCATTGGGCCAGGCGACCGCAGCGATCAGGGCGAGCGAAAGCGGGGCGGCGCGGCGGGCGAAGCGGGGGGTGGTCATAGGTCCTTCCTAAACAAACCAAGCAGGCCGAATCCTGCGATCAGGATAGCATGGAACAGCAAAGTGAGCGCTGCCATGAACGACAGCATCTCGGTCAGCGCGTCGCCGCGTCCGATCAGCAAAATCGCAAAGCTGGCAAACACCACTTCCTGGCTGGGGATCAGCGGCAGGCGTGAAACGAGCATGCGCGCGGCGGCGAGCAGAACCCAGGTGCCAAAGCCCACGCCGGGCAACGCGACGGCCCAGGCCACTGCGATCAGGAGCGAATCGGCCAGCAGGCGCGCGACATGGATGCCGAACACTTCCCACAGCTCCTTCCGGCCAAGCGAAAAGACGCGGCGCGAGAGCAGCAGGAAGGGCAGCGACATGCCAAGCACCACGGCTGCCGAGATCAGGCCGGTCTTGAACTCTGCCGGGCTCAGCATGTCGGTCGCCAGTGGCAGCGCGATGGCCACCAGCAGCAGCGTGATCGCATTACCCGCCAGTGCGGATAGGATCGACACGTCCTTAACCGCACCAAATGGGGCCGCGACCATCTTGGTCCGCTGTCGCGCCCAGGCATAGAAATAGGCCTCGCCCGAATAGCCGAGCACGACGTCGTTCGCGATCCGCTTGCGGTTGAGCGCGATCATGCCCGACCACGGAATATTCCACAGCTTGCGATAGATGATGAAGTCGAAGGTCGGCCCGACCATGTAGCGCAGGACAAAGATCAGGTAGAACAGCCAGCTCGCCGGGGCGGTGCGGGTCAGCCCGGCCAGTCCCTGGTCCAGCAGCTCATGACCGATCCCGACCACCATCAGGACCGACAGCACCGCGCCCAGCCAGGTCGGCCAGCGCCGCCGGATCTTGGCGATCGGTTCGAGTTCGGCGAGTTCCGCGACGACCGGCTTGGGCGCGGCACCGGGAAGCGTATCGGTCGTCAAGGATTGCGCTCCTGGCGGTTCCACATCAGCCAATCAGGCAACCCCTGCTCGTACCCCGGTGAAGGTGCAACATGTCTCGGAAAGGTGGCCGCTATGCAAGTGGGGGTGAAATGACCCGAGATTATGGTTTCAACGCGGGGTGATTTGGGCTTTAACAAGGCACGCTGCAAGCCCATGCCCCAACCAAATCACTCCGCCACCCATATCCTGAGCTTTGCCCAGACCCTGAAAGGGGGTGGGGTGGAGCGTGCGATGATGCGCATGGCGAACGGCTGGGCCGAAGCCGGGCGGCGCGTGACGCTGGTGATCGGCGATGCGCGCGGCGCGTTGGCGCACGAAATTCCGCCCAATGTCGAGGTGCGTGAGCTGGGCGATGCGCGCTATCGGGCGATGTTCGGCATCGCCGATATCGTGCGCGAAGTGCGTCCCGATGCGATCTTCTGTCCCGGAAATCACTATACCGCCGCCGCATTCTGGCTGAAGCGGCGATTGGGCCAGGCGTGCCCGCCCATGGCGGCGCAGGTGTCCAACACGCTGATCCGCCCCGATCTGCCCCGCGCAGTGGGGTTTGGCTATGCGCTGTGGCTGCGGATGCATCCGTCGTTTCTGGATGCGATCGTCGCCATGACTCCGGCCACGGGCGAAGAGGCGGTGCGCGAGATGCGCATCGATCCCGCCCGCGTCGTGGTCATCCCCAACCCGCCGGCCGTGCCGATCCCCGGCGCGCCGCTGCCGCCCATGCCGGACGGGCGCTTCATCCTGGGCGTTGGACGGCTCGCCCCCCAGAAGAAATGGGAACGGCTGATCGCCGCGATGCCGCGCCTTGCCGACCCTGACGTCAAGCTGCTGATCCTGGGCGAAGGCGAGGAGCGCGAACAGCTCGAACGGCTGGTCGAGCGGCTCGGCCTGTCCGACCGCGTGTCGATGCCGGGCCATGCCCCCGATCCGCTTCCGGTGATCGCACGCGCCGATGTCGTGGCGCTCACGTCCGAATTCGAAGGCGTGCCGGGTGTGGTGCGCGAGGCACTGGCCGCCGGCACGCCGATCGTGGCGACGGATTCGAGCGTTGCGATCCATGAACTGATCAATTGCGCTTCGCGCGGTTCGGTCGTCCCGCCGGGCGATCGCGCACGGCTGGTCGGTGCGCTCAACCACTGGCTGACGCCGGGACGGCAACGCCCCGAACCTTTGGTCGAGGATGGGCCGGAACCGATCTCGGCGTATCTGGACCTGTTCGATCGCCTCGTCGCTCAGCGCGGGCGGTAGCTGAAGCCGATCCGCAAGGTGCGCGGACTCGCGCGCTCGACTATGCCCGTCCCGCTAACCCCCGTTTCGATCCGCGCGTCGGTCAGATTCTCACCACGTGCCTCGACCGCGAAGCCCTTTGCCACCGGCACGCGAATCACGACGTCGAAGGTCAGCGCATCGCTGAGCGCGCGCGCGTTGAGGTCGTCCTCGAACTGCGCCGCGACATAGCGCGCCGTCCCCGAAACGCTCAGCCGATCGCCGCTATAGCCGACATGCGCGGACACTTGATGCGGCGCAGTCTGCGCCGGGCGCCGTCCGTTCAGCGGCGCGGCGCTGCCCGACGCCTCCACCCGCGCATCGGTATAGGCCCAGGACGCGCCCGCGCGCCACGGCCCGGCCCGCCATGCCAGATCGGCCTCGATCCCGCGCGATTCGATCGCGTCGAGATTCTGCCGCATGCGATAGACGCCGCCGGCCGCGACGAAACCGACGCCCGGAAACGTCCCCGGCCCGCTGCCCAACGTGACGTTGCCGATCGCATTGTCGAGCCGGTTAAGAAACGCGGTGGTGCGCAACGTCACACCCGTGGCGGGAGTCAGGTCCACGCCGACCTCCACCCCGCGCAGCCGCTCCGGCGCAAGCAGCGCATTGGCCGCTGTCGCATCCGTCCCTGCGCGGAACGGACGATAGAGCTCGTTGAGCGTCGGCAAGCGCCAGCCACTATAGGCCGCGCCACGCAGCGCGATGGTGTCGGTGGCGCGCAACGCCGCCGCCAGCCGTGCGCTGCCCTCCCATCCGGCGCGGTCCGGCGCGCGGCTGTCGGTCAGCGGTGCGCCGCCGGTCAGCAGCGCTTCGAACAAACGCCCGTCACGGATCGTCCAGCGATCGGCGCGCCCGCCCGCCGTCAGCGTCAGCGCGCCGCGCTCGAGGCTCAGATCGGCGAACAGGCCGGCGGTGCTGCTCTCACCCCCCGCCACGCGGCGGCGCGTCGGGGCGCCCGCAACAAAGCTGTACAATTCGTTGGTTCGCCCGCTCACCATGCGCAAATCGCCGCCGGTGCGCAGCGTCCACCCGCTGCCCAGCGGTGGCTCGATCTCGATGCGAAGGCCCGTGCCGGTCGCCGGCACCTGCTGGTCCAGTGTCGGGCTCGCCGCACTCCGCGTCGCATTCACGCTGGCAAAGCCGCTGGCGAAATCGCGATGCTGCAGCCAGCCGGTCGCCGCCCAGCGCCAACGCCCGCTGCCGATCAGGCGCAGACTGGCATCCGCTCCCCGGCTGTTCACCGGGGTGAAGTCGGTGCCCCGGTCGCGCTGGTCGGAAAAGGCCGACAGGTTCGCCTGCAGCGCGATCCCCGCCGCCAGCGGTGCGACCCCGCGCAGCGCGATGCTCGCCTGTTCATAGGGTGCAGCGCGATCCGCCGCGCCGCGCTGCCCCTCCACGATCGGCACGAACCCGTCGCCGCGCGCGAACTGGACCGCTCCAGTCACCTCGCCCGCGCCCAGTCGCGCGCCGCCAGTCGCCACCAGATCGACCGACTCGCGGCTGCCGTAAAAGCCGGTGAACGCGACCGGCCCCAGCGTTTGCGCGTCAGCGCTGAACAGCTCGACCGTCCCGGCCAGTGCACCCGCGCCGTGATAGCCACTGCCCCCGCCGCGCGTGACGCGCACCCGCGCCAGCCGCTGCGGCAGCGTCGCGGGGAAGGGGACCCAGCCGCCAAACGGATCGGCCTGCGGCACGCCGTCGAGCAGCAGCAGCGCCCGGCTCGACGCATTGCCGCCCAGGCCACGCAGGCTGATCCCCTGCGCGGTCGGATGCGACGAGCGCGAATCGGCGCGGCGGAACTGCGTCACGCCGGCGACGTCGCGCAGCACATCCTCCAGCCGCCCGCTGGCGCTGTCGGTCAGCCGTTTGCGGTCGATCTCGACCGTCGCCAGCGCAGCCTCGCCGGGTGGGGCGTCCAGCCCCTGTCCGACGATCACGATTTCCTGCGCTGCGGTTGGGAGGGGCAGGGCAAGGAGCAGCAGCGGGGCCGCGCCCCTCATGCCGGCTTCGCCCGCTCGGGGCTGGCGGCGGCAAAGGCCTCCAGCGCGCAAGCGGCGGCATCGGCGGCAATCAAGGTCGGAAACGCATCGAGCGGCGTGTCGAACCGTCGCGCATTATACATCTGGGGCACCAGCATCACGTCGGCGATTCCCGGCGCAGTGCCACCCAGAAACGGGCCGTTGCTCCCCTTCGCCACCGCCAGTGCTTCGAGTGCGGTCAGCCCCTCGACAATCCAGTGGCGATACCAGTCGCCCTTCACCGCTTCATCCGCATCGAACCGCGACTCGAGCGCGCGCAGCACGCGCAGATTGTTGAGCGGGTGGATATCGGCGGCGATCACCAGCGCCTGCGCCATCGCATCGGCACGTTCGATCGGGTCCGCGGGGATCAGCCGCGGCTCTGGATAGGTCGCGTCGAGCCATTCGATGATCGCCAGGCTCTGCGTCAGAATGCGCCCGTCCCCGATATCGAGTGCTGGCACGAACCCCTGCGGGTTGCGCGCCAGATGCGCGTCGCTACGCTGCGCCCCTTGCACCAGATGCACCTCGTGCCGCTCATACGCGACGCCCTTGAGGTTGAGCGCGATGCGCACGCGATAGGCGGCGCTCGACCGGAAATAATCATACAGAATCACGTCAGCTCACCTTCGTCCGCGCCATAGCCGGCCTCGATCGCCTGTTCCGACCGCCGCTCCAGCGCCACCTTGATCATCGCCACGATCGGATCGGCGAGCGCGAGGCCGAGAAAGCCGAACAAGGTGCTCATCAATATCTGCGACGACACCGTCAGTGCCGGCGGCATGTCGACCGTTCGCTTCGCCACCAGCGGCAACAGCACATAACCATCGAACGTCTGCACCCCGAAATAGATCGCGATCGCCAACAATCCTTCGCTCTGCCCGGCGCTGAAGCCGACCGCGACCATCAGCACGCCCGATATGAACGCCCCGACATTGGGAATGAAGGCGAGCATGCCGGTCAGGATACCGAGCAGCAGCGCCATCGGCACGCCCGCGATCGATAGCAGGATCCAGGTCACGAACCCCTCGAACACCATGCCCAGCAGCCGCCCGGCGAGCAGCACCCGCATCGTCCGCGCCATCCGTGCCAGCGTGATCGCGAACTGATCGCGCGACGCCATCGGGACCATCCATTGCAGCCCGCGCTCATAGATGCGCGGCTCCATCGCCACGAACAGGCCGATGACGAGGATCATGATAAAGCTGGCAATCGCGCCGATCGCGCCGCCGATGAACGATGTCAGCCGTCCGACCGATCCCAGCGCCTCCTTGGCCAGCCCGCTCAGGTCGGATGCCTGCGGCATCAGGCCGAGGTCGCTCAGCCAGCCGCTGATCCGCATCGCCTGCGTCTCCAGCGTGATCCGCAATTGCTCGGCCTGCGCGACGATCTCGACCCCGGTCAGGTAAAAGACGCCGACGATGAACGCGACGACGCCGATCACGACGATGGTCAACGCGAGGCCACGCGGGATCGGCACCGCGCGCCGGATCAACCGCGCCCCGCCATCCAGCATCGACGCGACGACCAGCCCGGCGAAGATCAGCAGTAAAGGCTGGATCAGCAGCACGATCAGCGCGGTTGCGGCGGCAAGCCCGAACCACACCGATGCGCGGCGCATCTCCGCACGCATCACCGGATCGCGCATCTCGTTCGGGCCGGGCGTCTGGGTGACGCTCACATCCTCGTCGGCGGCGCTCGCCATCGGCCTATTGCGCCGCGCTGTCGGGGTGCAGCGACGTGCCCGCGCGGCCCGACCGGAACGATCCGAACCAGGTGAGCGGGTTCCAGCTTGCGCTGCCATCCAGGCTGAAGGTGATGAACTCGGCGCGCCCACCGATATTCTCGACCGGGACCGGCCCGCCGAGCCCTTCCGCTTCGCCATTGGCGCTCAACGCCGGGGCGCGGCTGTCGGCGCTATTGTCGCGATTGTCGCCCATCAGCCACACATGGTCGGCCGGGACGCGGATGGGGGAAAAATTATCGGCGCGGGTCAGGCCGATGTCGATCGTGTCATAGCTGACGCCATTGGGCAGGGTCTCGCGCACGATCTCCACATTGCAGACGCGCGCACCAGCCGCGTCGCGCGCCAGCGCGTCGGGATAGTGGCGCGGGTCGCATGTCAGATTGCCGTCGACCTTGAGCGCGCGGATGCCCAGCTTCTCGCGCTGCACCTGTCGACCATTGAGATACAGGATGCCGCCATGCATTTCGACCGTGTCGCCCGGCAGACCGATCACCCGCTTGATGTAATCGGTACGCACTGCGGGATGGCTGACGATCACGATGTCGCCCCGCTCGGGCAGGCTGCCGAACAGCCGTCCCTGAATGAACGGCAGGATATGGAAGGTCGGGGTGACATAGCTGTATCCGTAAGGATATTTGCTCACCACCAGCCGGTCCCCGACCAGCAGCGACGGCATCATCGACTCCGACGGAATGTAGAATGGCTTGGCGGCGAGGCTGTGAAAGCCGAGCACGGCGAGCACCAGCCAAAAGATACCGCGCGCCTCGCCCCACCAGTCGGTGCCGCTGCGCTCCTGCTCCTGCTCGACCGTCGCCGCCAGATCCTCGGCCATTCCCGTCCCTCTACTCACCCGTCACGGGCAGTGCCTCGATCACCACCAGCGCCTGTGCCCAGGGATGGTCGTCGGTCAGCGTCAGATGCACCCTCACCACGTGTCCCGCGGGCGTCATCGCGTCAAGCCGCGCCTTGGCGCCCCCGGTCAGCGCCAGCGTCGGCGCGCCCGACGGCGCATTGACCACGCCGATATCGCGCATGAACACGCCAGACTTGAAACCGGTCCCGACCGCCTTCGAAAAAGCCTCTTTGGCAGCAAAACGTTTCGCGAGCGTTGCGGCATAGTTCATCGGCCGCCGCGCCGCCTTGCGCAACTCGACCTCGGTGAACACGCGCTGCTCGAACCGCATCCCGAACCGGTCGAGCGACGACTGGATCCGCTCGATATTGCACAGGTCAGATCCGATGCCGATGATCATAAGATCGTCGCCCCGGCGAAGGCCGGGGCCGCCACGTTATGGGCGTTTCGGGTGCTGCGAGCGGCCCCGGCCTCCGCCGGGGCGACGAACGATCCGCTCACCGCGCCGCGTCCATCAGGTCGCGCATCCGGCGCACCACCGGGGCCAGCCCGTCGAAAATCGCCTCACCGATCAGGAAATGCCCGATATTCAGCTCGGCCAGCTGCGGGATCGCCGCGATCGGCACGACATTGTCGAAGGTCAAGCCATGCCCGGCATGCACCTCGATCCCGTTCTTCGCCGCCAGCGCGGCGGCATCGGCGATGCGGCGCAGTTCGGCGGTCTGCGCCGCGCCCTCCAGCTCGCAATAGCGCCCGGTGTGCAGCTCCACGACCGGCGCGCCCAGCCGGATCGCGGCCTCAATCTGCGCCGGATCGGGTTCGATGAACAGCGATACGCGGATGTTTGCGCCCTTCAGTTCGCTCACCATCGGCGCGAGCACATTATGCTGCCCCGCCGCGTCCAGCCCGCCCTCGGTCGTGCGCTCCTCGCGCCGTTCGGGCACGATGCACGCGGCATGCGGGCGGTGGCGCAATGCGATGGCCAGCATCTCGTCGGTCGCCGCCATTTCCAGGTTGAGCGGGATCGTCAGCTCCGCCGCCAGCCGCGCGATATCCTCATCGGTGATATGCCGCCGGTCCTCGCGCAGATGCGCGGTAATCCCGTCGGCTCCCGCCTCCGCCGCCAGCAGCGCCGCCCGCACCGGATCGGGATAGCCGCTGCCCCGCGCATTGCGCACGGTCGCGACATGATCGATGTTCACGCCAAGGCGCAGATGTCCCGTCATTCGCAGCCGCCTAGCATTTCCTGCGATCTAACCGAAACCATCCGTTGCTCTCCTGCATGCGGGCCCTTATCCGTTTCGGCACAGATGGGGGAGCGGTTCGATGCGCGCAATGTGTCTGGCGATGACGATCACGATGGCGGGGGTTCCGATGAGCACGTCGGCGCAATCGCGCGAATATCTGGAGTTCAATGAAAGCAAGCTGGAAGCGGCGCGCGACTTCCACGGGCGGAAGCTTGCCGGATGCGATCGGGACTATCAGCGCGCCTCCAGGATCGGCAGCCCCGATGCCGCACAGCGCCGTGCGCGCTGTATCGCAGCAGCCGACGCCTATCTTCAGAACGAATATCGCCGGTGGGGCGATGCGCTGCGCAAGCGTCAGCTAAAAAACTAGATCAGGCCGCCCGGCTGCCCGGCTTGATCGCGGGGATTGCCGCCAACTCGGGCGGGAGCGAATCCGCTTCATAGCTCGGCACACCGAGGCGGATCAGCGGGAAGAACGGGACGCCCAGATCGGCGGTGCCGTTCGAGCGATCGACCAGCGAGCCCGCCGCGATCACCTCGCCGCCGGCTTCGGCAATCGCCTTGATCGCTTCGCGCGACGACAGGCCGGTGGTGACGACGTCTTCCATCATCAGCACCTGCTGCCCCGGGGTCAGGCGAAAGCCGCGGCGCAGCTCGAACGTGCCGGTGGGGCGTTCGACGAACATCGCATCAACGTCGAGCGCGCGAGCGACTTCCTGCCCGGCAATCACCCCGCCCATTGCCGGGGACACGACAGCGGTGATCCTTTCGCGCAACTCGGCGGGAATGTTCGCCGCTACCGCCTCGGCCAGCCGCGCGGCGCGGCGCGGGTTCATCAGCACGCGCGCGCATTGCAGGTAACGCGGGCTGCGCAGCCCCGAGGACAGGATGAAATGCCCTTCCAGCAGCGCCTCTGCCGCCCGGAATTCGCTCAGCACCTCGTCTTCGGTCACTTGTCCACCCCGTTGTTGTTATCGCCGGGCATCTAGGGTTCGGGCGATCCCCCCGCAACTACGGTATCAAAAAGAGCAGTCGACACGCTTGAGGCGGACGCGCGAGGTGCTATAGGCCAGCCTCGACGGGCGAATTGCGTCCGCGCGACCGGCAAAGCCGGCGCCCCCGTACAGGGGCAGAAGGACAGGGGTTTATTGAGACGATGCGCATGCATGGATTGAAGGCGATCGTGCTGGCTGCGGGCATGATGCTCGCCGGGGGCATGGCCCAGGCTCAGGCACCGGCCGCAGCGGCGCCCGAAGCGCCCGCGCCGGTGACGGTGGCGACTCCGGCCGCGGCTCCCGCGCCGGGCAACCCGGTCGAGCAAGCCGCCACGGCTGCTCCCGCGGAAGCGAAGGTTGCTGATCCGACGCTCAACCCCGACGGCACGCACAAGAACGGACCGGTCGCCGGCATCGGCATGCCGGTTGACGGGAAGCTCGGCATCCAGCCGCAGGCGACGAAGCTGGGCGAGAGCGCGGCAGGCTTCCACAACAACATCCTGCTGCCGATCATCACCGCGATCTCGATCTTCGTGCTGATCCTGCTGGCGTGGACGATCGTGCGCTATCGCCGCAAGGCCAACCCAGTCCCGTCGAAGACCAGCCACAACACGCTGATCGAGATCATCTGGACCGCGGTGCCGGTGCTGATCCTTGCCTTCATCGCCTGGCCGTCGATCGCGCTGCTCGCCAAGCAGTTCAAGCCCGCCCCCGACAATGCCGTGACGATCAAGGCGATCGGCAACCAATGGTATTGGTCGTATGAGTATCCCGACCATGGCGGCATTTCGATCACCGCCAACATGCTCAAGGAAAAGAGCGAGGTTCAGGCCGGACAGCGCTTCCGTACCGATGTCGACGGCCCGCGCCTGCTCGCGGTCGACAACCGCATCGTCGTGCCGGTCGGCACGCCGATCCGCCTGATCGCGACCGCCAACGACGTGATCCACAGCTGGGCGGTTCCGGCCTTCTGGATCAAGATGGACGCGATCCCCGGCCGCCTCAACGAAACCAGCTTCACCGTCGACAAGCCCGGCGTTTACTTCGGTCAGTGCAGCGAGCTGTGCGGTGCGCGTCACGCGTACATGCCGATCGTGGTCGAAGCGGTCGAGCCGGCCGTGTTCGCGCAATGGGTCGCGGCCAAGGGCGGCACGATGCCGTCGGCCGTCAAGCCCTCCGCCGCTGCGCCGGCCCAGCCGGGCAGCGACACCGCCGACGACACCGCGACTGCGGCCAACGCCATCGTCGCCACCGGCAATGCGACCGTCGAGGCGACCGAAGCCGGCGCCACCACCAATCAAGCCGCCACCGGCAACACGGACCAGTAAGCCATGACCGACGTAGCTCGCGACGCGCACGCCTTTACGGCGCATGATGACCATCACGACACGCATGCGGACCATGTGCCGGGCTTTTTCGCCCGCTGGTTCCTGTCGACCAACCACAAGGACATCGGCACGCTCTACCTGATCTTCGCCATTCTGGCGGGGATCATCGGTGGCGCGATTTCGGGCGTCATGCGCCTCGAACTGGCCGAGCCGGGCATCCAGCATCTCGGCTATATCGCCGAATTCGTGCATGGCGGTCCGCAGACCTTCGACGAATCGCTGCACTTCTGGAACGTGCTGATCACCGCGCACGGCCTGATCATGGTGTTCTTCATGGTCATGCCCGCCATGATCGGCGGCTTTGGCAACTGGTTCGTTCCGATCATGATCGGTGCGCCGGACATGGCGTTCCCGCGCATGAACAACCTGTCCTTCTGGCTGCTCGTCCCCGCGTTCTTGCTGCTGCTCGCCTCGCCCTTCTTCGGCGGCGGCGCGGGTACCGGCTGGACCGTCTATGCTCCGCTCTCGACCTATGGCGAGCCGGGGCCGGCGGTGGACATGGCGATCCTGTCGCTTCACCTTGCCGGTGCCAGCTCGATCCTGGGCGCGATCAACTTCATCACCACCATCTTCAACATGCGCGCGCCGGGCATGACCCTGCACAAGATGCCGCTGTTCGTGTGGTCGGTGCTGATCACCGCCTTCCTGCTGCTGCTCGCGCTCCCGGTGCTGGCTGCGGCGATCACGATGCTGCTGACCGATCGTAACTTCGGCACCACCTTCTACGATCCCGCCGGCGGCGGCGATCCGGTGCTGTACCAGCATCTGTTCTGGTTCTTTGGCCACCCCGAAGTGTACATCATGATCCTGCCGGGCTTCGGCATCGTCAGCCAGATCGTCTCGACCTTCAGCCGCAAGCCGGTGTTCGGCTATCTCGGCATGGCCTATGCCATGGTCGCGATCGGCGTGGTCGGCTTCGTCGTGTGGGCGCACCACATGTTCACCACCGGCATGAGCGTGAACGTGAAGATGTACTTCACCGCC
>JASBRX010000054.1 GCA_030149245.1 Sphingomonas bacterium
TCGCGCGCGAGGTCATCCGGCCGCGGCTCGACGACATGCGCGCCAGCCTGTCCTATGGCACGACGGTCGGCGATCCGGGCGGCATGGTTTGCCCGACCGGCCGCCAGTGTGCGGTCGTGCGCGGCGATACGGGCAATCCCGACCTGCGTCCGTGGCGTGCCAACGCCGCCGACCTGACGGTCGAGAAATATTTCGGCTCGTCGGGCTATGTCGCGCTGCAGCTCTTCTACAAGGACCTGAAGAGCTACATCTATAACCAGGCGATCCCGTTCGACTTCTCGAACTATCCGATCGCGCCCGTCGGCAACGACACCAACGGCCAGCCGATCATCGTCAACTATCTCGGCACGGTGAATGCGCCGATCAACGGCGAGGGCGGCAGCATCTATGGCGCCGAATTCGCCGGCACGCTGCCCTTCAGCACCTTCACCGCGGCGCTCGACGGTTTCGGCGTGACGGGCGGCGTCTCCTACACCAAGACCAAGATCGAACCGACCCCGGGCGCTCCGGCGGAGGACATCCCCGGCTATTCGAAATGGGTCGCCAACGGCACCGCCTATTTCGAGAAATGGGGCTTTAACGTCCGCGGCAGCGTTCGCTATCGCTCGACCTTCCTGGGTGAGTTCTCGGGTCTGGGCGCGGTGCGCACGCGCCGCCGTGCGCTGGACGAGACGATCATCGACGCGCAGATCGGGTACGACTTCCAGCCGGGCAGCGCGCTTGAGGGGCTGTCGCTGTTCCTGCAGGGCTCCAACCTGACCGACGAGCCGTTCGTGGCGATCAATCCGGGCCGTCCGCTTGAAGTGATGAACCATCAGCGCTTCGGTCGCCGGTTCCAGGCCGGCTTCACCTTCAAGTTCTGATCCGTGTATCCCCCGGCGGTGCAGCCGCCGGGGGGAAAGGCGAACCGATGTCTGAAAATCTGCGCAGCATCGTTGTCGCCGGTGGCGGAACCGCCGGTTGGATGACTGCAGCGGCGCTGGCGCGCTTTTGCGGCAAGGGCTGGCGGATCACGTTGGTCGAATCCGAAGAGATCGGCACCGTCGGGGTGGGCGAAGCGACCATCCCGATGATCCGTAACTTCAACCAGGCGCTGGGCATCGACGAGGCCCAGTTCCTGCGCGAGACCCAGGGCACCTATAAGCTCGGCATCGAATTTTCCGGATGGGGCGGGTTCGACGACCGCTACATGCACGCATTTGGGCTGGTCGGGCGGGGCCTCGGGCTGTTGCCGTTCCACCATTACTGGCTGCGCGGGCGCGCGGCAGGAACGGCCGGGCCGCTCGGTGACTATGTGCTCAACGCGGTCGCCGCTTATGGCAACCGCTTCGCGCATGTGCAGCGCGCTCCAGACAGCGCACTGCCGCCGATGCCCTATGCCTATCATTTCGACGCCGGACTCTATGCCGCATTCCTGCGGCGCTTCGCCGAGGCGCGTGGCGTGACGCGGGTCGAGGGGCGGATCGCAACCATCGAACGCGACGGCGAGAGAGGCGACATTGCCGCGCTCAATCTGGTCGATGGCACGCGTGTCGACGGCGAGCTGTTCGTCGATTGCACGGGGTTTCGCGGGCTGTTGATCGAGGGGGCGCTGGCCACCGGCTATGAGGATTGGAGTCACTGGCTCCCCTGCGACCGCGCGGTCGCGGTGCCGTGCGCGAGCGTTCGTCCGCTTACCCCCTATACCCGGGCCACCGCGCGCAAGGCGGGGTGGCAGTGGCGGATCCCGTTGCAGCATCGCACCGGCAACGGCCATGTCTTCTGCTCGCGCCATATCAGCGAGGATGAAGCGACCGCGACGCTGCTGGCCAACCTGGATGGCGAGGCGCTGGCCGAACCGAGGATGCTGCGCTTCACCACCGGCAAGCGGAAGCAGTTCTGGAACCGCAATGTCGTGGCAATCGGCCTGTCGTCCGGCTTCATCGAGCCGCTGGAATCGACGTCGATCCACCTCATCCAGACGGGCATCAACCGGCTGCTCGACTTCCTGCCGAGCGGCCCGGTGGCGAGTGCCGATCGCGATGCGTTCAATCGGATCGCCGATTTCGAGATCGAGCGGATCCGCGACTTCGTGATCCTGCACTACACCGCCAATGGCCGGACCGGCGAGCCCTTCTGGGACGCGCTGCGCACGATGGAACTGCCCGTGCCGCTCGCCAACCGCATCGCGATGTTCCGCAACGACGGCCGGATCGTGCGTGAGCATGAGGAATTGTTCGACGTCCCCGGCTGGCTGCAGGTGATGGTGGGGCAGGGGATCGCGCCCGAGCGCTGGCACCCGTTGGCCGATCAGCTCGACGATGCGCAGCTCGACCAGTTTCTGTCGACTGTTGCCACCGCCTTTGCCCGCGATGCCGCGCGGATGCCCGACCATGATGCATTCATCGCGCGCTTGATCGCGACGCCCCAATCCCAGCCCCAGGAAGTGACCCGCGTATGAAGCTGTTGCCGCTGATCCTCGCCACCGCGCTTGCGAGCCCCGTGCTGGCCCAGACACCCGCGCCGCAGCCCGCGTTGCGCGAGCGGACGGCGGAGCAGGAAGTGCTGTATTTCATGCTGCCGGACCGGTTCGAGAATGGTGACCCGACGAATGACAAGGGCGGGTTCAAGGGCGACCGGCTGACCCATGGCTTTGATCCGACGCACAAGGGGTTCTTTCATGGCGGCGACCTGAAAGGGCTGATCGCGCGGCTCGATTACATTCAGGGGCTGGGGGCGACTGCGATCTGGCTGGGGCCGATCTACAAGAACAAGCCCGTTCAGGGCGGGCCGGGGCAGGAAAGCGCCGGTTATCACGGATATTGGATCACCGACTTTACCCAGGTCGACCCGCATTTCGGGACCACTGCGGAGATGAAGGCGTTCGTCGACGCGGCGCATGCGCGCGGGATCAAGGTCTATCTCGACATCATTACTAATCACACGGCGGACGTGATCCAGTATCGCGAATGTCCGGTCAGCGCGTGCGATTACCGCAGCCGCGCCGACTATCCGTACCAGCGCAAGGGGGGCGTCACCGGCAAGGCCATCAATCCGGGCTTTGCCGGTGACGGCATCGGCACGGCGGAGAATTTCGCCAAGCTGACCGATCCGAACTACGCCTATACCCCGTTCGTGCCCGAAGCCGAGAAGTCGGTGAAGGTGCCCGGCTGGCTCAACGATCCGATTTACTACCATAATCGCGGCAACACGACCTTCCGCAACGAAAGCTCGACGATGGGCGATTTCGTCGGGCTGGACGATCTGATGACCGAGAATCCGCGCGTGGTTCAGGGGTTCATCGACATCTATGGCGGGTGGATCGACCAGTTCGGTATCGACGGATTCCGCATCGATACCGCGCGGCACGTAAACCCGGAATTCTGGCAGGCGTTCGCCAAGGCGATGCAGGCGCGCGCTGCGGCCAAGGGCATCCCGAACTTCCACATCTTCGGCGAAGTGGCGAATGAGGGCGATGCCGGCGATCTGGCGCTCCACACGCGTGTGCACCAGCTGCCCAGCGTGCTCGACTTCGGCTTCCGCGCGGCCGTGCAGGCGACGGTGGCGGGGAGCAAGGGCACCGACACGCTCGCCGCCTTGTTCGACCGCGACGCGTTGTATGAAGGCGGCGCGAAGACTGCGCTGCAGCTGCCGACCTTCATCTCCAACCACGACCATGGTCGCTTCTCGACCGATGTGCGCAAGGCGTTTCCCAAGGCAGACGATGCCGAGCTGTTGGCGCGGGTGAAGCTCGG
Source organism: Sphingomonas bacterium (assembly GCA_030149245.1). Taxonomy (GTDB): domain Bacteria; phylum Pseudomonadota; class Alphaproteobacteria; order Sphingomonadales; family Sphingomonadaceae; genus Sphingomonas. Next base: position 3,735 of record JASBRX010000054.1, read on the forward strand.
CCATGCGATGCTGTTGCTGCTGCGCGGGGTCCCAACGGTCTATTCGGGTGACGAACAGGGCTTCATCGGCGACGGCAACGATCAGGACGCGCGCGAGGATATGTTCCCGAGCAAGGTCGCCGTGTACAACGACAACAGGCTGATCGGCACGAACAAGACCACGGCGGAGCCGAATTTCGACATGACCCATCCGCTTTATGTCGAAATCGCCAAGCTGTCGGCGGCGCGCAAGGCGATCCCGGCGCTGAGCGGCGGGCGGCAGGTGACGCGCAATTATGACGAGACGCCGGGCCTGTTCGCGGTGTCGCGGTTCGACCCGGCGACCGGGGCCGAGGTGGTCGTTGCGTTCAACACCAGCGAAAAGCCGATTACTCGCAATGTCGAAGTGGGCGTCGGATCGACGCAGTTCAGGTCGATCGTCGGCAGCTGTTCGGCCAGCGCCGCTGCGCCCGGTAGCCTGACCGTGACGCTGCCCGCGTTCGGCTATGTCGCCTGCGCTGCTACCGGAGGTGCCAAGTGAGCCAGGCTGCCCCCGCGATCGCCGTCGAGCCGCAGCAGGACTGGTGGCGCGGCGCGGTGATCTACCAAATCTATCCGCGCAGCTTTGCCGATTCGAATGGCGATGGCATCGGCGACCTGCCCGGCATCACTGCGCGGCTCGACCATGTTGCCTCGCTTGGCGTCGACGCGATCTGGCTGTCGCCCTTCTTCACCTCGCCCATGCGCGACTTCGGCTATGACATCGCCGATTATTGCGATGTCGACCCGATTTTCGGGACGCTGGCCGATTTCGATGCGCTGATTGCGCGCGCCCACGCGCTGGGGCTGAAGGTCATTATCGACCAGGTCTATTCGCACACGTCCGACCAGCATGAGTGGTTCAAGGAAAGCCGGTCGAGCCGCGATAATCCGCGGGCAGACTGGTATGTCTGGGCCGATGCCAAGGCCGACGGGTCGCCGCCGACCAACTGGCAGTCGGTGTTCGGCGGTCCGGCCTGGACGTGGGACGCGCGGCGTGGCCAGTACTATCTGCACAATTTCCTGAGCGAGCAGCCCGACCTCAATCTGCACAATCCGGAGGTGCAGGATGCGGCGCTGGCGGCGGCGCAATTCTGGCTGGAGCGTGGGGTCGACGGGTTCCGCGTCGATGCGATAAACTTTGCGATGCACGACCCGCAACTGCGCGACAACCCGCCCGCGCCGGATGACGGTCGCCCGCGCACGCGCCCGTTCGATTTCCAGCAGCACATCTATAACCAGAGCCACCCGGACATCGTCCGCTTTCTTGAGCGGCACCGCGCGCTGACCGATGCGCATGGCGGCGCGTTTACCGTCGCCGAGGTGGGCGGGCCGACGCCCGAGGCGGAAATGCACGCCTTCACGCGCGGTAGCACCCGGCTCAACAGCGCCTATGGCTTCGACTTTCTCTATGCGCCGCAGCTGACCCCGGCACTGGTCAAGAAGGCCGTGGAAACTTGGCCGGACGAACCCGGCACCGGCTGGCCGAGCTGGGCGTTCGAAAATCACGATGCTCCGCGCGCCGTGTCGCGCTGGGTCGAGCCCGAGCATCGTAGCGCGTTCGCAGCGATGAAGATGCTGTTGCTGCTGTGCCTGCGCGGCAATGCGATCCTGTTTCAGGGGGAGGAGCTGGGGCTGACTCAGGTCGAGATCCCGTTCGACAAGCTGCAGGACCCGGAGGCAATCGCGAACTGGCCGCTGACGCTGAGCCGCGATGGCGTGCGCACCCCGATGCCGTGGCAGGCCGAGGCGGAGAATCTGGGCTTCGGCGCGGGTGAGCCATGGTTACCGGTGGGCACCGATCATGCCGCGCTGGCGGTGGATCGGCAGACGGCGGAGAATGGGTCGTTGCTCAACCTGACGCGCGGGCTGATCGCGACACGCGCGGCCAATCCGGCGCTGCGTGAGGGCGCGATGGCGGTAATTGCGGCGGAAGACAGCTTGTTGGTCTTTACCCGCGAACTGTCTGGCCAGCGGCTGACCTGCGCGTTCAATCTGGGCAAGACGCCGTTGGCGTGGCATCCCAAGGATATGGACCGGTTCCGCGTGATCGCCGCAGTCAACGGCGCAACGCCGGGTGATTTGCCCGCCTATTCGGGCATGGTCCTCGAACAGATAGACTGACGCGATCAGGCGTCGCCGACAGGAGAGTGAGATGCGTGGAACCTTGGCCCTGACAGCGTTGACGCTGCCCTTGCTCGCACTCGCCAGCCCCGCGCTGGCGCAGGATGTCGCGCAGGCGACGACGGCAAAGGCGGGTGGCGCGAGTGCCGACTCGCCCAATGGCAGCATTCGCGTCACTGTCACCACCGATGGCGACGGGCGCCCCTATTACAGCGTGACGCGCAACGGAAAGCCGCTGATCCAGCCCTCACGCATGGGCTTCATGCTCGGCGACGCGCCCAAGCTGGAGCGCGGGTTTGCGATTCTGAGCCAGAGCGTGACCAGCGCGGATTCGACCTGGGAACAGCCCTGGGGTGAGTGGCAGAGCGTGCGCGACCGCCACACCCAGCTGCGCGTGCGGCTGAAGGAAACCACCGCGCTCGGGCGGGTGATGGATGTCGTGTTCCGCGTGTTCGATGACGGCTTTGGCTTTCGCTACGAACTGCCCGCTCCGGCCGATGGCAAGCCGACGCGGATCATCGAGGAGCTGACCGAATTTGCGCTGGCGAGCGACGGCACCGCGTGGTGGACCCCGGCGGGCGAGTGGAATCGCTACGAATATCCCTACAGCAAGACGCCGGTCAGCAGCATGACGCAGGCGCATACCCCGGTAACGATGAAGCTGGCCGATGGCACGCATGTCGCCTTCCATGAGGCGGCTTTGGTCGACTATGCCGCGATGTGGCTGCGGCGGGTCGAGGGCACGCGCTTCCGCGCGCAATTGTCGCCGTCGTCGCAGGGTGCGGCGGTGGTGCGTGAGGGCGCCTTCACCACGCCGTGGCGGACGCTGCGAGTCGCCGACAGCGCGGCGAAGCTGTACATGTCGCAGCTTGAGCTGAACCTCAACGAACCCAACAAGCTGGGCGATGTCAGCTGGTTCAAACCCAGCAAATATGTCGGGGTGTGGTGGGAAATGCATCTCGACGCCGCAACCTGGGGCACCGGCGAACGGCTCGGCGCGAAGACCGAAAATGTGAAGCGGTATATCGATTTCGCGGCGAAGAACGGCTTTCGCGGCGTGCTGGTCGAGGGGTGGAATGTCGGCTGGGACGGTAACTGGTTCGACAATGGCGATGGCTGGGACTTCGACAAGCCGGTGGCGCAGTTCGATATGGCGGCGCTGTCGGCCTATGCGAAGAAGAAGGGCGTGCATCTCGTCGGTCACCACGAAACGGGCGGCGGCGCGGGGCAATATGAGGCGCAGTCCGATGATGCCTATCGCTATGCCGCCGCCAACGGAATCGAGGTGGTGAAGACCGGCTATGTTACCGATGCCGGGCAGATCGACCGCGTCTGGGCCGATGGCCGGATGACGCAGGAATGGCATGACGGGCAATATATGTCGCGCCACCATCTCAACATCGTCAAGACCGCGGCGAAGTATAAGGTCGCGGTCAACCCGCACGAGCCGATCAAGGACACCGGCCTGCGCCGCACCTATCCCAATTGGGTGAGCCGTGAGGGCGCGCGGGGCCAGGAATATAATGCCTGGGGCGAGCCGAAGAATCCGCCCGAGCATGAGGCGAACCTGTTCTTCACGCGGATGCTGGCCGGACCGTTCGACTTCACGCCGGGCGTGCTGAGCCTGGAGGGCAAGGGCGGGACACCGTTCATGTCGACCCTGGCCAAGCAGTTGGCGCAATATATCGTGCTCTATTCGCCGATCCAGATGGCGGCCGACCTGCCCGAAAACTATGCGAAATATCCGGGCGCGTTCCAGTTCATCAAGGACGTCGCGGTCGACTGGACCGATACGCGCGTGTTGAACGGCGAAGTGGGCGAATATGTCACCGTGGTGCGCAAGGCCAAGGGGACCGGCGAGTGGTTCCTGGGCGCGGTCACCGACGGCACGGCGCGCACGACGCAGGTGAAGCTCGACTTCCTCGATCCGGGCAAGCGCTATGAGGCGCAGATCTATCGCGACGGCGAGGGCGCGGATTATCGCACCGACAAGCGGCATGCGATCGTGATCGAGAAGAAGATGGTGACGGCGGGCGATACGCTGTCGGTCTGGATGGGGCCGGGTGGCGGCGCGGCAGTGCGCTTCGTCGCTAAATAGCGAGTTGCGAGTGACATAAATTCACTTCGCGAATGGCCGGTGGTGGCTTAGCGTGCACTTCAGACAGGAGGCGCACGCATGGCCACCACTTTCCAATTGAACGGCAAATCCGAAACTTTCGATGGCGACCCCGAAACGCCGCTGCTGTGGGTGCTGCGCGACCATCTGGGCCTGACCGGCACCAAATATGGCTGCGGCGTCGCGCAATGCGGCGCGTGCACCGTGCATCTCGAAGGCAAGAACCGGCGGTCGTGCGTGACCCCGGTCGGCATGGTCGCAGGCAAGCGCGTGACGACGATCGAGGGCGCGAGCGGCAAGGTCGCCGATGCGGTCAAGGCCGCATGGGTCCAGATCGACGTGCCGCAATGCGGGTTTTGCCAGTCGGGGCAGGTGATGTCGGCGATCGGCCTGCTCACCGCCAAGCCCAAGCCGACCGACAAGGACATCGACGCGGCGATGGCGGGCAATCTCTGCCGCTGCGCCACCTATGTCCGCATCCGGCAGGCGATCAAGGATGCCGCAGGCGTGAAGGGAGAGCGGGCATGAACGCCATAGCCAACCGCCGCGCTTTCCTTACCGGAAGCGCCGCGCTCACCATCGGGGTCACGCTGCCGGCCAAGGCGGCAAAGGCGCAGGCGGCCGCCGCGACGCTCGCTCCCAATGCGTTCGTGCGCATCGGCAGCGACAGCCGCGTGACGATCATCGCCAAGCATGTCGAGTTCGGGCAGGGGCCGGCGACCGGCGTGGCGACGATCATCGCCGATGAGCTGGACGCCGCCTGGGATCAGGTCGAGGTGCTGTTCGCTCCGGCCAATGACCCGCTCTACAAGAACCTCATGTTCGGCACGATGGGCGTCGGCGGGTCGACCGCGATGCGCGAAAGCTGGGACCAGATGCGCATGGCGGGCGCCGCGGCGCGCGCGATGCTGGTCGAGGCGGCGGCGAAGCGCTGGGGCGTCGAACCGGGTGCGGTCGCGGTTTCCAGGGGCGTGGTCAGCGCTGGCGGCAACAAGGCCAGCTTCGGTGAACTGGTCGCCGACGCGGCACAACTCCCGGTCCCGCAAAAACCGGTGCCCAAGACCCCGGACCGCTATGTCTATATCGGCAAGCATGTGTCGAAGGTCGACAGCAAGGCCAAGACCGACGGGTCGGCGGTGTTCACGCAGGACGTGCGCCTGCCCGGCATGGTCCATGCCGCGGTGCGCCGCCCGCCGGCCTTCGGCGCGACGGTGAAGAATGTCGAGGATGGTGCGGCGCGCGCGATCCCCGGCGTACTCGACGTGAAATCGATTCCGAGCGGGGTTGCGGTCTATGCCCGCGACACCTGGACCGCGCAGCGCGGTGCAGCCGCGCTCGAGGTCGACTGGGACATGGCGAAAGCCGAAACGCGCTCGTCGGACCAGATGCTCGCCGAATATAGCGCGGCGGCACGCACGCCGGGTAAACAGGTCGAAGCGACGGGCGATGCCGTTGCCGCGCTCGCCCGCGCGGCCAAGACGATCGATGCGACCTATTATTTCCCGTTCCTCGCGCACGCGCCGATGGAAACGATGGATTATGTCATCGAAAAGAAGGGCGAGGGCATGGCGGTGCATGCCGGAAGCCAGTTCCAGGTCGGCGAGATGGGCGCGATGTGCGGCGTTGCCGGGGTGCCGTTCGACAAGAGCGCGCTGGTCCAACATTATGCCGGGGGCAGCTTCGGTCGTCGCGCTACGCCGGTGATGTTCGACGGCACCGAAGCGGCAGCCTGCGCCCGCGCCTATGGCTTTGCCGCGCCGGTGAAGGTGGTGGCGAGCCGCGAGAACGACCTGACCGGAGGGTTCTACCGCCCGATGACGGTGCATCGCGTGCGCGCAGGCGTTGACGCTAATGGCGCAATCAGCGGCTGGGATCAGGTGTGCGCCGCCAAGTCGATCATGAAGGACACTCCGTTCGAGGCGATGGGCATTCGCGACGGCGTCGATGGCAACATGATCGAGGGCGCGAACGACAGCAACCAGTACAAGATTGGCGATTTCCGGCTGGGCCAGCATCTGATGAAGGGCGGCGTGCCAGTGCTGTGGTGGCGATCGGTCGGCCACACCCACACCGCCTTCGTCAAGGAAACGATGATCGACGAGCTGCTCGAACTGGGCGGCAAGGATCCGGTCGCGGGGCGGATGGAGCTGCTCAAGCACGACCGCGCCAAGGCGGTGCTGGCCAAGGTCGCGGAGATGGCGGCGGTCGGAAAGCCAGCGAAAAAGGGCCGGGCCAAGGGCATTGCGGTGCACGAAAGCTTCGACAGCTTCGTGGCGCAGGTCGCCGAAGTGTCGAAAGGGCCGGACGGCCTGCCCAAGGTGCACAAGGTGTGGTGCGCGGTCGATTGCGGCATCGCGATCAACCCCGACATCATCCGCGCGCAGATGGAGGGTGGCATCGGCTATGGCCTGGGTCACGCGCTCTATGCCGAACTGACCCTGGGTGAGGGTGGCGTGGTGCAGCAGACCAATTTCGACAGCTACCGCTCGCTGCGGATCGGCGAGATGCCCGATGTCGAGGTGGCGATCATCCCCTCGACCGAAAAGCCGAGCGGGGTGGGTGAGCCGGGGCTGCCCCCGATCGCGCCCGCGGTCGCCAATGCCTGGCGCAAGCTGACCGGCAAGGCGGTGCGCCGCCTGCCCTTCGCGCATGGAGACAATGCATGAGCGTGCAACGTTACGGCCTGATCGCGCTGGGGCTTGCCGCGGTCGCGCTGCCCGCCGCCGTGGTGGCGTCGAGCCAGTCGGCGGCGCCGGTCGGGCTGAAGCCGGTCGCGGCCTTCGCGACGATCTCCGATCCCGCGGTTCGGTCGGCTGCGATCTTTACCGAGATGGGCAAGGTGCTGACCCATCCGCGCTGCATCAACTGTCACCCGCGCACGGACAGCCCGTTGCAGGGCGATGACATGCGCTTTCACATGCCCCCGGTCGAACGCGGGCCCGCTGGAATGGGTGTGGCGGGCATGGAATGTTCGACCTGCCACGGCCCGCGCAACGTCGCCTTCGCTGATGGCAAGGGCAGCATTCCGGGCCATCCTTTGTGGCACCTCGCTCCCAAGTCGATGGCGTGGGAGGGCAAGTCGCTGCGCGAGATTTGCGAGCAGTTGAAGGATCGCAAACGCAATGGCGGCAAGACGCTGGCGCAGATCCACGAGCATAATGCGAGCGATACGCTGGTCGGCTGGGGCTGGAACCCCGGGCCGGGACGCACGCCCGCGCCGGGGACGCAGGCCGAGTTCGGCGCGCTGACCAAGGCGTGGATCGACAGTGGGGCGACGTGCCCGGCTTAGGCGGCGTGGACACTTTGGCTAGAGGCGCGCTTTCCACGGGTCGTCGGGATATTTGATGATTTGTCGTCGCCATATCCAGACGGCGAAACCGAACATGATCGCCCCGGCTACTACTCCAACGAACCAGCCCCGCTGATGACCTTGAAAGTAGGCCACCAGAATGCTGACAACAGCCGGGGCAGATAGCGCGAGCCAGTCTCGTCGAGTCACTTTCCTCATGCGAAGCAATCTATCGCGAAGTGTTCGGGAAAGCACCGATTTTGGCGGGGTGTTGGACCTCGGCACAAGGCGGGGGTGACGAAGGGGGTTTGTCGGTTCCTCACCCATCCCAATTTGGGGTCATTGAACTCCACCAGATCGGCGAGCGGGGGAGCGCGCCGACGCGTGTCAGCTACGGGCAGTAATGCGTGGCAGGGACTCCGTTGTGCTGGCGCAACGGTGCGACCGATCGCCTGTCTTGGCCATGAACCGTTGACCTGCGCGCGTCTCCGTCGCACCCCTTGGGCATAAACAGGGGGGGCGGCATGGCCAACGGACTATTTCGTACGAAAAGCGTGAAGGGCGTGGAGGATCACGCGCCCGAACACCGGCTGGCGGCGACGCTGTCCTGGCCGCATTTGATCGCGCTTGGCATCGGGGCGATCGTCGGCACGGGCATTCTGACGCTGATCGGCGTCGGCGCGGGCAAGGCCGGGCCGGCGGTGATCCTGTCCTTTGTTATTGCGGGCGCGATCTGTGCCGCAGCCGCGCTCGCTTATGCCGAAATGTCGACGATGATGCCCGCGTCAGGCAGCGCGTACAGCTACAGCTACGCCGTGTTGGGGGAGATCATCGCCTGGGTCGTCGGATGGTCGCTGATCCTGGAATATTCGCTGGTGGTCAGCGCGGTCGCGGTTGGCTGGTCGGGCTATGCCGCGCCGCTGCTGCAAAGCTGGGCAGGCGTGCCGATGGAGCTGATGCAGGGGCCGCATGCGGGCGGGATCGTCAATATCCCCGCGATCGTGATCATCGCGATCGTCGCTGGCCTGCTGTGCCTCGGCACGCGGGAGAGCGCGACGCTGAATGCGGGACTGGTGATCGTCAAAATCGTGGCGCTGGCGGTGTTCGTCGCGGTGGCGTTGCCCTATTTCAACGCCGCCAATTTCGAACCGTTCGCGCCGTTCGGCTTTGCCAAGAGCGTCTCGCCAGACGGGGTCGAGCGCGGCGTGATGGCGGCGGCGGCGATCATCTTCTTTGCCTTTTACGGGTTCGACGCGATCTCGACTGCGGCGGAGGAGACCAAGAATCCCGGTCGCGATCTGGCGATCGGCATTGTCGGGTCGATGGTGGCGTGCGTTGCCATCTATATGCTGGTCGCGGTCGCTGCGGTGGGGGCACTGTCCTATACGCAATTCGCCAACAGCCCGGAGCCGCTGGCGCTGATCCTGCGCGAACTGGGACAGCCGCGCTTTGCGACCTTCCTCGCCATTTCGGCGGTGATCGCACTGCCCACGGTGCTGCTCGGCTTCCTGTTCGGGCAGAGCCGTATCTTCTTCACCATGGCGCGTGATGGAATGCTGCCGATTGAACTGGCCAAGGTCTCTTCGCGCGGCGCGCCGGTTCGGATCACGATCTTCACCGCGATCATCGTCAGCGTGATCGCCGGCCTGCTTCCGATCGACGAGATTGCGGCGCTGGCCAATGCCGGGACGCTGGTCGCGTTCGCGGCGGTTGCGATCTGCATGATGGTGCTGCGCCGCCGCGCGCCCGACATGCCGCGCAAGTTCCGCACGCCGCTGTGGGCGCTGGTCGGGGCGATCGCCGTGCTCGGCTGCGCCTATCTGTTCTTCAGCCTGCCCGCCAAGACCCAGCTCTATTTCCTGTATTGGAACGTGCTCGGGGTTGTCATCTACTTCGCCTATGCCCGCCCGAAAGTGAGCAAACAGGGGTTGGCATGACCGGTTGGCATATCGGGATTATTGGCGGGTCGGGACTCTACGACGTTGCGGGGATCGAGGATGGCGCATGGGTCGAGGTCGATTCGCCTTGGGGTGAGCCATCGGACGCCATTTTCACCGGACGGCTGGGGCATGTGCGCGTGTCGTTCCTGCCCCGCCACGGGCGCGGACACCGGGTCAGCCCGTCGGAGCTGAATGCGCGCGCCAATATCGATTGCCTCAAGCGGCTGGGCGTCACCGATGTGCTGTCGGTGTCGTCGGTCGGCGGGTTGCAGGAGGAACGTGCGCCGGGGACGTTCACGATCATCGACCAGTTCATCGACCGGACCAAGGGGCGGCCGTCGAGTTTCTTCGGCACCGGCATGGTCGCGCATGTCTCGATGGCCGATCCTGTATGCCCGCGCCTCGCGTCATTCGCGGGGGACGCAGCGGAGGCGGCGGGCGTCATCGTCCATCGCGGCGGCACCTGTCTGGTCATGGAGGGTCCGCAATTCTCGACCCGCGCCGAAAGCCATCTCTACCGCAGCTGGGGCTGTGACGTGATCGGCATGACCGCGATGCCCGAAGCCAAGCTGGCGCGCGAGGCGGAGCTGCCTTTTGCGATGGTGGCGATGGTCACCGACTATGATTGCTGGCGCGAGGAAGAAGCGGCGGTCGATGTCGCGCAAGTGATCGCGCAGCTGTCGAGCAACGCGGAAAAAGCACGCGCAATGGTGCTCAACCTGCTGCGTGCCCTGCCGGCGGAGCGGGCGGCGTCGCCCATCGACACCTGCCTTGATACCGCGCTGATCACGGCACCGCACATGCGCGATCCCGAGCTGCTGGCGCGGCTCGATGCGGTGGCGGGGCGGGTGCTGGGTTAGCTAATCCTCCCCCTGGTGGGGGAGGATTATTTCGCTTCGCCGATCCTAATCCAGCATGTCCGCCAGCGCGCGGGCGATGTTCTCGATCGTATAGGGTTTTTGCACCACCGGGCGTCCGCGATGCTGGTCGGGAAACTGCGCCTGCTCGCCATAGCCGGTGGCAAACATGAACGGGATCCGCCGTTCGAGCAGCGCGTCGGCAATGGCGAAGCTGGTCGTGCTGCCCAGGTTGATGTCGAGGATGGCGACCGTCGGCGGCTGCGCGGCGATCAGGTCGAGTGCAGCGTCGACCGATGCTGCGGTCATGACGTCGAGCGCGCCGAGCCGGGTCGCAATATCCTCGGCATCCAGCGCAATGATCAGGCTGTCCTCGACCAACAGCACCCGCTGCCCGTCGAGCAGATCGGCGGGCGGCTCTTGGCGCTGTTCGTGCGGTGCGCGGGGGAAGCGGATCATCGGGGCGCCGCCCTCGCGCGGTTTGGACACGTGACGGGCGGGAATGCAGAAATCCGCCTCGAACCCACTGGTCGCATAGCGCACCATGGCATCGCCGCCGAGATCATAGGGCACGGACCGTTCAATGATCGTGGTGCCAAAGCCTTTGCGCGACGGCGCTTTGACCGGTGGGCCGTCAATGTCCCGCCAATACAGCAACAGGTCGCCGCGCACGTTGCACTCCCAACTGAGCTTCACCGTCCCGCCGGGCACCGACAGGCTGCCATATTTGCTGGAGTTGGTGACCAGTTCGTGCAGCACCAGCGCCATGGTGGAATAGGCCTGGGGGTTGAGCATCACTGGCTCGCCTTCGCTGATGACGCGGTCGCCCTCCTCGACAAAGGCAGCGGACTCGGCGTCGATCAGCGCCTGAAGCCAGGCCGGGCCCCAATGATCCTCGGTGATCTGATTGTGCGCGCGGGCGAGCGCGTGGATGCGGCCATCGACGACCTTGACGAAGTTGCGCACCGCCTCTTCCTCGGGCTGCGCCTGGCGGATCAGGCCGCGGATCAGCCCCAGGATGTTGCGGACGCGGTGGTTGAGTTCCGCGATCAGCACTTCCTGCCGCGCGCCCGCGCGCTGGCGTTCGGCCGATGCTTCGTCGGCCAGACGCAGCACCACCTCGATCAGCGTCGCGCGCAGCGTCTCGGCAACGCGCAATTCGGATGCGGTGAACGGCCTGGACCTGCCGCGGACCAGTTCCTTCCACTCTTCGAAACTTTCGCGCGGGGTCAGGCGTGGGCCGTTGGGGCCATATTCGACCGGCTTGTGCGGGTCGCCGGCCCAGCGGATCGACCGGATCATTTCGCTACGGAACAGGATCACATAGTCGCGCGGTGAGCGGGAAATCGGGATCGCCAGCAGCCCGGCGGCACTGCCCGAAAAGCTCTCGGCATCGACGACCAGCGAGCCGATATGGTCGGTCGCGAACACCTTGCCCGCTGCCGTCGCATTGAGCGCGCGCACGATCCGCCGGAAATCATCCGTCGGCGGGGTAATCCCCGAAAAGGCGTAGCTGCCGTTGAGCCATACGCCGACGCCATCGGCGGGGATGGCGTTGGTCAGAATATCGGCGAGCCAGTCGGGATCGCGCAGCAGCGTCTCGTCCGAAGCAACCGCGCCGAGCAGCTGGTCGGAAATGTCGCGCGCGCGCCGCTCGAATTCGACCGTCTGCTGCCGCTCCCGGCTTTCCAGCCGCATCGAAAACATTTGCGCAAACAGTTCGGAGGTGGAGCGCCGCTCAAAACTGGGGTGACGCGGGGCATAATGGTGGCAGGCGAACAGGCCCCACAGCTTGCCGTCGACGATAATCGAGATCGACATCGACGCGTCCACGCCCATGTTGCGCAGATATTCGATATGGATCGGCGAGACCGAGCGTAGCAGCGAGAGCGACAGGTCAAGCGGTTCGCCCATTTCATCGTGCTGGGGGACGATGGGAACGGGCGTAGCGTTGATGTCCGCGATGACGCGCAGCAGGTTGCGGGTGTAAAGCACCCGCGCCTGGGCGGGAATATCGCTCGCCGGATAGTGTAGCCCCTGAAAGCGGCCGATCCCCGGCTTGCACGCTTCCGCCACCACTTCGCCGGAGCCATCTGCCGCGAAGCGATAGACCATGACGCGGTCATAGCCGGTCAGTGCGCGCACCTGTCGCGCACCCTCGCGGTAGAAGGACAGCATATCCCCGCATTGGTCCAGCCGGGCGATCATGGACCGCACCATGCCGGTGACGTCCCCGACTTCGCCGGTGGAGCGCTGCCCTTCGATCACGATCTGTCCGCCGGACATGTGAACGGCCACGTCGAACGATCCCGCACCCGGTACCAGTTCGGTGTCGAACAGACGCTCGACCGAATCCGGCCCACGCAGCATCGCGGTGCGGTTGCGCAGATCATGAATGATCGGTGCCGGCAAAAACTCGGCCAGCGGATGGCCGACGATCTGCTCAGAATAAAATCCCAGAAACTCCGGCAGATTCGCTGAGCCCCGCGCGACGATCCAGTCGGCGGTCAGCGCGATCAGAAACCCGATCGGCTGGATCGCGCCGAGGATGTGGATGGGCTCGCGATCACAATTGGTGAGATCGACGGGGTGCGGATCATTCAACGACAAACATCCTTCCATGCTGCCGCGCGCTTCGCCAGAACAGGTCGAAGACGGCGCGTGCAGCGTCTGCTGCGACCGCATGCTGATCGGGCGTGACGAGGTGGCGGTCCAGCACCTTGATCAGTTCCTGCCAGCGTTTTGGCTCGGGGGCGCAACGAATGAACCGGGCGGGAAGGTCCATCGGAACGTTGCGGGCGAGCATCGCGCCGCCTAACCGCGACCCTTCGAGCACGTAGATTACGCCCAGTGCGGCCGCGTCGGATCGCACGTCAAACGGCTCTGGTTTCGGGGCGGGAGCATCCAGATCGGCAAGATCCGCACGGATCAGTGCCGCACGGCTGCGCTCCGGCCAATCGGGCAGCAGCGCGGCGGGCGCAAACGCGTCGATCGCTGCCTCCGCCGTCAGCAAGGGGCCTGCCTGCGCCATCAGAAAGCTGCGGTACCCGTCGCGGTCATCCAGGTCGAAGCCCCCGAATGCGTCGTCAACCCGCGCATGCGCGGAGGCGGTCGCGGTGCGCAACAGGCTCCGGGCAGATGCGGCTTTCGTCATGCCCGGCGGTTGTGGCGAAACCGGAACTGCACCACAAGCCATTGTTTCCTACTCGAAATGACCTTTTTCAGGCTGCGCTCATGCCGCGCGGCGACTGGTCGGCCGGGCGACCTCGACCCGGTTGCGGCCCTGTCGCTTGGCGCGCAGTAGGGCGGCATCGGCGGTGGCGATGAGCTGATCGACCGCGCCATGTTCGGGCGCTGCCGCCACGCCGATCGAGATCGTGACCGGGCCGAGTGCTTTGCCCTCATGGCGGACGTCCAGTTCGGCAATCCGTGTGCGGATCGCTTCGGCGCGCGCGACTGCCTGATGCACTGCAACGGGAAGCAGCACCGTGAATTCCTCACCGCCAAACCGGTACGCATCGCCCGCGCCGCGCGTGCTGTCGGCCAGCGCCTGTCCGACCGCACGGAGCACCACATCCCCCGCATCATGGCCAAATTCGTCGTTGAACCGCTTGAAGTGATCGACGTCGAGCATCAGGCAGGCAATCGACGCGTGCGCAGGCGTCGCTGTCGCGCGCAGGGTGGTCAGCCGTTCGTCGAGCTGACGACGATTGGGCAAGCCGGTCAGCGCATCGGCCATGGCCATGGCCTGCAGCGCTTCACGCAGCCGCAGATTCGCCAGCGCCAGTCCGATATTCTCGGCCAGCACGCCGACATCCGGCGAGGGCGTGCCCCCGTGTTCGGGCGCTGTCCCGGCGCGCGGTTCGAGGTAGAGCAGACCCAGTATCTCGCCATGCGCGGTCAGTGGCAGGCACAGTGTATCGGGCAGATGCCCGTCCACCGGGTCGAGGTGCGCACAGGGAATGTCGACCGCGCGCCCTGCCGGCCGGTGCGGCTGACCCCGGCGCAGTGCCCAGCACGCCGAGGGGGCGAACGCATCGACCGATGCTTTTGGACCGAACCATTCGCACGCCGCGCCCAGCGCTCCCGAACCGGAATCGAGCAGATAGAGCCGACCTGCCAGCGTCGGCGCGATCTGTGGCGCAAACCGGTGCGCAATGGCGAGCAGGTCGGCGAGATTGTCGCACGCCTGCATCCGCTGCGTCATGCGTGCCAGCAGGTCGCGCATTGCCAAATCCCGGTCCCGCTCCGCCTCCAGCCGTTGCCGCTCAAGCCCGTTGGTGCGGAAAATGTCGATCGCTGCCGCCATATCGCCAATCTCGTCGATCTGACTCAACTGCGGGGGAATGGCGGAAAAATCCTGCGCTGCCAGCCGTGTAACGACATCGCTCAGGCGGATCACGGGCCGCAGGACGCGCTGCTTGAAGATGAAATAGAGCACGGCCAGGAACAGCAATGCCGTTAGCGCGATCACGGCTTCGGAAATGCTGCGCCACAGCCTGGCAAAGCGGGTTGCCTGCTCGATCTGGTCGGCGGTGCGGGTTTCGATTTGTGCCTGCAGCCGCTCGAGCATCTCCTTGGCGCGGTCGAGTTCGCGTTCATGCGCGCCGCCGAACAACAGGGTTCGCGCCGTGGTAAAATCACCCCGCTGACGGGCAACGATCGCCGCGCGTTGCTGTCCGTCCATCGTCTGCGACAGCCGGATTGCCTCGCGCAGGAGGTGCAGTTCGTCCGGCATCGCGCCGGCTTGCGCGACCGGTGCGATGCGCGCATCGACATCGGCGCGGGAATCGCGGTCGCTTTCATGGAGCAGCCGATAGATCGGATCGCCGGTAACGACGAACTGGCGGGCATGATCAGCCGACAGGAACATCGTCTTTCCGAGCGCGGTCGTCGCGCGATCCAGGGCGTAACGGTGCGCGACTGCTGCACGCTCGCGTTCATGCGCGTCGGATGCCAGCAGCATCGTCACCCCCGACGTCAACGTCAGGACGAGCGTGGCACCATAGGCCCAGTTGGTGATCGTCGCGAGGCGCATATCCGCCGTATAGAGGCGGGGCGCGCGATCCGGGTCGCAACGGGGTAAAAGACCCTTAGCGGTCGGCGATACGGTTCAGGATCGCGCGACGCCGATCATCGCTGACCCTCGACCATTCCGCAATCTCGTCGAGCGTGCGGTGGCAGCCTTTGCAGACGTCGTCCGCGTCCAGGTGGCAGATGCCGATGCACGGGCTGGTGACGCCCGGGACCGGGGTGAAGGCGAGGAAATCATCCTCGTCCATCGCTGCCGTCACGCAGGGATCGTGAAGTTCAGGAAGTCCGGGATCGGGCCGTTCCAGCCGCCATCGTCCTGCGCGTCGGCACCCGTGTCGCGGGCCTCGTAACGCTGGTCGCGGCGCGGCCGATCGTCGCGGCGGGCGCGCGGCCGGTCTTCGCGGGGGCGGTCTTCGCGGGGGCGGTCGTCGCGCGGCCGCGGCGCGCGCGTCTCTTCGCGGGGTGCCTCGGCAACGGGGGCCGAGTCCTGATCCGGCTTCGCCTTGCGGCCGCGCGGCTTCTTCGCTTCTTCCGGCTCGCCTGCAGGCAGCTCGCCGATCCGCTCGATCTTCTGCCCCTGCAGCTTTTCGATATTCTCGATCGCCTCGGCGTCGGCGCTCGTCACCAGCGTATAGGCAGTGCCGGTGGCGCCCGCGCGGCCGGTGCGGCCGATGCGGTGGACATAATCGTCGGGGTGCCACGGCGCGTCGAAGTTGAAGACGTGGCTCACGCCCTTGATGTCCAGCCCGCGTGCGGCGACGTCGGATGCGACCAGGATGTTGACGGTCCCGGCCTTGAACCGGTCCAGTTCGGCGATGCGCGAAGACTGGTCCATGTCGCCGTGAATTTCAGCCGAGCGGAAGCCGTGCTTGTGCAGGCTCTTGTTCAGTTCGCGAACGGTCGTCTTGCGGTTGCAGAAGATGATCGCGGTGCGCACGTCCTCGGCCGCCAGCAGGCGGCGCAGCAGGTCGCGCTTGGCGAACGCGCTCGACGGGGCCGGAACCAGCCGCTGCGTGATATTGAGGTTGGTCGATGCCGGGCGCGCGACTTCGATCGTCTTGGGGTTCGACAGGAACTTGTCCGCCAGCTTCTTGATCGGCGGCGGCATCGTCGCCGAGAACAGCAAGGTCTGACGGTTCGCGGGCAGCTTGGTGCAGATTTCCTCGATATCGGGGATGAACCCCATGTCGAGCATCCGGTCCGCCTCGTCGATCACCAGCAGGTTGCAATCGTTCAGCATGATCTTGCCGCGACCGAACAGGTCCATCAGGCGGCCGGGGGTGGCGATCAGCACGTCGACGCCCTTTTCCAGCGCCTTGACCTGATCGCCCATCTGCACGCCGCCGATCAGCAGCGCCATGCTGAGCTTGTGATAGGTGCCGTATTTCTCGAAATTCTCGGCCACCTGCGCCGCGAGTTCGCGCGTCGGTTCAAGGATCAGGCTGCGCGGCATGCGCGCGCGGCTGCGCCCTGCGGCGAGCACGTCGATCATCGGCAGCACGAAGCTGGCGGTCTTGCCCGTGCCGGTTTGCGCGATCCCGATCAGGTCGCGCATCATCAGCGCCGAGGGGATCGCCTGGCGCTGGATCGGAGTCGGTTCGGAATAGCCAGCCTCTGTGACGGCCTTCAGCAATTCGTCGGAGAGGCCGAGATCGGCAAAGCTCATTCAGATGTCCGGAAAAACAGGGGCTCGCCCCTCAAAGTAAACTCAGGCGCTCTCCGGGAAACGGCGCGAAAAGTCAAGGTAAACGGCGATCAGCGTTCCGGGGTCAGCGTGCGGAACGACCGGATTCGGCATTCGCCACCTGAGCGCGAGCGGAACGCGTCGCGTTTGGCGCATACCTTCCCGTCCTTGTTGGGCTTGACGTAAAAGCCGGCATAGAAATCGAGCGCGGGACATTCATTGCCCAGCTTCGCACGGATCCGGCGCCCGCCCGACAGGACCAGATCGACGCTGTCGGACCGGATGATCGCGGCACCGGACAGCGATTCCACCGGCACACAGTCATCGGCGCGCTTCTCGACCCAGGCGATCGGGGGCAGTGGCGCCGGGGCGGGCGCGGCGGTGCGACGCACGGCTTCGGGGCGCGGCACGCGGATCACGATATGCTGCTGAATGCGGACCTGCGCCAGCCGTGTCGGCGGCGCGGACGCTGGCGACGGCTTGCTCTGCCCCGACGCGGCGAGGGGCAGCAAAAGTGCAGCGAACACGGGGGCGATCAACAGCTTCACCATATCGTCATGCCCTATACCGGACCGGGTTGAACAGTGGATGAATTGCCCGCCAGTGTCCCGTCATGGTAGCGCCCGGACATGACTGGACCTGACCCCGCCGCCGCGTTGCAAGCGTTCGCCACCGCCGTGGCGGAGCGCATCGGCGCGGACGCGGTGGTGACCGATCCGGAAGCGATTGCGCCCTGGCTGACCGATTGGCGCGGGCGCTATCATGGCGCTTCGACGCTGCTACTGCAGCCGCGCACGACGCCGGACGTAGCGACGATCGTCGCACTGGCCGCGGCGCATCACGTGCCGCTGGTGCCACAGGGCGGCAATACCTCGATGGTCGGCGGGGCAACGCCGCCCGCCGATGGCCGGGCGGCGATCCTGTCGCTGCGGCGCATGAATGCGATTCGCCGGCTTGATGCCGATGCGGGGCTGGCGGTGGCGGAGGCGGGGGTGATCCTGTCCGATCTGCATGACGCCGCATTGGCGCAGGGTCGGCGCTTCCCGCTTACGCTTGGCGCCAAGGGCAGCGCGACGATCGGCGGCCTCACATCAACCAATGCGGGCGGCACGCAAGTGCTGCGCTTCGGTACGATGCGCGCGCTGGTGCTCGGGGTCGAAGCCGTGCTGCCCGATGGCAGCATCCATGACGGACTTGCCCCGCTCAAAAAGGACAATCGCGGCTATGACCTCAACCAGTTGCTGGTCGGGGCGGAGGGGACGCTGGGCGTCATCACCGCCGTGACGCTGAAGCTGGTCCCGGCGGTGGCGGCGCGCGCGGTCGGCTGGGTCGGCGTCGACTCGCCGCATGCCGCGCTCGATCTGCTGCGGCTGTGCGAGGCCGCGAGCGATTCGATCGAGAGCTTCGAGATCGTGCCGGCGCATTCGCTGGCGCTGGTGCTGGAGCATATCCCCGGCACGCGCGATCCGTTGGCGGGGCCGCATCCCTGGCATGTGCTGATCGAATCGGTGGCGAGCGATGCCGGGGCCGAACCGCCCGCCCAGACGCTGGAGCGGCTGCTCGCCATTGGACTCGATCGCGGATTGATTCGCGACGCGACGATTGCGGCGAGCGAAGCGCAGGCCGAGGCATTGTGGAAGCTGCGCGATTCGATTTCGGAAGCCGAGCGCGCGAGCGGGCCGGCACTTCAGCACGATATTTCGGTGCCCGTGGCGGGGATGCCGGACTTCATGATCGATGGCGCAGCGGCGGTGGAGGCGGCGTTTCCGGGGACCAGCGCGGGTGCATTCGGGCATCTGGGCGACGGCAATGTCCATTTTCACGTCCGCGCGCCCGCCGGGGCCGATCCCGGCTGGGTTGCGGAGAATTCGGCGCGAATCAGCCCCTTCGTCCATGATCTGGTGGTCGCAGCGGGCGGTTCAATTTCGGCCGAACATGGCATCGGGCAGATGAAGCGCGACGAACTGGCGCGGTTGTCCTCGCCTGCACGCATGCATGCACTCGCCGCGATCAAGCGCGCATTCGATCCGGACAATCTGTTCAATCCGGGGAAACTGGTTACGCTTGCGCCCGCGCGCGCCGACCAATAGACCGCGCACACCTAAATCCAGGAGAATTTCATGGCCAGCGCGCCGCAAGCACAGGGTCTTCCCGTTTTCTATAACGAC
>JASBRX010000005.1 GCA_030149245.1 Sphingomonas bacterium
TTCTTGACGGTTTCCGGCGTCGCGGAGACGCGCCGCTCTCCAGCGGCGGTCTCCTTGAGGACCGCGATCTTCACCTCAGGCTGCGATCAGCCAGATGACGAACGCGGTGACGATCACACTGACGACCGTCCCGACCTTCAACAGGCGCATGAACCCGCCATAGGTCGCTTCATGTGCCTTCATGTCGCCGCTTTGGGCCATGCGTCTTCCCCTCGTAACGCTGTTATGGTTCCTGTCTTAGACAGCGGTCGCGCGCCCCTCAACCCCTGTGCGCTTTAGGCAGGCTTAAGCCCGTCTTTACCCGACCGTCTTATGCAGGGTGACCGAATTAGGGACAGCCGGGACAGGCAGGGGACGCAGGATGACGCGCAACGGACAGCGCCAGCTGATGCTGATCGATGAAGAACCGGCCCAGCGCCGGCTGATCGCCGCGATTGCCGCGCGCCGCGGATGGCGCACGATCTTTGCCAGCGATCATGAGACCGCGGTGGCGACTCTGGGTACCCCCGACGGGATGGCGCTCGACGCGATCATCCTCGATCACTGGGCGCCGGACTTCGATGCGGCGTCGTTGATCGCCGAGCTGCGCGCCAACCGCCCGATGCTCCCGATCCTGCTGCTCACCGCCAATGGATCGGTTGCCGCGGCGGTCAGTGCGATGCGCGCCGGGGCCACCGATTTCCTCGTCAAGCCGCTCGCCGCCGAACGGCTGCTCGCCGCGCTCGACTGCGCGGTGGGGGCCAAGGTCGCGGGCGAACTGCGCCCTCTGACCGAGAAAATGTCGGCGCATCTCGCGTTCGACGAGATCGTCGGGTCCGCGCCGCAGTTCCGCGCCGCGCTGGCGATCGCGGCCAAAGCGGCGCGGGCGCGTGTCCCGGTGCTGATCGAAGGCGAGAGCGGGGTCGGCAAGGAAGTGGTCGCCGAGGCGATCCACGCCGCGTCGCCGCGGCACACCAAGCCGATCGTCCGCGTCAATTGCGGCGCGATTCCCGCCAATCTCGTCGAATCCGAATTGTTCGGGCATGAAAAGGGCGCGTTCACCGGCGCGTTCGAACGCAAGATCGGGCGGTTCCAGGAGGCCGATGGCGGCACCATCTTCCTCGACGAAATCGGCGAGATGCCGCTGGAGGCGCAGGTCAAATTGCTCCGCGTGGTCCAGTCGGGCGAGGTGCAGCCGATCGGCGCCCGCCATGCATCGCAGGTCGATGTCCGCGTGATCGCCGCAACCAACAAGACGCTGTTGACTGAGGTTGAGGAGGGCCGGTTCCGCGAGGATCTCTAGTACCGACTCAACGTCGTCCAGGTGACGATCCCGCCGCTGCGCGACCGGGCCGGCGACATCGCGCCGCTCGCCCGGCACCTTCTCGCCCGGATCGCGGAACAGCCGGGGTTGCGGCCGCTCGGTATTACCGACGACGCGCTGGCGCTGCTGGGCGGCTATGACTGGCCGGGCAATGTCCGCCAGCTCCAGAACGCGCTGTTCCGCGCGGCGGTGCTGTGCGACGGCGACGCGCTGACCCGCGCCGATTTCCCGCAGATCGCGCAGCTTGCCGGGGGGCGTCCGGCCGGGGGCGGGCAGGCCCATGGCGGTGCGGCGCAGGGGGCGGGGGTGACCCTGTTCAAGCCCGACGGAAATCTGCGCGCGCTGGAAGAGATCGAGGCGGACGTCATCCGCCTCGCCATCGGCCATTATCGTGGGCGGATGACCGAGGTTGCCCGCCGCCTCGGCATTGGGCGCTCGACGCTCTACCGCAAGCTGGGCGAGCTGGGAATCGACCAGAACGCGGCGTGATTTCAGCGCCCGGGCAGCATCCGAGCCAGCATATTGTTGCGGTCGATCAGCTGGTGCTTGAGCGCACCCGCGACGTGCAGCGCAATCAGCGCGATCGTCAGATAGGCGGCGAGTTCATGCGCTTCGCCCATCGCCTCATGCAGGTCGTGCGACTTGCCGATCGGCAGGTCGAACCATGGGATTACTCCGAACAGCGCGCCGGTGCCCCATTTGCCGGATGAAGCCGATGCCCAACCCAGCAGCGGCATGACCAGCAGCAGCAGGTAAAAGGCGCCATGCGTGACGCGCGCAACAAGCCGCTCCCACGACGCGAGCGCTGCGGGCAGTGGCGGGGCGGCATGGGTCAGCCGCCACCCGATCCGCACCAGCGTCAGCAACAGCACAGTGATGCCGATCGACTTGTGCAGCGGCATCAGCCCCCGCGCATCCTCCATCGTGAAGGCGATGACGACATTGGCGAGCAACAACGCGGCGATCAGCCAGTGGAGCAGGATCGCTCCGCCCGAATAGCGTGTTGCAGAGGGGTTCATGCTGGTCTCCACGGGCAAGGGCGCTTCGTCAAACCGCCGGTTGCCGCTATGCTAGCGCGATGACGACACGATTTGAAGGACGTTGCGCGCTCGTAACGGGTGCCGCTTCGGGGATTGGGCTGGCCGTGGCGCAGCTGCTGGCGGCAGAGGGTGCGGCGCGGCTCATTCTGGTGGACCGCGATGCGGCCGCGCTGCAGGCGGTGCGAGTCGATGCGAACTGTCACCGCGCCGTCGGCGATGTTGCGGACGAGGCGCTGTGGGATGGCCTCGACCTCACCGGGATCGATCACGCCGTGGTCAACGCCGGGGTGGCGGGGGCGGGGCCGATCGCCGCGCTCGACTTTGCCGAGTGGCGACGCATCCTGTCGATCAATCTCGACGGCGCGTTCCTGACGCTGCGCGCGGCGATGCGCGCCATGGGCGGGCGCGGGGGCAGCATCGTGCTCACCGCGTCGGCGGCGGGGATCAAGGCAGAACCGGGGGTCGCCGCCTATGGTTGCTCCAAGGCGGCGCTGCTCCACCTCGCCAAGGTCGCGGCAAAGGAGGGCGCGGCAGACGCCATCCGGGTCAACGCCATCGCACCCGCCGGGGTTGAGACCCCGGTGTGGGACGCCGTGCCGATGTTCGCCGATCGCGTGGCGGAGATCGGTCGCGATGCCGCCTTCGCAGAGCTGGCGGCGATGGACACACCGCTGGGTCGTTACGCGAAGGCGGAGGAGGTGGCGGAGCAGATCGCATTTCTGCTGAGCGATCAAGCTGCCTTGATCACCGGCACGACGTTGCTGGCGGACGGCGGCTATACGCTGTGACACTGGCGAAGCGCGCGGGCGATCCCATATAATCGGGCATGCTGCGCTTCCTCGTCTTCGTCGCCGCCTTTCTCGCGCTTGCGGCAATCGCCGTCGTGCTGGTGACTGCGGGTGCCGCGGCATTCGGGGCATGGTTCGGCATCCGCCGCTTGCGCGCAAAACTCGATCGTTACCGACTGCGCCGCGGGCAAGCCGATGATCCGGGCGATCCGCTGGAGGCGGCGTGGACGCTGACGGCCAGCGAAGCCGATTGGGCGGTCAGCCGCGTTGCAGCTGCACGGACCAGTTGCGCGCGCTTGCTCGCCATCGCCGATAGCGATCCGCTCGCGACGGACGCGGTCGATTGGGCGAATGTGATCCGCCGCCGCGTGCCCGATCTGGTCGCGGCCTGCATGGACGAGTGCCGCGACGCCACCGCGAGCGAGAAGCGCCGCAACCTCGACGATCTGGTCGAAAGCCTCGAAAAGATCGCCGCCGAAGCCGAACGTCGCCGCGACCGGTTCCGCGACGCCCGGCCCAGCGCCTTCAACGTCCAGCGCACTTATGTCGACCAGCGTACACGCCCCGGGCCGTTGAATTAGAGTGGTTTTCAGTTAGGCGGCACCGGCCCGCTCCCCCACCCGGCCACCCATAGAATACACTGTCGGTGGGTGGCCGGGTGGGGGCGCGGGCCGGTGCCGATTCCGCTTTGCTGAAAACGACTCTAACCGAACAGCCACGTTCCCATCAGGCGGTTGCCGGCAAAGGCGAAGCTACCTGGGATGATGAGTGCGCCCAGGTAAAGGCCGAGCAGGTGGTTGCGGTGCTTGCGCAGCTGGCCTCGGCGCGCGCTCGCTACAGTCTGCCATGCCCCGATCAGCGTCAGCGGCACGAACAGGTGAATGAAGCTGAACTGCCCGTCATTGATGTGGCGGATGAAGATCGCGGCGAGCGCGGTCGTCACCATCAGTGCGATCCAGATGCGGCCGAGCAGCTTGTGCCGCGCGCCGCCCTTGCGGGTCAGCATCAGGTACAGGCCCAGCGGCACCGCCGGGATCACGGTGGCGACATGGACGATGACCGCAAGGTGGCGGGTTGAGCTATGGTCGATCGTCAGGCCCAGCGCCCACCGGCTCAAGGCAATGGCGATTGCCACCGTCATCGCGCCCCCGCTCACCGCAATCAGCGCGCGCCAGGTCGGCGACAGGTCGAACCCTCCGGCATGCGGGGGGCGGCGATGGGGGGCGGCGGTCGTTGCGGTGTGCATGAAAGGCTCCGTCTGGTTGTCGGACCGGGGCCTCGCCCGACCGGGCTGGCGGCTCAACCGCAATTGCGTGAGCGGCGCGCGCCTTTCGTGGACGGTGACGCAAATGCCTGTTCACGCATCGCGAACGGGCGATAAGAGGCACCCTGACAGCCAAGGGATGCCGATGTCGAAATTGCGCCAGATCCTGATCGAGCTTGCGGTGATGGTTGCGATCGGCGTCTTGCTGGCCCTGATCGGCCCGTTCGGTAGCTTTGCGGCCAGTTTCGGGTGGCGTCTGCTCTACTGGGTGCCGCTGATCGTTGCGGGCTATCTGATCTATCGCCCGATCGGCGCTGCGGCGACTTGGCTCGGCATGCGCCTGCAGCTGCCGACCGGGCCGATGTGGGTGGTGGCGACGCTGGTCGCGACGGTGCCGATGACGGTGCTGGTCTGGTCCGCCAGCTGCTCCGGCGCATGCCGGGTCCCCGACAGTGTCGACCGCGCGCTGATCTGGTATGGGCAGGTGCTGGTGATCGGCGGAGCGGTCACGTTGCTCCTCTACCTGCGCAGCCCACGCGGTGCGGTCGCGCCGTCGCCGGGGCCGGGGGGCGCATCGGATCCTGCTGGCGAGCCAGCGGCAGATATCGTGGTGCCACGTTCGCCGTTCCTGGATCGGCTGCCGGCCCATCTCGGAACGACGCTGGTCGCGTTGGAGATGGAGGATCATTATGTCCGCGCGCATACCGCTTTGGGCAGCGACCTGATCCTGATGCGGATGCGCGATGCGATTGCCGAGCTTGCCGGGGTGCCGGGGATGCAGGTGCATCGCAGCTGGTGGGTCGCGCAGTCGGCGGTCGCCGCGGTCGAGCGCGACGGGCGCAATGTCAGGCTGGAGCTGACCAATGGTCTGCGCGCGCCGGTCTCGCGTGAGCGGGTGGCAGCACTGCGGGAGGCAGGCTGGATCTAAGCCTCTTCAGCGCGGCTGGCCGACCAGCCCGTGATCCTTCATCCCCCGCCAGACCCGCACGGCCTGGACCGTCTCGACGACATCATGCACGCGCAGCAGCTGACACCCCGCTTCGGCGCCCTTGATTGCGAGCGCGACCGAGCCACCGAGCCGCCGTTCGACCGGCGCCTCATGATCCAGCGCGCCGATCATGCGCTTGCGGCTCGCGCCCAGCATGATCGGCAGGCCGAGCCCGTGGAACAGGGTGAGGCCGTTCAGCAGCGCGAGATTGTCGGCGAGCGATTTGCCAAAGCCGATGCCGGGATCGATCAGGATGTTGCTGCGCTGGACACCACCCGCGACCACCGCCGCGACCCGTGCTTCCAGCCAGTCGAAGACTTCGATCAGCGGGTCGCGATAGCCGCCGCCGCCATGGGGCGATTGGGCCGGGTCGGGCGAGTGCATCAGAATCACCGGGCATCCGGCGCGCGCCACGACCTCTACCGCGCGCGGATCATAGGCAAGCGCGGCGACGTCGTTGACGATGTGCGCGCCTGCCGCCAGCGCCGCCTCCATCACCGCTGCCTTGCGCGTGTCGATCGACACGGCGACGCCGGATTTCGCGAGCCTCTCAATCACCGGGACGACGCGCTGGATCTCGTCGCCCTCCCAGACCGCTTCGGCTCCCGGTCGGGTCGACTCGCCGCCGACATCGATCAGCGACGCGCCCGCCACCCCCATGTCGAACCCGGCCTGCGCGATCGCTTCGGCGTCGCCGCTATGCTTGCCGCCATCAGAGAAACTGTCCGGGGTGACGTTGAGAATGCCCGCAACCAGCGGCTGATCCAGCCGCAGCGTCCGCTCGCCCGCGCGGATGACCGGGCGTGGCGCGGAGATGGCAGCAGCGAGGGTGCGGAGCCGTTCAGCTTGCGCGTCGGGCAGCTGGGTGAGCAGCCCGGGCAGACGCTCGACCGGCACAAGCTGCTGCGCGACGCGACGGCCCTCCTCGACCACGATCAGCTCATAGGCCGCGAACCAGCTCAGTCCCCCGGCAAGCCGCGCGACCTGACCGTCATAGCCGATCGGGCTGTCGACCGGCGCGACGGGGCGGAGATAGAGGCGGGCTGAGGGGGAGAAGGTCATACACCTCCTCTAGCGCAGATCAGGGCTGGGTCGCGAGCAGATAGGTCTGGCGCAGGCTGTCGATCGGCTCGAGCCGCTCGGCGCCCTGATGGTGCCAGAAGGTCCAGCCGTTGCACGACGGTGCGCCCTGCAGCGTCGCGCCGACCTTGTGGATCGACCCTGCAACACCGCAATCGGTGAGCAGCGATCCATCGGCCTTTACCACCGCACGCCAGCGGCGCTTGGCATCGCTCAGCACGGTGCCGGGCTTGAGATAGCCGGTCTCGATCAGCGTGCCGAACGCGACGCGCGGTGCCTGACGCGGGGCCATCATCGTGGTGACGGCGCTTTCGTCGAGCGGCAGCGCTGCGGCGATGCGCTCCTGCGCCGCCTCGACATAATTGCCCTCGCGCTCGATGCCGATCCAGTGGCGGCGCAACCGCTTCGCCACCGCGCCGGTGGTGCCGGTGCCGAAGAACGGGTCGAGGATGATGTCGCCCGGCTTGGTGCAGGCGAGCATGACGCGGTAGAGCAACGCTTCGGGCTTCTGGGTCGGGTGGACCTTGGTGCCGTTCTTCTTCAGCCGCTCCTGCCCGCCGCAGATCGGGAATTCCCAGTCGCTGCGCATCTGAAGCTCGTCGTTGAGCGTCTTCATGCTGCGGTAGTTGAACGTGTATTTCGACTTCTCGCCCATCGACGCCCAGATCAGCGTTTCGTGCGCGTTGGTGAAGCGGGTGCCCTTGAAATTGGGCATCGGGTTGGCCTTGCGCCAGATGATGTCGTTGAGGATCCAGAAGCCCAGGTCCTGGATCGCCGAGCCCACCTTGAAGATGTTGTGATAGCTGCCGATCACCCAGATCGTGCCGTTCGGCTTGAGCACGCGGCGCGCCTCGGCCAGCCAGGCGCGGGTGAAGGAGTCATAGGCCGACAGCGAATCGAACTTGTCCCATTCGTCGGTGACCGCATCGACATGGCTGCCGTCGGGGCGGTTGAGGTCGCCGCCGAGCTGGAGATTGTAGGGCGGGTCGGCGAAGACCATGTCGACCGACGCGGCCGGAAGGGCGCGCATCGCTTCGATACAATCCTGCTGGATGATCGAATCCAGCGGGAGTACGTCGACCCAGCTGCGGGTACGCACCTCGACCGCTGCCTGCGTCGCCTTAGCGACCTTTTCGATGACCCCCATTAACCACTCCAAACCCCGTTGAACCGGTGAAACGCCACGAACGCTGGACTCCGTCAAGCAAACATTGGTTAACGAAAAGGCTTGGGATTCCGTTAACTTGGGGGAACATTTCGGGACTTATCCACATGTTGAGTCCGGAAGTTATCCACAGGCACTAGGTTTGGGGTGTGGCGAAAAAGACTCGCCTGGCCCGATTCCTCCCGACACCGCAGAGTCACAAATTTACAAAAACACACTTCGTGTTGCCCTATCCGCCGACTTCGCAACCGCAGCACGACGCGATTTCCACGGAAAAGGCCAATCAAAGTGAATAGTCATACTCGCAACTGAACGAGGTGACGCAATGACCTATACCGACGAAATCGCCCGGGCCGCCGCCCCCATCGACGCGCAGAATGGCCGCTGGAACGGCATCGATGCCGAATCGGTGGCGCGGATGCGGTTGCAGAACCGGTTCCGCACGGGGCTCGACATTGCGAAGTATACCGCCGGGATCATGCGCCGCGACATGGCGGCCTATGACGCCGATCCGGCGGCCTATACCCAGTCGCTCGGCTGCTGGCATGGTTTCATCGCGCAGCAGAAGATGATCGCGATCAAGAAGCATTTCGGGAGCACCAAGCGGCGCTACCTCTACCTCTCGGGCTGGATGGTCGCGGCGCTGCGCAGCGAGTTCGGCCCGCTGCCCGACCAGTCGATGCACGAAAAGACCAGCGTCCCGGCGCTGATCGAGGAACTCTACACCTTCCTCAAACAGGCCGATGCTCGGGAACTGGGGATGATGTTCCGCGATCTCGATGCGGCGCGGGAATCTGGCAATGAAGTCGAGGCGGCGCGGATCCAGAATGCGATCGACAATTACGAAACGCATGTTGTGCCGATCATCGCCGATATCGATGCGGGTTTCGGCAATGCCGAGGCGACGTACCTGCTCGCTAAGAAGATGATCGAGGCCGGGGCCTGCGCGCTCCAGATCGAGAATCAGGTCTCGGATGAGAAGCAGTGCGGGCATCAGGACGGCAAGGTCACGGTGCCGCACGAGGACTTCTTGGCGAAGGTCCGCGCCTGTCGCTACGCCTTCATGGAGCTGGGGGTCGATGACGGGATCATCGTCACGCGGACCGATTCGCTCGGCGCCGGGCTGACCAAGCAGATCGCCTATTCCAAGGAGCCGGGCGATCTGGGCGACCAGTATAACGCCTTTCTCGATTGCGAGGAGGTCACCGACCTGTCGAGCGTCAATGGCGATGTCGTCATCAACCGCGACGGCAAGCTGATGAAGCCCAAGCGGCTGCCATCGAACCTGTTCCAGTTCCGCGAGGGGACCGGGGCCGATCGCTGCGTGCTCGATTGCATCACCAGCCTTCAGAACGGCGCCGACCTGCTGTGGATCGAGACCGAGAAGCCCCATATCGAGCAGATCGCGTCGATGGTGGATCGCATCCGCGAAGTCGTTCCGAACGCCAAGCTGGTCTACAACAATTCGCCGAGCTTCAACTGGACGCTCAACTTCCGGCAGCAGGTGTTCGACCGCTGGGAGGCCGAGGGGCTGGACGTGTCGGCCTATGACCGGGCGAAGCTGATGAGCGTCGATTATGACGGCACGCCGCTGGCGGAGGAAGCGGACGAGAAGATCCGCACCTTCCAGAAGGACGCGGCGGCGCGGGCCGGCATCTTCCACCACCTGATCACCCTGCCGACCTATCACACCGCGGCGCTGTCGACCGACAATCTCGCCAAGGAGTATTTCGGCGAGATGGGGATGCTCGGCTACGTCAAGGGCGTGCAGCGGCAGGAGATCCGGCAGGGCATTGCTTGCGTCAAGCACCAGAACATGTCGGGCAGCGACATTGGCGATGACCACAAGGAGTATTTCGCCGGTGAGGCCGCGCTGAAGGCCGGCGGGGTTCACAACACGATGAACCAGTTTGCCGCGTAGCCGCTGAGGCTCGCGCTCTACATTTCCTGGGGAGGAAAGGAGGCCCGTCGTTGCACTCAGGTGCGGCGGCGGGCCTTTTCCTTCATGTCAAAGAGCGGGGACCATTGGTCCGAAATTGAGTTCAGCCTGTGCGACCGGGGCGAAGCTGCGGCGGTGGTGGGGGGTGGGGCCTAGGGTTCTCAGCGCTTCCTGATGGACGCGGGCGGCATAGCCCTTGTTGCTGGCCCAGCCATAGCCGGGGTGGAGCGCATCCAGTTCGGCCATGATGCAGTCGCGGCGGTGCTTGGCGACGATCGAGGCGGCGGCGATCGACAGGCACAGCGCGTCGCCGCCGATCACGGCCTCACTGGCATGGGGCCAGTCGGGGCAGCGATTGCCGTCGACCAGGACATAGGCAGGGGGAAGGTCGAGCGCGGCGACGGCGCGGGTCATTGCCAGCATCGTCGCCCAGAGGATGTTGAGCCGGTCGATCTCCTCGACGCTGGCGATGCCGATGCCGACGCGGGCACAGCGCAGGATCGCTTCGCACAAAGCGGCGCGCTTGGTGGCGGTCAGCGCCTTTGAGTCGTCGATGCCGTCGGGAATGCAATCTGGATCGAGGATCACGGCGGCGGCGACCACCGGACCGGCGAGCGGGCCGCGGCCGGCCTCATCCACGCCGGCAACCGGGCCGCGGACGACGTGGCGCAGTTCGTAGCTGAGGTCAGGCATCGTCCGCCTCATCGACCACATCGAATGGCACCATGCCGAGCGCATGGCCGACCGGGCCATGGCCTTCGCCCAATCCCGGGGCGTTGAGGATGGCGAGGCGGACGAAGCGGACCGCCTGGATGAACGCTTCCCCGATCGACAGGCCCGAGCCGAGGCCGGTGGCGAGCGCGGCGGCGAAGGTGCAGCCGGTGCCATGCGTATCGGGGGTGTCGATCCGCTCCGCCTCGATCTCCATCACCAGCCGGTCTTTTGGCGCGTAGAGCTGGTCGAGGATCGTCGGCCCCTCCTTGTGCCCGCCCTTTTCGGCGAGGTGGCAGCCATAAGCGAGCACCGCCTGTCGCCCGCCGAGCGCGGTGAGCTCGGGGAGGTTGGGGGTGACCACCGAAGCTATCGTCATCAGCCGTTCGAACGCGGCGATCGTTTCTGGGTCGGCGAGCACCGATCCGCTGGTGGCGATCATCACCGGATCGAACACGATCGGGCAGTCGAGCGCCTCCAGCCGGTCGGCGACGGCATGGGCGATCTCCGCCGATCCGATCATCCCGATCTTCACCGCGTCGCAACCGATGTCTGAGGTGATCGCGTCGATCTGCGCCAGCACGATCTCGACCGGAACCGGGTGGATGGCGGTGACGCCGAGCGTGTTCTGCGCGGTGATCGCGGTGATCGCGGTCATCGCATGGCCGCCGAGCATGGTGACTGTGCGGATATCGGCCTGAATCCCCGCGCCGCCGCCGGAGTCGGACCCGGCGATGATCAGGATGCGGGGGATGCTCATGGCGCGATTGTCCGGACGATGCTGACGAAAAAGGGCGAGTAAACGGGTGAAGCGAGTGCGAGCGGGCGGGTTTGCGCCTGCGACGCGACACCGACGCGACAGGAGCGCGACATCCGGGCGACGGGTGCGCGACGGCGACGCGACAGGCGGACACCGGGGAGGCGACCGGTTCGGGTCGGGGAGGCGACGGGTGCTGGGCAGGTGCGCGACCGAGCCGCGACGCGGGTGTCGGGGCGATGCGGGCGAGGGTGGGTGGTCGCGGACATTGTGGTCAAGCCATGACACAGGCGGGGGGCTGTAGGAAAGGGTGGGGTGGCTATTCCTCCCCTGAGCTTGTCTCAGGGGAGGGGGACCGCCGCCGCAGGCGGTGGTGGAGGGGCGGCTGCGGAGACAGCCGTGAACAGCTCGGCAAAATTCCGCCGTCTGACGACGGCGGCCCCTCCGTCATTGCTGCGCAATGCCACCTCCCCTGCGGGGCAGGGGAGGAATGGCGTACGCTAGGCGGGGTAGCCCTTCCTGATTAAAACATCCGCCATGCGGTTGAGCGGGGCGGCGATGCCATGCCGCGCGCCCAGCCGCGCGATCACGCCGTTGCGCGCGTCGGCTTCGGTCGGGCGACCCGCGAGGCGGTCGGCGTGGATCGAGTTGATCGAATCCGATGGGCTGTTGCGGTAGCCGTCCACGATCTGGTCGGGCAGGTCGTCGGGAAGCGTTGCGCCTTCGGCGCGCCCGACGGCCATGCATTCGCGGATCAGCGCGCGCATCAGGTCCGCGGCTTCATCGTCGCGGGCAATGCCGGACGGCTGGAGGGTGAGGGCGTTGACCGCGCCGGCGCAATTGACCGCGAGCTTGCGCCATGCGGCGCTGAGCCAGTCGTCGGTGCGGATCGTGTCGATCGGGCTGTGCGCGAACAGTTCGGCGAAGGCGGCTCCGGCAGGGTCGGCGGGGACGGTCAGGCTGCCCATGCGGCGCTGGACGACATCGCCGGGGGCGCGGCGTTCGGCGGGGATGTCGACGATCACCGGCACCAAGAGCGCCGGGTCGATGCCGGGAAAGCGGCTGTAATGCTCGACCCCGTTCTGGAGGATCGCGACATGCGTGTCCGAGCCGACGAGTCGGTCGAGCCAAAGCTGTGCGCCTGGGGCGTCATAGGTCTTGGTCACCACCAGCACCCAGTCGACGGACTGGGCGGTCGTCGGGTCGGTCAACAGGCGCGGGGTGGTTTCGAGCACGCCATTGGGCGTTTCGACCCGCAGCGTGTCGAACGGGGTTCGTGCGCACAGGGTGACCTCATGCTCCGGCGCGGCGATCAGCCAGGCGGCGATGCTCGCCCCGACCGCGCCGGTGCCGATCACGGCAATGCGCGTCAATTATCGTTGCCGCTGAAGCGCCGCGCGGTGCTGGCCGGATATTTCTTCAGCGCGTCGCCGACGCGGGCCGGGCGGTCGAGCAGTTCGCCGCCGCAATTGGGGCAGGTCTCGTCGAGATCGTCGGCACATTCGGCGCAGAAGGTGCATTCGAACGAGCAGATGAACGCCCCGCCCTGATCGGCCGGGAGTTCGGTGCCGCAGCGTTCGCAGTCGGGGCGCATTTCGAGCATGGTTTCATCTTCCGCGAGCGTGAGTTGCAGGGGACATGCCCTCCCCCAACCCCTCCCGCAAGCGGGAGGGGGATTTAGAGGGTGTAGACGTCGCGACCGAAGGCGGGCGGCTGGTCGGTGGGGCTGGCGTGGTAGACCATGGCGATGGCGAGGCGTTCGCCGCTTTCTTGCAGGGGCTCGACGCGATGCTCGACCGCGCCGGGGAAGCAGGTGAACAGGCCGGGGCGGGGGATGAGGCTGGCGGTGCGCGCGTCGCCGTCGCGGAAGGACAGCGTGCCTGCGCCCTCCGGCACGACCGCGTAGAACACCCCGGTGACGATATTGGCGTCGCGATGCCAGTCATTGGTCGCGCCGCCGCCGCGCAGGATGTTGAGCGTGGTGGCCGAGCTCAGCCGGTTGCTGGCGAAGACAGGCTGACCAAGGCTGGCGCTGGCGAAATCGCGCAGCACGCCGTGATACAGGTGCCAGAACCATGGGAGGCGCGCGCAGGACATCGCCCTCGACAATGGCGAAGCTCCAGCCGGGCGTGTCGATGATCGCGATCCGTTCGGGCGCAACGGCGAGTGCGGCGACCTGCGCCGCCCAGCCATCGGGCAAATGGTCCTGTGCGGCGAGGTCGAGCGTGTGGAAGGGTTGCCAGTCCGAGTCCACAATCACGCTACCGCTTCGCCCCCTTGCCGTCGATCAGCACGGCCTGTTGCCATGGGCCCGGTGCCTTGTCGGTGCGATGGATGCAGCCAGCCCAGCAGCAGGGGCGGCGTTTGCCCGCGCGCAGTTCGTGGGCCATCCGCTCGATCCGGCGCGCGCGGGTCGCGGCCTGTTTCGCATCCTCGATCCAGCAGAGAAACTCGTTGCGGCCGAGCGGGGTCAGGCCTTCCCACCGCGCGAGCAGGTTGGCATCGGCGCGCAGTGCTTTCGCGACATCGTCCGCAACCGCATGCAGCGTGCCGGGGGCGATGGGATCGGCCATCGTGCTCAGGCGGCCGCCGCGCGCACCGCGTCGCAGATGCGGTCCACCACCGCCTCGACCTGCGCCATGTCTTCGCCCTCGGCCATCACGCGGATCACCGGTTCGGTGCCAGAGGGGCGGATGACGAGGCGGCCGGTGCCTTCCAGTTCAGCCTCCGCTGCGGCGATCACGTCCTGCACCGCGCCATGTTCGAGCGGTTTGCCGCCGGAGAAGCGGACATTCTTGAGCAGCTGGGGCAGCGGGTCGAAGCGGTGCAGCACCTCGCTTGCCGGTGCGCCGGCGCGGACGATTTCGGCGAGCACTTGCAGCGCGGCAATCAGACCGTCACCGGTGGTGGCATAGTCGGACAGGATGATGTGGCCCGACTGTTCGCCGCCGACATTGTATCCCGAGGCGCGCATCTTTTCGAGGACGTGGCGGTCGCCGACCTTGGTACGCACGAGGCCGAGGCCCTGGGCTGCGAGATGGCGTTCGAGGCCGAGGTTCGACATCACCGTGGCGACGAGACCACCGCCCGCGAGCCGCCCCTGCCGCGCCCAGCCACCGGCGATTGCCGCCATCAGCTGATCGCCATCGACCACTTGCCCGCGCTCATCCGCGACGATCAGCCGGTCGGCGTCGCCGTCGAGCGCGATGCCGATATGCGCACCCGATGCGACGACCGTTTCGCACAGGGTGAGCGGGGCGGTGGAGCCGACCTGGTCGTTGATATTCTTGCCATTGGGCGAGACGCCGATCGCAACGACCTCGGCACCCAGCTCCCACAGCGCGGAGGGCGCGACCTGATAGGCGGCGCCATTGGCGCAATCGACCACGATCTTGAGCCCGTCGAGGCTGAGTTCGGCGGGGAAGGTTGCCTTGGCGAAGTGGATGTAGCGGCCCTTCACGTCATCGACGCGGCGGACGCGGCCGATTTCGGACGAGGGGGCGAGCTCGACCTCGGCGTCGATCAGCGCCTCGATCGCCGCTTCATCCGCGTCCGACAATTTATAGCCATCCGGGCCGAACAGCTTGATGCCGTTGTCGGCATAGGGGTTATGGCTGGCCGAGATCATCACGCCGAGGTCGGCGCGCATCGAATGGGTGAGCATCGCGACCGCAGGCGTCGGCATCGGGCCGACCAAGGTCACGTCCATGCCGACGCTGGTGAAGCCCGCGACGAGTGCGTTTTCGATCATGTAGCCCGACAGGCGGGTATCCTTGCCGATCACCACGCGGTGGCGGTGGTCGCCGCGTACGAAATGCTTGCCGGCCGCCATGCCGACCTTCATCGCCATCGCCGCCGTCATGTGGCCCGCATTGGTCGCGCCGCGGATTCCGTCCGTTCCGAAATATTTTCTTGCCATATCCGCCTGCTTTGCAAGGTTGTGCCGGTATCTCCGGCGCGGTCATAGCGCCGCTTTTTTCCAAGGGCGAGCATGTCGCAAGCAACCCGTATCTTTGTTGCACTCATCCTGGCGCTGGCCATCGGGGTAATCGCTGCCGCGCTGGCACCCGAACGCGCGCTGGTGGTCGCCGATTGGGTCCAGCCAATCGGCACGATGTGGCTGCACGCGTTGCAGATGACGATCGTGCCGCTGGTGGTGTCGCTGCTGATCACCGGCATTGCGGCGACGGCGGAGGCGGCGCGGGCGAGCACGCTGGCGACGCGGGCGTTCATTACCTTCATCATATTGTTGTGGATTTCGTCCGCGCTGGGCGGAGCGATTGCGCTGGGCCTGTTGTCGGCCTTTCCGCTGGGCGCGGATCTCGGCACGGCGTTGAGCGAGGCACTGGGCACGGCGCCGCCGACTGGCGAGATTCCGCCTTTCTCCGCATTCCTTGTTGCTCTGGTGCCGTCCAATCCGATCGCGTCGGCGGTCAACGACGCGTTCCTGCCGATGATCCTGTTCACCACGGTCTTCGCCTTCGCGATCACGCGGTTGCCGGTCGAGGAGCGCGAGCGGCTTACCGGATTTTTCCAGGCGATCGGCAATGCGATGCTGGTCGTGATCAACTGGGTGCTGTGGCTGGGGCCGATCGGGGTTGGGGCGCTGGCCTATGTCGTCGGCGCGCGCGCGGGGACGTCGGCGTTCGGAGCGTTGCTGCACTATGTCGCGATCCTGTGCACCGTCGGCGTGGTGCTGTGGCTGCTCGCAGTGCCGTTCGCCTGGGGCGTGGCGAAGGTCGCGCCGGGGCGGTTCATCCGCGCGATCCTTCCGAGCCAGGTGGTGGCGGCGTCGACGCAAAGCTCGCTCGCCAGCCTGCCGGCGATGCTGCGCTCGACCGAGTCGCTCGGCGTGCCGGTGGCGCGCGCGGGCGTGGTGCTGCCGCTGGCGGTGGCGCTGTTCCGCTGGACCGGGCCGGCGATGAACTTTGCCGTCGCCATCTATGTCGCGCACTGGTTCGGGATCGAGCTGACCGCGGGACAGATCGCCGCGGGCTGGGCGGCGGCGGCGATCACGACGATGGGTGCGGTGGGCTTGCCGGGGACGATCAGCTTCGTGTCGTCGATCGCGCCGATCGCGATAGCGATGGGTGTGCCGATCGCGCCGCTGGGGCTGTTGGTGGCGGTCGAGACGATCCCCGACATCTTCCGCACGCTGGGCAATGTCGCGATGGATGTCGGTGCGACGCGGGCGATTGCCGGTGAGGGGGAGGCCGACAGCGAGGCGGATGCGTTGTTGCGCGCCGAGTAACAGCCGTCACCCCAGCGTAAGCTGGGGTCTCGTGAGGGATTCGCCTGCCGCCTGAGACCCCAGCTTGCGCTGGGGTGACGGGCTATTTCATCAACACCAGCTCTTCGGCCATGCTCGGGTGCAGCGCCACGGTCTGGTCGAAATCGTCCTTGGTCAGGCCGGCCTTGACCGCGACGGCCGCCGCCTGAAGGATTTCCGGCGCGTCGGGGCCGATCATGTGGAGGCCGAGGACCTTCCCCGAATTGGGCTCGCAGATCATCTTGTAGAGCGCGCGTTCGTTGCGGTTCGCCAGCACATTCTTCATCGCGCGGAAGTCCGAGGTGTAGACCTTTACCGCACCGAATTTCTGCTTCGCCTCGCTCTCGGTCATGCCGACGCCGGCGATGGGCGGGTGGCTGAACACGGCCGAGGGGATGCAGCCATAGTCGACTGTCGTCGGCTTGTTGCCGAACACGGTGTCGGCGAACGCCTGTCCCTCACGGATCGCGACCGGGGTCAGCTGGACGCGGTTGGTGACGTCGCCGACGGCGTAGATCGACTCGACCGACGACTTGTTGTCCGCGCCGACCACGATCGCGCCCTTGGCATCCAGCTCGACCCCGGCTTCGGCCAGGCCCAGATCGTCAGTGTTGGGGACGCGGCCGGTGGCGAAGAGGACGCAGTCGACCTCCATATCGTCATGGTTGGTCATGCTGACCTTGAGGCTGCCATCGGCCTGCTTCTCGATCCCGCGAAATTCGGCGTGGAAACGGAAATCGATGCCCTTGGTCATCGAAATCTGCAGCAGCCGGTCGCGGATCTGTTCGTCATAGCCGCGCAGGATGACGTCCGAGCGGTTGATCAGCGTCACCTTGCTGCCGAATTCGTTGAAAATGCCGGCGAATTCATTGGCGATATAGCCGGCGCCCGCGATCAGCACCCGCCTGGGCAGCTTGTCGAGGTGGAACACCTCGTTCGAGGTGATGCCATGTTCGTGGCCGGGGCAGGACGGGACCAGGGGACGCGCGCCGACTGCAATCAGGATCTTGCCGGCGGTGATGGTGCGGCCGCTCGCCAGCGTCACCTCGTTGGGGCCGGAGACGGTGGCGCGTTCATGGACGATCTCGACCCCGTGGCTGTCGAGCGTGTTGGTGTATGCCCCGTTGAGCCGGTCGACTTCGGACAGCACATTGTCGCGCAGCACCGCCCAGTCGAAGTCGCAATCGGGGACGTTCCAGCCGAAGCGGCGCGCGTCCTTGAGGTCCTCGGCGAAATGCGCGCCATAGACGAGCAGCCTCTTGGGCACGCAGCCGCGGATGACGCAGGTGCCGCCGACGCGGTATTCCTCCGCGATCGCGACCTTGGCGCCAAGCGCGGAAGCGACGCGGCTGGCGCGCACCCCGCCCGACCCTGCGCCGATGGTAAAGAGGTCGTAGTCGAATTCGGGCATGCGTGCGCTCCTGCTGTGCGGCGCGCTATGGCCTCGGTCGGAGCCGTTGCCAACACGACTACTGCCTCGGCGGCTCCATCCGCGAGAGCATGCGCGCCTTCTGCGCGGTCAGCACGACGAACATCACGATCATGAGAAGGCCTGAGCCGCCCACGAAGAGGTCGAACGGCGTCAATTGCCCGATCACCACCCTGGTGGGACCCACGAAATACATCGCCAGGGTCAAGGCGATCAGGATCAGGCGAAGCTCGGTCGGGCCGAGGTTGAGGTAGGAGAGCCGCAACTCGCCCAGGACGCGCACCGAGAGGAAGGCGTGGATCGAGAGCAGCAGATAGCCCGCCAGCGCGATCAGGGCCGCCTCCAGCTCGATATAGGGTGTCAGTCCGATGCCGACTACGACCAGCGTGGTCGCCGCGCCATCGCAGCTATGGTCGAGGAAGTAACCGTAGCGGGGCCGCTCGATCTTGCGGAAGCGCGCCAGGCTGCCGTCGAGCGAATCGCCGAACCAATGGATGGCGTAGCCCACGATCGAGAGCCACAGCCATTCGGACGACCGATTCGTGCCGACATAGCCGCCAAAAACAAGCACGGCCCCGAACAGGCCGAAGTAGGTCAGCAGGTCGGGCGTGGCCCAAGCGGGCAGGCGTGCGCAGAGCCAGGTGAGCAGCCGGCGTTCCGACCGCGCGAGCATGTTTTCCTGAATGCGCTCGATCGGGGCGATGTCCGGCGGCGGTGCCATGCTGCTTTGTCTCTCCTGCCCCCGCTTAGCGTGCCCTAGCGAGGTCCGCGCCCGCTGCCAAACCGGCGCCGACGCTGCGGACGGCCACCGCCCTGCCCGGTGCGCTGACCGCCGCCTTCGCCGCCCTCGCGGCGCGGCTTGCCGGCACGATCGGGGTGCTTGCGCGCCTACTTGCCTTGGGG
>JASBRX010000012.1 GCA_030149245.1 Sphingomonas bacterium
GTGGACTTCGCACTCAAATCGGGATGGCGCTTGGCGGAGGTGATCGGCCTCCGCTGGTCGGACGTGAACCTTCAGGCGATGCAGGCCGAAACCCGGATCAAGGGCGGCAACATCGTGCGCCGCCCGCTGACCGCGACCCTCGCCGCGATCGTCGCGCGCCAGCCAAAGGCCGGGCCGTTCGTCTTCACCTATGTCGCCCAGCGCACTAAACCCGGCTTCATCGACAAACAGGGCAGGCCCCAGCCCGCGCGTCAGGCGGGCGAGCGCTACCCGATGACGAAAACGGCGCTGCGCGGCCCATTTGCGGCGGCAAAGAAGGCGGGCGGGGTCGACGACTTCCGCTTCCACGACCTGCGCCACACGCGGGGCACCCGAATCGTCCGCGCCACCGGCTCGCTCGCCGCTGCAAAGGAAGCGCTGAAGCACCGCAACCTGAAAACCACCCTGCGCTACGCGCACGTCCTCGACGACGATGTGCGCCACGCGCTCGATGCATCAGAGTCCCGAAATATCCCCGAAGCCCGCAGCGAAGAGCAGCGCAAAGCCTAGTTTTCTGCGGTTTCTGTGGCCTATACCTCGTCGTGTAAACGAGATGCTCTACCAACTGAGCTAAGCGCCCGGACCGCGCCCCGATAGGCGCAAGTGCCGCGCGCGTAAAGATGCGCGGCGCGTTCCATCGCGCCGCCAAATCGGCTAGCGCGCGCGGATGACCAGCAAGCCCGTCGTCACCCGCTTCGCGCCCAGCCCCACCGGCCGTCTGCATGTCGGCAATATCCGTACTGCACTCCATAACTGGATGTGGGCGCGCAAGACCGGCGGGCGCTTCCTGCTGCGCATCGACGATACCGACGCCGAGCGGTCGGAAGAAGCCTTCGTCGATGCGATCCGCGCTGACCTCGCCTGGCTCGGCCTCAACCCCGATGGCGAAGCGCGCCAGTCGCAGCGCTTCGATCTCTACGAGCGCCGCTTCGCCGAACTCGTCGCGGCGGGTCGCGTCTACCCCGCTTATGAAAGCCAGCAGGAGCTGGAGCTCAAGCGCAAGATCCAGCTCGGGCGCGGCCTCCCCCCGATCTACGACCGCGCCGCGCTCGCGCTCAGCGAGGCCGACCGTGCCGCGCTCGAAGCCGCCGGCACCCGCCCGCACTGGCGCTTCAAGCTGGATAATGCCGCACCGATCGAGTGGACCGACCTGATTCGCGGCCCCCAGCGCTTCGATCCCGCGACGATGAGCGATCCGGTCATCCGCCGCGCGGACGGCTCGTGGCTCTACCTCCTCCCCTCGGTGATCGACGATATCGACATGGGCATCACCCATGTCGTGCGCGGCGAGGATCATGTTTCGAACACCGCAGCACAGGTGCAGATGTTCGCCGCACTCGACGCGACCCCGCCCGCCTTCGCGCACGAAGCGCTGCTGACCGGGAGCGAGGGGAAATTGTCCAAGCGGCTCGGCTCGCTCGGTTGCGATCATTTCCGCGACACCGGGCTTGAACCGCAGGCGATCATCGCGCTGCTCGCCCGGCTTGGCACCAGCGACCCGGTCGAGCCGCGGGCCGACCCCGCGCCGCTGATCGCCGGGTTTGATTTCGCCCGCTTCGGCCGCGCCCCCGCGCGGTTCGACGAGGCCGAGCTGGCCCAAGTCAACGCACGTATCGTCCACCAGCTGCCGTTTGAAGCGGTCGCCGACCGGCTTCCCGCCGGGATGGACGCTGCCGCATGGGACGCGATCCGCCCGAACCTCGACACCGCCGCGGGTGCGGGCGATTGGTGGCAGGTGGTCGCGGGGCCAGTCGATGCCGCCCCCGATCCGGAGGACGCAGCGTTCCTCGCCACCGCTGCGCAGGTCGCCGCGACGCTCGACTGGTCGTCCGACCCCTGGCACGCGCTGACCGGCGCGCTCAAGGACGCAACCGGGCGCAAGGGCCGCGCGCTGTTCCATCCCCTGCGCCGCGCGCTCACCGGCCGCGACTCGGGGCCGGACATGGCCGCGTTGCTCCCGCTGATCGGCCGCGCGCGCGCGATCGAACGGCTGCGCAGCTAAGCGGGCTTACCCGCTCAGCCCTCCCGTTTCCCTCCTACCGCAGCGCTGGTTCATCCGACCGAAAGGGGATTGGAACGCGATATGTAATGGTATAACATCTGCCGACCGGCGCAGACCGGATGATGGAGAGCATGTCATGCATACTACCCGCTATCAGCCTTCCGCCTCACGCCCGGCCAGTGCCGGTGCGTCCCTGCTCGTCCTCGCCGCCGTCGGCTTCGGCGCAACGCTGGTCGGCCCGACACTTGTCCCGATCCTGAAGGATCCCCCGATCGAGGTCATTCCCATCCAACTCGATCCGCCCAAACCCGACCCCAAGCCGATCGAACAGGTCCGCGACAAGCGCGAAGCCGTTCCGACTACCCAGCCGCTGCCAAACCAGCCCGATCCGGTCGTGCCGATTCCCGGGGCGGGCAATCCGATCCGATCGACGACTGGGTTCGACCCGGTCCCCATGGACCCGCCCGCCGATCCCGGCCCGCCTTCGAACGGCACCGTGGTTGATCCGCCCAAGCCGCCGGTGATGATCGGCGCGACCGTCGATCCGCGCTATGCCGACGCGCTCCAGCCGCCCTATCCCAATTCCGAAATCCGCGCCCAGACCGAAGGCAGGCTGGTCGCCCGCGTGCTGGTCGGCGTCGATGGCCGGGTCAAGGCGATCGAGATTTTGAAAACCCCAAGCAAAGGCCTGTCCGAAGCGACGCGTCGCCACGCTTTGTCCAAATGGCGCTTCAAGCCCGCGACCCGCGACGGCGTCCCCTATGAAGACTGGATGACGATGACGCTGAGTTTCAAATTGGTGGATTGAGGGGGACTGGCCTCATGCGCCCCTATTCCCTATCTTATGCGTCATGAGATGGTTCAAACCCGATCGCCCCGTTTCGACGGTCGGCGCGCTGGCGGATTTGCGCAACGTCCTGCGCATCCGCCACCGCTACCAGCTCTGGTTCCTGCTTGCTGCAGCGGTCACCACCGGCCTGGTCCTGTTCGGCTTTTACAAGGACAGCTATTTCGAGAAGCCGTACAAGCGCGAGATCGTTTATTTCCAGAACTGGCGCGCCGACCGCACGATCGATGAGATCATCGCGCAGCAGAAGATCGACGAACCGATCCGCCAGAAGAAGCTTGCCGAGCAAAAGGCCAAGGCTGAGAAAAAACGGCGCGAATACAAGAAGATCGACGACAAGCTGAAAGAATACGGGATTTGAACCATGCCGCGTGGATGGGCGCCGCGCTTGGCTTGGCCCAGCGTGGACACGGTCGCACCGCGCCCAATCCCAATGTCGGCTGTGTGATCGTCAACGCTGGTCGCGTGGTCGGACGCGGCTGGACCCAGCCCGGCGGCAGACCCCATGCCGAAGCGATGGCGCTGGCACAGTCGGGCGCAGCCGCGCGCGGTGCCACCGCCTATGTCACGCTCGAGCCGTGCGCACATGAATCGGCGCGTGGCCCCGCCTGTGCCGACTCGCTGATCGCCGCCGGCGTGGCGGAGGTCGTCATCGCCCTGCGCGACCCCGATCCCCGCACCGACGGACGCGGCATCGCCCGGCTCGAGGCGGCGGGAATTGCTGTGACGACAGGCGTCCACACCGATGAAGCCGCGCGCAGCATGGCCGGCTTCCTCACCCGCCGCACGCAAGGCCGCCCGGCCGTCACACTCAAGCTCGCAACTTCGCTCGATGGCTGCATCGCGCTGGCCGACGGAACGAGCCGCTGGATCACCGGGCCGCGCGCCCGCGCCCACGCCCATCTGGAGCGCGCCCGGCACGAGGCGATCTTGGTCGGTCGCGGTACACTCGACGCTGATGTACCCACGCTCGACGTGCGCCTCGCCGGGTTGGAGGACCGCAGCCCGCGCCGCGTGCTCCTCGCATCGATCGATGCGCCTGGCTGGACCCGCATCGCCACGCCCGAAGCCATCGCCGATCTGGACGGCGTCGATCACCTGCTGGTCGAGGGCGGCGCGCAGACCGCCGCTGCCTTCATCCGCGCCGATCTGGTCGACCGCCTCCTGCTCTACCGCGCGCCGATCCTGCTCGGCGGCAAACCCGGCCTCGCCGATCTTGGCCTCACCAGCCTCGATCCCGCACATGGCCGCTGGAAACTCCACGACGCGCGCATGCTTGGCAGCGACCGGCTCGAGGTTTACGAGCGCGTCAAAGGATAGACTATGTTCACCGGAATCATCACCGATGTCGGCGCGATCGAGACGGTCGAGACTCGCGGCGACCTGCGCGTTCGGATCGCGACCGCCTATAACACCGCCACCATCGACATGGGCGCGTCGATCGCCTGTTCGGGCGTGTGCCTGACGGTCGTCGACAAGGGCCCGGGCTGGTTCGCGGTCGATGTCAGCCACGAGACCGTCTCGCGCACCGCGGCGCAGTGGGCGGCGGGGCAGCGCCTCAACCTTGAACGCGCGCTCAAGGTCGGCGACGAGCTGGGCGGCCATATCGTCACCGGCCATGTCGACGGCGTCGGCACCGTGCTCGGCATCTGTCCCGAGGGCGACTCGCACCGGATCGGCATTTCGGTCCCCGCCAGCCTCGCCCCGTTCATCGCCGCCAAGGGATCGATCACCATCGACGGCGTCTCGCTGACGGTGAACGAAGTGACCGACCAGCCCGATGGCACCGCGCATTTCGCGATCAACCTGATCCCGCACACCCAGGCCGTCACCACGCTCGGTGCGCTTGCCCAGGGTCAGGCGGTCAATCTCGAGATCGACGTGCTCGCACGTTATCTGCAACGTATGGAGGCCGTCCGTGGCCAACGCTGAACTCTCCCGCCTGCCCCACGCCTTCCTCTCCTCGCCCGAGGAGATCATCGACGAGGCGCGCAACGGCCGCATGTTCATTCTGGTCGATGACGAGGACCGCGAGAATGAGGGCGATCTGGTCATTCCCGGCCAGATGGCGACCCCCGATGCGATCAACTTCATGGCGCGCCACGGCCGCGGCCTGATCTGCCTTGCCATCACCCAGGACCGCGCCGACCAGCTCGGCCTTGAACCCATGTCGCGCCGCAACGGCACCAGCATGGGCACCGCCTTCACCGTCTCGATCGAGGCGAAGGAAGGGGTCACCACCGGCATCTCCGCTGCGGATCGCGCCCGCACGATTGCGGTGGCGACCGATGCGACCAAGGGGTCCGCCGACATTGTTTCCCCCGGCCATGTCTTCCCGCTCGTCGCGCGCGAAGGCGGGGTGCTGGTGCGCGCGGGGCATACCGAAGCCGCGGTCGACGTCTCGCGTCTTGCCGGGCTCAGCCCGTCTGGGGTGATCTGCGAGATCATGAAGGACGATGGCACGATGGCGCGGATGGACGACCTTGTCGCCTTCGCCCAGCTGCACAATCTCAAGATCGGCACGATCCGCGACCTGATCGCCTATCGCCGCCGCTATGACCATCTGGTCGAGCGTCGCGCGGAGTCGGTGTTCACCAGCCGCTGGGGCGGTGACTGGCGCACCATCGCCTTCTGGAA
Source organism: Sphingomonas bacterium (assembly GCA_030149245.1). Lineage (GTDB taxonomy): Bacteria > Pseudomonadota > Alphaproteobacteria > Sphingomonadales > Sphingomonadaceae > Sphingomonas. Next base: position 5,526 of record JASBRX010000012.1, read on the forward strand.
CAAGGCAACCGGCACCGAGCAGCTCGCGCTGGTCAAGGGCCGCGTCACCCCCGACAAGCCCACCCTGGTGCGCATGCACGCGCTCTCGCCCTTCGCCGATGTGTTCGGCGAGGCCGGCGATCGCGGCCTGATGCTCCAGCGTTCGATGGAAATCATCGGCGAAGAAGGCGCGGGCGTCATCGTCGTGATCAACAAGCCGCGCGCTGACGCCTTCACCATGGCGGTCGAACGCAAGGCCGGAAAGCGGACCGAGGTCGATATGGAGGAGTTGCGCGATTACGGCGTTGGCGCGATGATCCTTAACGAATTGGGGGTCGAGGAAATGGTGCTGCTCACCAACACCCATCACACGTTGGTCGGCCTTGACGGCTATGGCCTGCGCATCGTCGGTGAGCGCGCGATCGATCTGAAAGGCGAATAATGGCCAATATCCTGATCGTCGAAGCACGCTTCTACGACCATCTCAACGACATGCTTCTCGTCGGCGCCCGCGCCGCGATCGAGGCGGCGGGACATAGCCATGAGACGGTCACCGTCCCCGGCGCGCTCGAAGTGCCCGGCGCGATCGTGCTGGCGGAGGAGACGCAGCGCTACGACGCCTATGTCGCGCTCGGCGTGGTGATCCGCGGCGAGACCTATCATTTCGAGATCGTGTCGAACGAAAGCGCGCGCGGCATCATGGCGCTGACGATGGACGGCATTCCGATCGGCAACGGCATCCTGACCACCGAGGACGAGGCGCAGGCGATCCGCCGTGCCGACCCTGCCCAACTCGACAAGGGTGGCGGCGCAGCGGAAGCGGCGATCGCCATGCTCGCGTTGAAGCAGCGGCTGTAATGAACTCTCCGGTCCTCTTCACCGAACGGCTGATCCTGCGCCGTCCGGCGGCGGAGGATCTCGACGGCTGGGCGGCCTTTAGCGCCGATCCGGTGGCGACCGAGCATCTCGGCGGCCCGGTCGAACGCAGCGTTGCCTGGCGTCAGCTGTGCACTATGGCCGGCGCGTGGGAGATCAATGGTTTCGCAATGTTCAGCGTGATCGAGCGCGCCACCGGAAAATGGGTCGGGCGCCTGGGGCCGTGGATGCCCGAAGGCTGGCCAGGGACCGAAGTCGGATGGGGCGTCGCGGCGGAGTTCGCTGGGCGCGGCTATGCTTTTGAAGGCGCGGTCGCGGCGATGGACTATGTGGTCGATGTGCTCGGCTGGAGCGAGGTGATCCACACCATCGCGCCCGAAAACACGCGATCGATCCGCCTCGCCCAGCGGCTGGGTTCGACCAACCTCCGCCCGGTCAGCCTCCCCGCCCCCTATGCCGACGTCAAGGTCGACGCCTGGGGGCAAAGCGCGGAACAGTGGCGCGCAGGGCGAGGGGCGCGGTGACCGAGGTGCCGCCCAGCCGATACAAGGTCGTCGAGCGCGACCGGCGGCTGGTGGTGATCGACACGCTGACTGGAAAACCCGCCAGTGCCCCCGGTCCGATTCCACCTGCGGCGGATCGCGATCACCCGGCCCCGCCGCCCGTGGAGCGCCCCGTCACCGAAACCGAACCCCGCGGCATCGACGACCGCAGCGGCGCGGCGATCCTGACGACCTCGCCGCTCTACGACCTCAAGGCACCGCGCCGGATCGTGATGGGCGACCGCTTCAACGAAAAGATCGGCGGAGCGATCGGCGGCTGGCTGGTCGCAGCCTTTGTCGCCTTCTCGATCGCCTTCCTGTTCTTCCCATGGCTGATCGTGCTGCCGTTTGTGCTCGCGCTTCAGCCCAAGCTCCGCGCGGGGATCCGCACATGGATCACCGCGCGGTTGGATGAGGTGGAACGCGGTTAGGGAAGACCCCGTTGTCGGATTACGCCGCCTCCTGCTCCGCCAGCGCCGGATAGTCGGTGTATCCCTCCGCCCCCTGGCTGAACCAGGTCTTCATGTCCCACGCATTGAGCGCCGCGCCGCTGCGCAGCCGCTCGGGCAGGTCGGGATTGGCAAGGAAGGTGCGGCCAAAGGCGACCGCGTCGGCCGTCCCCGCGTCGAGTACCGCCTGCGCCGCTTCGCGCGTTGCATAGTCCGAGTTGACCACCAGTGGCCCGTCGAACACCGTGCGGATCACGGGACTGAGCTTTGGCACATCAGTGCGGCCATAAGTGCCCTCCGGCCCCGGCTCGCGCAGTTCCAGAAAGGCGATACCGAGTTCGGACAGCCGCTCGGCCGCAGGCAGGAACAGCGCATGCGGGTTGCTGTCATCGACCCCCTGGCTATCGCCATTGGGCGACAGGCGCACAGCGGTGCGGTCCGCACCGATCGCGGCGATGACGCGCTCGGTCACTTCGCTCAGCAACCGGATGCGGTTGTCGACGCTACCGCCATAGGCGTCGCTACGATGATTCGCGCCGTCGCGCAGAAACTGGTCGATCAGATAGCCATTGGCCGCATGGATCTGCACGCCGTCAAACCCGGCCTTGCGCGCATTCTCGGCAGCGCGGGCATAATCGTCGAGGATGCCGGGGATTTCGGCGATGTCGAGCGCGCGGGCGATTTCGGACGGCTGGCGACCCTCATAGGTGTGGATATGGCCGGGCGTCTGGGTTGCCGAGGATGACACCGGCTGCTCGCCGATCACCGAGCTATGGACCTGCCGCCCCATATGCCACAGCTGCGCGACGATCCGCCCGCCTGCTGCATGCACCGCGTCGGTCACCGGCTTCCACCCCTCGACCTGCGCATCGGTCCACAGGCCCGGCGCAAACGGCCAGCCCAGCCCCTGACGACTGATCCCGGTCGCTTCGGAAATGATCAGACCCGCCGAGGCGCGCTGCGCATAATAGTCCGCCATGATCGCGGTCGGCACGCCGTCACGGTCGGCGCGGCCGCGCGTCAGCGGCGCCATCAGCACGCGGTTCGGCGCGGTGATCGCACCCAGCGTCAGGGGATCGAACAGGTCGGGCATCTAGGGGGCTCCAAATCAGTTGCGTTGCACAAGAGTTAGGGCGCTAAGGGCGACATGCACGACTCTACCCCGCCAAGAAAAGTTGCATCCGTAACAAGCAGCGCTGCGTTGCCCTTCGCCGCGCTGCTGCTCGGCAATCTGGCGCTCGCCTTCGGGCCATGGTTCGTGCGCGCTGCCGATGTGGGACCGGTGGCAGCGGGATTCTGGCGGCTGACGCTGGGCGTGCCGTTCCTGTTCGCGATCATCCTGATGAGCCGCGGCAATCCGACGCGCGGGACGCGCGGCCTGTGGGGCATACTCTTGCTGTCCGGCATTGCCTTCGCCGCCGACCTTGCCTCCTGGCATGTCGGCATCCTGCACACGACGCTCGCCAATTCGACACTGTTCGGCAATTCGGCGACGCTCATGTACCCGATCTGGGGGTTTCTCATCGCGCGCACCTGGCCGACGCGGCAACAGGGCGTGGCCCTTGCGCTGGCCGCAATCGGCGCCGGGCTGCTGCTGGGCCGCTCCTACGAATTATCCCCCCAGAACCTGTTCGGCGACCTGCTCTGCCTGCTCGCTGGAGCGCTTTACACGGTCTATTTCATCCTGATGGCCAGAGCCCGCACCGCCATGGCGCCACTGCCCGCGCTTGCCTGGTCGAGCCTGTTCGGAACGCTGCCATTGCTGATCTTTGCATGGGTGCTGGGCGAGCAGATCTGGCCTGAGACATGGACCGTCCTGATCGGACTCGCGCTTGCCAGTCAGGTGATCGGGCAGGGATTATTGATCTACGCGCTCGGCCATCTCTCGCCGCTGGTCGTCGGGATCGCGCTGCTGACCCAGCCCGTTGTCGCGGGGACGGTCGGCTGGATCGTCTATGACGAGCGACTGGGCGTACCCGATTTCATCGGCGCTGCGCTGGTCGCGGTCGCCCTCGTCCTTGTCCGACGCGGCAAAAGCCCTCCGGGACAGGTTGCGTCGAGCGAAGCAGAGGCTAAAACGTGAACATGACCGAAGTGGCCGATATGACGCTGGACGAGCTGCGCGACGCACTTGCGCCGCATCTTGCCCCCAATGCCGCGTTTGACGGGTGGAGCGCTGCGGCGATTTTCGCCGCCGCCGATGCAATCGGTGCCGACCGCGACGTGGCCCGGCTGGCCATCCCCGCCAAGCCAGTCGAGATGATCGATCTGTGGTTCGCGCATGTCGACCGCGCGATGGCCCGCCGCCTGCCGCCCGAAACGCTCGCGCCAATGAAGATCCGGGCGAAGATCACCGCGCTGGTCGAAGCGCGGCTCGATATCCTCGCGCCCGATCGCGAAGCACTGCGGCGCGCGGTCGCGATCCTCGCCATGCCGCAGAACGCGGCGCGCGCCACGCGGCTCGGCTGGCGCTCGGCCGACACGATGTGGCGCCTCGCCGGCGACACCGCGACCGATTACAACCACTATACCAAGCGCGCGATGCTGGCGGGCATCTATGCCGCGACGATCGCCGTGTTCCTGAACGACGAGAGCGAGGGGCAGGCTGAAACCCGCGCCTTCCTCGCCCGCCGGATCGAGAACATCATGCAGTTCGAAAAGGCCAAGGCAAAGCTGGCGGCGCGCTCCGACCACCGCTTCAGCATGTCGCGCTTCATCGGCCGGCTGCGCTACAACGCACGGTGAATCGGCAGCGATTGCCCTGCCCGCAGAAGCTGCTTAGGCTGGTCCTCTTATCTGACGGGGGAACGACCGATGAAAGCCGTGGCAATCATTCTCAACTTCTTCATTCCGGGCGTGGGCAGCCTGGTGATCGGCAAGACCGGTGCGGGCGTCGCACAGTTGATCATTTATTTCGTCGGCCTCTTCTTCACGCTCACGGTGATCGGCGTGATCATCGGCGGCCCGATGATGCTGGGCGCATGGATCTGGGGACTGGTGACTGCGGCCACCCATGTGGACGAGCCGGTGCAGGTTCATGTCATCCATACCAACCAGCCGGGCGGTTCGACGCCCGACGCCTGATCCGGGGACAGCCCCGCGTCACGCGATGACGCGGGGCCCCTGGTGACGCCTTTTCCCTATCCCGCCCTCCATGCCAGCCATGGTGGCATCTGGATCGCGACCGCCGACGGCACGCGCAGCATCGGGCGGGGTGAAGCGGTGCGGATCGCCGCCGATACGCCGGTCATCCTGCTCAACGCGCCGCTGGCAGCACAGCGGCTCGGCTATCCCGATCTGTCGGGGCTCGATCTGCTCGAGCTGTTCGCCTTTTTGCGCCCCGCACGCTTCATGGTGCCGACGCCGCGCGGCCTCGCCCGCACGCTCGGCATAACCGAGCCTGAGGGCGATGCCGGAGTCGCGTCGTTTCTGCGCGATGCCGCCATGGCGATGTTGGCGATTGCCGAAGGCGACTGGCCCGAGCGCGAGGGCGCATGGCATGCCGCCCAGTCGCTTGCCAAACTGCGCTGGAGCTGGGCACCGGCGGTGACCCAGCGGCTGACGCGCCCCGAACAGGCGGAGCGCTGGCTGTTCTCGCGCCTGCCCGAATGGAGTGAAGGTGCGCCCCGCAACCCGCCGCGCACCGTCACGCTTGATCCGGAAGCCGTCCGCGATCGCCTCGCAACACTCACCGGATCGGGCGCGGAGGTCCGCGCGGGCCAGCGCCTTTATGCCGATGCGGCGGCGAGCGCCTTTGCCCCGCGCACGATGCGCGAATCGCCCAATCTGGTGCTGGCCGAAGCGGGGACCGGGATCGGCAAAACGCTCGGCTATCTCGCCCCGGCCTCGCTCTGGTCGGAACAGGCCGATGGCGTGGTGTGGATCTCGACCTTTACCAAGGCGCTGCAACGTCAGCTGGGCTATGAAGGCGAACGGCTGTTCGCCGACCCGGAAGAGCGCAAGCGCCGCATCGTCACGCGCAAGGGTCGCGAAAACTATCTCTGCTTGCTGAACCTTGAAGATGCGCTTCAGGGCGGGTTCGCCGGACGCGCAGCGGTGCTGGCACAGCTGGTCGCGCGCTGGGCCGCCTATACCGCCGATGGCGACATGGTCGGCGGCGATCTGCCTGGCTGGCTGCCCGTGCTGTTCCGGCGGAACGGATCGACCGCGCTGACCGATCGGCGCGGCGAGTGCGTCTATGCCGGCTGTCCCCACTACCGCAAATGCTTCATCGAACGCGCCGCGCGCGCGAGCGCAGACGCCGACATCGTCATCGCCAATCACGCGCTGGTGATGGTCAATGCCGCGCGCGGCCGCGAAACCACGACCCGCCCGACGCGCTATGTTTTTGACGAGGGCCATCATTTGTTCGACGCTGCCGACGCGATGTTCGGCGTCGCCCTGTCGGGGCAGGAGACGATCGAGCTGCGTCGCTGGATCACTGGCCCCGAAAGCGGGTCGCGCGGGCGGCGGCGCGGGCTGGCCGCGCGACTGTCGGATGTCGCGAGCTATGACGATGCCGGTGCGCGCGCAATCAGCGAGGCGGTGGATGCCGCGCGCGCACTTCCCTCGGATGGCTGGCTGCAGCGTCTGGCCGAGGGCCAGCCCTTCGGCGCGATCGAGCACCTCCTCGCCGCCGTGCGCGGCCTTGTCTACGCCCGCGACACCGACGGGTCGGGCGAAGCGGGCTATGGTATCGAGACCGAACTCGCCGAACCCGACGCCCAGCTGATCGACGCGATCCCGCCCGCGGCCGCCGCGCTCGAATCGCTGCTGCGCCCGATGATGGCGCTCGGTCGACGGCTGGAGGCGGTGCTGGACGAGGCGCCCGACTGGATGGACGGACAGGCGCGCGCCCGGATCGAGGGCGCGATCGCTTCGCTCGGCTGGCGCGCGGAAACGGTCGCCGCGTGGCTCTCGCTCGTCGCGCGCATCGGCGGTCCCGCCACCGCCGACTTCGTCGACTGGCTCGCCGTCGAACGAATCGAAGGGCGCGAAATCGACATCGGCATCCACCGCCGCTGGCTCGACCCGACCAAGCCGTTCGCGGAAACGGTGCTGAAGCCTGCACATGGCGCGCTGGTCACCTCCGCGACGCTGCGTGCTGGCGGGGATTGGGACGTCGCCGAACAACGCAGCGGTGCCCAGCATCTCGCTCATCCGGCGCAGCGGTTCGAGGCCGCGTCCCCGTTCGACTATCCACGCCAGGCCGAAGTGCTGATCGTCACCGATATCAAACGCGGCGACATGGGCGCGCTCGCCGCTGCCTATGCGCGGTTGATCGTGGCGGCACAGGGCGGGACGCTGGGGCTGTTCACCGCGATCCGGCGGCTGCGCGCGGTCCATACCCGCATCGCCGACCGGCTCGCGCGCGAAGGCCTGCCGCTCTATGCCCAGCATGTCGATCCGATCGATACCGGCACGCTGGTCGACATCTTCCGCGACGATCCGCGCGCTTCGCTGATCGGCACCGACGCGCTGCGCGACGGGGTCGATGTGCCCGGCCATTCGCTCCGGCTAGTGGTGATGGAGGGCGTACCCTGGCCCAAACCGAGCGTCCTGCACGCGGCGCGGCGGCTCGCCGGGGGCGGCAGCGCCTATGACGACCGCATTGTCCGCGCCCGGCTTGCCCAGGCATTCGGACGCCTGATCCGCCGCGCTGACGATTCGGGCGCATTCGTTCTGCTCTCGGCCGCGACGCCCTCACGCCTGCTCGACGCCTTCCCGCCCGGCACCCCGATCCGCCGGCTGACACTGGATGAAGCGGTCGAACATGCGCGCCGTCTTTCCTCCGTCGCATCGCTGGGGCAGAAGGCGCACGAAACCGCCGATCCGGAGGGCCGATGAAGACGTTGACGGTATTGCGCCACGCCAAGTCGAGCTGGGACGATGCCGTCGCCCGCGATTTCGACCGTCCGCTCAATGCACGTGGACAAAAGGCGGCGGTCACGATCGGTCGTCATATGCGGAGCCAGGGACTGAGCTTCGATCATGTCGTCGCTTCGCCCGCAGTCCGGATCACCGAAACGGTCGAACAGGTCGAGACCGGCTATGGCAGCGCGCTAGCCCCCGCCTGGGATCGGCGCATCTACCTCGCCTCCGCTGCGACACTGATGGACGTGGTGCATGAGCTGCCCGCCGGAGCGGACAGCGCGCTGTTGATCGGCCACAATCCGGGCCTTGAGGACCTGATCCTGATGCTGGTGCCCGATCGCACCGGCGACGCATTGCGCGATGCGGTCGAGGAGAAATTCCCCACCGCCGCACTCGCGGTGATCACATTCGATACCGACGATTGGGGTGCCATTCGTTCGAGCAGCGGCACGCTGGTGCGCTTTGTCCGCCCGCGCGATCTCGACGTCGGGCTGGGACCGGAGGATTGATCAGCCGTCTTCGGTGAGCGCCGCCTGCAGCGAGTCGCGCACTGCACGCAACGAATCGGTCCGCCCCCGACGCGCGCCGCGCTCGGCATCGAGCAGCCGCTGCACGCCGCGGATCGAATAGCCCTCGCGGCTGAGCAGCGAATCGATGCGCCGCACCAGCGCTACGTCGTCGGGGCGATAGTAACGTCGTCCCCCGGCGCGTTGGAGCGGTCGGAGCTGGGGAAAGCGCGTTTCCCAATATCTCAATATATGCTGGGGGCGCCCGATTTCCTGCGCAAGCTCACCGATCGTCCGGAAGGCTTCGGGGCCCTTCTCCGGACCGGCTGCCATGTCATCCCCCGTTGACGATCCGGTCGCGCAGCATCTGGCTGGCCCGGAAGGTCAATACGCGGCGCGGCGCAATCGGCACCTCGACCCCGGTCTTGGGGTTGCGCCCGATCCGCTCCCCCTTGTCGCGCAGCACGAAGCTGCCGAAGCCCGAAATCTTGACATTCTCACCCTTGGCCAGCGCTTCGCACATATGGCCCAGGATCTGCTCGACGAAGCGCGCGGCGTCGGCGCGCGAAAGTCCGACGTCGCGATGCAACGCGTCGGCGAGATCGGCCCTGGTCAACGTCGCGGCGGCTGCCATTCTTAACCCTCCTGCCCCGTCTTGTTACCGTAACACATTGATGGACTGGTGCAACCATCGTTGCGCGCACGTTACGATACCGTAGTATTACGGCAAGAAATTTGTGCCCGGCGCTTCTAGAAGCGCACCGCCGCCGCGCCCCAGGTAAAGCCGCCGCCCATTGCCTCCAGCACCAGCAGGTCGCCCACCTTGATCCGCCCATCGCGCACCGCCGCATCGAGCGCGAGCGGGACCGAAGCGGCCGAGGTATTGGCGTGCTGATCGACCGTCACCACGACCTTTTCCGGTGCGAGGCCGAGTTTCTTCGCGGTGGCGTCGAGGATCCGGGCGTTGGCCTGATGCGGCACGACCCAGTCGACATGCTCCGGCCCGAGCCCCGCGGCGGCGAGCACTTCGTTCATGACGGCGGCCAGATTGACCACGGCGTGACGGAAGACTTCCTTGCCCTTCATCCGCAGCTTGCCCACCGTGCCGGTGGTCGACGGTCCACCATCGACATAGAGCAGCTGATTGTGCCGCCCATCGGCGTGGAGCTTGGTCGCGAGCACGCCGCGCCCGCCAGCGACCGCCGTCTCCTGCGCCTCCAGCACGATCGCACCGGCCCCGTCGCCGAACAGCACACAGGTGGTGCGATCTTCCCAGTCGAGTATGCGGCTGAACGTTTCCGCACCGATCACCAGCGCGCGATTGGCGCTGCCCGCCCGGATCATGCTCTCCGCGACCTGCACCGCGTAGAGAAAGCCCGAGCACACCGCCGCCACGTCGAAGGCGACGCAATCGTCGATCCCCAGCGCCGCCTGAACGCGGGTCGCGCTCGCCGGAAAGGTCTGATCAGGGGTCGCCGTCGCCAGCACGATCAGGTCGATTGCTTGCGCGTCGATGCCCGCCGCCGCCAGTGCCTCCCGCGCGGCGTCGGTCGCCAGCGTGGACGTCGTCTCGTCATCCCCGGCAATATGGCGAAAGCGGATGCCGGTACGCTCGACAATCCATTCGTCGGTGGTGTCGACCTGCTCGGCCAGCTCGGCATTGGACATGCGGCGGCGCGGCAGCGCCGATCCAGTCCCGGTGATCACTGCACGCCGCATGGTTGCGACGGCGCTCGATTCGCTCATGCTGCCTGGGCCTCGAAATTGCCGAGATCCTCGGCGATGCGGCGGGTCAGATCGTCACGCACCATCTTGGCGGCGACGCCGATCGCGGTTTCGACCCCGATTTCATTGGCGCTGCCATGACTCTTCACGACAATGCCGTTGAGGCCAAGGAAGACCGCGCCATTGTGATTATTGGGGTCGAGATGATGGCGCAGCAGATCGGTCGCGGGCTTCGAGATCAGGAAGCCGATCTTCGAGCGGATCGAGCTGGAAAAGGCGCGGCGCAGCAGGTCGGCGACGAAGCGCGCGGTGCCCTCGACTGTCTTCAGCGCAATATTGCCCGAAAAACCGTCGCACACGATGACGTCAACATTACCGCGCGACATCGCATTGCCCTCGACGAAGCCGGTAAAGCGCAGCGGAAGATGCGTTGCGGCGCGCAGTTTCTGCGCGGCGTCGCGAATAATGTCGGTGCCCTTTTGCTCTTCGGTGCCGATGTTGAGCAGCGCCACACGCGGCGATTCGAGGTCGAGCACGGTGCGCGCATAAGCGGCACCCATCACGGCGAACTGGATCAGGTTGCGGGTATCGACCTCGGTATTGGCGCCGAGGTCGAGCATCACGACGTCGTTATCGCCCAGCGTGGGCATCCGCGCGGCGAGCGCCGGGCGGTCGATCCCCGGCATCGTGCGCAGCGCCAGCTTCGCCATTGCCATCAGCGCGCCGGTATTGCCCGAAGAGACGGCGGCGGCAGCCTCGCCGCGCTTCACCAGATCGATCGCGATGCCCATCGACGTCGTCTTGGCGCGGCGAATCGCCTGGCTCGGCTTGTCGTCGGCGGTCACCACCTCGGGCGCGTGCACGATTTCGGACGCAGCGGTGAGGTTGGGATGGGCCTTCAGCCCTTCGCGGATCGCCGATTCATCGCCGACGAGCAGAAAGCGCATGCCATCGAACCGGCGTCGCGCGCGTGCGACTCCGGCGAGCATGACCGCCAGCCCCTCATCGCCGCCCATCGCATCGACGGCGATTCGCGCGGTTGAGGTCATGACCGACAGCCCCCTTTAATCGGGCTCAGCCCTCGACCGAAACGATCTCGCGGCCGTTATAGTGGCCACAGGCGCCGCACAGCACGTGCGGGCGCTTCAGTTCACCGCAGTTCGGGCATTCCTGGAAGGCCGCAACCTGCAGCGCGTCGTGCGACCGGCGCATACCGCGGCGGCTCGGCGAAGTTTTTCTCTTGGGGACGGCCATTTCGGCAAACCTTCTTGAACTGTCGACTTAAAACCTGGATCGCGATACGCCCATGGCGGCGAACGGGCAAGCACCGGGGTCCGGCACTCGCCGGACAGCCCTGGGCCAGTCGCGAAGCGAGCGAGCGCCTATACCGATTTCCGTCCAAGTTGCAAGGCGGCGCGCGGCGTGGCAGCCACAGCGTTCCAAAGGGGAAAGAATCAATGGAAGCCATTATCCTGCCGGTAACGCTCGCGGCCGCCGCAGCCTGCGCCCTGCTCAATTCCTGGCTCACCTTCCGGGTCGGTCAGGTGCGGCGCGCCGAGAAGATTCTGGTCGGCGACGGCGGCAGCACCCGGCTGACCGCACGCATGCGGGCTCAGCTCAATTTCGTTGAGCACGCCCCATTCTTTCTGATCCTGATCGCCCTGATCGAACTGGCCGTCGGGACCGAGACCTGGCTATGGGCGGCCGCGGCGCTGTTCGTCGCCGGGCGCATCCTCCATGCCTTTGGGATGGACGGCTGGTTCCCTGGGCGGATGATCGGCATCGTGGTCACCTTGCTCGTGACGATCGGACTGGCCGGCTATGCCGCCGCCATCCCCTATCTGACGGTCGCCGAGTCGCAGACGATCGAGTTGGTCGAAACGACGGGTTAAAGACCCGCGACCCACGCACTCAACAAGCTGTGGGCGATCGCGTAGCGCGGCGGGGCGACGAATCGGGCATCCGGTTCCCCCGCCAGTGCCGCGCGCACCTCGTCCCGAGACACCCACATCGCGTCCTCAATCTCGGTCGTGTCGAGCGATAGCGTGTCGTCTTCGGCACGCGCGATACAGGCGATCATCAGCGACGAGGCGAACGGCCAGGGCTGGCTGGCGACGTAGCGGACATCGGTCACCCGCACGCCCGCTTCCTCCAGCGTCTCCCGCGCCACCGCTTCCTCGATCGATTCGCCGACCTCGACAAACCCGGCGAGCGCCGAATAACGCCCCGTAGGCCACGCTGCCTGGCGCCCGAGCAGCGCGCGATCCCGATACTCCGCCAGCATGATCACCACCGGGTCGGTGCGCGGGAAATGCTCCGCGCCGCACCCGCTGCATCGCCGCGCCCAGCCGGCGCGAAACAGATCGGTCACGCTACCGCACGCCGCGCAAAAGCCTTGGCGCTGGTGCCAGTCGACCAGGCTGCGCGCGCAGGCATAAAGACTCGCCTGGTCCGGCGGCATCAGCCCGAGCATCGCGAACAAGCCGGGCGAGCGCGCCGCGCCATGCCGCTCCCCCATGCGCAGCGGCGCGAAATGCGGCTTCCCGTCGATATAGCCCAGGAACAGCGGCTCGGCATCGTCGGGCAGGTCGGCCAGGCTCACCCAGACCAGCCGCCCCTCACCATCCAGCTCGGGGTCGAGCCCGTGCAGCTTCAGCAGCCGCGCACGCCAGTCACCGAGTGCCGCCGCCAGCGCCTCAGGGCGATTGCGTTCCCGGTCGGCGCGATCGAGCACGCCGCCGGTGAACCCGACTTCCAAGCGCATCAGCGTCCTGCTTGGGCGTAAACGGCTTTGACCGCATCGGCACGCAGCGGCCATTTGTCCGAGGGGAAATAATTGACCATCACCGTCCCGCGAATCTTCTTCGACGGATCGACCCACGCGACCGTACCCGCAGCGCCGCCCCAGCCATAGGTGCCCTTGCCCGCTCCGCCGGGTACATCCTCAAGCTGGACCGATCCGCCCGCGCCATAGCCCATCTTCGGCCCGGTTGCGCCGCCGCTCCCGCTCGGCGCACCGCCATAAGTGACACCGGCAGGCAGCAGGTCGGACATGGCAAGTCGCACCGTTTCGGGCTTCATCACGCGAACGCCATCCAGCGTTCCGCCATTCACCAGCATGTGCAGAAAGCGGTCATAGTCGCGCGCCGACATGACCAGCCCGGCCCCGCCATAGGGAAAGGACGGCGGCGTCAGCCAAACCGAACTCTTGGCGGGATCGAACGGAATACGATTCTCGCCGGCCCAGGCATAGTTGGTCGCGAACCGCCCGACTTCCAACTGCGGCACCGTCCAATAGGTCGAGGTCATCTTGAGCGGCCCGAGCATCCGCGACTGCAGGAACTGCTCATAGGGCATGCCCGCCGCCGCCTCAATGATCGCGGGCAGCAGGTCGAGGCTGATCGAATAGCTCCATTTGGTCCCGGGCTCGGCGATCAGCGGGAGCGTGGCGACGCGCTCGGCAAATTCCTTGAGGCTCTTCGGGCGCAGCGGCCGCGCCTGCACCTCCAGCGCCGCGTTGACCGCACCCGGCGTGATCCCGAGCCGCTCATACTCCTTCAGCAGCGGCCCCTTGGTGATGATCGAATAGCCAAGGCCGGCGGTGTGGGTCAGCAGATGCCGAACCGTGATCTGAGTCGTGGCCGGTCGGCTATCGAGGCTGTTGGCCGGATCGGTCAGCACCTTCATGTTGCGGAAGCCAGGGAAGAAATCGGCGATCGGCTGGTCGAGCTTCAGCTTGCCATCCTCGACCAGCATCATCGCCGCCATCGCGGTGATCGGCTTGGTCATCGAATAGACGCGCCACAACGAATCGGGGCCGGCAGCCGCAGCGTCCGGCTCGAGGGCAATGCGGCCCGCGCTGGCAAAGACCGGTGCCGCATCGCCGACGCCATAAGCGATGACGATGCCCTGCGCGCGGTTCTGCGCGACATAGTCCTTCGCCAGCGCCTCGACCGGAGCCGCCGTCTGCGTCGAAGTCGTCGCCTGTCCGAACGCGGCCGATTGGGTGGTCGCCAGTGCCAGCGCCGCGGCGCCACCGATCATCCAGGTCCGCTTCATGCTTCGTTCTCCATCCCCTCGACCGCCTTGGCGAACAGCCGCGGAAGTCCTGCCTCATCCAGTCGCGCGATTGGCCACCATTCGCCGTCGACCGCGTCTATGTGACGCGCGACTGTTGCAGTCGCAAGCACGGCGTTCAGCTCGAAATGCGTGAATACATGGCGGATCGTGGCGTTGCGCAGCGTCCAATCAGCCGCGACAGGCGGATCAGCGAGTCCCGGCGGGCTATCGGCCCATGGCCCGGTAGGCAGAGCACGCATGCCCCCCAGCAGACCTTTGTCCGGGCGGCGGACCAGTAGCACCGAACCCTCCGCCTCCAGCCAGAAGAAGGTGCCGTAACGCACCGGACGCGCCGCCTTCTTCGCCTTGACCGGAAACGCCTCGGGCGTCCCCGACCGCCGCGCGGCGCAGGCCTCAGCCAGCGGACAGAGCAGGCATTTGGGGCTGCGCGGGGTGCAGAGCGTTGCGCCCAGATCCATCATCGCTTGCGCGAAATCTCCTGCGCGCGCATCGGGCGTGATCGAATCGGTCAGCGCCCGGACCTGCGGCTTCGCGCCCGGCAACGGATCGGCCACCGCGGACAGCCGGGTCATCACCCGCTCGACATTGCCGTCGACCACCACCGCGCGCTGCCCGAACGCGATCGCCGCTACTGCCGCCGCCGTATAGGCCCCGAAACCCGGCAGTTTGCGCAGAGCAGCCTCATCCTCCGGCAGCCGCCCGCCATGCTCCCCAGCCACCGCCCGCGCCGCCGCCAGCAGGTTGCGCGCACGGGCATAATAGCCGAGCCCCGCCCAGGCGCTCATCACATCGGCATCATCCGCCGCCGCAAGGCTGGCAAAATCGGGCCAGCGCGTCGTGAATTTCTCGAAATAGGGGATCACCGCCGCAACTTGGGTCTGTTGCAGCATCACTTCCGACAGCCATACGCGATAGGGATCGGGCGGCGGCGTCCCGGGCGGCGCGCGCCACGGCAACAACCGGGCATTGGCGTCGTACCAAGCGAGCAACAGATCGGCGATGACGTGAGAAACATTGTCGGGCACGCCCCGGCTATGGCATGGACCGGGCGAATGAGTAAGCCGCGCGCCAGCACCGACGAACCTCGCCGCAGCAACCGGGTCCGCGCCGTCGCGGATCTGGTGCCGGACGTCGGCCGAGTCGCGTTCCGCAAGTTCGGCTTCGTCCAGAGCGCCGTGCTCAGCCGATGGAGCGAGATCGTCGGCGAACGCTATGCCGGGGTCTCATCCCCCGAATCAATCCGCTTCCCGCGCGGCGAGCGGTCGAACGGGGTGCTCAGCCTGGTCGTTCAGGGCGCGCACGCCCCGATGATGCAGCATATCGCGCCGGAGATCGTCGAACGCGTGAACCGCTTCTTCGGCTATCCCGCCGTAGCGCGGGTCACGATTCGCCAGGGTGAAGTCGCCCGCAAACCCAAACCCGCTGCCCCTGCCCCCGTCGCGCCGCTTCCCGCCGAACTGGGCGACAGCCTGCGCGCGATCGTCGATCCGGAATTGCGCGCCGTGCTTGAAGGATTGGGGGCCGGGCTCGCTACGCCGCCGCTCAAACTGGGAAAGATCGATTGATGCGTGTGTTTGCTATCTTCGCTCCGCTGGCCATCGGCGCGCTGGTTGCGGGCGGCGCGACCGCGCAACAGCCAAAAAAGGCGGTCGCGGCGCGCGATTGGTCGACTCACGTCGTTCAGGCCCCATCGGGCGCCTATCTGATCGGCAACCCGGCGGCGAAAGTGCGGCTAGTCGAATATCTCAGCTACACCTGCGGCCATTGCGCCGAGTTCATGGCCGAATCGAAAGCGCCGCTGAAGGACGGCTATGTCCGCCGGGGCGCAGTGCGGATCGAGGTGCGGCATGCCGTGCGCGATCCGCTCGATATGGCCGCTGCACTGCTCGCGCGCTGCGCCGGGCCGCGCGGCTTTGTCGGGGCGACCGATGCAATCTTTGCCGAGCAGCGCAACTGGGCGCGGCGCGGCGGAGCGTGGTGGCAGGCAAATGCGCCGGCGCTTCAGTCGGAAACCCGCCTGATGCAGTTGAAGGCGGCAGCCGAAGGATCGGGCCTCAGCACACTGATGCGTGGCCGTGGCATGAGCGATGCGGCGATCAACCAGTGTTTTGCGACCCCGACCGACCTTAACCGGCTTACCGCGATGGCCGATGCCGCGTGGAAGTCGATCAAGGGCACACCGACCTTCGTCATCAATGGCAAGACCGGGGGCGACGGCCATTGGGATACGCTCGAACCCGAACTGCGCGCCGCCGGTGCGCGCTGACCCAGACCCCCAAATGTGGAGACGTGACTTGAAGCGAATTGCAATCGGCCTGGTATCGGCGATGGCTCTGGCCAGCTGCGGTGGCGACAATGCCGACAACAACAGCACCGCGCCGGCGGCCCCGGTCGCGGGGGCATCGGCACCGGCGGGCACGGCATGGGTCGACACCGTCGTCAAGACGCCTGAAGGCGGCTTCCGCATGGGCAACCCCGATGCGCCGATCAAGCTGATCGAATATGGCTCGCGCACCTGCGGCCATTGCGCGAACTTCGCCGTGACGGGCATGGAGCCGCTCAAGGCCTATATCGCGACCGGCAAGGTCAGCTTCGAATTCCGCGACTTCCTGCTCAACCAGATCGACGTCGGCGCAGCGCTCGCCGGCCAATGCGCCGGCCCCGGCCCGTTCTTCCCGATCCTCGACCAGATGTTCGCCGAACAGCAAACGCTGATGGGCAACGGACCGAAGCAGGGCGATCCCTTCATCCAGCAGGTCGAAGCGATGGCGCCTCAACAGCGCATTGGCGCGGTGGCGGAGAAGTTCGGCTATCTCGCCTTCGTCCAGCAGCGCGGCGTTCCGGAAGCACAGGCACGCGCCTGCCTGGCCGATGCCGCCGCGACCGATGCGCTGGTCAAGGCTGCCGAGGCGGGCCAGAAAAAGTATAACATCTCCGGCACCCCGACCTTCATCCTCAATGACAAGGTGCTGGAAAACACCGGCACCTGGCCGCAGGTCGAGGCCGCGCTGAAGGCTGCAGGCGCCTGAACCGCATGATCGGGCGGGGCCGCTGACATGCAGATCAAGCGGCTCCGCCTGACGGGGTTCAAGAGCTTCGTCGATCCCGCCGACCTGCGCATCGAGCCGGGGCTGACCGGCATCGTCGGCCCCAATGGCTGCGGCAAGTCCAATCTGCTCGAAGCATTGCGCTGGGCGATGGGCGAGAACAGCGCCAAATCGATGCGCGGCGCGGGGATGGAGGACGTCATCTTCGCCGGCACCGCGAGCCGCCCGCAGCGCGATTTCGCCGAAGTCTCGATCCTCGCCGAACAGGCCGGCGGCCCCGATGACGGCGAACTCGAAGTGGTCCGCCGCATCGAACGCGGTGCGGGGTCGGCCTATCGCATCAACGGTCGCGACGTGCGCGCCAAGGATGTCGGCCTGCTCTTCGCCGATTCGGCAACCGGCGCGCATTCCCCGGCTTTGGTCAGCCAAGGGAGGATCGGCGCGATCATTCAGGCCAAGCCCGGCGAGCGCCGTCAGATGCTGGAAGAGGCAGCGGGCATCTCCGGCCTGCATGTCCGGCGCAAGGACGCCGAGCAGAAACTGCGCGCGGCCGAAACCAATCTTGCCCGGCTCGCCGAAATATTGCTCGACATGGACGCGCGCGCCAATGCCCTGCGTCGTCAGGCCCGCGCCGCCGAACGCTATATCCGCCTGTCCGATCAAATCAGGGTCGCCGAAGCGCGCGCCCTTTTCGCCCGCTGGCGTGAGGCCCATGCCAGCGCCGAAACCGCCCGCGCGCAGGCGAAAGAGGCTGAGGCCGCCGTCGCCGCCGCGCAGGACGCGCAACTCGCTGCCGCCGCGCATGCCCAAGCCGCGCTGGCCGCGCTGGCCGAGCGTCGCGCCGCCGCCCAACGCGCGCGCGATGACGCCAGTGAGGCTGGCCATCGCCTCGCCACGCTACGCACCGAGCGCGACGGCGTGGTGCGGCGGCTGCATGATCTGGCCCAGCAGGCCGCCCGGCTGGAGGAAGATCGCGCGCGCGAAGGCACGCTCGCCAATGACGCCGCTGACGCCATCGCGCGCCTTACCGCCGAAATCGCGAGGTTGAAGGCGCGCATCGCCGAAACCGAAAAGCTGCGCCCCGATTTCGCCAGCCGCATCGCCAGCGCCGAGGACAGCGCCCGCGACGCCGAACTGGATCTGGCCAAGGCGATGGCGAAGCAGGCAGGCGAACAGGCCGAACTGCGCGTCGCCGAAGCGGCGCTGGTGGCCGCGCGCAACCGGCTGGAGCGCGCGGAACGCGACGTTCAGCGCTTGAGCGGCGAAGCCGCCGCCCTGCCCGACCCCGCACCGCTGGAAGCACAGCGCGCCGCCGCCATCGCTGCGCAAGAACAGGCCAGCGCCGCCCGCGATGCCGCCGAAGCCGCGATCCATGCCGCCGAAGCCGCGCGTCAGTCGGCAAGTGAGCAACGTGCCTCCGCCGAAGGCGCACTCTCTGCCGCGCGCGCCGCACTCGCCGCGCTCGACAGCGAAGCGGCTGCGCTTAAACGCGCGGTAGACAGCGGTCCCGGCGGTCGCACCCGTGCGCTCGATCAGCTCAAGGCCGCGCCGGGCTATGAACGCGCTTTGGCCGCTGCACTGGGCGACGATCTGGAAGCGCCGATCGCCCCCGACGGCAAGCGCCGCTGGGCCGGCGCGCCATCGCTGACGAGCGACCCCAAACTGCCCGACGGCTGCGCACCACTCGCCGCCCATGTCACCGCCCCGCCCGAACTCGCCCGCCGTCTGGCTCAGATTGCAGTCTCCGACAGGGATGAGGGCCAGCCCCTTGCCGTCGGCCAGCGCCTCGTCACCCGCGATGGCCAGTTGCGCCGCTGGGACGGCTATGTGGCGATGGAAGGCGGGGCTGCGGCGGCGGAACGACTGATCCGGCTCAACCGGCTGGAGGCGATCGCCGCGAACCGCCCCGCCGTCCAGGCGCAGGTCGATGCCGCCAGCACCGACCAGCAGCAGGCCAAGGC
>JASBRX010000020.1 GCA_030149245.1 Sphingomonas bacterium
GCCTGACGCAGTGACGCGTCAGGCCTCCCGCGCCTCCAGCATCTTGATGATGCCGGAGAAGTCCATGCCGGCATGGCCTTCATCCGCGAACATGCCGTAAAGCTCGGCGGCGCGTGCGCCCATCGGCGTGTCGGCGTGGACGGTTTCCGCCGCCGCCATCGCCAGCTTCAGATCCTTGAGCATCAGCCCGACCGCGAAGCCGCCCTGATAGTCATTGTCGGCGGGCGATTTGGGGCCGACGCCGGGGAGCGGCGCATAGCTGGTCATCGACCAGCTCTGCCCCGACGAGACCGAGCTGATGTCGTAGAAGGTCTGCGGATCGAGCCCGAGCTTGCGCGCGAGCAGGAACGCCTCGCAGGTCGCGACCATCGTCGCGCCAAGCAGCATGTTGTTGCAGATCTTCGCCGCCTGACCCGCGCCATTGGCCCCGGCATGGATCACCGCCTTGCCCATGTCGGACAGAAACAGCTCGGCGCGCTCGAACGCCGCATCGCTGCCGCCGACCATGAAAGTGAGCGTGCCAGCGCTGGCCGCGGCAATGCCGCCGGAGACGGGAGCATCGACCGCCATCAGCCCCTTGGTCGCCGCCGCATCCGCGACGCGGCGCGCGGTATCGACATCGATCGTCGAACAGTCGATCAGGATCGCGCCGGTATCCGCCGCGCCGAATACGCTGTCGGCATAGACCTGTTCGACATGCTTGCCAGCGGGGAGCATGGTGATGACTGCCTCCGCCCCCTGCGCCGCCTCCGCCGCGCTGGCGACGGGCAGGCACCCGGCGGCCTTGGCGCGGGCCAGCGCGTCTTCGCTGAGGTCATAGGCGCGCACGTCATGCCCCGCCTTCGCCAGGTTCGCGGCCATGCCGCCGCCCATATTGCCGAGACCGATAAATCCTACGCGGGCCATTGCGGCGCTCCTCTCCAAAACAATCCCCTCTCCCCTTGATAGGGGAGAGGATAGCGAAGCTTGGCAGCTTGCTGCCTAGCGCAGCTTGGAGAGGGGTAGAGCGGAGCTTTGCTCCGCGCGGCTGCGATGCAGCCGCCACCCCGCTCCCAGCTCCGACTAAGGCCTCGCTTCGCGAGACCAAGTCTGCGCATCCCTCTCCCCTCCTGAAGGAGGGGAGAGGAACATCTGATCACTTCCCCGTCCAGTTGCCCGGACGCTTCTCAACAAACGCCGCCATGCCTTCCTTCTGGTCCTGCGACCCGAACAGGCCGTGGAACAGGCGGCGTTCGAACTGGACGCCCTGCGCGAGGCCGGTTTCGAACGCGGCGTTGACCATTTCCTTGTTCGCCAGCACCGCCAGCGGGGCCATGGACGCGATCGTCGCGGCGGTCTTGAGCGCGTCGTCGAGCAGATCGGCGGCGGGGACGATGCGGCTGACGAGGCCAGCGCGCTCCGCCTCCTCCGCGCCCATCATGCGGCCGGTCAGGCACATTTCCATCGCCTTGGCCTTGCCCACCGCGCGGGTCAGGCGCTGCGATCCGCCCATGCCGGGAGCGACCGCGAGCTTGATCTCGGGCTGGCCGAATTTGGCAGTATCGGCGGCGAGGATGAAGTCGCACATCATCGCCAATTCACACCCGCCGCCGAGCGCAAAGCCCGACACGGCGGCGATGATCGGCTTGCGCGTGCGCGTGAACTGGTCCCAGCCGGCGAAAAAATTATGGCCGTACATGTCGGCAAAACCCTGGGCCTGCATCTCCTTGATGTCCGCACCCGCCGCGAATGCCTTTTCGCTGCCGGTGAGGACGGCGCAGCGCTGCGACGAGTCTGCGTCGAACGCGGCCATCGCGTCGAGCAGTTCGGACAGGACTTCGCTGTTGAGCGCGTTCAGCGCCTGCGGGCGGTTGAGCGTCACCAGCGTGACGGCGCCGCGCTGTTCGACAAGGATGGTGTTGTAGTCGGTCATCATTGTTCCTGTTCGTCACCCCAGCGCAGGCTGGGGTCTTTTGAGGCAAGAGACCCCAGCTTGCGCTGGGGTGACGGCTATTGTCGCGGTGCCCACGCCTCAGCCTCGGGCAGCGGGGCGAAAATCTGATCGATCAGGTGATCGCTCACCCCCTCGGGGGTCGCCGGATCCCAGCGCGGGTGGTTGTCCTTGTCGATGATCAGCGCGCGGACGCCTTCGATGAAGTCGTGGCGCTGCACGACGCGGGTGGCGACCGCGAACTCCTGTCGCATTTCGTCCTCGAAGGTCGGCATGGTCGCGGCGTCGAGCAGCAGCTTGAGGCTGACCTTCATCGATTGCGGCGATTTGCCGGCTATGTCGGCGCGCTGCTGCATCGCCCAGTCGCCCGGATCGGCTTCGAGCGCGGCGATGATCTCTTCGAGCCGGTCGCTCGCGAACAGGCGATCGATGGCGTCGCGGTCAGCGAGGATGCGGGCGTCGGGCGCGGGCGTGGCCAGATCGGTCAGCGCCGTCTCGATCGCCTGCGGATCGGCGAGGATGCGCGCCTTGGCATCGTCGAGCCGATCGGCCGCGAGATAGTGGGTGGCGAGGCCCAGCGCGACGCACTCCGCGCCGTCGAGCCGGTGGCCGGTGACCGCGAGATACTGGCCGACGCGCCCCGGCAGGCGCGAGAGATACCAGCCGCCGCCGACATCGGGGAACAGGCCGATGCCGGTCTCCGGCATCGCGAACTTGGTATGCTCGGTCGCCACGCGATAGCGTGCTGGTTGGCTGAGCCCGACACCGCCGCCCATGGTGATCCCGTCCATGAACGCGACGATCGGCTTCACAAAGGTGAGCAGCGCGTGGTTCATCTGATATTCGACCCGGAAGAACTCCCGCGCCGCCGCGCCATCGTCCGCGCCGCTGGTGGCGAGCATGCGGATGTCGCCACCCGCACAAAAGCCGCGCGAGTATTTGGGGTCGCCATCCGGCGAGGGGGCATGGTCGATCATCACCGCCTCGACCGCGGTATCGCTGCGCCATGCGGTCAGCGCATCGAGGATCGCGGCGCACATGCCGGTGTTGAGCGCATGGATCGCCTTGGGCCGGTTGAGCCGGATGCGGCCGACCTTGCCTTCGACGGAGATCAGAACGTCGTCATTTGCGTCGGGGCTCATTGCCGCACCAGTTCCCGTCCGACGATCATCCGCATGACCTGATTGGTCCCCTCAAGGATCGAATGGACGCGCAGGTCGCGCCAGAAGCGTTCGATCGGATAATCCATCAGATAGCCATAGCCGCCGTGCAGCTGCAGCGCGCGATCGACCACCGACGATCCGGTGTCGGTAGCAAAACGCTTGGCCATCGCGGCGAACTTGGTCTTGTCGGGTGCGTTGGCGGTGACCTTGGCGGCGGCGAGGTAGAGCAAAGCGCGCGCTGCCTCCAGCTCGGTCGCCATGTCGGCGAGCATGAACTGGGTGTTCTGGAATTCGGCCACGGCGGTGCCGAACTGCTTGCGGTCTTTTGTATAGACAATTGCCTCGTCAAGGCAGCGCTGCGCCCCGCCGAGCGAGCAGGCGCCGATGTTGAGGCGCCCGCCGTCGAGGCCCATCATCGCGATGCGGAACCCCTCGCCCTCGCCGCCGATCATGTTTTCGACCGGCACACGGACATTGTCGAACATCACCTGTCGCGTCGGCTGGGCGTGCCAGCCAAGCTTGCGCTCGTTCGCGCCGAAGCTGACGCCCGGCATGTCCTTTTCGATGGCGAGGCAGGAAATGCCCTTGGGCCCATCGACGCCGGTGCGGACCATGGTGACATACAGCTCGTTCTCGCCCGCGCCCGAGATGAACTGCTTCGATCCGTTGACGATGAAATGATCGCCGTCCCGCTTCGCCGTCGTCTTGAGCGCGGCGGCGTCGGAGCCGGAGGACGGTTCGGTCAGGCAATAGCTCGCCAGCCAGTCGGCGGTGACGAGGCGGGGCAGATACTTGTCCTTCACCGTCTGCGACCCGAAGCGGTCGATCATCCACGCCGCCATATTGTGGATCGAGATGAACGCGCTGGTCGCAGGGCAGCCATAGGCCATCGCCTCCATGATCAGCGCGGATTCGAGCCGGCCAAGCCCGATCCCGCCGCTTTCTTCACTGACGTAGATCGCGCCGAAGCCGAGCTCGGCGGCGGCCTTCACCGTCTCGCGCGGGAAGATGTGCTTCTCGTCCCACTCCGCCGCATGCGGGGTGATCGCGTCGGCGGTAAAGCGCTGCGCCATCTCCTGAATCGCGCGCTGGTCTTCGGTGAGGTCGAATTGCTGGTCCATCATTCTCTCTGTCTGATCCTGTCGGAGGAACGCCGCGCCGCGACGTGCGATCCGGGTGGCATCAATCGGGGGTCGTCACATGAAACTTCGTCTGTTGTTCGTCGCGCCACTGCTGCTCGCTTCGGCGTGCATGTCCAGCGAGGGACTCAACACTTTTGCCGCCGGCGTGTGCGAGCAAAGCGCGTCCTGCACCGTGCGCGACCAGTCGCCGCGCTACGGATCGCCGCAACAGCGCGCGGTGGAGGATGTGATGCACGGGCGGCAGGAACCGATGTAGACTTACCATTTGGGCGTCTTCGGGGGGCATTTGCTTCTATCTGAGCCATCGAACCGCAGGCATGCGGCGACGTCCTTACCGCCGTGAACGACAACCTTGGACGGCGCATCCCTTCCTGTGTTGTGGACGATGCCGCCGGGCTGAGGCGCATTTCCTTCGTAGATCACCGTCACCTTGTCGCCCTGTCGAAAGCGATAGACCAGGAAATCCATTCGGGTATCCCGCCACTCAAGCGCCTCACCTTTCTGCAATCGGATCGAGAAGGCGGCACCGCACGCTATCGCCGGCCCAGCAACTCGCTGGTCGGCGCTAACCGACGCCGCTGCCGAAATGAGTACCAGAGCTAAGATCATTTCCCCTCCCCCAGTACCCGCCGCGCAAAAAGCGGGTTAGCGATGCGCAGGTCGTTGCGGTCGTACCAGCGTGGGGCGGGCAGGCCCTTTTCCCACGCGAGCGCCTCGATCAGCGTGCCTTGGGCGTGGGGCGTGTCGGGGGCGGCGTTGCGGAGCGGGTCGGCATAGGCTTCGTCGGCGGTGATGATGGTCCAGCCCTCCGCCTTCAGCGCCTTGACCAGGTCGCCGATGAACAGCGCCGCGATGTCGGTTTCGTGGAGGAGCATGACGTGGGCAGGGGAGCGGCCCAGCGTCCTGACCGCCAGCCCTTCGTAAAATTCCGCCGCCTCGACATGGCTTTCGACATAGAGGTCGCGCAGCGCCTTCATGTCGATCGGCTTGCCCGCCTGTCTCGCGGCGATGGCGAGCGCTTCGATGTTCCAGTCAGAGGATTCGGCGGTGACGTAGCCGTTGATCAGCCCGCGCGCCTTCAGCCCGGCGCGGATCGCGTCGCGCTTGACCTTGTCCTTCCCGCCCTCGTCGAGGAACGGGAAACGGAACCACGGGCGGTAGCCGGGCCGCGGTTTCAGCCAGGCTTCGGCGCGGTCGAGATCGGCGAGATAGGCGTCGGCGTCGGTGCTGCCGAGCTTGGGATGCGACCAGCTGTGGTTGGCGAGGACATGGCCTGCCTTCACGTAACGGTCGAGATTGGCAATGCCGTCGCCATGGCCGGACTGGCCGATATTACCCGGGTTCACGAAGAACACCGCCTGTTTGACGCCTGCCCGCTTCAACGCGGCGGTGAGCTTCTTCGCGCGCGCATCGGGATCGAGGAATGCCCCTGCCCCGCGCGGCGCGTCGTCGAAGCTGAGCGCGATCCGCTTCTGCGCGGCGGCGGGGAGCGCGAGCAGCAGGCAGGCGAGCAAGGCGGCGACGATCCTCACTGGATGCCCGCCCCTTGCATCACCCGCTCCTCGAACAGGCGGTCGGCGATGGGGCCGTCGGTTCGGTCGTACCAGCGCGATCCTTCCAGCCCCTTTTCCCAGGCGAGCATCTGGATGCGGGTGCCATTGGCGAAATCGACCTGCGGCGTGCGGCGGGCGATCGGGTCGTCGAATGCCTCGTCGGCGGTGACGATGGTCCAGCCGGCCTTGCGCAACCCGGCGATCATGTCGGGCAGGAACAGTGCGGCGAGGTCGGTTTCGTGGAGCAGCAGCACCTGTGCCGGGTGGCGACCCGTGGCACGGACGGCAAGGCCGTCGGCGAACTCCGCCGCGCCGACATGGGTTTCGACATAGAGGTCGCGCAGCCGCGCCATGTCGATCGTCCGCCCCGCGCGTTTCGCCGCGATCGTCAGCCGCTCCATGTTCCAGTCATAGCCGTCCGCCGTGACATAGCCGTTGGTGAGGCCGCGCGCGGTGAGGCCGTCGCGCACCGCCTGCGCCTTTGCGGCATCGCTCCCGCCTTCGTCGAGGAACGGGAAGCGGAACCATGGGCGATAGGTCGGGCGGCCGCGCAGCCACGCCTGCGACTGGTCGATATCGGCGAGGTAGAATTCGGCGCTGACCCGCGACAGGCCGGGATGGGTGCAGGTGTGATCGGCGATGACATGGCCCGCGGTCTCGTACGCGCGGACCAAGGCACCTTCGCGGTCGCTCTGGATCCGGCACGGGTTGATGAAGAACGCCGCCTGCCGCACGCCCGCAGCCTGTAGCGCCGCGATCAGCTTCGGCCCACGCTCCTCCAGCGTCAGGAACGCCCCCGCCCCGCGCGGGGTATCGTCAAAGGTGATGGCGATGCGCTTGTCCACGCGCTCAGGCTCGTTCGCCGACAGCGCCAGCGGCGCGGCCCAGGCGATGCAGGTCAGTGCCGCGACCGCCACCACCATTCGAAACAGCCAGACCATCGCGCATCCCCTGCACACCGCAGGGCGTGGTTAGCACGGGTTTAAGCGATTCTCGACGGAGACGGCGCGGAGAGCGTCCCACTTTCCCTCTCCCATTGGGAGAGGGAGGGAGCCGCGAAGCGGCGGAAGGGTGAGGGTGGCTGGGTGAGAGCGCACGGCGCTCACCCTCACCCTCCCCATGCCTGCGGCATGGGTCCCCTCCCTCTCCCAATGGGAGAGGGCGTTTGGGACACCGCATCTGGACTTACCCCATGGTGGGAATGACGAAGGCGTTGGCGGCGTCGCCGACTCCGCCGTCCGGCCAGCGCTGGGTGATTGTCTTTACCTTGGTGAAGAACTTGACCCCCTCCATGCCGTGCTGGTTGGTGTCGCCGAACGCGCTGCGCTTCCACCCGCCGAACGTGTGGTACGCTACCGGCACCGGGATCGGCACGTTGATGCCGACCATGCCGACATTGACGCGCGCCGCGAATTCGCGCGCGGCGTGGCCGTTGCGGGTGAAGATCGCGACGCCATTGCCGTACTGATGGTCGCTCGGCAGGCGCAGCGCCTCCTCGAAGCTGTCAGCGCGGACCATCTGGAGGACTGGGCCGAAAATCTCCTCTTGGTAGGAGCGCATCTGCGGCGTCACGCGGTCGAACAGGGTCGGGCCGACGAAAAAGCCGTCCTCATGCCCCTGCAGCGTGAAGCCGCGCCCGTCGACGACCAGCTCCGCGCCCTCGTCGACGCCCATCTGGATATAGCTTTCGATCTTCGCCTTGTGCGCGGCGGTGACGACCGGGCCGTAATGCGCCTCGGCATCGGTCGAGACGCCGACACGCAGGCCCTGGATCGCGGGCAACAGCTTCTCGCGCAACGCGATCGCGGTCTTCTCGCCCACCGGCACGACCACCGGCAGCGCCATGCAGCGCTCACCCGCCGAGCCGAAGGCGGCGCCGGCGAGGTCGTTGACGACCTGATCGAGGTCCGCGTCGGGCATGACGATGCCGTGGTTCTTCGCGCCGCCCATCGCCTGGACGCGCTTCCCCGCCTCGACGCCGCGGCGATAGACATAATGCGCGATGTCGGACGAGCCGACGAAGCTCACCGCCTTGATCTCGGGATGGTCGAGAATCGCGTCGACCATTTCCTTGTCGCCCTGAACGACCTGAAGCACGCCGTCGGGCAGGCCCGCTTCCTGCATCAGCTCGGCCAGGCGAACCGGCACGCTGGGGTCGCGCTCGCTGGGCTTGAGGATGAACGCGTTGCCGCAGGCGATGGCGACGCCGAACATCCACATCGGGATCATCGCCGGGAAATTGAACGGGGTGATGCCCGCGACGAGGCCCAGCGGCTGGCGCATCGAATAGACGTCGATGCCCGGGCCTGCGCCCTGGGTATATTCACCCTTGAGCACATGCGGGATGCCGCAGGCGAATTCGATCACCTCGAGGCCACGCTGGATATCGCCCTTCGAATCCGCGATCACCTTGCCATGTTCGGAGCTGAGCAGATGGGCGAGTTCGTCCATATTCTGTTCGACCAGCGCCTTGAACGCGAACATCACGCGCGCACGCCGCTGCGGGTTGGTGGCGGCCCATGCAGGCTGCGCGGCGAGTGCCTTCTGCATCGCGGTGTCGAGGTCGGCGGGGGTGCCCAGCGTGACCTGTGCCTGCACCGCGCCGCTATTGGGATCGAACACGTCCGACCGGCGCGTACCGGTGCCGGCGGTCGCCGCGCCGCCGATGAAATGGGTGATCTCGCGAACCGCCGTCGCCATGATGCCTCTCCTTGTTGCCGCGCTCATGCACCCGGCAGCCCATCGGCGGCAAGCCCACAAGTTACGAATGTTACCAACCCGCCCCCATTGCGACACGCAAAGGCGCAGAAATCCGCCATTTGTCATTGAAGTGTCACGCCCGGATAACGCCGCATTTACCCTGTGCCCTCTATATTGAGAGCATGTTCCTGCCAGCCGAGCCCGCCCCTGCCCCCGCATCGACAATGCGCGACTGGCTGTCGACGGTTGAGCGCAATCCGCCGTTTTTGCGCGAGCACGACACCTTGTTCACCGCGACGGAGATGTTCCAGGCGAATATGGAATTGCGGCTGTTGCCCGTCGTCGATGCCAGCCATCGCGCGATCGGGGCGCTGTTTGAAAAGGATGTGCGGCGGCTGCTGCTCAATCCGTTCGGCCACGCGCTGATGCGCAACCCGGCCTATGGCAGCGCGATCGCCGCGCATATCCGTCCCTGCCCGGAAGCCGAGGTCGATCAGGAGATCGGTGCGGTGCTCGACGCCTATCGCGCCGCCAGCGGGCAGGAAGGGATGATCTTCACCCATCGCGGACGGCTGTTCGCGGTGGTCGCCAATCGCCGCATCGTCAGCTTGGCGGTCGAGCGCGAGTTGACGCATGCGCGTTGCCAGCTGCGGCGATCAGCGCGGATCGAGGGCGCATCGGCGCGGTTTGAAGGCCAGATCGGGTCGCTCGCGCGGACGCTGGCCAGCTTGTCACAACAGATCGGCAACAACGCCAGCGCCACGGCGTCGCGCGCCGCCGATACCGGGGATCGCGCCGCTGCGGTCGCCTCCGCCGCAGCCCAGACCAGCCTCAGCATGAACGAAATCGCCAATCGCGGGCGGTTGCTGGCGGACGCGTTCGCCGCGATCAACGCCGACACAACCCGCGCCAAGGCTGCAGCGGAGAACGCTGTCGGACTGGTCGGAGAAGGCGGCGCGCGGATGCGTCAGTTGATCAAGTCGGCCGAGTCGATCGACGCGGTGATTGCACTGATCGGCGACATTGCCGCGCAGGTGAATTTGCTTGCGCTCAATGCGACGATCGAGGCCGCACGTGCCGGAGAGGCCGGGCGCGGCTTCACCGTCGTCGCGAACGAGGTAAAGGCGCTGGCCAGTCAGGCGGGTCATGCGGCTGGCCGGATCACCGCGCATGTCGCCGAGCTATGCACTGGCATCGCCCAGGTGGCCGACGGGCATGGCGAGGTCGAGCGCGCCATCGCAGCCATGGCCCGGCTCTGCGATACGGTCGAAGACGCGGTGGCGACGCAACGCGATACGACCCGGCTGATCGCGCAGACGGTGGACGAAACGGTAGGCGCCGGTGCGATGATCGCCGACGATGTCGACGCGATCGGCGGCACGGCGGGATCGGCAACGCACAGCGCGCAGGAGATGAGCGGGCTGGCCGGGCGGCTGGAGGCCGAGGCGGGCGCGCTGGATGCGGCAGTTCAGGAGTTTCTGGCGGATCTGCGCGCGGCTTGAGCCGGGCAAACCCCCGCCACCGTTCGTGCTGAGCTTGTCGAAGCACGGTCCCCATCAAGGGTGGTCCTCGGCCCTTCGACAAGCTCAGGGCAAACGGATGTCGAGAATAGACCTAAAGACGATCCAACGCCTCGCCGATCACCGCATAGATGCGCGCGAGATCGTCGTCCTCGATACAATAGGGCGGCATCACATAAACGGTGTTGCCGAGCGGGCGAAGTAGCACGTCGCGTTCGCGGAAGAACGCTGCCAGCCTTGGCCCGAGCGCCGACATATAGCTGCCTCCCGCCTGCTCAACCTCCATTGCGACGATCGTGCCGATCTGACGGAGGTTGGACACTTTGTCGCGCAGCAGCGCACTGAGGTCGGTCTGGCGCAGAACCAGCCGGTCGATGCGTTCCAGCACAGGCTCGTCGCGCCAGATCGCGAGATTGGCGACCGCCGCCGCACAGGCGATCGGGTTGGCGGTGTAGCTGGACGAGTGGAAAAACATGCGCGAGCGGTCTTCGCTGAGGTGCGAGGCGAAGATTTCCTCGGTCGCCAGCGTTACCGCCAGCGGGAGCGACCCGCCGGTCAGTCCCTTGGACAGGCACAGCAGGTCGGGCACGATCTGCGCCCATTCGCACGCGAGCAGTGCACCGGTGCGGCCCCAGCCAGTCATCACCTCATCCGCGATGAACAGCACGCCATGCGCCGCGCAGATATCACGCATCGCCCGCAGCACCCCGGGGAGATAAATCCGCATTCCTCCTGCACCGAGGATCATCGGTTCGACGATCAGCGCGGCGGGCGGCGGCGATTGTGCGCAGTAGTGCTCCAGCGCGGCCATCGTCTGCGCCTCCTTCCCGCGCTCCGGGAAGGGGATGACATCGACGTCGAACAGCAGCGGCGCATAGCTCTTGTTGAACACGCCGCGCGCGCCAACCGACATGCCGCCGATCGTGTCGCCGTGATAGCTGCCCTCCATCACGATGATCCGCGACCGATCCTCACCGCGATTGGCGAAATGGCCGAGCGCCATCTTGAGCGCGACCTCGACGCTGGTCGACCCGCTGTCGGAGAAGAACACTTTGGTCAGCGCCGGCGGCATCATCGCGGTTAGGTCGCGCGCCAGCGTCTCGGCGGGTTCATGGGTCCAGCCGGCGAAGATCAGCTGGTCAAGCCGCTCCGCCTGTGCGCGGATCGCCGCCATGATGCGCGGGTGGCAATGGCCGTGCGTCGTCACCCACCAGGACGAGATGGCATCGATCACGCGGCGGCCATCGGCGGTGTGCAGGATCGCACCCTCGGCATGCGTGACCAGCGGCACCGGCTCGTTCAGGCCATGCTGGGTGAAGGGGTGCCAGACGGGCGACGTCATGCGATCGGCCCCAGGTCGAGCTGTGCCGCCGCCGCGCGTAGGCTGTCGGGGGTCAGCGGGTCCAGACGCGGCAGGCGGCCGAGCGACGCGACGCGACCCATGGCGCAAATCGTCGACTGGCTGTCTGGCACTTCGTCGCCCGAGAAGAGGATGCCGGCGACGGTGACGCCGCGCGCGCGGAGCACTTCAATCGTCATCAGGCTGTGGTTGATCGTGCCGAGCGCTGTGCGCGCGACGATGACGACCGGCAGGCCCCAGCGCGCGAACAGATCGGCATAGAGCAGATCACGGGTCACCGGGACCAGCGCGCCCCCCGCCCCCTCGATCACCAGCCGCCCGGCTGGCGGGGTGAGGCGCGCGGTGTCGATCGTGACCCCGTCAATCTCGGCCGCGCGATGCGGCGAGCAGGGGGTTTCAAGGAAATAGGCTTCGGGCAGCGTCTCTACGCCCGCGAGCCGCGCAACCGCCTCACGGTCGGTCTCCGCTTCCTCGCGTCCGGCCTGAACCGGCTTCCAGTATGTCGCGCCGAGCCGCCACGCGAGCGCCGCCGACGCGACGGTCTTGCCCACTCCGGTGTCGGTGCCGGTGACGACGATCATGCGAGTGCCTCTGCCAGTGAATCAATATCTTGCGGGGTGACGTTGAGCGTCAGCGTGATGCGCAGCCGCGCGGTGCCCGGCGCGACCGTGGGCGGGCGGATGCCGCGCACATCGAACCCGCGTGCCTGCATCGCCGCCGCGCGCGCCATCGTCGCCGTGTCGTCGCCGATGATCAGCGGGAGTATCTGCGTCTCCGTCGCGGTGACGCCGTGCGGGGCGAGCACGCGCTCGGCATGGGCGATCAGCGCATGGAGCCGGGCGCGCCGCTCCGGCTCATCCGCCACGATGCGCAGCGCGGCGCGGACGGCGCTGGCGAGCAAGGGCGATGGCGCGGTCGAGAAGATGAACGGGCGGGCGCGGTTGATCAGGAACTCGATCAGCACGCGCGGGCCGGTGACCAGCGCGCCCTGACAGCCCAGCGCCTTGCCGCAGGTGTGGAGCGCGACGACATTCTGCGCGCGCTCCAGCTGCTCGGCCAGCCCGCGGCCGTTCACGCCCCACACGCCGGTCGCGTGCGCCTCATCGACCAGCAGCATGGCGTCATGCCGCGCCGCCACCGCCGACAGCGCGGCGACCGGCGCGCAATCGCCATCCATCGAATAGAGCGTTTCGAACGCGATCCATGGCGTGCCCGTCCCGCCTTTTGCGCGCCAGGCACGGATGGCATCGTCCACCGCCTGTGGATCATTATGCCCTGCCGCCACCGCCGGGGCGCGGGCGAGGCGCAGGCCGTCATGCATGCTGGCATGGATCATGGCGTCATGGACGATCAGGTCGCCCGGCTGCGGGAGCGTCGCCAGCAGCGCGACATTGGCGGCAAAGCCGGTGGCGAAGTAGAGGCACGCCTCGGCCCCGAACAACGCAGCGGCTTCGGCCTCCAGCGCCGCAATCTCGGGATCATTGCCGCGCAATAGCCGCGACCCGCCCGATCCCACCGCCACGCCGCGCGCGACCGCATCGGCCACGGCGTCGCGCAGCCGCTGGTCATTGGCGAGGCCGAGATAGTCGTTCGACGCAAAATCCAGCCCCGTGCGGGGGCTGAGCGACCGCAGCCGCCCTGCCCGCTCCAGCCGGTTCAGATCGTCGCGGTGAAAGTCCGGCGTCATGCCGCTCCCGCACGGGCGAGCAGTGTCTGCGCCGCTTTGAGGTGCGGCGCGTCGATCATCTTGCCGTCGAGCTGCAGCGCCCCTGCGCCCGGATTGGCGGCGAAGGCGGCGACGA
Organism: Sphingomonas bacterium; assembly: GCA_030149245.1. Lineage (GTDB taxonomy): Bacteria > Pseudomonadota > Alphaproteobacteria > Sphingomonadales > Sphingomonadaceae > Sphingomonas. Next base: position 13,171 of record JASBRX010000020.1, read on the forward strand.
CGGCCTGCGCATGGGCGATGGCGGCGTCGGAGGGCGTGAAGGCGGCGTTGATCACCGGCACCTGCGCAGGGTGGATCGCCATCATGCCGGTAAAGCCGTCGCGCATCGCCCGCGCGCAATAGGCCGCCAGTCCGTCGGCATCGCGGAAGTTCGGATAAACGGTCTCGATCGGCGCGACCCCGGCGGCGTGCGCGCCGAATAGGGTCAGGCCACGGATCATCTCATAGGGCGGGGTGTAGCGCCCGTCCGCCTCACGCGAGGATTGCGCGCCGATCGCGGCGGGCAGATCCTCCGCGCCCCAGGTGATCCCGGCGAGGCGCGGCGAGCAGCCGGCATAGCTGCCCAGGCCAAAGATCGCGGCGGGGGTTTCGGTCGCGATCGGCAGGATGCGCGCGGCGACGCCCGCGAGCATTGCGTCGAGCGCGGCGACATCCTGCCCGCTCGCCGATTTGGGCAGCACGATGCCATCCGCACCGCGCGCGGCGGCAAGATCATCCTGCGTCATGCCGCTGTCGAGCGGGTTGATGCGGACCCACAGTGCCGGGCCGCTATGCTGCTTGGCGAGGAACGTTGCCACCGCCGCGCGCGCGTCACCCTTGCGCTCCGGCGTCACCGAATCCTCGAGGTCGAGGATCAGCGCATCGGCGCCGCTGGCCAGCGCCTTTTCCATCCGGTCGGGCCGGTCACCGGGAACGAACAACAGCGAACGCAGGCGCATCGGATTTCCTCTCTCGTGCCCCGCGCCATGCCTTTGCCGCGCGCTGACGGCAAGCCGCATCCAACCGGCCCTACTCCGCCGGGGGAGGATGATCAGACCCCGGACGCATAAAGTGGGCTTACTGCAAGCAGCTGAATCGCCGGCATCGCTGGTTCTGGTTAGGAACCGGCATGAAGCGCGCATTCAATTGGATTTTGTCTGTTTTCCGACGTGATGCTCGTGCATTTCGAGCGTCCTCGACCGAAGGCGCTTCGACTTTGTCGGAACAAGAACGTCAGGCGATCAAGTCTGCTGCTGCGAGGGGTATGAGCCGCTCGTTTCTACCCCGCGCAGGTCACCCCGATTAGACTTTGGCTGCTCGCGGCGACGGCCTGCCACCCCACTTTAGTGAAGTCCGGGGATCGCCCCGAAAGCAATCGCCGATAGCCCCCTATCGCACCGGCCGTTTCTCCAGCTTCCGCGCCAGCGTCCGGCGGTGCATCCCCAGCCGCCGTGCGGCTTCGGAGATGTTGAAGTCGGTCTCCACCAGGGTCTGGTGGATATGCTCCCACTCGACCGTCTTGATCGATGAGGTGCGGCCGTCGACCGGGGCGTCGACATCGCCGTCGACGCGGGCGAACGCGGCTTCGATATCGTCGGTGTTCGATGGCTTGGCGAGATAGTGGTTCGCGCCCAGCTTGATCGCCTCCACCGCCGTCGCGATGCTGGCGAAGCCGGTGAGGACGACGATCTTCATGTCCGCATCGCTCGCCCGCAATGTCTGCACGCACGCCAGCCCCGATGCGCCGCCGAGCTTCAGGTCGACCACCGCGAAATCGGGCGCGTGGTCGGTCAGCAATGCCGCCAGTTCGTCATGGTTCGCCGCCCACAGCACGGTGTACTCGCGCCGCTCGAACGAGCGTTTGAGCGTCCGCGCGAACGCCTCGTCATCCTCGACGATGATCAGCAGCCGCGCGCTCATCGCCGCGCCGCCATCGCCAGCGCGGCGAGCGGCAGGACGATCCGCACCCGCGCGCCGCCGTCCGGCCGGTTCTCCGCGCTCGCCTCCCCGCCCAGCTTGCGCAGGACGTTGACCAGCAGGAACAGGCCCAGCCCCCCGCCCGGCTTGCCCTTGGTCGAGCGATAGGGCTGGCCGAAGGTGGCGAGGATTTCGGGCGCGAAACCGGTGCCGCGATCGGCGATCTCGATCACCAAAGCGTCCTCCTCGCGCAGTGCGGTGAGGGTCACGGTGCCGGGCGACACCTCGATCGCATTGTCGATGACGTTGCCGATCACCTGGCGCAGCGCGGGGTCGGACACGATGGTCACGTCCGCGCCAAAGCGGTCGTCGAAATCGAGCGTGCCGGGGAGCAGGCTGGCGCGATAGTCCGCGACGATTTCGGTCAGGAAGCGGCGCACGCTGGTCACTTCGGGGGCCACGCCGCGCGCCTCGCCCGCCGACATCAGGATGCCGCTGACGATCGCCTTGCAGCGGCGCACTGCGCCGTCCATCTCGGCCAGTTCCTGCTGCAGCTCGGCATCGTCCTTCAGGCGCGGCATCGCGCGCCAGTCGCCGATCGCGACCGACAGCAGCGACAGCGGCGTCCCCAGCTCATGCGCCGCGCCCGAGGCGAGCAGGCCCATGCGGACGATGTGATCCTCCTCCGCCGCGCGCTGACGGACGGCGGCGAGCGCGGCGTCATGGCTGCGCAGATTGCGGCTGATCTGGCCGATGAACACCACCAGCAGCACCGCGATCAGCACGAAACAGACGAACCCGCCGAACAGATACAGGTTGACCGGATCGACCGGGAGATCGGCCGGCAGCACCAGCGGCGTCGGATCGAGCGCGAGGATGCCGAGCGCGATCAGCGTCGCGGCGACGATGGTCCACGGATAATGCGGCCGCAACAGCACCGCGCCGAGCACGATGTGGAGCAGGAACAACGCCGCGAACGGGTTGGTGATGCCGCCCGACAGGCTGAGCTGCACCGTCAGCGCGCCGACATCGAACAGGAGGGCGGCCGCCAATGCTCCGTCGGTGAAGCGCGCGCCGCTGGCGATCAGCACATGGCTGGCGATGTTGAGCGCGGCGAGCGTGGCGGTCGACATCAGCAGCTGCGTCATCGGCAGGTCGATGCCGAGCGCGAACTTCACCACGGCGACGGTCACCAGCTGTCCGCCCACCGCCAGCCAGCGCAATTGCGTGAGCAGCAGCATGTTGCGCCGCCCCGCATCCGCCGGCTGAAAGGCGGGCTCAAGGATCTGCCGGTTCACGCGCCCTTGTTGGGCGCAACCGCCGCGTTGCGCAACACCAGCCAGATGCCGCCCAGCGACAGCAATGCCAGCGCGAACCAGGTCAGCGCATAGCCCAGATGATTGTCGGAAAAGCGCAGCACGGTCAGCCCGCCGCGCGGCCATCCGCCGGGGTTGGGCGCAGCGTCGGCGTCGATGAAATAGGGCGCAGCGTTATTGAGACCACGCGCAGCGGCGATCGCGGCGACGTCGCGCGAATACCAATTGTCCGCTGCGGGATCGTTGCTGCGCAGGAACCCGCCGCCCGGCTCGGTGATGCGCAGCAGGCCGGTGACGGTCACCTGCCCAGCCGCATTGCCCGCCGCGCGGCTTGCGGACTCGCGTCGGTCGGGGGGCACGAAGCCGCGATTGACCAGCACGGTGAAGCGCCCGGTATCGAGCGGGGTGACAACCCAATAGCCGCTGCCCAGATCGCTGACCGCGCGCACCAATGTCTCGCGGTCATGCAGGAACCGGCCCGTAACCCGGACACGGCGGTACGCATCGGCCTTGGCACTCACCGCAACGCCCGGCGCCGGAGCAGCGACCGGAGCGGCCGTGCTGCGGGTCTCGACCGCGTCGATCAGCGCATGCTTCCACGCCCGCCGCTCGACCTGCCAGATGCCCAACGCGACGAAGCCGATCGCGCAGACCAGCAGCAGCGCCGCAGGAACGGCGCGCCGGAGCTTCACGGGACCTGCTGCTCCAGATGCTGCGGCATCATGTTGCTGTTGAGGTGATGCATGACCCACAGCGATCCAGCGAGCATGATGAAGATCACGATCACGGTGAATACCAGCGAAGTCAGCGTCCAGCCGCCTTCGGACTTGGGGTTCATGTGCAGGAAGAAGATCATGTGGACGATGATCTGCACCACCGCAAAGCCCATGATGACCGCCGCCGTCACCCCGGCGCTGAGCGGCATCGTCATCACCAGCCAGAACGGGATCGCGGTCAGGATCACCGACAGGACAAAGCCGATCACATAATCGCGCAGCGTCGCGTGCGGCAGCTCGGCGGCGGCGTGGTGCTCGTCATGGTGCGCGCTCATCGCAGCATCCCCATCAGATAGACAAAGGTGAAGACGCCGATCCAGATGACGTCGAGGAAGTGCCAGAACATGCCAAGGCACGCGACCCGGCGCTGATTGGCGGGGATCAGCCCCTTGCGCCCGAGCTGAACCATCAGCGTCACCAGCCAGATCAGGCCGAAGGTGACGTGCAGACCGTGCGTGCCGACGAGGGTGAAGAAGGCCGAGAGGAACGCGCTGCGCTGGGGCGTAGCGCCCAGTTCGATCAGATGGTGGAACTCATAGAGTTCAATCCCCAGGAACGCCGCGCCGAACAGGCCGGTGACGGCCAGCCAGCCCTGCGTCGCACGCACCTTGCCCAGCTGCATCGACAGCATCGCAAAGCCATAGGTGATCGACGAGAAGAGCAGCATCGCAGTGTTGAGCGCGATCAGCTTGAGGTCGAACAGGTCCTTCGGCCCCGGCCCGGCCGCGTAATTGCCGCCCAGCACCGCGTAACAGGCGAACAGGATCGCAAAGATGAGGCAGTCGCTCATCAGATAGATCCAGAAGCCGAGCATCGTGCTGTGCCCCTCGGGGTGCGGATGCTCCTCCAGCTCGTAGAAGACGGGGGGCGTATTGGGGTCTGCGGTCACGGCGGTCATGCGGCGGCTCCGGCGGCCAGCTGGCGGGTGCGGGCGTCCTCCACCGCGGCGACGGTTGCCGCCGGGATGTGGAAGTCGCGGTCATAGTTGAAGGTGTGAATGATCGCGGTCGCCAGCAGCGCGACGAACGCCGCGATCACCAGCCACCAGATGTGCCACACCAGCGCAAAGCCGATCACCAGGCTGATCCCCGACAGGATGATCCCGGCACCGGTCGGACGCGGCATATGGATGTCGCGGAATCCGTCGACCGGGCGCGCGGCGTTGCGCTTCTTCATGTCGTACCACGCGTCGAGATCATGGATGCGCGGGGTGAAGGCGAAGTTGTACTCCGGCGGGGGCGAGCTGGTCGCCCATTCCAGCGTGCGACCGTTCCACGGGTCGCCATCGACCTTCAGCTCCTCGCGCTTCCAGATGCTCACCGCGAACTGGACCAGCATCGCGAAGATGCCGACTGCGATCGTCGCCGCACCGATGCCGGCGATGATGAACCAGATCTGCAAGCTGGGGTCGTCGAACACCCGCATCCGGCGTGTCACGCCCATCAGGCCGAGGATGTAGAGCGGCGCGAAGGCGAGCCAGAATCCCACGACCCAGCACCAGAAGGAGACCAGGCCCCACTTCTTGTCGAGCTTGAACCCGAACGCCTTGGGCCACCAGTAATTGATCGCCGCGAACAGGCCGAACAGCACGCCGCCGATGATCACATTGTGGAAGTGCGCGATCAGGAACAGCGAGTTGTGCAGCACGAAGTCCGCCGGCGGCACCGCGAGCAGCACGCCGGTCATGCCGCCGATCGTGAACGTCAGCATGAACGCGATCGTCCACATCATCGGCAGCTCGAACCGGATGCGCCCGCGATACATGGTGAACAGCCAGTTGAAGAGCTTTGCGCCCGTCGGGATCGAGATCACCATGGTGGTGATGCCGAAGAAGCTGTTGACGCTTGCCCCCGACCCCATGGTGAAGAAGTGGTGGAGCCACACGACGTACGACAGGATGGTGATGACCACTGTCGCATAGACCATCGAGGTATAGCCGAAGAGCCGCTTGCCCGAGAAGGTCGAGGTCACTTCGCTGAACACGCCGAACAGCGGCAGGATCAGGATGTAGACCTCAGGATGGCCCCAGATCCAGATCAGGTTCACGTACATCATCGACGATCCGCCGAAATCGTTCGTGAAGAAGTTGGTGCCCGCATAACGGTCGAGCCCGAGCAGCGCGAGCACCGCGGTCAGCACCGGGAAGCTGGCGACGATCAGGATGTTGGCGCACAGCGAGGTCCAGGTGAAGACCGGCATCTTCATCAGGCCCATGCCCGGCGCGCGCATCTTCACGATGGTGGCGATCAGGTTGATGCCGGACAGGGTGGTCCCTACCCCCGCCACCTGTAGCGCCCAGATATAGTAGTCGACCCCGACGCCGGGGCTGTAGCCGATGCCCGACAGCGGCGGATAGGCCAGCCAGCCGGTGCGCGCGAACTCGCCGATAAACAGCGAGGCCATGACCAGCACGGCCCCCATCGTCGTCATCCAGAAGCTGAAGTTGTTCAGGAAGGGGAAGGAGACGTCCCGCGCCCCGATCTGCAACGGCACCAGATAGTTCATCAGGCCGGTGATCATGGGCATGGCCACGAAGAAGATCATGATCACGCCGTGGGCGGTGAAGATCTGGTCATAGTGGTGAGCGTTCAGATAGCCCTCGGACCCGCCGAAGGCCATGGCCTGCTGAATCCGCATCATGATGGCGTCAGCAAAGCCGCGCAGGAACATGACCAGACCCAGGATCATGTACATGATCCCGATCTTCTTGTGGTCCACGGTCGTGAACCACTCCTTCCAGAGATAGCCCCACAGCTTGTAACGGGTGATCAGGGCCAGCCCCCCCAGACCGCCGATGACGACGACGGCGAAGGTGACGACCAGGATGGGCTCGTGGAACGGAAGCGAGTCCCAGTTCAACCGGCCCAGAAGCGGCGATGTGGTGTGTTCGACAGTCATGATCGTTCAGGCGCTCAGGATTGCGACGCGGCGGGCGCGGCCGCCGTGGAAGGCGCGGAGAAGAGGGAGGCGAGACGCTCGCCGGGCTCGGATCGGCCGGGGCGTTCCAGCCCCTGCCCCATGACACGGTTCAGCGGGGTGTCGCGGGCGATATCCTCGCCGAAGGCCTGACGGCGGCGGGCGGCCTCGACGGCGGCGGCCTCGGCCTCCAACGGGGTGCACAGCGTCATCACATAGGACTCGCCCGCGCCGAAGACGGCGTCGCCGCGACGGGCGTATTTGTCATAGACCAGCGGCAGGGTGTTCTTGACCGCCGCCAGACCCAGACCGCCCTTGCGGTCGATATCCATCATCTCGCCCATGCACATCTTGCCCGGCTCAACGCACATGTTGACAACGGCGTTGAACAGGCGGTCATCGACCGAGGCGTAATGGATGACCGGCACCTTCTCGCTGGGCTTCTCCAGCTCCAGATAGGTGTCGCGATCCAGCCCCTGACCGGCGGCGCGCACGCCCGCGACCCACTGGTCGAAGCCGGCCTGATCCAGACCGTGGAAGGCGAAGCGCATGTTCGAGAAGCCGTCGCCGGAATAGTTGGCCGAGAAGCCGACGTATTCGCCCGGACGGTTGATGACGGCGTGCAGCTTCGTCTCCATGCCCGGCATGGCGTAGATCTGACCGGCCAGGGCGGGGATGTAGAAGGAGTTCATCACCCCGGTCGAGGTGATGTGGAAACGGATCGGCCGATCGACCGGCGCAGCCAGCTCGTTCACCGTAGCGATGCCGTACTCGGGGTAGATGAACAGCCATTTCCAGTCCATGGCCACCACCTCGACCTGTAGCGGACGGTGATCCTCGGCCACGGCCTGCCCCTCAGCGATGCGGTCCAGCGGCCGATAGGGGTCCAGAAGGTGCGTCCCGGCCCAGGTGATAGCGCCCAGGCAGATGATGATCAGCAGCGGCGCGGCCCAGATCACCAGCTCCAGATGGGTCGAGTGGTCCCAATCCGGCTCATACCGAGCCTCCTTGTTCGATTCCCGATACTTCCAGGCGAAGAAGACGGTCAGGATCATCACCGGAATGATGATGATCAGCATCAGCACCACGGACATGACCAGCAGGTCGCGCTGCTGGGCGGCGATATCGCCGGCGGGCGCAAGGACCACGGCCTCGCAGCCGGGCAGCAGGGCCAAAAGGGGCAACAGCAACAGGGGGCGCAGTCGGCGCACGGCGGCTCCAGTCGAGGTTCGAGGCAAGGGCACGGTCATCTTGCAGGCCCCGTAACCCCGCCCCCGAACAGGCGACATTGGACAATCTGCCCTATCCCCTGTTCCGAC
>JASBRX010000026.1 GCA_030149245.1 Sphingomonas bacterium
CCCCCAACTCCGTTCAGACTGAGCCTGTCGAAGCCCTGCCCTTCCTCACTAGTGGAAGAAAGACAGCCCTTCGACAAGCTCAGGGCGAACGGTGAATTACTCCGCAGCCTTCTTCTTGGCCGGAGCCTTCTTCTTCGGCGCTTCGGCCGCAGCTTCACCGTCGTCGGCCTTGGCGGCCTTCTTGGCGGGAGCCTTCTTTGCCGGCTTCACCTCTTCGGCGGCAGCTTCAGCGGCGGGCTCTTCGGCCTTCTTCGCCTTGGCCTTCTTCGCGGGCTTGTGGTCGTGATCATGGTCGTGGTTGCAGTCCGGGCCATGGACGTGCGGCACCGCGCCTTCCTCGCTCTCGATGGCGGCTTCCAGCTCTTCGCGGGTCACTTCGCGCTCGCTGATCTCCGCCTTCTCGAACAGGAAATCGACGACCTTGTCCTCATAGAGCGGCGCGCGCAGCTGGGCGGCGGCCATCGGCTCCTGCTGGATATACTGGAAGAAGCGCTGCTGGTCTTCCGGGCGGTACTGCTGCGCGGCCTGGGCGATCAGGCGGTTCATTTCCGCCTGGGTCACCTCAACGCCGTTCGCCTGACCGATTTCCGAGAGCAGCAGGCCCAGACGCACGCGGCGCTCGGCGATCGCGCGGTAATCGTCCTTTTCCTTCTCCAGATCGGCCTTGGCGGCTTCGGGATCTTCCTCATGGCCGGCTTCGTGCTGAAGCTGCGCCCAGATCTGCTGGAACTCGGCGTCGACCATCGACGGCGGGACCGGGAAGTCGTGCCCGGCGGCGAGCTGGTCGAGCAGCTTGCGCTTCATATAGGTGCGCGTCAGGCCGCCGGTCTCATTCTCCATCTGGCCGCGCAGGATGCCGCGCAGCTGATCGAGGCTCTCGAGACCGAGGTTCTTCGCCAGGTCTTCATCGACCTTCACTTCGCCGGCGGTCTTCACCGCGGTGATCTTGAGGTCGAAGGTCGCGGGCTTGCCGGCCAGCGTGTCGACGCCATAATCCCCGGGGAAGGTCACTTCGATCTGCTTCTCGTCGCCGGCCTTCACGCCGACGATCTGGTCCTCGAAGCCCGGGATCAGACGGCCGGAGCCGATTTCGATCGCCATGCCCTCGCCAGTGCCCCCGTCGAATGCGACGCCATCGACCTTGCCGACGAAATCCATCGTGACCTGGTCGCCCTGCTTCGCCTTGTAGCTGGCCTTGGCGTCTTCCCATGCCTTTTGCTGGCCGGCGATCTGCATGATCTGCGCATCGACTGCTTCGTCGCTGACCGGAACGATCAGACGCTCGAGCTTCAGACCCTCGATCGACGGGGTCGGAACGTCGGGCAGAACTTCCAGCTCGACCTTTACCTCGGCATCGCTGCCGGGCTTGAAGTCGCCCTCCAGGCTCACCGACGGCTGCATCGCGGGGCGCAGCTTGTGGTCGGCGATCAGCTTCTGCACGCCTTCCTGGATGGTCGTGTTGAGCGCGTCCTGGGTCAGCGCCTCACCGTGCATCTTGCGGACCAGGTTGGTCGGCACCTTGCCGGGGCGGAAGCCGGGCATGCGGATCTGCGGGGCAACGCGCTTCACCTCGGCGTCGACACGGCTGTCGATATCCGCTGCGGTGATCTTGAGGGTGTAGGCGCGCTTGAGGCCTTCGTTCAACGTCTCGACGGTCTGCATTCTATCGGGCTTCCTGCTCTGGAAGTGGAATCGGATTCGCGGCGTCCCCCCTGGCGCCGGGCGGAAACTGGTGCGGGCGAAGGGACTCGAACCCCCACATCTTGCGATACTGGTACCTAAAACCAGCGCGTCTACCAGTTCCGCCACGCCCGCATTCAGGACACCGCAGGTCGGGCGCGTCTATAGCAATGCGGGTGCCGGGGGCAAGGGCGATGCCGCTTATCGTGCAGAATCGCGGGAAAGCAGCGCGAATGCGCGGTCTTTTTAGGCGTTCAACCCGATCCGCCAGGCATGCGGCGCCACCGGATGGACGAAAATCAGATCGCGGGCGCCGATCAGCGCGCCGTCGCGTTCGGGCAATGCACCCGGCTCGGCAATCACTGCCACCCGCCCCCTCCAGCCACGCGCGCGCAGCCGCTCCACGGCGGCAAGGCTGCCGCCATCGGTCCGGACCGAGATGACCAGCCAGTCGGCGTCGATCGCCTTGGCATCGTCCGCCAAGGCATGGGTGCTGTCATAGGACCGCACGCGATGCCGCTGCCCCGACAGCACCATGTGCAAGGCGCGCCGCGACGCATCGTCGGGATCGACCAGCGCGATGGACAGCGCCGGATCGTCCGCATCGGTGGCAGGGGGAATGGTGGTACGCTGATCCATCGCGCGGCATCGTGCCGAAAACGGGCAGCCACCGCGTTACGGAAATATCCTTAGTCAGATGCGTCGAGCCCCGCCGCAAAGGCGATGCGCAGCGCTTCGGACAGGCTGCGTACCTCCAGCTTGGTCATCACATTTGCGCGATGGACCTCCACCGTGCGCGGCGAGATGCCCAGGTCATAGGCGATGGTCTTGTTGGGATGGCCCGCGACCAGGCCGCGCAGCACGTCGCGCTCGCGCGGCGTCAGCGCGGCGATCCGCACCGCCGCCTCCTGCCCTTCGACCTCGGCGGTTTCCGCCCGACCGAGCCGCTCGAACCCGCGATCGAGCGCAGCGAGCAGCAGCGCCTTCTCGAACGGCTTTTCAAGGAAATCGAGCGCACCCTGCTTCATCGCCGTCACCGCGGTCGCGACGTCGCCATGTCCGGTCAGCATGATCACCGGCAGCGCGATGCCGCGCGCGTTCAGTTCGCGCTGCACCTCCAGCCCGTCCATTTCGGGCATCCGGATGTCGAGCAGGATGCAGCCGGGGTCGGGGTGGCGCGCCTCCTTGAGAAACGCCACGCCCGACGGATATGCACGGACATCATAACCCGAAGTCTTCAGCAGGAAGCTGGCCGAGCGGCGCACCGCATCCTCGTCATCGATCAGATGGATCAACGGCTTTTCGCTCATTCATGGGTCTCCGCACTGGGAATGGTGAACCACAGGGTCGTGCCGCCGCCGGGCCGGGCATCGGCGTCGATCCGCCCGCCATGCGCCTCGATGATCGTGCGGCAGATCGACAGGCCAAGGCCAAGGCCGTTTGGCTTGCTGGTGTTAAAGGCATCGAACAGGCGTGGGCGGATGTCCGGATCGATCCCGGGGCCGGTGTCGCTGACCTCGACCCGGATCATGCCGTCGCCCTGCACGCGCGTCGCGATGGTGACGTCGCGCACCGGCATGCCTTCCAGCGCCTCGACCGCATTGCGGACGAGATTGACCAGCACCTGCTGAATCTGGACCCGGTCGACCAGCGCGAGCCGGGCATCGGGGTCGAGGTCCTTGAGACCGCGCACCCCACGCTCACGCGCACCGGTCATCGCGAGCCGTGTGGCTTCCTCAACCATCTGCGGCAGCGACTCAACGCGCTTCTCGACCTCTCCCCGCGCGACGAATTCGCGCAGCCGCCGGACGATATTCCCCGCGCGCAGTGCCTCGGTCGCGGATTCGGTCACAGCCTCGCCCAGCATCTCGAGGTCCGGCTCGCCTGCCGCGACCAGGTCACGCGCCGCCTCCATATAGTTGGCGATTGCGGTCAGCGGCTGGTTCAACTCATGGGCCAGTGTCGACGCCATCGTGCCCATCGCCGAGACGCGCGAGACATGCACCAGTTCGGACTGCAGCTCCTTCATGCGCAATTCAGCGCGCTGGCGTTCGGACAGGTCGCGAATGAAGCCGGTGAAGATGCGGTGCCCGGCGCTGCGGGCCTCGCCCACGGCCAGCTCCATCGGAAACTCGCTGCCGTCGCGTCGCTTGCCGACCACGATGCGGCCGATGCCGATGATGCGGCGCTCCCCAGTGCGGCAATAATGGTCGATATAGTCGTCGTGCCGCAGCCGGTCGCCGTCGGGCATCATCATCGCGATATTCTTGCCGACCACTTCGGATTCCAGATAACCGAACAGGCGTTCTGCCGCCGCGCTGAACGACAGGATCTGGCCGCGATCGTCGATGACGATCATCGCATCTGGAACGGTGGCAAGGATCGAGCGCAGGTGCAGTTCGCTCCGCGCCACCGCGCCTGCCGCCGCCTTGCGATCGGTAATGTCCTCGATCGTCCCGCCAAAGCCGAGCAGCGCTCCGCCCTCGTCGCGCAGCGCGATAATGCGGGCGTCGGCGGCGAATTCCGTCGAGTCCTGCCGCCGCCGCCACCCCTCTTCGGCATAGCGACCATAGGTTACGGCGCGGTCGAGATCGTCGCGCGGCTTGCCGGCGGCGGAGTCGGCTGCCGAATAGAGCATCGCCATCGGCTGCCCGACCGCAGCGCCGGCCTCATAGCCGAGCAAAATCTGTGCGCCGGGGTTCCAGCTGCGGATCGTGCCATCCGGGTCCATCAGGAACTGCGCACGGTCGAGGTCGCTGGCGATGAAGCGCGCGGCAAGTTTTTCGACGATGTCGCCCCCCATATCCATGTCCTGCCTATGCCCGCAGCATCCGGGCAAAACCCATTGGGAAAACTACCAATGCAGCTGCGCGCCGCAATATCCGATGCCGCCGCCGCGCATCCTTCGCGCAAGACTGTAGCGGGGAACAACCCATGAAAACCACCCATGTCGTCATCGGTGTCCTGGCCTGTGCGGCCGGCGTCCAACCTGCCATCGCCAAGGAAGGCGATTTCCTGGTGCGCGGCCGCGCGATCCTGGTCGCGCCGACTGAAAGCTCCGGCCCGGTCACGCCCGGCTTTCCGGGTAGCGAGGTCGGCGTGAGCAACGCCGTGATGCCGGAAGTCGATTTCACCTATATGCTGACCGACAATATCGGCACCGAGCTGATCCTGGCCACGACCAAGCATGACGCGCAGGGCCGCGGCACGCTGTCGGGCTTTGACGAGCTGGCCAGCACCTGGGTGCTGCCGCCGACGCTGACGCTGCAATATCATTTCGCACCCGAGGGCAAGGTTCGCCCCTATGTCGGCGCGGGCGTCAACTACACGATCTTCTACTCGACCAAGGCGAGCGATGCGCTGGTGACCGCGATCGGCGCGACCGATGTCGAGATGGATGACAGCTTCGGCTATGCGCTGCAGGCTGGCGTGGACATCGACCTCAACGAGAAGATGTTCCTCAACCTCGACGTCAAGTATATCGACATGGACACGACGGCGCGGCTGCGCACCGGCGCTGCCACCAACACGGCGCGGATCAGCATCGATCCGATCGTGGCCGGCGTCGGCATCGGCTTCCGCTTCTGAACGAAAATGGGCGGCGATCCGATTGGATTGCCGCCCTTTTTTTGTGCGCGCTTTACAGCTTCAGACGTTCGGTTCGAGCAGCAATTTCGGGGGCAGGTCGCCATAGCGCAGCACCGTCGCCCGTTCGCGCGCGGTCTGTCGCACCGTCGCGAGATGCTCGGCAACAAACCGCCCATCCAGTCCCGGCACGACCGCGTCGAAATGGACATGGTGGCAGTCGGCAAGGCCAAAGGCGCGGGTCAGATAGATATCGAACGCCTGTTTGAGCGCGAGCCATTGCCCCCGCTCCTCCAGCCAGGGCCGGGTCGCCGCCGAGGTCGAAAAGATGATGAGCCGTTTCCCGCGCAGCGCCGGGCTGGGCAGCTGCGCCTTCAGCTCCTCGGGCGAGAAGTCGGCGCCGAGCACGCGATCGACATAGCCCTTGATCATCGCTGGAGGCATGCCGAACCAGATCGGGTAGACCAGCACGATTGCGCTCGCGCCCTCGATCTGTGCGAGCGAGGTCGCGACATCGGGGCGCGGCTTGAACCCCGGCCCGGGCAATTCGTCACGCCGCAGCAGCGGATCGAAGTTCCGGGCATAGAGATCATCGACCTCGACAATCTGGTGGAGCCTCTCGACCTCCTCGCGATAGGCGCGGACGATGGCGTGGTTGAAGCTGTCGAGGCCGGGATGCCCCAGCACAACCAGATGGCGCAGGGAGGCAGGATCGCGTGGCTGGGTCATCGCGTGGACTCCTTCACTGGGCGAGGAACACCGGATAGGGGCTGTGATGCAGCAGATCGCGCGTGACCCCGCCGAACAGCGTTTCGATCAGGCGCGACTGGCCATAGCCGCCCATCACGATCATCGACGGTTCGATCTTGAGCGCCTGTGCAAGGATCTGTTGCCCGATGCGGCCCGGCTCGGCCGGAACCACCATGATCTCGGGGCGGACGCCGTGGCGCGAGAGATAGCTTGCCGCCAGCTCCGGCGGGTGCTTGAGCGATCCGCGATCGATGCTGAGAATGCGCACCTCCCGCGCCAGACCGAGTAGCGGGACAGCGGCGCGCAGGGCAGCGTCGGACTCGTCGGACCCGTCCCATGCGACCAGCGCTGTGCCGTTCATCGTGACGCCGCGCGTGGCGCAGGGCACGGCTAGGACGGGGCGATTGAGCCGCAGCATCGCCGCGACGACTCCGTCCATTTCACCGCCGGGGAAGCCATCGAACACCGTGTTGATGACGACCAGATCGGTGAGCGCGGTGTGCGAGGCGAGGCAGGATGCGACATCGCCCATGCACTCGGCCAGCGTCCAGGGCGTATCCTCCATCGTCAGGCGGGCCTTGACCCGCGCGCGATTGGCATCCTGCACGTCCAGTTCTTCGGCAATATGCGCCGCCAGCGTCGCCGGGCCGATCACCGGATCCTCGGCAATTGGCGGCATCGCGGTCACGTCGATCGCGATCAGATGGCCGTGGAGCGCACGGACCAGATCCAGCGCGGCCTGAAGCCGCGACTCCTGCCCGGCATCGGCGTGGATCAGCACGGCAACATTCTTCACGGCCCATCTCCCAATCGATCGGGGAGAAATTAGGCGGGGTGCGACCTGCCCAATATGAGGAGTGATACGTAGTCCGCTTCACACCGCGGCGCTGAATTGACCGTGACTGACCGCTCGATAGCGGTCGAACGCGGCGGCGGCGATCCGGGCATAAGGCGCGCCCGCCGCAGTCACGCCGATCGACCAGCCGTCCCGCGCGATCACCCCCTGCCCGGCCAATTCGTCCAGCAGCGCGGCATCGTGGCAGAGCTGCTCGGCGGTCATGCCATGTGCAGCGGCGATCGCGGCAACGTCGACATGGCCATCGCACAACAACCTCTCCATCACGTCGCCCGCCGCGACATCATGGGCGTCACGCCGCACGCCCCGGACGCCGGCCAGCTCACCGCCCAGGACAGCCATGCGATAGCGTCCGACATGCTTTTCATTCTGCACGATCACGCCGCCGAACTGGCTGATTGCGGACGCGCCGAGACCGATCAGAGTGGGCGCGCGGTCATCGGTGAAGCCCTGAAAATTGCGACGTAGCGCCCCGGCCTGCGCAGCGACCGCGAGGCTGTCGTCAGGCCGCGCGAAATGGTCGAAACCGATCGCGTCATAGCCTGCTTCGACCCATAGGTCATGCGCGAGCGCGCGCTGCCAGAAGCGCGCCTCGGCTCCCGGCAGTTTTGACGCATCGATCCGCCGCTGGCGCGGGAGCATCGCGGGGAGATGGGCATAGCCGAACATCGCGACGCGATCAGGCGCGAGCCGCCGCGCCGCCGCCACCGTCGCGGCGATGTCGTCAAGCGTCTGGCCGGGCAGGCCATACATCAGGTCCAGGTTGATCTGTTCGATCCCCGCGCTGCGCGCCTCGGCGATGGCAGACGCTACCTTGGCAAAGGGCTGGATGCGCCCGATCGCCGCCTGCACCAGCGGCGCAAAACTCTGCGCGCCGACGCTGATCCGCCCGATCCCGGCACGCGCAAAGGCATAGGCATGCGCACGATCGAAGAAGCGCGGGTCGATCTCAGCTGCCCATTGCGCATCGGGCGCGATGTCGAACCGCTGACGCAGCGTGCCGCAGATCTCGGCAAAGGCTTCCGGGGAGAGCGCGTTGGGGCTGCCCCCACCGAAATGCACCGCCGTCACCTGCCCGCGCATCCGCGCCGAAACGGTGGCGATCTCCGCCTCGATCGCGGCGCGATACACGTCGAGCCGCTGCGGCCGCCCCACCGCCCCGGTGTTGCACCCGCAATACCAGCAGATCTGCTCGCAATAGGGGATGTGGAGGTAGAGCGAGACCGGCGCGCCCGGCGCGATGGCGTCGAGCGCGGCGGCCTGATCCCCCGCCCCCACCGCCGGCCCGAACTCGGCGGCGGTGGGGTAGCTGGTGTAGCGGGGCACCGCGCGGGCGGCGAGCGCGGGGAGGTAGCAGTGCGTCACCGACCGTCAGCCCTCGACCGTCTGGTCTTCGGACGGTGGCGAATGGAACTCGTGCCAGATGCCGTTGAGCACGGCGACGGCGACGGCCAGCGTGACGCCGAGGATCCAGGCGAAATACCACATGGCGGCTTCCTTTCGATCAATAATAATCGGGGTTGGTGCGGACCTGCTCGACCGTCACCCGACCGAACAGCACGCGATAGACCCATGCGGTGTAGAGCAGCACGATCGGCAGGAAGACGAGCGTGACGCCCAGCATGATGAACAGCGTCGTGTGGCTGGACGAGGCGTTCCATACTGTCAGGCTCGACGCCGGATCGATCGCGCTCGGCAGGATGAACGGGAACATCGACAGGCCGACCGTCCCGATGATGCCGATATTGGCGAGCGAGGAGCCGGTGAACACCAGTACATCACGCCGCGCACGGATCCCGGCCAGCGCCAGCAGCGGCCCGACCAAACCGATCACCGGCGCAGCGATCATCCACGGATGGGCGGCATAATTGTCGAGCCAGGCGCCCGGTGCCGCGACCGCCCCGGCAAGCCGGGGGTTGGACGGGCCGGCGGTGTCGATCAGCCCCTCGACCCGAAAGCCGAGGCCGCCCCAGGCGACATAGAGTCCGCCAGCGACGAACAGGACGACTGCGGCAATCGCGGCGAACTGGCCAATGGTCCGCGCCCGATCCAGCACCGGCCCCTGCTCTGCCTTGAGCGACAGCCAGCCGGCGCCGTGCAGCACCAGCATCGCGACCGAGAGCAGCCCGGCGAGCAGGCTGAACGGCGTGAACAGGCCGAGCAGCGTGCCGTCATAGAAGGAGCGCAGGTCGCTATCGAGGCGGAAGGGCAGCCCGAGCAGGACGTTGCCGACCGCGACACCGAACACCAACGCGGGAACGAAGCCGCCGACGAACAGCGCCCAGTCCCAGCGCGCGCGCCACTTCGGGTCGGGCCGCTTCGAGCGATATTTGAACCCCACCGGCCGCAGGATCAGCGCGGCGAGGACCAGGAACATCGCAAGGTAAAAGCCCGAGAAGCTGACCGCATAGACGAACGGCCATGCGGCGAAGATCGCGCCGCCGCCGAGGATGAACCACACCTGGTTCCCCTCCCAGGTCGCGCCGACGGTGTTGATCACCATGCGGCGTTCTTCATCGGTCTTGGCGACCCAGGGCAGCAGCGAGGCAACGCCGAGGTCGAACCCGTCGGTCAGGGCAAATCCGATCAGCAGCACGCCCATCAGCAGCCACCAGATGACGCGGAGCGTCTCATAATCGAGCGGTAGGGTCATGATTGGTCTCCTTGTCCCGCGCGGCTCATTCGGCCGCGACGGTCTGGAAGGGATTGGGCGCGCCAGCGGGGGCGACGTCATCGATGACGGGGGTGCCGGTCTCCGGCCCATGCTTGATCGCCGCGAGCATCAGCCGCACTTCGATCACCGCGAGCACGCCATAGATCAGGGTGAAGCCGATGATCGTCGCCCACACCTGTCCAACGGTCAGGCTGGACGAGCCAAGGAAGGTCGGCAGCACGCCTTCGACCGCCCAGGGCTGACGTCCGATCTCCGCGATCAGCCAGCCCGCCTGGATCGCGACCCATGGCAGCGGGATCACCCAGACCGCGGTGCGCAGGAACCATTTACGGTCGAATTTGCGGCTGTTGGCGAAATAAAGCGCGGCACCGAAGAAGGCGATGAAGAAGAAGCCGAGTCCCGCCATCCCGCGGAACAGCCAGAACAGTACCGGCACGTTCGGCACGGTCGACCACGCCGCCTTGTCGATCGCCGCTGCATCGGCCTGACGCGGATCGGCGACATAGCGCTTGAGCAGCATCGCATAGCCAAGATCGGCCTTGTTCCGCTCGAACTGCTCACGCGCGGCAAGGTTGGTGCGGTCGACCTTGAGTTTCTCCACCGCATCGTAAGCGTCGATGCCGCGGACGATCCGGACGCGGGCCTGTTCGACCAGCGGCGTGATCCCGGCGACCTCGCCGGTCAGGCTGCGGGTGGAAATGAGGCCGAGCACATAGGGGATCTTAACCTCAAATTTGGTCTCGCGCCCCTCGTTCGACGGAATGCCGAAGATCGACAGGCCGGCCGGTGCCGGTTCGGTGTGCCAGGCACCTTCGATTGCGGCGAGCTTCATCTTCTGGTTGTCGGTGAGGGCATAGCCGCTCTCGTCACCCAGCACGACGACTGACAGCGACGACGCCAGACCGAACGCCGCGGCTACGGCGAAGCTGCGCTTGGCGAACTCCAGATGCCGTCCCTTGAGCAGGTACCAGGAGGAAATACCGAGCACGAACACCGAGGCGAGGACATAGCCCGCGCTGACGGTATGGACGAACTTTGCCTGCGCGACGGGGTTGAACACCACCGCCATGAAGTCGACCACTTCCATCCGCATCGTTTCGGGATTGAAGCGCGAGCCGACCGGGTTTTGCATCCAGCCATTGGCGACCAGGATCCACACCGCCGACAAATTGGTGCCCAGCGCGACCATGAAGGTCGTCAGCAGATGCTGCCGCTTGGTCAATTTGTCCCAGCCGAAGACCATCAGGCCGACGAACGTTGCCTCAAGGAAGAAGGCCATCAGCCCTTCGATCGCGAGCGGCGCGCCGAAGATGTCGCCGACATAGTGCGAATAATAGGCCCAGTTGGTGCCGAATTCGAACTCCATCGTGATGCCGGTGGCGACACCAAGCACGAAGTTGATCCCAAACACTTTCCCCCAAAACCGCGTGATGTCGCGCCAGATCGGACGGTCGGTGATCACATAAACCGTCTCCATGATCACAAGCATGAAGGCGAGGCCGAGTGTCAGCGGCACGAACAGGAAGTGATACATTGCCGTTAGCGCGAACTGAAGCCGCGACAATTCGACAACTGCCATGTCTATCGTCATTGTTTCCCCCATTTCCGGGACGTGTGCCGGGCCGCCCTAGGATGCAGGCTGGCGTGCCGACATCGGGAATAGTACGGACTCGACCCGGTACCCGATTGGACAGAAGGTCCACCTATGCGAAGAAGCAGTCGCGCCGGAGCGTTCTGGCTCCTCGACATCGGTGGCGCGGCGATCTTCGCCTGGGGGCTGGCGGCGGCCATTTCGGCGTTCATCGAGGGATCGACGCCGCTCACTGGCGTTCTTGCGATGCTGGTCGGCGGCGTGATCCGTGCGCTGTCCGGCTTTGCCGCACAGGCGCTCGCGATCCGTGAGGCGCAGAACAGTGTCGCGCCATTACGCGTACGATTGCAGCGGCGGCTGCTCGGCGAGGCGCTGCCCCGTGCGATCCCGATTGGAGAGAGCGCGGCGATCGCGATCGACCATGTCGATCGGATCGAGGCCCACGCCGCCCGCTTCCTGCCGGTTCGCCTCGCCGCAGCACTGGGACCAATACTGGTTGCGGTCTGCGTCGCTTTTGCCAGCCCGATCGCCGCGGCCATTTTGATCGGCACGCTGATCCCGTTCGTCCTCGGCATGATCCTGGCCGGCACAATGGCGCGCCGTGCCGCCGATGCGCAGTTGCGCGCGCTGGAGCAGCTGTCGGACCTGTTCGTCGAGCGGCTGCGCAGCCTGACGATGATCCGTCATTTCGGTGCCGGTGAGCGGATCACGCGCCAGATCGGCGCGGCGACCCAAGGCGTAGCGACCCGCACGCTGGCCGTGCTGCGGATCGCCTTTCTCTCCAGCGGAGTGCTGGAATTCTTCGCGGCGCTGTCGGTCGCGCTGGTGGCGGTCTATTGCGGATTCAGCCTGCTCGGCATCCTCCCCTTCCCCGTTCCGGAAACACTGACCTTCCGCGAGGCGCTGTTCGCGTTGGCGCTCGCGCCCGAATTCTATCTGCCGATGCGTCGTCTCGCTGCCGCCTATCACGAAAAGCAGCTGGGCGAGGCTGCGCGGGCGGTGGTCGAGCCCCTGGACCGCCCCTTGCCCGCTTCTCCGGCTGCAGCGCCATTCGACGGCGTCGATGCGCAGAGCGTGGCGATTGCATGGCCGGGCGCACGGGTCGGTCCGGTGTCCTTCAGCCTAGGGCGAACCGGGATGGTCGCGCTGACTGGGCCGACCGGGAGCGGCAAGACCAGCCTGCTCGCAGTTTGCGCCGGGCAGGTTGCGCCGTCCGACGGCGCTGTCACCCCGCTCAGGTCCGAGGACATCGCTTGGGCGGCGCAGCGACCATTGGTGGTGCCGGGGACGTTGCGCGACAATCTCGCGCTCGCTCGGCCCGATGCCGCCGACGACGCGATCCGCGCGGTGTGCAGCCGCGTCGGTTTCGATCCGTTGCTTGCAGCGCGCGGGGGGCTCGACCTTCCGCTCGATCACCGCGCGGCGGGACTGTCCGGAGGTGAGTTGCGGCGGCTCGGCCTGGCGCGGGCGCTGCTGTCGGGGCGTCCGCTCCTGCTGTGCGACGAGCCGACCGCCGATTTGGACGCAGCAAGCGCCGAGCAGATCGGGGCGCTGCTGGCCGAGCTGGCGACCACGCATGCGATTATCGTCGCGACGCACGACATGGCGCTTGCCGGCCGTGCGCAGGCGGAGGTGCGTCTGTGAGCAAGCTGGATCGGGTCGCAGCGCAACTGGGGGTTGGCCGCCGTGTTGGGCTTGGCTGGGCGCTCCTCCTGGCGGGCATCGCTGCGGCAGCGTCGGTTGCTCTGCTCGGCATATCGGGCTGGTTCTTGACCGGCGCGGCGATTGCTGGGGCCGGCGGCGCGGCGGCGGTCACTGCGTTCAACTATCTGTTGCCCAGCGCGGCGATCCGCGCGCTGGCGATTGCGCGCACCGCCGCCCGCTATGGCGAGCGCCTGACAAGCCATGGCGCGGCGCTGACCGCGATGGCAGGACTGCGCACACGGTTGTTCGGCACGCTTGCCGCCGCCGATCCACGTAAGGTGCCCGATCTTGCCAGTGGTGAAGCCAGCGCCCGGCTGATCGACGATATCGAAGCGATCGAGGATTTGGTGGTGCGCCGCTCTGCACTACCCGGCGCACTGGTCGGCGGGGTGATCGCGACCGGCTGTATCGCGCTGTCGGGATGGCGCGCGGCGACGGCGTTCGTGCTGCTCGCAACCGTCGGCCTGGTCGGCGGGGCGGCGCTGGCGCGGCGGTTGAGCGTGGGGCCGGCCCGCGCGGCCGCACAGGCGCGTGGTCGGGTGCGGGAACGCTATGTCGAACTGGCCGCCGCGCGGCCGGAGATCGTCGCTTATGGCCTCGCGGACCGGATCGAGGCGGCGCTGGCGGAGGATCTGGCGGCGCTCGACCGGGCGCGGCGCGGGCTGGCGCGGGGCGAGGCGGCGCTGAACGGCGGCGTCGCGCTGTGGAGCGCCGTGTTGGCGGTCGTTGTCCTGCTGCTCGCGCAAAACGGACCGGCGATCGCTGCGCTGGCGACGCTCGCAGCATTTTCGGGGAGTGAGGCACTGGCGGTGCGGGTGCGCAGCGCACTGCGTGAGGCGGTGGTGGCCGAGGGGTTGGAGCGTGTGGCCACTCTCGCCGACATTGCGCCACAGTCGGCCCCGCACCCCGGTGCGGTTGCTCTGCCGCTGCGCATTGGAGCGGTGGAGGTCGCACCCGGCGCGCGGCTGGTCATCACGGGCCCCTCGGGAAGCGGTAAAACGACGCTGATCGAGACGCTGGCCGGCCTTCGTTCCGCGTCCCTCCCGCTCGCTGTCGGTGGCACTTCGGTAGCAGAGACAGCGGCTGCCGACCTCGCGTCCCAATTCGCGCTCGCCCCGCAATCGCCGCAGCTGATCGCCGGAACCATTGGCGACAATCTCCGCCTCGCCCGCCCGGCTGTCGACGATGCTGCGATGTGGAAGGCGCTCGAAACAGTGTGCCTCGCCGACCGCGTGCGCGTCATGCCGCAAGGGTTGAACACTCCGATCGGCGAAGCCGGTGGAACCCTGTCCGGCGGCGAGCAGAAACGCCTTTCGCTGGCCCGCGCGCTATTGGCGCAGCGGCCTTGGCTGGTCGCGGACGAACCCAGCGAAGGTCTCGACCCGGCGACCGAGGCTGAACTGGTCGCGCGCCTCGATGCGTGGCTAGCGGCAACCGGAACCGGGTTGATCCTTGTGTCGCACCGCCCCACCCCGCGCGCCCTGTGCGCGCAGGCGCTGGCGTTGCCGCTCGTCTGAGCCTCGGTTTCACAAATCTAGCTGGATGCTGATGATCTCATTGCGGAGTGGGGGCCGCGGCGTCATACCGGGGCCCTACGCTCGCGAGAGCTTTAGGAGGTGCAACACATGACCGAGCGGTCAGCACTTATGCTGAGCCTAATAGCGCTCTACCTGGGATCGACCATTCCGGCGAAAACGGGAGAGGGAGCATTTTACGCTGCCCTAGCCCTCGGCTGGACGATCTATCTCGTTTGGACATTTGTTGCTTGGCATCGCGGTGAGAAGATCTTCATTTGGCAGCGATGAGGTGAGCGCGAGCATCCGCCCGCGTCCCAACTGATTCAAGCCCTCTTACCAATGCACCAAACGGTCGTTCATCGCCTAACCGAGCGCTCACTCCGCCGCTTTCACCCCGTCCGCGTCCGCCGGCTCCACACTCATCGCATGGCTGGCGAGCAGTTCGACCGGGGGCACGCTCTCGATCTCGCGCGCGCCGGTTTCGATGTTCATATCCTTGAGCTTGCGCGCCGACACCAGAGCGCGGCTCTCGAGTGAGCTGGCAAAGGCGTTGAAATTCTTGACCGCCGTGTTGAGCCCGCTGCCGACCGTGCGCAGATCGCCCAGCGCCTTGGCCAGCCGGTCGTACAGTTCCTTGCCTAGCGCGCCGATCTGACGCGCTTCCTTCGCCAGCATTTCCTGTCGCCACACCGCCGCCACCGTGCGCGCGATCGCGATCAGATTGGTTGGGGTCGCCAGCAACACGCGCTTCTCGAACGCAAAGTCCCACAGGGTCGGGTCATGTTCCAGCGCCGCCGACAGGAAATGCTCGCCCGGCACGAACATGATCACGTAGTCGGGGGCGTCGTCGAACTGGGTCCAATAGGCCTTGTTACCCAGCGCGTTGACATGCGCCTTCATTGCCGCGGCGTGCTGGCCGAGGCCGAGCTGGCGCTCCTGCTCGTCCACCGCGCCGAACGCGTCCTGATAGGCGTTGAGCGACACCTTGGCGTCGATCACCAGCGCCTTGCCGCCGGGAACGCGCACGATCGCGTCGGGGCGCAGCCGCCCGCCTTCCTCCTGCGCGACGCTCACCTCGGTCATGAAATCGGTATGCTCCGACAGGCCGCAGGTTTCGAGCACGTTGCGCAGCTGCTGTTCGCCCCAGCGGCCGCGCGACTTTGGGGCGTTGCGCAGCGAGTTGACCAGCTTGGCCGCCTCCTGGCTCACCCGCTCCTGCCCGATCCGCATCTGTTCGATCTGGCCCTTGAGCTCGCCGAACGCGTCGCGCCGCTCGGCCTCGACCTTGGCGACGCCCTCCTCATAGCGTTGCAGGCGCTCGGTCACGGGCTGAAGCAGCGCCTTCAAATTCTGACCCGCGACGCTTTCGGATTCTTTGAAACGGTCTTCCGCACGCTTGAGGAACGCGGCCTGCGTTTCCGCGAGCATCGTCCCCGCCACTTCGCGGAACTGGCCGGTCAGCCGTTCCTCCAACCCCTCAGCCTTGACCCGCAGCTCGGCCAGTTCGATCCGCGCCGCGTCGCGCTGATCGCGAATCGCAGCGAGCTGTTCGCGCAGTTCGGGGAGTTCGCGCGCGCGCTCTTCGGCGGCGGCAAGGTCGGTGATTGCGGCCTTGAAGTCCGCTTCCCGACGGTCGCGATCGGCTCGCAGGGCGGCATTCGCACGGCTTCCCGCAAACCAGCCGAGCAAGGCCCCGACCACCAGCGTCACCACCACAGCCACTAGCATTTCGAACGACACGCCACTTCCTTTCTGCTCCGTCGGAGACGGAACATAGACCGAACGCGCGCCGCGTTACAGGGTTAATCGCAGGGCGAAGATCAGAAGGCGTGGGCGAGACGGTCGAGCATCGTGCGCGCGGGGCTGACCGGCACCGCGACGTCGTCGTCCTGCATGGCGTCCAGCCGGGCAATGCGGCGGTGCAGGTCGATGCTGGCGGCGATCAGATGCTGCGCGCCCACCGGCATCGCATCGAGCGCGGCGGCTTCGGTCACGGGAGCCTCGCCCAGCCGTCGCGAGGGGTGACGGGCCTCGCCCAGACCGATCTCCCCCGCCGCGACCGCACGCTGGGTCAGCAGCC
Organism: Sphingomonas bacterium; assembly: GCA_030149245.1. Classification (GTDB taxonomy): domain Bacteria; phylum Pseudomonadota; class Alphaproteobacteria; order Sphingomonadales; family Sphingomonadaceae; genus Sphingomonas. Next base: position 16,438 of record JASBRX010000026.1, read on the forward strand.
ACGCGATGCTGTGCATCAGCCGCGTCGTGACCTTGAGCGATTCGCACGAGAAGATCACGCGGTCCATCGCCCCGAGCATGTCGCGCTGTTCGCGCCCCACCACATCGAAATAGGCGCGCGCCTCGTCGGCGAGCAGCATCGACTCGGTATAAAGCGAGTCGATCAGCGCGCGCTGAACACGCATGGTTTCCACTTCCCCGGTCATGGCCATGAACGCTGACAGAAAGAGTTCGTTAACGAAACAGAATTTTGCGGGGCCCGGCTGTCCCAAAGCGGCGCGGGTGTGGCGCGGGCACCGGGGCCGGATCAGGCGATGATGTCCGGGATCAGCTGATCCTCCAGCATCGCAATTTCGTCGCGCAGCAACAATTTGCGCTTTTTCAGCCGGGCGATCTGGAGCTGATCGGGCATGGTCGTGGCGCCGAGCGCTTCGATGGCAGCGTCGAGATCGCGATGATCGACGCGAAGCAGCTCCAACCGCCGCAGAATCTCGCTTTCGTCCATCACCAATCCACCCCCGGACTCAACCCGTCGCACGTCGCCGTTGCCCTGTCGAACGGTAGTTATGCAAGGGGCGACATGGGCCGCGAATCGTGATTTACTTCGTTTCCCCCAACCAGAGCAGGAGGATTGCTTCCATGCAAAACGCGCATCTCTCGGCACTTGCGGCCAAGCATGCATCACTCGATCGGCGGATCATCGCCGAATCGCAGCGGCCGGCACCCGATCAGATGATCCTCGCCGACCTGAAGCGTCGCAAGCTCAAGCTCAAGGAAGAAATCGCGCTGAGCTGACGCGCTACCCCGGGTTGCCCCGCGCGTGCGGGGCGGCCCCTCGGCGCCGGAGCAATCGAGGTCAAGCGCAACGCCGCACTGGTCTGCGGCTCAACCCCGAAAAATATGCGGCTTCGCGAAGTGCGGCGTGCTGCTGCCATGGCCGACCGGCTTGCGCGCCAGCAGCGGATCGATCGGGCGGTCGAACGCGATGCCGATCCGGCCTTCCGCGCTCCAGGCGACATGACCGCGGATCCAGCCCACCCCGCGCACATTGATCTCAACCGGCATGCCCGAATCGACCCGGTCGGCATATTCCGCCATCAGACCGCCGGCCGAGATGTTACGGACGCGAACCGACACTTCGACCCCATCGATGCGCAACGTCGCAGCCAGAAACAGGCTGTCGCGCGCGGCATTGCGCTGACTCGCCGGATCGTCACTGAAGCGTCCGCTGAAGGGGTCGGAAGAGAACTGGTCCATCTGCCGCTCATGCTCACGTGTTACGCGCGCAGTTTAGAGCAGCAATGGTTATCGAAACCGTTAATTCGGCGCCGACAAAGCCAGTTTCACTCTTCGCGGGAGACCTTTTCGTTCCGCTCGTGGCGCTCCTGCGCCTCGACGGTCATGGTCGCGATCGGACGGGCTTCCAGCCGGGCGAGGCTGATCGGCTCACCGGTCACCTCGCAATAGCCATATTCGCCTTCTTCGATCCGGCGCAGCGCGGCGTCGATCTTGGAGATCAGCTTACGCTGGCGATCGCGGGTGCGCAGCTCGATCGACCAGTCGGTCTCGCTCGACGCGCGATCGGTCAGGTCGGCTTCGCGCAGCGAATCGATCTGAAGCTGGTTGAGCGTCCCCGCCGCCTCGCGGTGGATCGCATCCTTCCACGCCAGGAGCTTCTCGCGAAAATATTGCTGCTGGCGCGCGTTCATGAACGGCTCGTCGGCGGTCGGACGATAGCCGTCAGGCAAATCGTTCGCGGCGACAGGTTTTTCAGGATCGTCGCGGTGATCGAAAACGGTCGCCATCCCACACTCCACAACGGGATCGGATGGCTGGGCCACTCTCAATCCCCTTATCCCCGGCGCGCCCTATATCGGGGCAAATTGGGTATCACAAGCTACCGAATCCACAGATTCGTGCGCCAAGCCGTTCTTGGCATGCGGGAAATTGCCTGGGGCTGAACCAAGTCGCAGTTTTATCACGTTAAACCGGTTGGGCCGGTTAAGCATAGATTAACCGTTCACGCCGATTTCGTCCCCTTAAGGCACATTAACCATAGATGATCCGATGCCTCTGCAAATAATGGCCCTGATCAACGCGAAACCATGGTTAATGACATTGCACTTAATACTTTGTTCTGCACTTCTAGGGCAATGACCCGCCAAACGGGTGCGTTGCGCACTCCGCGGCGGCCGGGGACAAGAGAGAAGCAGAATGTCGGTTCGGATGGCCTTGGCAAAACTGTGCGCTTGCGCATGCGGCGGTGCCGTCGTCGGCGGCGGCGCGGTGCATGTCGCCGAAACCCGTGCCGAGCGCGGCTATCAGCAGCAGCGCCAGTCGGTAAAGCAGGGCGTGGTGCAGCGCCGCGTGGTCAAGCGCCCGCTGCGCAAACGCGTCGTCCGCCGCACGGTCACAACGACCGCGCAATGCCAGCCCCAGGTTCTGACCGTTACGACGCAGGGCACTGCCATCCCCCTCCCCCCGCCCACTTACGGATCGAGCGGTGAAATGCCGGTCGTCGGTGGTGGCGGCGGCGGCGGCGGTGGTGCAGCCGCGGCAGTGACCGGCGGCAGCAGCGGCGGTTTTGTCGGCGGCTTCTTCGCTGGCGGCTTCTTCGGCGGATCGAGCGGCGGCAGCGGTGCGTCGGGCAGCGGCGGCATCGTGATCTCCTCGACCAGCAGCACCAGCGGCGGTTCGACCTCGACCTCGGGCGGATCAACGTCGACTTCGGCCGGCGGCTCTTCGGGCGACGTGTCGTCGTCCAGCGGCAGTGTCAGCTCCACGTCGTCGACCGGCGGATCGTCAACGTCGACCGGCGGCCTGTCGAGCACCAGCACTTCGTCGACGGGCGGATCCTCGACCAGTTCGGCCTCGGGCGGCTCTTCCGGCAATGTCTCGTCTGCGTCGGGTGGCTCTTCGGGCGACGTGTCCTCTTCGTCGGCCTCGGGCGGCTCGTCCGGCAACGTGTCCTCATCGTCCAGCGGCAATGTCTCGTCTGCGTCGGGTGGTTCTTCGGGTAACGTCTCATCGGCGTCGAGCGGCGACGTGTCCTCGTCCGCCTCTTCATCGGGGGATGTCTCGTCGTCGACCTCGACCTCGGCATCGTCATCGGGTGACGTGTCGTCCTCGACCTCGTCGTCCAACTCGTCGGCTTCGTCGACCTCTGCCTCGTCCTCGGGCGATGTGTCGTCCTCGACCTCGAGCGGGTGGAGCACGTCCAGCGGGTGGAGCACCTCGACCAGCAGCTCGACCTCGTCGGGCACGTCGAGCGGCACCAGCAGTTCGTCGGGTGGCCCCGATCCGGTCCCTGCGCCGCCGATGGTGCTGCTGTTCGGCGCCGCCGCAGCCGCGCTGGTGGTGCGCAAGCGGTTCCAGAACCGCAAGGCAAAGGACGCCGCGGCGGCCGAATAAGCGCCGCGGCGACCAGCGCGGGACTACTCCGCGTCGATCAGTGCCTGTTCGATGTCCGGGATCGGATGACCGGTCAGCGTCTTGTCGATTTCGGCGGTCAGCCGTTCGCTCACTTCCTTGTGATAATGTTTGCGCAGTTCGCCCAGTGTGCGCGGCGGCGCGACGATGATCAGCGATTCGAAGTCGTTGTTCAGCGCGCGCTTCTTGAGCAATTCCGCCGTCTCCGCCGCGAACCGGTCTTCCTCCAACTGGTGAAAGTCGGTCTCTTCATAAGCACTGCGGCCCGACCCCACGCTTGAGAAGCTGCGGCCCGGCGCGTCGGTGCGCTGGTCGATATTGTCGGGATTATCCTGCACCCGCTTGCGCTCGACCTGAAGGTTGAGGTGCACTGCGTCCCCCTCGTTCCTGAGGAACAGCATCTTGCGGCCATCGGCGACCACGACCATTGCGTTGTGGGGAACCTGCATCGGTGTTTCTCCTGGTTATGTTGTGACACATGAACGCACGCCGCGCGCACCGGGTTGCCTAGCTCCGCGCGGCTCGCCATAGCCTGCGCCCATGCATGACATTCGCGCGATCCGTGAGAACCCCGAGGCGTTCGACGCCGCCCTTGCCCGCCGCGGCGCCGAGCCGCAGGCGGAAATGCTGGTCGCGCTCGACGAAGCGCGCCGTGCGCTGACCACCCAGCAGCAGGAGGCGCAGACGCGCCGCAACGACCTGTCTAAGCAGGTCGGCCAGGCCAAGGCGGCGAAGGACGAGGAGCGCGCGCAGGCGCTGATGGCCGAGGTCGGGCAGCTCAAGCAGGTGCTCGAAGACCTCAACCTCGCCCAGAGTGCGGCCGACGAGGCGCTGCGCACGGCGCTGGCGGCGATCCCCAACCTGCCCGCAGTTGATGTTCCGAACGGCGCGAACGAGGACGACAACCAGCTCGTCCACACCATCGGCACCCAACCGGCCTTCGCCTTCACGCCCGGCGAACACCACGAGTTCGGCCCCGCGCTCGGCCTCGATTTCGACACCGGCGCGATGCTCGGCGGATCGCGCTTCACCCTGCTGCGCGGCCCGGCGGCGAAGCTGCACCGCGCGCTGGGTCAGTTCATGCTCGACACGCTGACCGGCGAACATGGCTATGACGGGTGCGTGCCGCCGGTGCTGGTACGCGACGAGATCATGTTCGGGACGGGCCAGCTGCCGAAGTTCGCCGAGGATTCGTTCCGCACCACCGATGGCCGCTGGCTCATCCCGACATCGGAAGTCAGCCTGACCAACAGCGTGCGCGAGCAGATTTTGAGCGGCGAGGAGCTGCCGTTGCGGCTCACCGCCCTCACCCCCTGTTTCCGCTCCGAAGCGGGCGCGGCGGGGCGCGACACGCGCGGCTTCATCCGTCAGCACCAGTTCGAAAAGGTCGAGATGGTGTCGATCACCACGCCTGACCAGTCCGAGGCGGAGCATGAGCGGATGACTGCATGCGCGGAGGATATCCTGACCCGCCTCGGCCTCTCCTTCCGCCGCATGCTGCTGTGCGCCGGCGATATGGGGTTCAGCGCGACACGGACCTACGACCTTGAGGTGTGGTTGCCCGGACAGGCGCGCTATCGCGAGATTTCGTCCTGTTCGACCTGTGGCGACTTCCAGGCGCGCCGGATGAACGCGCGTTACCGTGGCGCGGACGGCAAGCCCGCCTTCGTCCACACGCTCAACGGATCGGGCCTTGCGGTCGGACGCACGCTCGTCGCGGTGCTGGAGAATTATCAGCAGGAGGATGGCGCGGTGGCGGTGCCCGACGCGCTCCAGCCCTATCTGCGCGGGGTCAAGCGGTTGGAGCCCAAGACGTGAAGCACACGCAATTCCTCCCCTGCCCCGCAGGGGAGGTGGCAGCGCGTAGCGCTGACGGAGGGGCGGCCGCGCAGACGGCCGAAACGGCTCGGCAAAATTCCGCCCTCTGCGGGGCGGCCCCTCCACCACTCGCTTCGCGAGCGGTCCCCCTCCCCCAGCAAGCTGGGGGAGGAATTTGATGCGCATTCTCCTCACCAACGACGACGGCGTTCATGCCCGCGGACTTGAGGTGTTGGAGCGTCTTGCCCGCACACTGTCCGACGACATCACCATCGTCGCGCCGCTGGAGGAGCAATCGGGCAAGGGCCGCTCGCTCAGCCTGACCGAGCCGGTCCGCCTGCGCCGCTTTGGCGAGCGGCGCTTTGCTGTCACCGGCACGCCGACCGACGCGGTGATGATGGCGCTGGCGGAGATCATGAAGGATGGCCCACCCGACCTGATCCTGTCCGGCGTCAATCGCGGTGCGAATCTGGGCGAGGATGTGAGCTATTCCGGCACCGTCTCGGCGGCGATGGAAGGCGCGCTGGCGGGTATCCGCTCGATCGCGCTGAGCCAGCGCTACGCCGCACTCGCGCCGGGCGAGCGGGTCAGCTTCGAAGCGGCGGAGCAATGGGGCGAGCGCGTGCTGCGCCCGTTGATCGCGGCGGAGTGGGCGCCCCGCACGCTGATGAACGTCAATTTTCCGCCGCTCCCCGCCAGTGAAGTCGCTGGAATCAAACCAGTCGGACAGGGCCTGCGCGACTATGGTCGGCTCAAACTCGACAAACGCACCGACCCGCGCGGGTTCGACTATTACTGGTTCGGCCTTGGCCGCGTGCCGCACTCACCGGTCGCCGATACCGACCTTGAGGCGATCGAGCAGGGATGGATTACCGTTACGCCCCTGCATCTGGACCTGACGCATCGTGAATCGCTTGTTATGCTCAACCAGACATTTGGCTGAGCCGGGCGGGATATGGGGCGGATGAGGACCAAGACGGGGTTGATCGCGGCGCTGCTGCTGGGGCCGCTGGTTGGCGGCTGTATCCCCCCGGGAGCCGGTCCATCGGTGCGCGCAGCGCCTGCTGCGGATCAAACCGACCCCACCGCCGCGCCGCGCCGCGACGATGTTCCCGCCCTTCCCGCCCCGGTATCGGCATGGGAAGCGCGTCGGGTGACCGCTGACGCGCGCACGATATCCGCGTCCGAATATGTCGTCGCCCCGGGCGACACGCTGCGCCGCATTGCCGACAAGACCGGCGCTGGGTCGGAAGCGATTGCCCGCGCCAACAATATCCCCCCGCCCTATACGATCCGCGTCGGACAGCGGCTGTCGATTCCCGGAGGGCGCTATCACCTCGTCCGTGCAGGTGAGACCGGCATCGCGATCGCCCGCGCCTACGGCGTGAACTGGAGCCGGATCGTCACCGAGAACGACCTGTCCGAGCCCTATATTCTGCGCACCGGCATGCGGTTACTGATCCCGGGCGATCCGCGGACGATGACGCTGGAGGAGCGCGCCGCCGCCTTCCGCCTCAACATCGACGATATCGTGACCGGCGGTCAGCCAGCGATTGCGGAGACTGCGCGCCCGACCCGCCCGACCGCCTCGTCGGCGCGCATCCTGCCCCCCGACGCGGCAGTGGCTGCCCCGATCACACTGCGCGGCGGCTTCGCCTGGCCCGCCAAAGGCACGGTCATCCGCCGCTTCGGCCCGATCGCAAGTGGCGAGCGCAGCGACGGGATCAAGATCGCCGTCCCGCTCGACACCCCGATCCTCGCCGCGGCTGACGGCACCGTTGCCTATGTCGGCAGCGAAATTCCCTCGCTCGGCGGACTGGTGATCCTGCAGCATGGCAGCGGCTGGACCAGCGTCTATGGCCATGCTGGCCAGCTGCTCGTGCAGCGCGGACAGAGCGTCAAGCGCGGGCAGATGATCGCCCTGTCCGGGGACAGCGGAACGAACCGCGCGCAGCTGCATTTCGAGCTGCGTCAGGGTCGCACCCCCGTCGATCCCTTGCCGAGATTGCCGAGCCGTTGAGCCGCCAGCGTATCCCGACCCACGCCGCACTGCGCCGCAAGTCCAGCATATCGCCCTGGGTCTCGATCGCCTGGCGAGTCGGGGCTGTGTTCGCGCTCTATGCCTTCGCGGTTGCCTTTCACTGGTTCGACCGGGCCGGGCTGCGCGACAATTTCGACCAGCATATCAGCTTTCTCGACATCATCTATTTCACGATGATCTCGATCACCACGACCGGCTATGGCGATATCGTCCCGATTTCGACCGGAGCGCGCATGTTCGACGCGCTGGTGGTCACGCCGATCCGGATCTTCGTCATCCTCATCTTCATCGGCACGACCTATCAATTCATCCTCAAACGCACATGGGACAAATGGCGCATGGCGCAGATCCAGAAGATGCTGACCAACCACATCGTGGTCGCGGGATTCGGCAAGACCGGGTCGGATGCGGTCAACGAACTGATTGCGCGCGGCACCGATCCGGCCTGTATCGTGGTCCTCGACGGCGACGAGCATGCCCTGACCCGCGCCGAAGATGCCGGGTGCAACGTGCTGGTCGGCGATGCGACCCGCGACCAGACGCTGCAGGACGTGCGCATCGATCAGGCGAGGACGCTGATCGTCGCGACGGGACGCGACGATACGTCGATCCTCGTCACCCTGACCGCGCGCCACCTCGCGCCCAACGTGCCGATCTCGATCATCATCAAGGCGGACGATAATGAGCTGCCGGCACGCGCGGCGGGGGCGAATACGGTGATCAACCCGGTAAGCTTCGCCGGCTTGCTGCTCGCCGGATCGGTCGAAGGGACGCATGTCGCGGACTATATGCTCGACCTCGCCTCGGTCGACGGGCGGGTGCATTTGTCGGAGCGCCGCGTGACGCCGGATGAAATCGGCAAGCCGCTATCGGCGATTACCACCGGCCTCGGCGTGCGCATTTATCGCGATGGCGAGCCGCATGGATTCTTCGATGATGCCGCAAAGGCCCTTCAGCCGGACGACGTGATTGTCGAGATCGTGGCCCCCGGAGCGTCCGGCCAGCGCTAGCTAGGCGACCGCGCGCAGCACCGCTTCGCGCTTGACCGTGAAGCTCACGCTCGCTCCGGTGGGCCGATTCCAGGCTTTCAGCGCGCCACCATGCACCTCTATAATGCGGCGGCAGATCGACAAGCCAATGCCGAGGCCATGGGCAGCCTTGGTCGAGATGAATGGCAGGTTGAACTGCTCCAGCACGCTCGGCGGGAAGCCGGGCCCGTCGTCATCGACGCGGATCTCAAGCAAGTCTTCCGACTGCGGCCTAACCCGAATGCGAATGACGCGCCGCTCGATCGGCATTCCGGCCATCGCTTCCTCGGCATTGCGGATCAGGTTGACGAGCACCTGCTGGATCTGGACCCGATCGATTAGTACGCGGGTCTGCGCTTGACCCGCCGAATAGAGAATCCGTGCACGCGCCACCGCGTTCGCGCCCTGCGCCAGCGCGATCGCGTCGAGGATCGTTTCATCGATCCGCTCGATTCGCAGCTCAGCATTCCCCTTGGACAGAAAGTCGCGGATGCGCCGGATGATTTCGCCCGCGCGCGCGATCTGGCCGCGCACCTGATGAAGCTGACCGGCTACGCCCTCCCGCGTGCCGTCGCCTCGATTCATCAGCTCCGCCACCGCGAGATAGTTGGACGCAGCGGTCAGCGGTTGATTAAGCTCATGCGCCAGTCCTGCGGCCATTTCGCTCAACGACGACACGCGCGCTGAATGGGCGAATTCGTCGCGCATCAGGTCGAACCGCCGCTGTGCCTCTGCTTGGTTGTAGACGTGTCGGAGATATAGGGACAACAATGCGCCGACCACCAATGTCAGGGCCGTGGTGAGGCTGAGGAACCAACCCGCCCGGCGATTGGCGGGGGCAAGGATATCCGCCTCCCCGACGCCAGACGTCACAAAGATGGGATAATTGGCCAATCGCTGATGGCTGAACAGTCGGCGCTTGCCATCAAGCGAACTCGGCCCCCAATATTCGCCATTGGGTGCCGCCATCTGGCGCTCCATTACCAACTTGCCCTTGAGATCCTGGCCCCAGCTGACGATTCCCCCTTCGCGCCGCGCCAGCGTCATGCCGCGCAACGTGATGATCGAGATTAGGTCGGATGCGCGATATTCGAGCCCGGCACTGAAATCGACGAAGCGCCGAGCCGGAATCTCCACCGCCACCGCACCAACGAACCGCCCCTGTACGTCGCGCAGCGACCGCACCACCAGCACCACCGTTTCTCCCGTGTCGGGCTGCAGCACGGGATTGGCGATGGTGCGCGCGACACCCGGCATATCCCGCAACACGCGAAACGCGTCGCGCTCGCGAACGTTCGAGGCCGGCCCAGCCTGCGTACTGAACCGCACATTTCCCGCCGCATCGGCGATCTGCGCACCGGTGATGACGGGATCGAAATATTGCGGCAGAACGATCTTGCGTGTCCCGGTCTCGCCTCCCGCGCGCAATTGCCCGCGATAGCGCTCGTCGAGATAGACCGTCGCTAGGTCTGCGGCCTCCAGCGTGCGGCGCACATATTGTTCAAACGCCACCACGCGGCCGCGATTTTCCCGCACCGCCGACTCCACGGCCGCTGCGCGGTCCTCGGCAATTTGCCAGATCACGGTAACCCAGGCGATGGCGACGAACAGCACGCCCGAAATGACTACGAGCCGGGCCGCTGGCTGACGAAGGATCGTCAGAAAGATATTCGGTGCCTGCACCCCGCCACCAGCCCGTTCGAGCCGCTCCCCACAAGAACGTTACCGCGCGTGCAGAATGAAGACCAGACCCCTCAGCGGCGCTGCGCCAGCGTCCAGGCAGCCGCCACCTTGAACTTGAAGATCGGCGCGTATTCTCGTGTCTCTCGCAGCGCTGCAGGATCGAAATCGCGATAACTGGCCAGCCGTTCCATAAACAGCGCGCCGGCGTCCGACAGCAGCGGGTAGGCGCGCGCAGACTTGTCGGTCAGCAGCAGCATCGTCCCGGCATACATCTGAAAGTCGATCAAAATCCTGTCGCTGCCCGCCCCGGTGCGCTTGGCAAGTGCGACCAGCCGCTGGATCACCGGCAGCGCCCGGTCGAACCGCCCGTTGTCGAGCTTCAAGAGCAGGGTGACCTGCCCGGTCAGCAATTTGATCCGGAACGCCGCCGGTGTCGCCTCATTGGCTGCAGCTGCCGCAACGCGTGCGAGATAGGGCTCAGCCTCGGTGGCCCGCCCTGCTTCGCTGAGCGCCACGCCCAGATTGGCGGCTGCCATGTCGGCCATCACTGATTGCGCCCCATATTGCGCCTCGGCTTTGGCAAGCTCGGTGCGGGCCGCACCGACCTGATCGGCGCCCCTCGGAGCCGCCCACCACGCGATGCGCGCGCGCGCCGCTGCGTCGGGGCCGGCGAGCGCATCGACCCGTGCCGCCATTGCCCGCGCATCGGTATCACGCCGCAGCCGGCGCAGGGTATTGGCCAGACTGGCCATGACATCGATGGCGCGCTCGCCCCGTTCCCCTTCGGCCTGTTCAAACAACGCCAGCGCTTTCCGGAACGCCGGCTCCGCCTCGCGGTCGCGATCCATCGCGTAATATGCGGTACCGGTGCATTCATAGACGCTCCCCGCGAGCAGCGCCTCTTGCGGGGTGGTGGTGGGTAGCTTGTCGAGCAGCGGCGCGAGCAGCTCCACTGCTTCCTGCCCTTTGCCCAGGTTCCACTTGACCACGCACAGACCGATGGCTGCGGCGACCGAGGTGCGCGCCAGCGCGCCGTTGAGCTTGCGCGACAACACCAGGCGCCGTTCGGCATGCGGCAGATATTTTTCCATCTGGACCAGCCGGTCATAATAGCTCGTCACCGCACCCAGCACCCCCAGCGCCTCCGGCGTGTCGCGGCCGACCTGCTCGTCGATATAGGCTTGCGCGCTCAAGATGTTCGGCTCGACCCTGGCATTCCCCGCGGTCGCGACCAACACCGCGACAGCCATCGCCAAATCTGCGCAGGCACCGTCCTTGGGCCGCGTTGTCCGGCAATTTTCGAAGGCGGGAATGATGAACTCCGCTGCCTTGCCATATTCGCCCTTGTCGAATGCGGCGATCCCGTCGGGCGGGACGGGCACGCGCTCTGGCCGTTGACCCATAGCGGGCGCGGCGACCGTCATGCCGACCGCGATCAGCCCAGCGGCAATCCAGTTCCGCCCATATTCTGCCATCGCACCGCGTCCATCTGCCGGGAGCCCCGCTCCTCAGGTGAAAACCACGCACTTACAACGCCCTCACAGCGTGAGCGGCGCAACTGCAGATGGCAACAGACAAGATTGGCGCGCATGGCCATTGGATCGGTCCCGCCCCTATCTTTTTTCGCAAAATCGCCTATGTCGCGCGACGATCATGGCAACGCGACTTCCCGAAGCCCCCAAGGTGGGCATGGTGTCGCTCGGCTGTCCCAAGAATCTGGTCGACAGCGAGCGTATCCTGACCAAGCTCCGTTCCGACGGCTATGCCATGTCGGCCGACTATGCCGGCGCCGACGTGGTGCTGGTCAATACCTGCGGCTTTCTCGACAGCGCCAAGGAAGAGTCGCTCGAAGCGATCGGCGAAGCGATTGCCGAGAATGGACGCGTGATCGTGACCGGGTGCATGGGCAAGGAGGCCGAGGTCATCCGCGCCCGCTTTCCCAATGTGTTGGCCGTTACAGGTGCGCATCAATATGAGGAAGTGGTCGGCGCAGTCCACGACGCCGCGCCGATGCCGCCCAACGCTTTCCTGAACCTCGTCCCCGAGGGCGGGCTTAAGCTCACCCCGCGCCATTACAGCTATCTGAAGATCAGCGAGGGGTGCAACCACCGCTGCTCCTTCTGCATCATCCCGGCGCTGCGCGGCGACCTAGTCAGCCGCCGCCCCGACGCGATCCTGCGCGAGGCGGAGAAGCTCGTCGAGGCGGGGACGCAGGAACTGCTGGTCATCAGCCAGGACACCTCGGCCTATGGCGTCGACATCCGCAAGGAGCCGCGGATGTGGAAGGGGGCGGAGGTCGTGCCGCACATGACCGACCTCGCCCGCGAACTGGGCAAGATCGCGCCGTGGGTGCGGCTGCACTATGTCTATCCCTATCCCCATGTCGATCAGGTCATCCCGCTGAGGGCCGAGGGGCTGATCCTCCCCTATCTCGACATCCCGTTTCAGCATGCCGCACCCAGCGTGCTGCGCACGATGCGCCGCCCGGCGAACGAGGCGAAGGTGCTGGAGCGGCTGCGCAACTGGCGCAGCATCGCGCCGGACATCACGATCCGCTCGACCTTCGTCGTCGGCTTCCCGGGCGAGACCGAGGAGGATTTCCAGTATCTGCTCGACTGGCTCGATGAAGCCCAGCTCGACCGCGTCGGCGCGTTCCGCTTCGAGCCCGTTGAGGGCGCCGCCGCCAACGACCTGCCCGGCGCAGTGCCGGAGGAAGTCAAAGAAGAGCGCTACGCCCGGATCATGGAAAAGACCGCTGCAATCAGCGCCGCAAAGCTGCAGGCGAAGATCGGCCGCACGCTGGAGGTGATTATCGACGAGGTCGATGGTGACGGCGCCAACGCGCGGTCACAGGCCGATGCGCCCGAGATCGACGGCACGGTGTTTCTGCGCGATGCCGGTCACCTGAAGCAGGGTGATATCGTCAAGGTCGCGCTTGAGGACGCGGACGAGCACGATCTTTACGGCGCGCCGCTGGCCTGAATGCGGCGCTGGTTCCTCGCCCTTCCGGTCTGGCTTGCCCTCGCCGGGATCGCGCCGGAGCCGGGTGTTCGCGGCGAGTCGGTCGATCCGCTGACGCTGAACGACGACGATTTCGCCCGTCATCGCGATCCCGCAACGTGGCGTGGGCTGTCGGTCACGAAGGTTGAATTTCGTGAAGAACGAGGGGCTTGGCGGCTGTTCCGCATCGCCAATGTCAAAAATCCGCGCGGCCCGTTGTGGTTCGTGCCGCACGATAACGAGAATGCCGGGTTCGAGGCGGGATTGGCCGGCGTGCGTGCCTATGGCGGGGTGATGATCGTCGTCGATTCCGGCATTGCCGAGGATGGGCGGCGTCGCAACGCTGCGGTGGATCGCGGCGGGCCGATCGACCCCAACCGCAACTTCCGCGACGGCACCCCGCTTTACGCGAACACCATCCTGGCCGATGCGCGGCGCGGTGCGCTGCCGATCATTGCGCTGCACACGAATTCGCCTGGTTTCGACACGCGCAACTCGCGCTGCAACCAGTCCGACCCGCCGGGGCGCGGCGAGGTGTCGATCCGCTTCTGTGATGACGTCATGCAGCCATCGCCGTCGCAGGGCCGCGCCTGGCCGTTCGATGACGACGACAGTCTTGCCTATGTTGCCTATCGCGCGGGAGCCTCCCCGTACTCCGCCTGGTGCGGCAAGGCACTGGCGATCGCCGATTTCAACGTCGTGTTTGAACGGGTGAGTGTCAGCGACGGGTCGCTGTCCAACTATGCGCTGCTACGCGGCCTGCCCTATGTAAATTTCGAGACGCAGGAGCGCGGGCTGGATCCCGTCCGGCTGGCGGAGAGCCGCAACCGGCTGGTGGCGATGATCGATCGGGCGATGGAGCGCTGCACCGCGCCGACGACCAAGCTCGCACGCTAGTTGCCGTTGCCGAGCGCGCAGCTTAGATCATCCGCAATGACAGACCTTTCCCTGCTGCTTCAGCCCGATCGCGGCCAGCCCGCGCGCGCCATCCATGTCGTCCACCCGGATCAGTGGCAGGAGTGGCTGAAGGCCCAGCCACCGCGCGTCCGCACCGCCATCGCCGCGCACAAACTGACCGGAAAAGCGGGCAACCGCGCCGTGCTTCCCGGCGAGGGGCCGGAGGAGTGGGCGATGCTGCTGGTTTGCGACGAGGCGGAAACCTCGCCGTTCCGCATCGCGTCGCTCGGCGAGCAGTTGCCCGAAGGCACCTATCGGCTCGCTGCTGGAGAGCCCGGCGCGGCGATGCTCGGCTGGGTGCTCGCGCAGTATAGCTTCGACCGCTACCGCAAGGATGAAAGCGCGCAAGGACCGCGCGTGCTGCTGACCGGCGAACCGGGGCGGATCGAGGAAACGCTGCGCCTCGCGGCCGCAACCTTCAAAGTCCGCGATCTGGTCAACACGCCCGCCTCCGACATGGGACCGGCGGAGCTCGAAGCGGAGGTCGACGCGCTGGCCAAAGCGCACGGTGCAAGCTGCACCGTCACGCGGGGCGACGCGCTCGAGCAGGGCTATCCGATGATCCACGCCGTCGGCATGGCGGCAGCGCGCGGGCGGGAACCGCGGCTGATCGAGCTGGAATGGGGCAATCCCGACCATCCCCGGCTGGCGCTGGTCGGCAAGGGCGTGTGCTTCGACACCGGCGGGCTCGACATCAAGCCGAGCGCGGGCATGCGGCTGATGAAGAAGGACATGGGCGGCGCGGCGCATGCCATCGCGCTGGCGGGCCTTGTCATGGCGCAACGGTTGCCGGTGCGGCTGCATCTGCTTGTCGCGGCAGTCGAGAATTCGGTGGCGGGCAATGCGTTCCGCCCCGGCGATGTGCTGAACACCCGCAAGGGCCTGACCGTCGAGAATACCAATACCGATGCCGAGGGGCGCCTGATCCTGGGCGATGCGCTGACCAAGGCGGTCGAGGGCAAGCCGGGGTTGATCCTCGACTTCGCCACGCTGACCGGTGCGGCGCGAGTCGCGCTCGGTCCCGACCTCCCTGCCCTGTTCGCCAATGAAGATGGGCTGGCCGCGGCAATGCTCGATGCGGGCGATGGCGTGAAGGACCCGTTGTGGCGTCTGCCCCTGTGGGATGGCTATGACGAGATGCTGAAGTCCGACATCGCCGACATGGTCAACGCCCCCGACGGCCCCTTCGCCGGCCCGATCACCGCCGCCCTGTTCCTGCGCCGCTTCGTGCCGAAGGACATTGCCTGGGCGCATCTCGATCTGTTCGCATGGCGTCCCGCTCCCAAGCCCGGACGACCCAAGGGCGGCGATGCGATGGGGCTGCGCGCAACCTGGGCGATGCTGAAGGCGCGCTACGCCGACAAGTCGTAACCGCCGCAACCGGCTCGACTTCGTAGGTTAGCGGCGGCAAGGTGTCGCGATGACGAATACGCGCAACGGCGGCCGCATCCTGGTCGATAATCTGGTAGCTCAAGGCTGCGACCGCATTTTCCACGTCCCGGGCGAGAGCTTTCTCGCAGTGCTCGACGCGCTGCACGACGTGCCGCAGGTCGATCTGGTTACCTGCCGCCAAGAGGGTGGCGCGGCGTTCATGGCCTGTGCCGATGGTGCGATGACCGGCAAGCCCGGCATCTGCTTCGTGACGCGCGGGCCCGGCGCGACCAATGCCAGCATCGGCGTGCATGTCGCGATGCAGGATTCGATCCCGATGATCCTGTTCATTGGCGATGTGGATCGCAGCATGCGCGACCGGGAGGGCTTTCAGGAAGTCGATTTCCCGGCCTTTTTCGGCCCGCTCGCAAAATGGGCAACGCGGATCGAGGATGCGGCGCGCATCCCCGAATATGTCGCGCGCGCCTGGAACGTCGCGATCAGTGGTCGCCCCGGCCCGGTCGTGGTCGCATTGCCCGAGGACATGCTGCTGGACGTGGTCGAGACGCTCGACCGCCCGCGCCTGACCCGGCACAGCGCGGGCCTCGACCCTGAGGATTTCACCGACGTGCTCGACCTGCTCCGCACCGCCGAACGCCCTGTGGCGATTGTCGGCGGCGCGGGATGGGACATTGCGACCGGTGCAGCATTCGACGCGTTCGCGCGCAGCTGGGGCATCCCGGTAGCGGGCGCGTTCCGGCGGCAGGATGCAATCCCGAACAACTCCCCGGCCTGGGCTGGCAATCTCGGCTACGGGCCGAATCCCAAGCTCGTCGCGCGGATCAAGGCCGCGGACCTGCTGCTGGTGGTCGGCGCGCGGCTGGGTGAGGCGACGACCGATGGCTATACGCTCGTCACCCCGGATCACCCAGGCCAGACGCTGATCCACGTCCACCCGGACGCGGGCGAGCTCAACCGCGTCTATCGCGCCGATCTCGGCATCGCCGCCCCGGTATTCGAATTTGCAGCAATGCTGGCGGCCGCCGATGCACCCGCCACCCCCCGCCCTGCCGGTGCCGAAGCCCATGCCGAGTGGCAGGACTGGTCCACGCCCAAGCCCCGCGACGGCGTGACACTAGACCTCGGCCAGTGCGTCGCGGCGATGCGGGAGCGGATCGACGCGGACCATGCGATCGTCTGCAACGGCGCGGGCAATTTCTCTGGCTGGTGGCACCGCTACTGGCGCTATGGCGCGCAACCGTCGCAGCTTGCGCCTACGGCAGGCGCGATGGGCTATGGCACCCCCGCCGCCGTCGCCGCCGCCCTGCGCCGCAAGGACAAGCTGGCGGTCGCGCTCGCGGGCGACGGCGATTTCCTGATGAATGGACAGGAGCTGGCGACCGCGGTCCAGCATGGCGCCGACATGCTGGTACTGGTGATCGACAATGGCGCCTATGGCACGATCCGGATGCACCAGGAGCGTGAGTTTCCCGCGCGCCTATCAGGCACCACGCTGCACAACCCCGATTTCGCCGCGCTTGCCCGTGCCTATGGCTGCTGGGCCGAGACGGTCGAGCAGACCGCAGACTTCGCCCCCGCCCTCGACCGCGCACTGGCGGAGCGGGGTGTTCGCCTGCTGCATTTGAAAACCGATGTTGAATTCATCACGCCCGCGACCACGATCGCGGCAATCCGGGGGTAAGCGTCAGGCGCTGGCGCAGCGGCGCGTGTCCATCAGCGCGGCTTCGATCGCCTCAACCGCCCAGCGTTCGCACAGCCCGACCGCGCGGGCAAAAGCTTTGACGAAACCCTTGAGGTAGATCAGGCCGGGAAACACATCGAACCGCTCCGCCTCGATCGCCGCGAGGTAGCGGATCGGCACGCGGGTCTGCGCCGCAATATCCTCGATCGACAATGCCCGGCGGCGGCGTGCATCGGCCAGCGCGCTTCCCACGCTTCCGCGCGGCTCAAAACGCCAGTCGCCTCTGGCAAAGGGCAAGATCGGCTGTTCCATAGCGGCGTTCATCGTCGTCAAGCCCCCCGGCTGGCTGACACTACCGGACTGTCCCGGCGCGGAACGGTTTAATGACTCGAATCGGGCGCCGAGTCGATTCGATTTGCCCATGAAAAAGGGCCGTTTCCCGCAGAAAACGACCCTTTCCGGTTTCAGTGCAGAGGATGGGCGTCAGATGTCGTCGCCCAGCGCGCCCTTGATCTTGCCGCCGAGCTGCTGCGCCTTGCCCTTGCCTTCCTGCGCGGCACCTTCGGCCCGCGTTTCGGGATCGTTGCTTTGCTGCTTGGCCTTGCCGATCGCCTCGTTCACGTTGCCTTTGATCTTGTCGATAAGTTCGCCCATGATTGGCTCCTTGCGGTTCGGGGTGGGGGTTCCCCGGATCAACCACCGGCTTGCGTATCCGTTCCGATCTTTGCGCCGATGCCCCGGAGCTTTGGACGATGCCGCACCGGATTATTGACCTGTATCAGCGCCATGCCGCAGCCTTTGACGCGGCGCGGCGCAACAGCTTTCCGGAACGGACCTGGTTTGAACGGTTCGAACGGATGCTGCCCGCCAAGGCCGAACTGCTCGACCTGGGCTGTGGCGGGGGTGAGCCGATCGCGCGGTTCCTGATCGATCATGGGCACCATGTGACCGGAGTCGACAGCTCGGCAACGTTGATCAACCTCGCCCGCACCCGCTTTGCGCGCCACAGCTGGATCGAGGCGGACATGATGCGCTTCGGCGGCGACAGCGGCGCCTATGACGGCATCCTCGCCTGGAGCAGCCTGTTTCATCTTGAGGTCGACAAGCAGGAAAAGCTGATCCGCCGCATCGGCGTGTGGCTGCGCAAGGGTGGCGTCGCGCTGTTCAACACCGGCCCCGCAAATGGCGTCGCGATGGGGGAGTTCGAGGGCGAAGAATTGTACCACGCCAGCCTGTCCCAGATCGAGTATCGCACGGTGCTTGCCGAGAGTGGCCTGACCGTGGTCAATCACGTCAGCGAGGATGCAAGCTGCGGTGGGTTCACCGTATGGCTGGTGGGGAAAATGTGATGCGCTTCATCGGTTGGTTGTTCGCTGGGGTGCTGTTGATCCTTGTAGGCTGGATTGGAGGCCCGGTCGCGATGGCAACCTATCGCGTGGCGATGGCGACCGATCCAGCCGTGGCAAGGAGTCAAACTGCCGAAGATCTGCTCGACGCCTATCGACGGCCGCCCGCAGAAGCCTTTCGCTTAAACCTGTCGATCGTTTACACTCCACCAGACTATCGGCCGGCGCGTGCCTGCGGCTATGACCCCGACATCCTATTCAAGGATGAGAATGTCGCGTTTCTACAATCTGCGGATTGGGGGTTCGAGGTTTTGCAGCGGCGCGCGTCCGCCGACCAGGTGCGCATTATCGATGATTACCGCGCCGAGCATTTCGCGAAGCATCATGCGGTCGCCACGATGGCTGCATTGAGCCAGTGCCTCAATAGTCCATTGGCCGCTTTATGCCGGGGTCGGGTGGATCGCATGACCGCGGCTGCAGACGCTGCTGGAGCTAAGGAGCTCGCCGAGTTGCAAGACGTCACACGCAAGCAGAACCAGGCAATCCTCTGCACCTTCCTCGATGGCGCAGCGGCCCGTCGCGGCATCGCGAAAACCGCAGCCGCGACGAAGCCTGCGCCTTAAATCAACCCTGCGAGCGGGCTCGAGGGATCGGCGTAGCGGCGTTGCCCCATGCGACCGCTGCGATAGGCAAGCCGCCCGCTCTCGACCGCCAGCTTCATTGCGCGCGCCATCAGGATCGGGTCCTTGGCCTCCGCGATTGCCGTGTTCATCAGCACGCCGTCGCAGCCCAGCTCCATCGCCACCGCCGCGTCACTCGCCGTGCCGACGCCGGCATCGACCAGCACCGGCACCTTCGCACCCTCGACGATGAGGCGGATGGTCACCCGGTTCTGGATGCCCAGCCCCGATCCGATCGGCGCGCCCAGCGGCATGATTGCGACGGCCCCCGCATCCTCCAGCCGCTTCGCTGCGATCGGATCGTCGACGCAATAGACCATCGGCAGGAAACCCTCCTTGGCCAGCACCTCGGTCGCGCGCAGCGTTTCGTGCATGTCGGGATACAGCGTCTTCGCCTCCCCCAGCACCTCCAGCTTGACCAGATCCCATCCGCCAGCTTCGCGCGCCAGCCGCAACGTGCGGATCGCGCTCTCGGCGTCGAAACAGCCGGCAGTGTTGGGGAGGTACGTAATCTTCTTCGGATCGATGAAGTCGGTCAGCATCGGCGCCTTGGGATCGCTGACATTCACGCGGCGCACCGCGACTGTGACGATCTCCGCACCGCTCGCCTCGACCGCCGCCGCATTCTGGGCGAAATCCTTGTATTTCCCGGTCCCGACGATCAGGCGCGAGTTGAAGGTGCGCCCCGCGACCGTCCAGCTGTCGGCATGATCCCCGCCGCCGACAAAGTGCACGATCTCGATCTCGTCGCCATCCTCCACGGTCACCTGCGCCAGCGTCGAGCGCGGCACGACCTCCAGATTGCGCTCCACCGCCACCTTTTCCGGCACCAGCCCCAGTTCATTGGCCAGATCGGCCAGGCTGATCCCGCCCGCAACGCGGCGATGCTCGCCATTGACCGTGATCGTGATGGTGCCGTCGGCGTGCATGGTTGCTCCTGACCGGTTGAACTCGTGGCGCGCATATAGGAAGCTTTGCGGGCGGCCAACACCGTCGCGCAGATATGGAAGGACCGGCATGCCGCACCTCTCCCGTCGTCGCCTCGTTACCTCTGCCGCCGCGCTCGCCGCCGCCGCGCCGTTTAGGGCCATCGCCCAGACCGGTGCGGCAGCCGATCCTACCCTGCTCGCCGCGATCCGCGACCATCTGGGCTATTCGGTCGGGTTCCGCCGCAAGTTCGGCACTGGCACCTATTCCGCGCCGGGACGCGCCATTCCGCCGAGCCTTGCAGCAATGACGGTCCGATCGATCACCCACCGCCTGGCACAGAGTTCGGGCAGCCGACCGACATGCGCACTGCTGCACTGGCGCCGCCCCGATGGACGGCTGCATGGCTGGCTGCTCGACGGGACGGGCGTCCTCGCGACCGGTGCCAGCGCTGGACCTTATGACAGCCTTGCGTTTCTGCTCAACGCCTTGCGGGTCGATGCGCGGACAGCAACGCGGTCCCCGATCAAGCGCGGGTCCCCGCGCCCGCCCCCGCCGTTCCTCACCGCGCCCACCGACCCGCGCGCGCACTTCGCCCGCGCCCGCGACACACTGCTGCCCGGACCAATCGCCGCAGCACTGGCCGAGCGAAGCGGGCGGCTGTTGATCCTCCCGGCTCGCGATACCGGCTCCGCGCCCTATGCCGCGTTGCCGCTGGGCGATGCGATGCTCGCCGATCGCTGGTCGACCGTGATCCTGCCCGACATCGAAACGCTGGCCGATCCGCGCCGGACGTTCGACACACGGCTGGATCCGCGCAACGCACTCGTGGTCGGGAACCCCGATCTGTCGACCGATCCGGCCTATGAATGGAGCGACCTGCCCGGCGCGGCGGAGGAAGCGCAGGCCTTTGCGAAGGTCTTTGGCCTGCCGCCCACGCGGCTGCTGACCGGCAAAGCCGCGACGCGCGAGCGGGTGTTGGCGGCAATCGACAATTATGGCGAGGCGAGCATCGTCTACCTCGCCACCCATGGCCTCGCCAACTCGGTCAATCCGATGGACGGCAGTTTCGTCGCATTGGCCGATGGGCATCTTTATGGCCGCGACCTGCGCACGCCGCGGTTTCAGGCGTGGGCGGCGTGGCATCCGCTCGTCATTCTCAGCGCGTGCCAGACTGCGTTGGGTAAAACCTTCGACGGCGGCACCTATGGCGTCGCGCGCGGCTGGATTTCGGCGGGCGCGGGTCAGGTGGTGGCGAGCCTGTGGAACGTCAGCGACACCGCGACCCAGCTGTTGATGCTGCATTTCGCCGAACACGCCTTTCTCAAGCGCCAGCCCCCGGAAGAGGCGCTGCGCCTGGCCCAGCTCGACGCGCGCGGCGCCTTCGCGAACGATCCGGCCGCCTGGGCAAGCTTTACGCTGTTCGGGGCACCCTCCGCCGCGGGCTGAAGCCTCGACCTTCGGCCCTGGCGCCGCTACAGCTCGGCCATCATTTCGCGAGTGCCCCGATGCCCGACACGATCTTTGTTCTGAACGGCCCCAACCTCAACCTGCTCGGAACGCGTGAGCCGGAAATTTACGGCTCCGACACGCTCGACGACATTGCCGGGATGCTGGAGGACCGCGCCCGCGACCTCGACGTCACCGTCGATGTGCGCCAGTCGAATCATGAGGGGCATCTGATCGACTGGATGCACGAGGCACAGGCGCGTGGGGCGAAGGCGGTGCTGCTCAACGCCGGCGCATTTACCCACACCAGCATCGCGCTGCACGATTGCATCAAATCGATCCGCACCCCGGTGATCGAGGTGCACCTGTCGAACCCGCATGCGCGTGAGGAATTCCGCCATCTGAGCTATGTCGGCCGCGCCGCAAAGGGCACGATCGCGGGCTTTGGCGCGCGGTCCTATCTGCTCGCGCTCGAAGCGGCGGCGCGACTTTGATGCGGCGAGCGGTTTGCAAGCCGCGTCATCTTGACTAATAGCCGCCTTTTCCTGCGCGCCGGTCCGGGATCCGGCGCGAACCGAACATCATTTGAGGTCGCATGAGCGAAGATCATAAAAAGAGCATGCACGTGGACATCGAGCTGGTGCGCCAGCTTGCAGCAGTGCTCGACGAGACCAACCTGACCGAGATCGAGGTTGAGGACGCCGACCGCAAGGTCCGCGTCGCGCGCAAGATCAGCGCCGCACCGGTCGCCTATGCCGCGCCCGCGCCGATGGCGGCCCCCGCCCCCGCTGCGGCACCCGCCGCAATGCCGTCCGACCCCGCGTCGATCACGCCGGCGCATGAAAATGCGGTCAAGTCGCCGATGGTGGGCACCGCCTATCTTTCCGCTGAACCGGGTGCGAAGCCGTTCATCGCGGTGGGCGATCAGGTCAAGGCGGGCGACACCCTGCTGATTGTGGAGGCGATGAAGGTCATGAATCCGATCGCCGCGCCGCATGGCGGCACCGTCAAGGCGATCCTGGTCGATAATGGCCAGCCGGTCGAGTTCGACCAGCCCCTCGTCGTCGTCGAGTAAGCCCGTGCCGGAGATCAAGAAGCTCCTGATCGCCAATCGCGGCGAGATCGCGTTGCGCATCCATCGCGCGTGTCATGAGATGGGGATCAAGACGGTCGCGGTGCACTCCACTGCCGATTCCGACGCGATGCATGTGCGCCTGGCGGATGAGGCGATCTGCATCGGCCCACCCGCCGCTGCCGACAGCTATCTCAACATCCCGAACATCATCTCGGCCGCCGAGATCAGCGGCGCCGACGCTATCCACCCCGGCTATGGTTTCCTTAGCGAGAATGCCAAGTTCGCCGAAATCGTGGAGCTGCATAACCTGATCTTCGTTGGGCCGAAGCCCGAGCATATCCGCACCATGGGCGACAAGGTGGAGGCGAAGCGCACCGCGGGCGCGCTCGGCCTGCCGCTGGTGCCCGGCTCCGACGGCGCTGTCAGCGATCCGGCGGAAGCGGCCAGGCTGGCCGAGACGATCGGCTATCCCGTCATCATCAAGGCGGCGAGCGGCGGCGGCGGCCGCGGGATGAAGGTGTGCGAGAGCGAGGACGAGCTCGAGACGCTGATGAAACAGGCCGGCAGCGAGGCCAAGGCGGCCTTCGGCGACGACACCGTCTATCTCGAGAAATATCTCGGCAATCCGCGCCACATCGAATTCCAGGTCTTCGGCGACGGCAACGGCAACGCGATCCATCTCGGCGAGCGCGACTGCTCGCTGCAGCGCCGTCACCAGAAGGTGCTCGAAGAAGCTCCCTCGCCTATCATCTCGGCCGACGAGCGCGCGCGCATGGGCAAGATCTGCGCCGACGCGATGGCCGAGATGGGTTATCGCGGCGCGGGGACGATCGAGTTCCTGTGGGAAAATGGCGAATTCTTCTTCATCGAGATGAACACGCGCATCCAGGTCGAACATCCGGTGACCGAGATGATCACGGGCTTCGACCTCGTCCGCGAACAGATCCGCATCGCGGGCGGCGCGGGCCTTTCGGTCAAGCAGGAGGACCTCGAATTCCGGGGCCATGCGATGGAATGCCGCATCAATGCCGAAGACCCGCGCAGCTTCCTGCCCTCGCCCGGCAAGGTCACCAGCTACCACGCCGCGGG
>JASBRX010000030.1 GCA_030149245.1 Sphingomonas bacterium
TCGCGCAGCTTGGCGTCGGCCTCGAGCCAGATCAGCAGGCCTTCATTGTAATAATCCTCCGACCGCTGCCAGCTCACCCAGCCCTTGGGGCGGCGCGCGGAGATAATCGGATCGTTGGTGGTATCGACCAGCGGCCGCCATTCGCGCGCCGGGCGGTTGTCGAGGCTGGCGGCGATGTTGGCCAGCATGTCGAGCGTATCCTGTTTCGACACGATGCCCGACCGCGCCTGAAGGACATAGCCCCAGAACTGCGTCTGCCCTTCATAGACCCACAACAGCGAATCGCGCATCGGCGTGCGGAAATCGGGGGTCCAGCTGTCGTTACCGCGGCGGAACTTGCCGTTCCAGCTATGGACGAATTCATGGGGGAGCAGGTTGCGCGACCCCGGCCCCTCGCTCCACTTGGTGAAATAGCCCGGGCCGACACCGTTTTCGGAGCTGCGGTGATGCTCCAGGCCGATCCCGCCCATCTCGTCGCTGATCGCGAGCAGGAATTCATACTGATCGTAATGCTGCGCCCCGAACAGCTTCACCGACTGCTCGACCAGCTTCTTGTGTGCCTCGATCTGTTCGGGCTTGGCCTCCAGCTCTTCGGGTTCATCGGCGAAGACGTTGAGGTCGACGCGATCCGACAGCTTGAACTCGCGATAATTGCGCCCGGCGAACACCGGTGAGTCGATCAGCGTTTCATAGTCGGTGGTTTCGTAGACGTAGGAGTCGCCGGATTTCCGCGCGGGCAGGCCCGACACCGCGGTCCAGCCCTTGGGATAGGTCACGGTCGCCGACACCGGGATGCGGCGGGTGAAATAGCCGGCGGGATAGAGGCTGACCTGTTCGAACTGCAGGTTGAGCATGGTCGGTGCGATCGACACGCGGCCCTGGTCCTTGTCGGTCGCGCCGACGAACTGGAATTCGATGTCGAGCTGCTTCGCGCCCGCGGGCACGTCGAGGTGGAAGGCCCAGACATCGACTGTGTCGCGGGTCCAGGGAACCGGCTTGCCATTGGCGCGGATCTTGAGGCCCGCCAGCTTCTCGATCTCGCCGCGCGCGGCGTGCTTGCCGGGCAGCCAGGCGGGCATCATCAGCACCATCGGTCCGGAGTCGGCGACGGGGATGGTCTGCTTCACGCGATAGATGGCCTGCTGAACGTCGGTCGCGTCGACCTTGACCGTCATCGTGCCGGGATAGGCGACGTCCTTGGCGACGGGGATACGATTGTCGAACGGCAGCGGCTGGGGCGTGCTGTTCTGGGCGGTGGCTGCGGAGGTAGCAAGCAATAGGGCGGTAAGCGCAACGGCGCGACGCATGAACGAACCTTTCGGGAGGGATCGGGTTATTTTGTTACCCTAGCCAGTCCGGGGCGGCGAGGTAAAGCCTTGGCGCAAACAGGCTTCACGGCTTGCTTACCATTTTCGCGCTAGACGATACGCCATGTATCACGACCCCGCCCTTGCCCGCAGCGTCAAGGCCGATCCGCGGCCCAAATCCGCCGTCAGTACCGGATGCGGCCTTGCCGGGCTGGTCGGGATGGCGATCTGGCTGACGATTGCGCGGACCTATGGCCTGGACGGCCCGTTCGCGGCGCTAGTCAATCTCGCCGCCGGTGGCATTCCGATGGTGCTATGGGCGGTGTTCGTCGACAAGGTGCATCGCAATCCGACGACCGGGGTCAAGTGGAGCGATCCGCGCCCGCTCAGCGAAACGCGCGACATTTCGATCACCAAGCTCGCCGGGCTGTGGCTGACCTGGGGCGGGATTGCCGGCATCTATGCCGTGTGCCGGTTCTATTGGGAGGGCAATTTCGCCTTTGCCATGTGGTGTTTCCAGATGGCGGCGCCCGCATTGTTCATCCTGTCGATCCCCTATGTGCTGTGGATCGACCGGTATCTGGAGAAGCCCAAGGACGGCGCCTTCATGCTCGGCGCATGGCTGATCGGCTCGAAGGAGCCGGTGGACGAGGCCGCGATCCACAACCATCTGCGCAGCTGGGCGGTGAAGGCATTCTTCCTCGCCTTCATGCTCGCGATCGTCCCGCCGGGTTTCGGCGCGTTCGTGCGCGCGGACGCCAACGGCATCCTGACCAACCCGATCGCACTCGCCAACTGGTTGATCACCGGCATGTTCATGCTGGACGTGGCGTTTGCGACGGTCGGCTACATCCTCACCTTCCGCCCGCTCGACAGCCATATCCGCACCGCCAACCCTTACGCGGGGGCGTGGGCAGTGGCGCTGATCTGCTACCCGCCCTTCATCCTGATGGGAAATGGCGGGCCGCTCGACTATCATCCCGGCACGTCGGACTGGACGCACTGGCTGGCGGGGCACGACGTGCTGCTGTGGATCGTCGGCGCGGTGCTGGTCGCGCTGACCGCGATCTATGCTTGGGCGACGATGGCGTTCGGATTTCGCTTCTCGAACCTGACGCATCGCGGGATCATCACCCATGGTCCGTATGCGTTCACGCGGCACCCGGCTTATCTGTCGAAGAACCTGTTCTGGTGGATCGCGACCTGCCCGCTGCTGGTGACCACGGGGAGTCTGGCGGACGCGGCGCGCGCGAGCCTGCTGCTCGGGCTGGTCAGCCTGATCTATTATGTCCGCGCCAAGACCGAGGAACGGCATCTGAGCGAAGATCCCGAATACCGGGCCTATAGCGAGTGGATGGAGCGCAATGCGCCGATCCCGCGGTTCTTTGCGTGGGTGATGGGGAAGGCGCGCGCACCCGTAACCGCCGACCAATAATGCTCGTCACCCCGGCCTTGTGCCGGGGCCCACTCATCCTCACGCGCGTCGCTAGAGCCGTTCGGTTCGCGCCTGCCTTTCGGTGACCCCCGGAACAAGTCCGGGGTGACGATTGGGCTTGGATTTAGCCCATCCACTCCACCCATGCGCCATGGGGATGCGCTGCCCCCAGCAGGTGCGGGTCGCCGCTCCCCGGCCAGAACCGCACCCTCAGTTCGTGCCGAAAGGTCAGTCGGTTCGCCTCGACCGCGATCCAGGCAAGCGGGCGTTCGGGCGTTGCGGCCGCGCCCGCTGCCTCCATCGCCGTGGTGATCGCCGCCTGTCGCTCGGCACCCAGATATTGCCAGACGATCGAGTGCATCAGCACGCGCGTGGTCCCCGCCGCCTGTGGTCGGGACAGCGCGTCCTCGACGAACGCCGCTGCATCGGCCTTGATCAGATCGGGCGCACGCCGCGCCGCTTCCGCCGCCGCGATCTCCAGCCGCTGCGCGCGCACGCGATGTTCGGGCCAGGCATAGGCGCGCAGGCGCAGCAATGCCTCAGGATCGGTCAGGTCGATCGGTGCGACGTCGCACCCGCGTAGCGACACGATTTCCACCTCGCCCTCGGGCGGTGGCGGGCCGCGCCAGTCGGGGGCGATCCGCATCGCCGCGTCGTCCGGCCCGACCGCGACTCCGCCGAGGTCGTAGTGGTAGCGGTCCATCATCAGGTTGATGCCCGCGCTCGACCCAATCTCGATACACTCGAACCATCCGGGCAAGCCCCGCGCGGCCAGCCACAGCATCGCTGCGGCATAGTTGCTCGACCGCGCCGCCTCATTCGTCTGCGGCGGGCCATCGAGCCAGGGCAGCAGGGCCGCGTCGTGCGCGTCGATCGCGGCGTTTACAAGCGGTCCGGCATCGACTGCTTCCCCCGCATAGAGGCCGCCAAGCGACGGCGCAGCTCCGGTCAGATGCAGCGCATGCAGCCCACCCGCCGCGCGCAGCGGCAGCGCGTCGGCCATCGGCTTGCCCGGCCAGTCGCGCAGCCTTGCGCGGAACGCTCCCGGCCCGTCGATCCCGTCGAGGATCGCCTGCACCACGCTGGCGGTCAGGCCTGCGTCGTTCGCGCGGCAATAGTCCACCTGATTGGCGAACGCGGTCCGCACATCTTCCAGCGCCATCCAGTCGGCCATATGTACCTCCGGCCCTCTTGTTGCGCCGCAACGCCCACCCAAGTAAAGGCGCGCAACCCATGACCGACACCAGCACCGATCCGATCATCCTTGCCGTACCCAAGGGCCGCATCCTCGAAGAGGCGTTGCCGTTGCTGGCGCATGCCGGAATCGTGCCCGAAGCGGCGTTTTCCGATGAGAGCAGCCGCGCGCTGCGCTTCAAGACCAACCGCCCCGATATCGACCTGATCCGCGTGCGCGCGTTCGACGTCGCGACCTTTGTCGCGCATGGCGCGGCACAGCTGGGCATCGTCGGGTCGGACGTGCTCGCCGAGTTCGCCTATTCGGAGCTGTACGCGCCGGTCGACCTGGGCATCGGGCATTGCCGCCTGTCGGTGGCGGAGCCAGCCGCGCTCGCCGCGACCGACGACCCGCGCGGGTGGAGCCATGTCCGCGTCGCGACCAAATACCCGCATCTGACGCGCAAGCATTTCGAGGCGCGCGGCGTCCAGGCCGAGTGCATCAAGCTGAACGGCGCGATGGAGCTGGCCCCGCTGCTCGACCTGGCCCCGCGCATCGTCGATCTGGTGTCGTCGGGCCGCACGCTCAAGGAAAACGGGCTGGTCGAGGTCGAGACGATCATGGAGGTGTCGAGCCGCCTGATCGCCAACCGCGCCGCGTTCAAGACGCGGCCGGAGATCGTGCCGCTGGTCGACGCCTTCAGAGGCGCCGTCTCTCCCCTCCCGCTTGCGGGAGGGGCCGGGGGAGGGCCTGTCACCAATACCATCGCGGGCGAGGAGGCGACATGCCCTCCCCTAACCCCTCCCGCAAGCGGGAGGGGAATGTGATCCGCCTGTCGACGTCCGAGCCGGGCTTTGCCCAGGCGTTCCGCGAGCTGGTCGATGCCCGGCGTGAGGCCGATGCCGATGTCGCCCGCGACGTGCGCACGATTGTCGCCAGCGTCCGCGACGAGGGCGACGCCGCGCTGCACGCCTTTACCCGCAAGTTCGACCGCCACGACCTCAACGAAACCGGCTGGCGGATCGAGAAGAGCGACTGCATCGCGGCTTATGAGGCGCTGCCCGCTGATCTGCGAGCGGCGCTCGAGCTCGCGGCGGAGCGGATCACCGCCTATCACGAGAAGCAGAAGCCGGCGGACAGCGACACTACCGACGCTGCCGGCGTGCGCACCGGCGCGCGCTGGGGCGCGGTCGAGGCGGCGGGGGTCTATGTCCCCGGCGGCCGCGCGGCCTATCCCAGCTCGGTGCTGATGAACGCGATCCCGGCCAAGGTCGCGGGCGTCGATCGCGTCGTGATGGTCACGCCGACCCCGGATGGCGAGATCAATCCGCTGGTCCTCGCCGCCGCGCATATTGCTGGCGTCGACGAAATCTGGCGCGTCGGCGGGGCGCAGGCAATCGCCGCGCTCGCCTATGGCACCGGGCGGATCGCGGCGGTCGATGTCATCACCGGCCCGGGCAATGCCTGGGTCGCGGAGGCGAAGCGCCAGCTCTACGGCGTGGTCGGCATCGACATGGTCGCCGGGCCGAGCGAGATCGTCGTCGTCGCGGACGGCAAGAACGACCCCGAATGGATCGCCGCCGACCTATTGAGCCAGTCCGAGCATGACCCGACCAGCCAGTCGATCCTGCTGACCGACGACGCGGTGCTGGCGGGCAAGGTGGCCGAGGCGGTCGATCGCCAGATCGGCGAACTGGCGACGCGCAAGGTCGCGCGGCAGAGCTGGGACGCGAATGGCGCAATCATCCTGACCGCGAACCTCGATGAGACGATCCCGCTGGTCAACAAGCTCGCGCCCGAGCATCTGGAACTGGCGGTGGACGATCCCGACGCGCTGTTCGCGCGGGTGCGCCATGCCGGCTCCGTGTTCCTCGGCCGGATGACGCCCGAAGCGATCGGCGATTATGTCGCCGGCCCCAACCACGTCCTGCCCACCGGCCGCCGTGCGCGCTTTGCCAGCGGCCTGTCGGTGCTCGACTTCATGAAGCGCACCAGCTTCCTCGCGCTCGATGCGGCCGGGCTGGCGGCGATCGGCCCGGCGGCGGTGGCGCTGGCCGAGGCCGAAGGGCTGCCAGCGCATGCCAAGTCGGTGGCGTTGCGGCTCTGACCGCTATTTGACCGCGGCGTTACCGCCATCGGCGTAGAGCGCCGAACCGGCAACGAAGCTGCTCATGTCGCTGGCGAGGAACAGCGCGGCCTGTGCGATCTCGTCCGGATCGGCGATACG
This sequence comes from Sphingomonas bacterium, assembly GCA_030149245.1. Lineage (GTDB taxonomy): Bacteria > Pseudomonadota > Alphaproteobacteria > Sphingomonadales > Sphingomonadaceae > Sphingomonas. The sequence goes on from JASBRX010000030.1 coordinate 6,144, forward strand.
ACCGAGCGCATGCAGCCCGGCTGCCCATTCGCGCTGGGCGGCGTCACCGGCCATCGCCGTATCCGTGCCGCCGGGCAGCAGCGCGTTGGCGCGGATGCCCTCCCGGCCGTGATCGGCGGTGATTCCCTTGATCAGCCCCATCAGCGCCGCCTTGCTGGCGCCATAGGCGGCCATTCCCGGCAGCCCGACGCTCGTCCCGACGAAGGACGAGACGAAGATGATCGACCCGCCGCCTGCTTCACGGATCGCAGGCAGCTGCACCCGCGCGGCGAGGAAGGCGGAGGTCAGGTTGGTCCGGACCACCTGATCCCATTCGGCGATGGCCATGGTTTCAAGCGGGCCCGGCATGCCCACCGTCCCGGCATTGTTGACCGCCACATGCAGCGCACCGAAGCGGGACTGTGCCAGTTGCACCATTTCAGCATGAACACCGGCATCTCCGACGTCGCCAGGAACTGCGCAGGCCTGAGCGCCGAGCGCAGCGACCTCGGCAACGACGCGCTCCAGCGGTGCAGGGCGACGCGCATTGAGGACAAGCGACGCTCCCGCGCGGGCAAAGCACAGCGCCGTCGCGCGGCCGATGCCGGACGAGGCGCCGGTGATGATTGCGGTCTTTCCGGTAAGCAGGGTCATGAGGTGTCTCCTTCCCCGCCCGATTAGAGGGGCAGCGACGGCCACGCGTCCCGCTGCTTGCGTTCGAACTTCTTTGCGTTCCGCGACGTGCGGCACTATGTGCGCCCGCCATGCCTAGCCCATCCGCAAAGAACCGTTCCAAAGCCCGTGCCGCTGCGCGCCTTGCCGCCGTGCAGGCGCTGTACCAGCAGGAGATGGAGAAGACCCCCCTGCCCCAGCTGCTGACCGAGTTTCACCAGCACCGGCTGGGCGCGACGATCGA
>JASBRX010000027.1 GCA_030149245.1 Sphingomonas bacterium
CGCCGAGAGCTATCTCGGCGAGACCGTGACGCAGGCCGTCATTACCGTTCCGGCTTACTTCAACGACGCACAGCGTCAGGCGACCAAGGACGCGGGCAAGATCGCCGGCCTTGAAGTGCTGCGCATCATCAACGAGCCGACGGCGGCGGCGCTGGCCTATGGCCTCGACAAGGACAACAACAAGACCATCGCGGTCTATGACCTTGGCGGCGGCACGTTCGACATCTCGATCCTCGAGATCGGCGACGGCGTGTTCGAGGTGAAGGCGACCAATGGCGACACCTTCCTGGGCGGCGAGGATTTCGATTCCAAACTGGTCCAGTATTTCGCCGACGAGTTCAAGAAGGTCGAAGGCATCGACCTGACCAAGGACAAGCTGGCGCTGCAGCGCCTGAAGGAAGCGGCCGAGAAGGCGAAGATCGAGCTGTCGTCGGCGCAGACGACCGAGGTCAACCTGCCCTTCATCACCGCCGACCAGAACGGCCCCAAGCACCTCGTCAAGACGCTGTCGCGCGCGGAGCTGGAGCGGCTGGTCGACGACCTGATCACCCGCACGCTCGACCCGTGCCGCAAGGCGATGTCGGATGCGGGCGTGAAGTCGGCGCAGATCGACGAGGTCGTGCTCGTCGGAGGCATGACCCGCATGCCCAAGGTGCGCCAGGTCGTGAAGGAGTTCTTCGGCAAGGAGCCGCACACCGGCGTCAACCCCGATGAGGTGGTGGCGATCGGCGCTGCGATCCAGGCCGGCGTGCTGCAGGGCGACGTCAAGGACGTGCTGCTGCTCGACGTGACCCCGCTGTCGCTGGGCATCGAGACGCTGGGTGGCGTGTTCACCCGCATGATCGACCGCAACACCACGATCCCGACCAAGAAAAGCCAGGTCTATTCGACTGCCGATGACAATCAGCAGGCGGTGACGATCCGCGTGTTCCAGGGCGAGCGCGAAATGGCGGCGGACAACAAGATGCTGGGCCAGTTCGACCTGGTCGGCATCCCCCCTGCCCCGCGCGGCGTGCCGCAGATCGAGGTGACGTTCGACATCGACGCCAATGGCATCGTCAACGTGTCGGCCAAGGACAAGGGCACCGGCAAGGAGCAGCAGATCCGCATCCAGGCCAGCGGTGGCCTGTCGGACAGCGACATCGACCAGATGGTGCGCGACGCCGAGAAGTTCGCCGAGGAGGACAAGGCGCGCCGCGCCGCCGCCGAGGCGAAGAACAATGCCGAATCGCTGATCCACACGACCGAACGCCAGCTCGCCGAAAATGGCGACAAGGTCGACGAGGCGCTGAAGGGCGAGATCCAGTCGGCGATCGACGCGGCCAAGGCGGCGGTCGAAAGCGGCGACGCGGACGCGATGAACGAGAAGAGCCAGGCCCTCGCACAGGTCGCGATGAAGCTGGGTCAGGCGATCTACGAGAAGCAGCAGCAGTCGGAGGCTTCGCCTGCGGCCGATGCAGCAGCGGAGAAGCCGGCGGACGACGTGGTCGACGCCGAATTCTCCGAGGTGGACGACAACAAGGCGTAATCAGATGATCCAAAACCGTCACCCCAGCGCAAGCTGGGGTCTCCGGCCTCAGGCGATCCGCCTGTGACGCGAGATGCCAGCGTTCGCTGGCATGACGGCTTTTGGGCGGGGGCCGAGTGAATGACCACCCAGGTAGATTATTACGAGCTGCTCGGCGTTTCGCGCGATGCAGACGATGCGACGATCAAATCGGCGTTTCGCAAGCTGGCGATCCAGTGCCACCCGGACAAGCATGGCGGGTGCAAGGAGCATGAAGCCAAGTTCAAGGCGATCAACGAAGCCTATGATTGCCTGAAGGACCCGCAGAAGCGCGCGGCCTATGACCGGTTCGGCCATGCCGGGCCGCAGGGCATGGGCGGTGGCGGCGGACAGGGTTTCGACGGCTTTGCCGATATCTTCGAATCCATGTTCGGCGAGTTCATGGGCGGACGCGGCGGTGGCGGACAGCGCCAGGCACGCGGCGCCGACCTGCGCTACGACATGGAAATCAGCCTGGAAGATGCTTTTCACGGCAAGCAGGCGGACATCACCATCGACGTATCCGGCCCGTGCGAGCCGTGCGGCGGGACCGGCGCTGCGCCGGGGACGATGGCGAAGCGCTGCACTACCTGTGCCGGGCACGGCAAAGTACGCGCGCAGCAGGGCTTTTTCGTGGTCGAGCGGACGTGTCCGGCGTGCCACGGTGCGGGCCAGACAATCGCCGATCCGTGCCGCAATTGCCGGGGCGAGGGCCGCGTCGACAAGACGGTGACGCTCAACGTCAACATCCCGCCGGGCGTCGACGAAGGTACGCGCATCCGCATGGCGGGACAGGGCGAAGCCGGTGCGCGCGGTGCGCCTCCGGGCGATCTCTACATCTTCCTGCACGTCAAACCGCATGCGATCTTCGAGCGCGAGGGCACGACGCTTTACGCGCGCGCGCCGATCAGCTTCACCACGGCGGCACTGGGCGGCGAGATCGAGATCCCCGGGCCGGACGGCGAACTGCACCGCATCCACCTCCACCCCGGCACGCAGAGCGGGCGCGAGGTGCGTCAGCGCGGTGCGGGCATGCCGGTGCTGCAGGGGCGCGGTCGCGGCGACCTGGTCGTGCGGATCGAGGTCGAGATCCCGACCAAGCTGTCGGGCGAACAGCGCGCGCTGCTCGAACAGTTCCGCGCGCTGGAGACGGGTGAGGAATGCCCGGTGTCGACCGGGTTCTTCGACAAGCTGAAGAAGGCGGTGGGGGGCTGAGCGCTCTCCCCCGTCGCTCCAGCCCAAGGTCTGGACGACGAACAGGGCAGCGCGTCGAACGTTTGATCTGGATCGCGCTCTACAGCCGTTTGCCCTGAGCTTGTCGAAGGGCAGTAGCCGCCCTTCGTGAGCGCAGGAGCGGTGCTTCGACAAGCTCAGCACAAACGGCGAGGTGAGTGAGGTTTATCGCGCGTGCCTCAATACACCCCGAACAGCTTCGCACTGGCAACCATCAGGACGAGGCCGAGGGCGCGCAGGATCCACTTTTGCGGTAGTTTGATGCCGAGCGTGGTGCCGACCAGCGCGCCCGCCAGCACAGCGACGGCGTAGAGCGGGAGTTCGGGCGGGAGCTTGCCGACCGACGCGAAATTGCCCGCGAGCCCTGCGGCGGAATTGGCGAGGATGAATACCGCGACGACGCCCGAGGCTGGCTTGGGCGCGGACCAGGCGAGGAACAGCAGCAGCGGCGAGAGGAAGATGCCGCCGCCGGTGCCGGTGAGGCCGGCGAGCAGGCCGAGGCCGATTCCGGCGAGGATCGCCACCCACAAAGGCGGATCGTGCCATTCGCGCTCTGCCTTCAGCTCGCGTGGCCACAGCATGCGGGCGGCGGAGAAGAGCAGCACTGCGCCCATCGCCGGGCGGTAAATTTCGGGTGGGATGTGGATCATGCCCCCGAGGAACGCCGCCGGCATGGCTCCGACGAGGAACGGCCACAGCGTGCGCCAGCGGAACAGCCCGGCGCGGGCGTAGCGGATCGATCCCAGGGTCGCGACGATCAGGTTGAGGACCAATGCGGTCGGTCGCATCGTCGCCACCGGCACGCTGAACAGCGCCATCAGCGCGATATAGGACGATGCCCCGCCATGCCCGACGGTGGAATAGAGCATGGCGCCGAGGAACATGCAGGCAGCGAGTGCGAGGTGGAGGGTGTCGACGGGCATCGTAGTTGAGGCGTAGCGCGTGGCCGTTCTGCGTCCAGCCCGTTTGTTGTCACGCCGGACTTGGTCCGGGGGCCACCGGGCGGCGAGGCGCGAAGCAAGAGGCGATAGCATCGGGAGTGAGGCAAAGTGGACCCCGGCACGGGGGCCGGGGTGACGATGATGTTGGGGAATTAGCCCTCTCTCCGCTTGCGGGGAGAGGGTTGGGAGAGGGGCATGTGCTCTCAAGCCAATCGCTGGTGGGCGAGTCCCCCTCTCCCCGGCCCTCTCCCCGGAGGGGAGAGGGAGAAGAAGGGGCATCACCCCAAAACCAAAAGAGGGCCGGCGTTTCCGCCAGCCCCCCGGTGTCGCCATCCGCTCGCTTGCCCATCCGGGAGACGGGCGCGCCGCGGTGGCGGCAGGCAGTGGTCCGCTTCCGGCAAGGGACTGCGGGACCCTGCGTTCCAACGGTCGCAAAGCGTCCGCTGGCCGGTCACCGGGACGGGGGCGGTTCCGAAGAGCCGCGTTCCCGCCTCGATGTCCTTGCAATCCCTTCCCGCCTTGCGGCGTTCCGGCATCGCGGTCCGGTCATCGATCGACACGATCCCCGAAGGGTCGTTTCATTCGATCACCTCGCGCCGGTTCCTTTGCCCGAAGGCTTCCAGCTCCGTCGCGGCTGTGGCTGCCTCATCCTGGCCCTGCCCAAAAGGCGCGACCGTTCCGCTGCAACCCGCTCCACCCGGTCCGAAGAGGGGCTTTGCGTCCGTGGCTTCCGGTTCGGTTCGTTGCCCGAAGGCTCCAGCCCCTGCCCGGCCGCCTGTCATCCCCGGCACGAATGCCCGGGATGCCATTGGACGCCTGTCCGTTCCGTTCCCGCCGGGTCGATGCGAACATCGCCCCTGCGGTTTCCCGGGGTGGCGTCCCCGTCCCGATCCATGCGGTTTCCCGAAGGCACCTGCACGGGTCAGGCCGTGACAAACATCTGATTTCGCTTTGGTTTCCCGCTGCGGCCTCATCTGCCTGCCCCATGATGCTGTCACGCTTTGCGAGTCGGGCGAAGGGGCGATCGACCGTTACCATCTGTGGATAACGTGAATCGCGGGAAGAGATTTAGCGGGTGGGCGACCAGTCGGGTGGGGCGAGCTCGAACCCGGCAAAGTCGAATCCGGGGACGACGATGCAGCTGACCAATGCCCAGCCGCGATGCGCATCTGCCGCCTGCCAGCGATTCGTCGGGACGCGCGCCTGCGGCTGGTAACCGGACAGCACGTCGCCGCCAAGCACGATCGTCTCCGGATTGGCGTCCGCCGCATCGGCAATCATCAGGTCGAGCGGCGATCCGGCGTGCCACAGCCACAGTTCATCGGCATCGACGCGGTGCCAGTGGGACCTCTGCCCCTGTTCCAGCAGGAACAGGATCGCGGTGCCGGGGGACCTGCCACCGTCCTCAAGTGATTGAGAACGCCATGTTTCCCGATACCAGCCGCCTTCCGGATGCGGCGCGAGACTGAGGCGTTCGATAAGGGTGCGGGCTTCCTGCATGCCAGATGAACTGCACGAAATGTGACGTTCATGAAACCCCGCCTCGCCGGGGCGCGTTTTTAGCCGCGAGTTCAGGAAGATGGAGTAGAGATTATGCGTAACCTGATGCTGGCGCTGGGCGCCGCTTCGCTGGCCGTCCCCGCGACGGTGATGCTGCCGAACACGTCGAACGAGGCGCAGGCGCAAAGCAAGAAGAAGCGCTACAGCTATCGCGAGTGGAAGGGCCGGGACGGCCGCCGCTATTGCCGCAAGCCCGATGGCACGACCGGTCTGGTGATCGGTGGCGTCACTGGCGCGCTGGTCGGACGCACGATCGATACGCGCGGCGACCGCACGGTCGGCACGCTGCTGGGTGCAGCGGCAGGTGCGGTTGCGGGTCGCGAGATCGAGCGCAGCGGCAAGCGCTGCCGTTAAGCGGCGCGAAACAGTGCGAAATGATTCGGGGCGCGGGATATTTCCGCGCCCCGTTTCGTTGGCACCGCATCGGCGGGGGGCATCATGAACAGGGAGATGCCCGATGAACTTCTCACTTCGCACCGGCATGATCGCGCTGAGCGCTGGCGCCATGGCGCTGACCGGCGCGTGCAGCCAATATGGCTATGACCGGCCCAGCTATGCCAGCGGTGGCGGCGGATGGGACGCACAGCGTTATTATCGTGACGGCAATTATCAGGAGCGGCGCCTGAGCCGTGGCGACAATGTCTATGTCGGTCGCGACGGGCGCTATTACTGCCGCCGCAGCGACGGCACCGCAGGTCTGATCGTCGGCGGGCTTGCGGGCGGCGTGCTCGGCAACATCATCGCGCCGGGCGGGTCCAAGACGTTGGGCACGATCATCGGCGCAGCCGGTGGCGCGGCGATCGGCTCTGCGGTCGATAAGGGTGAAGTGCGTTGCCGCTGATCCCGATTCCGCAAATTTAACGCAAAGGGTGTAGTGCGCTGGAGCAATGCTTCGCGTGCTCACCCTTTCCTCACTGTTTCCCGATGCGTCGCGGCCCAATTTCGGCGTGTTTGTCGAGCGGCAGACCCTGGGGCTGGCGGGGCATCCACAGGTTGAATTGAAGCTGGTGGCGCCGATCGGGCTGCCGCCGTTTCCGCTCTCGCGCTTTGGACGCTATGCCGCGCTCGCCACCCTGCCCCGCCATGAGGTCTGGAAGGGCGTGGAGGTGTGGCGTCCGCGCTTTGCCAATGTACCGGCGACCGGTGGGCGACTCCATGCCGCAATGCTGACCGCGCGACTGACGCCCTTGTTGCGCGCGATCCGGCGCGAGTTTGCGTTCGATGTGATCGATGCGAGCTTTTTCTTTCCCGACGGCGTTGCGGCGGTCGCGCTGGGCCGCGCATTCGGCGTGCCGGTATCGATCAAGGCGCGCGGGGCGGATATCCATCACTGGGGACGCGCACCGGGCACGGCGGCGCAGGTGTTGCGCGCTGGACAGGCTGCGGACGGGTTGCTCGCCGTGGCCGGATCGATGCGTGACGATATGGTGGCGCTGGGCATGGATGCGGCCAAGATCCGGGTCCATCGCACTGGAGTTGACCTCGATCGCTTCGCGCCGCGCGACCGGGCGGCGGCGAAGGCGGCATTGGGGGCCGCCGGCCCGCTGGTGGCGAGCGTCGGCGCGCTGATCCCGCGCAAGGGGCATGAGATCGTGATCGACGCGGTCGCAGCGCTGCCCGGCGTGCGACTGATGATCGCAGGCGAAGGGCCGGAGCGACCGAGGCTGGTGGCGCAGATCGCGCGGCTGGGCGTCGGCGACCGGGTAACGTTGCTGGGCAGCGTGGCGCATGGCGACTTGCCGGACCTGCTGGCTGCGGCGGACGTGATGGCGCTGGCGTCGTCGTCGGAAGGCCTTGCCAATGCGTGGGTCGAGGCGCTGGCAAGCGGGACGCCGGTGGTCATCCCCGATGCGGGCGGCGCGCGCGAACTGGTCACCGCGCCCGAGCAAGGGCGGATTGTCGCGCGGACAGCAGGGGCCTTTGCCGAGGCGATCAGAGCGCTGGTCGCGGCCCCTCCCCCGCCCGACGCGGTGCGCGCGGGCGCGGCGGGATTCACCTGGGAGGCGAACCGCGACGCGCTCTATGCGCATCTGTCTGGATTGGTGCGGAACCGACGGGCCGGGTTTTGATAGCGCACAAAGACACAAAGCCACGAAGAGTTAGAGCGCTTCGCGCAGCACCACTGCTTCTTCGTGCCTTCGTGTCTTTGTGCGAGCTACTATTTCTTCTTCGCCCAAGCCGCCGCCTGAACCTCGGCCAGCTTCACCAGATCGCCCATCGCCAGGTTCATGTCGATCAGGTGCAGCCCCCAATCGTCGAGCCGTTGCGGCCCGACCATCACGTCGCCGGGGATGGTGTCGGTGCGCGCGTCGGCGGGGTCGGCGTTCAGCGTCGCCTCGAAATAGCTCGCGCCCTCCTTCACCACGCACGCGCCGGAGATCAGGCCGGGCAGCTTGACGAAATTGGTCGTGACCGGCGGCCCGTCCTTGCTCCACGCAAAGGCGGAACCGGTGCCGAGCAGCGATCCGGTCGGGAGATAGGCGTTCAGCGGCGCGCTGCCCCCGCCGAGCGCGGCCGGGTTGACGCAGGCGACCTGCATCCCCGGCGTGGTCGAGCGGGCGAAGCGCGACTTGGCGGGCGGCGGGACGGTGGCGCGGAAGCTGACATAGGTCACCACACAGCCGGTGTCGCTCGCGCTGGCGCAGGTCGCGATCGATTTGAGCGTGCCGGTGCGCTGGCCCGTCGCCACGTCGAGGTTGAAGCCGATCGGCATGGCCGAGATGATCGGCTTCATCGCTTCGGGCTTGCCGTCGAATTCGCGTTCGAGCAGTTGCGAGAGCATCCGCGCGCCCTGGCTATGGCCAATCAGGATGACGCCGCGACCCTGATTGTCGTGCTTCATATAGTCGTCGAACGCGGCCTTGACGTCGCGATAGCCGAGCACCGGGTCCGCGCCTGACGTCTGCCCCGCCATCACCGCCTGCAGCGCCTTGAGGGTCACCTGACGGTACATCGGCGCATAGACGCGGCACACGCTGCGGAAGCGCGCCGCCTGAATCATCGCGACGCGGCGCTCGGCGGCATCGATGCTGAGGTCGCTGTTGGGCGTCTGATCGGTTGAAACCGTGGGATAGACATAGAAACAATCGAATTTCGGGTTTGCTGCGGGCGTGAACTTCTCGATAGTCCGCGAGCCATCCGGCGCAACCACCGTGGCATCGAGATTGACGGTGCAGCTGTCCTCGCGCCCGGGGCGGCAGAGCCAGTTTGCGGTATCCCGATAGTCGGCGGGCGCGGGTGCCGCGACCTGAGCGGCGGCAATGGCGATGGCGGTCGTCAGCATGATCCTCTCCCCTGTTATCTGCCCCCATTATGCACTGATCGCAGCCCAATTGGAAGATTCGGTATGGCGACCTGTGCGCCATGTTTGCAAGATGACCACGTGTTGCTTGCGTCGCCGGTCCGGGCGCGCAACGGTGGGCACATGGTGATCGCTCCCGCCTTTGCCCTGTTGCTGGCGACCCAGAGTGCGCCACCCGACCCGGCAAGCGCGCTGGAGGAGGCGGGCCGTTATCGCGAGGCGGAGCCGATCCTGCGACGGGCGGTCCGCGATGCGGGCGCGACCGCCGAAGATGCGGTCGCCGATGCGGCGGAGCGGCTGGCGGACAATCTGGCCAAGCAGGCGCGGCCGCGTGAAGCAGAGCCATTCTATCGTCGTGCTTTCGAGATCCGCCTGGCCCGGCATGGTGCGGCGCATCCCGCCGTCGCGCGCGGCCTGAGCCAGTTGGCCGGGCTGGCCGCGCATGCCGGGCGGATGGCAGAGGCAGAGACGCTGTCGGCGCGCGCGGTGACCATCCTGGCTGCTGCCGGGCCGGATGCGCTGCTTGACCTCACCCGCGCACAAGGCAATCGCGCGGGCATCCTTGCGGCGATGGGACGGGGCGAAGACGCCTATGCGCTGTATCGCGAGGCGGCAGCGACGTTGCAGCGGCTGGGGCCGCCAGCTGAGTTGGAGTTTGCGGTCGCGCTCAACAATCTGGGGTCGCATCTGGTTCGCATGGCGGGCGCGACCAGTGTGCAGGCGGGGTTTCGGCGGAGCTTTACCTTGCGTCAGGCGGTGCTGTCGCCGTTCCGCCCGATGCCGGGCGTGGGCGGGGTTGAGCCGGTCGACGCGATGCTGCGCCGTCGCTTGCTGTTCGACGCCGCGATGGCGCTGCGCATGGCGCTAGGCGTGCGCGTGCGGCTGCTGGGCGAGATGCATCCCGATACCGCCAACAGCCTCAACGGGCTGGCGGCGGCGGAGCGGGCGCTGGGGCGGCGGGAGGACGCGGAGGGGCTGTATCGCCGCGCGCTTTGCATCAAGATGGCGATGCTACCTCGCGGCGACCGCGATCGCGCCATCGGCGCATGGAGCCTCGCCAGCGTGATTGCGGAGGATGCCATGCGTGCCGGTGAAGCGCGGGCGCTGTACCGGATGGCAGCGGCCGAAGTCCTGGCGGCGCAGGGGCGGCATGCCGACTATGACCGCGCGGCCAGCGCCGAATTGCGGAGTTTCGCACCGATCTTCACCGGGCAGGTGCGCGCTGCCTGGACCCTCGCCAGTCGTCCCTAATCCAGCGGATAGAGCGCAGCAGCCACGCCGCGCAGTTCGGCCCTCAGCACGCCCCACAGGCGCGCTGCGGCGCGGCTGTCCATCGGTTCGATGCCGAAGGGCAGCGCGGCCTCCAGCGCAGCCGGCGGACGGCGCAGGGTCGTGCCAGTGCCGAGGATTAGGAATTCCGGCAGCGGGTTCAGCGCCATCAGCGGCGCGAGATCGTCGGCGGTGAGCGCATCAAGCGGCGGGGGCGACCAGCCATCGGCGCGCGTCGGGGTCAGCAACAGCCCTTCATACACACCGTCATCGACGCGGAACCCGCGCCCGCTGAACCCGGAGACGACCGGACCCTCGATCCGGGTCCGGTCGACCCGCATCAGGGCATGTCCTTGAAGTCAGCAGGGCCAGTGCGCTCGGCGCCCTTTGGCCCGGGCGCTTCCTTGGGCAGGAAGCTGTCGGGCTTGAGCCGCAGCCACAACAGGATCGCCGCCGAGACATAGACCGACGAGAAGGTGCCGATGACGATGCCGAGCAGCATCGCGGCGGTGAAGCCGAAGATGACGTCCGGCCCGAGGACCAGCAGCACCGCGAGCACGATGCCGATCGACAGCGACGTCACGACGGTGCGCGACAGCGTTTCGTTGATCGACAGGTCGAGCAGCTCGCCCATCTCCATCTTGCGGTATTTGCGCATGTTTTCGCGAATACGGTCATAGACGACGATGGTGTCGTTCAACGAATAGCCGATGATCGTCAGGATCGCCGCGACGATATTGAGGTCGAACTCAAGCTGAGTCAGCGCGAAGAAGCCCAAGGTCAGCGCGACGTCGTGGAACAGTGCGAACAGTGCGCCGACGCCGAACTGCCATTCGAAGCGGAACCAGATGTAGAGCGCGATGGCGAGCATCGCGAGCGTCAGGCTGATCGCGCCGTTGCGGAACAGCTCTTCCGACACCTTGCCCGACACGCTCTGCGCCCCTTCGACCTGGGCGCCGGGATAGCCCTGCTGGATCGTGGCGCGGATTGCCGATGCGGCCTTGTTCGCCGCTTCCTCACCACCTTCGGGCAGTGGAGTGCGGACCGAATATTCGTTCGTCGAGCCGCTGCGCTGGATCGTCGCCTCGCCATAGCCGAGCGCTTCGACGCGCTGGCGCAGCGTTTCGACATCGACCGGCTGGCTGAAGGTCACGCGGGTCTGCTGTCCACCGACGAAATCGATGCCGAGGTTGAAGCCCTTGACGACGCACAGCACGATCGAGCCGATGATGAGCAGCAGCGACAGCGCCATCGCCACGTTCCGCCATTTCAGGAACGGGATGTTGGTGTTGTCCGGGACAAGTTTGAGCGGGCGCATATCTGGGCGGCCTTAAATATTGATCGTCTTGGGACGGTTGCGCTTCAGATAATCGGCAACCAGCAGACGCGTGAAGGTGACGCCGGTGAACACCGAGGTGACGATGCCGATCGCCAGCACCACCGCGAAGCCGCGGATCGGGCCGGTGCCGAACAGGAACATGATCGCCGCCGAGATGACGTTGGTGATGTTCGCGTCGAAAATCGCGCGGCTGGCTTCCTTATAGCCGAACTCGACCGAGGCGATGGCGGCGCGGCCACGAATGCGCTGTTCTTCACGGATACGTTCGTTGATCAGCACGTTGGCGTCGACCGCAGCACCGATGGTCAGCACGAAGCCGGCAATACCGGGCAGGGTCAGCGTGGCGCCGAAAAACGCCATGATACCGAGGATCATGACCGCGTTCACCAGCAGCGCGGCGGTCGTGTAGACGCCGAACCGCATATAGGTGAACAGCATGAAACCGATCAGCGCGAGCGTGCCGACGATGCCGGCAAGAATGCCCTTTTCGATCGATTCCTGGCCGAGCTCGGCCGAGACGGTGCGTTCCTCGACCACCTTGAGCGCGACGGGCAGCTTGCCCGAGCGCAGCGCGATGGCGAGTTCGTTGGCGCTTTCGACAGTGAAGCCACCTGAGATCTGGCCGCGGCCACCGAGGATCGGTTCGTTGATGTTCGGCGCGGAGATGACCTGACCATCGACGATGATCGCAAACGGCTTGCCAGTGTTGGCCTGGGTCGCCTGCGCGAAGCGGCGCCCGCCCTGGGTGTCGAAGGTGAAGCCGACCACGACCTGCTGGTTCTGGTCATATTCCTGCTTCGCGTCGATCAGCTGGTCGCCGCTGACGATGATCTGGCGCTTGAGCGCGATCTTCGCGACCTCGCCCTGCTTGGTCGGATAGGCGACATAGGGCAATCCGCCCGGTGCGGTCGGATAGGCCATGATCTCGCTGCCGATCGGCGGGCGACCGGCGGCGATCTCCGCCGGATTGGCGGTCGTATCGACCAGCTTGAATTCGAGCCGCGCAGTGGTGCCGATGGTACGCTTGAGCGCCTCGGGATCCTTGACCCCCGGCACTTCAACGAGGATGCGGTTGCGCCCCTGCAGGATGATCGTGGGTTCGAGCGTGCCGAGCGCGTTGATGCGGCGGTCCACCACTTCGCGCGCGTCGGACATCGCCTGCGTCACCGCCTGGTCGAGCCCGGCGCTGGTCTGGCTGACGATGAAGCGGGTGCCGTCGCGCACCTCGATCGTCCATTCGCGCTGGCCTGACATGCCAACACCGCTGCCAGTCAGCTGGAGCAGACGTTCGCGTGCGGCGTCGACCTGTGCGACATTGCGCACCATGAAGCTGATGCGGTTGTCGCGGGTCGAGATGTCGCCGATGTCGATCCGCGGATCCTGACGGCGGAACTCGGTCTCGATCTCGTCGCGCTTGGCGGCGAGGCGCGTGCGCGCGAGATCGTCGACATCCGCCTCGAGCAGGATCGAGCTGCCCCCGGCGAGGTCGAGGCCGAGGTTGATCGACGGTTGCGGGATCCAGGACGGCCAGCGCTCCCGCGCGCTTTCAGGCACGAAGCTGGGGATCGCCAGCAACAGGCAGACGGCGATGCTGAGCCAGACCGCCCAGACCTTCCACTTGGGAAAATCGAGCATGGCGTCAGTCGTTCGCGGGCTTGCCGCCGAGCGGCTGGACCTCGACGATGGTCGCCTTGACGACCTTGACCTTCACGGTCGGCGCGATTTCGATATTGGCATAGACGTCGTCCACCGACACCACCTTGCCCACCAGACCGCCAGCAGTCACCACCGTGTCGTTCTTCTTCATCGAGTTGATCGATGCCTGCAGCGTCTTCATCCGCTTCTGCTGCGGGCGAATCATCAGGAAGTAGAAGGCAACGAAGATCAGGATAAACGGCGCAATCCCGACGAAGCCTGCCATCGGGCTGGTCTGTGCGGCCGCGCCGCCTGCGGCCTGTGCGAATGCTGGGGTGATGATCATGAGGTTCCCGGGGCCAGAAGGTTGGGCCTGAATGGTGGGGAGCGAAGCCCCCCGGTTCAAGCCGCGCGGGCTACCACTTGTGTTGCGACCATGCAACTGTCGCCCCGTGGCCACAGCACGCCCAATCCCCCTTGCATCCCCCGCCGCACCCGCCTAGAGGGCCTGCCTTCGGTCGGGGCGTAGCGCAGCCTGGTAGCGCATCACACTGGGGGTGTGGGGGTCGCAGGTTCGAATCCTGTCGCCCCGACCAATCATCTTCACAGCATATTGTTCTGCGCAGCGGCGGTCGTCAGCTCGTTTGCGGCGACGCAGTTGAGCGAGCCTGCGCGCCCGCGTCAACCCGGTATTGCAACGGATGCATCCCCCGTGCGGCTTGTTATAGATCGCCCTGTGGAGCCCGTGCGCGACGTCCCTTCTGTCGTACCGCCGCCACCCGACGCGTCGGGGGGCGATGTGTCGCTGTCGATCGTGGCGCGCGTCCGGCTCGGGCTGATCCTGATTGTGCTGTTCATCGCCAGCGGATGGGTTGCCAAACAGCTGGCAATCCCGCCGGACAATGTCACCATGTTATGGCTACCGTCCGGCGTGGCGGTGGCGGCGGTGCTGCTCTACGGGCGCTGGCTGTTGCCGGCGGTGTTTCTGGCGTCGCTGCTCCTCAACACGATCCTGGGCATGTCGATGGGATCGGGCATGCTGCGCGCGGGCGGGCTGGCGGTGTGGACTGCCGTCGGTGCGACGCTGCAAGTCCTGATCGCGGATGTGCTGCTGCGCCGCCGCTTTGGCGACCATATCGAGCTGACCCATGGGCGCGATGTCACGGTGGCGATGGGGCTGGGCATTGTGATCCCGGCGCTGGTTTCGGCGTCGATCGGCCATCTGGCGCTGATGGCGCTGCGCGACTTTCCGATCGAGCGGGTGCCGGGCAGCATAATGACCTGGGCGCTGGGCGATATCCTGGGCATTTTGACCGTGGCGCCCTTTGCGATGATCGGCACACAGCGGCGCTTCCGGGCGCTGTGGCGCGGTGCGCCGATCCGCGGTCTGTTCGGCTATATCGCACTCGGCTGTGGCCTGGGGCTGGCGCTGACCATGTTCGCGTGGATCAACGTGCGCGAGCGGGTGTACGACAGCAGCCGGTCGAACTTCGCCATGCTCGCTGCGGAAAGCGAACAGGCACTGCACGAACGGCTCAACCGCGCCGCGCAAAGCCTCGACGCGGCATCCGCCTTGTTCACCGCAGGCGAGCGGGTGACGTGGGAAGAATGGGTTGCCTATGCCAAGGTGATCGATATCGAGCGCCGCTATCCCGGGATTCGCGACATCGGGTTCATTGAGCGGGTTCCCCGCGCGGATGTCCCCGCATTTCAGGCGGAAACCCGGCGCAACGGCCTGCCGATCGAACGGATCGCGCGCGCACCGGCGGGCGGCGACCATTATGTCGTCAGCTATATCTACCCGCTGGAACGCAATCGCGCCGTGTTGGGAATGGACATCACGTTCGATCCCAAACGGCGCGAGGCGGCCGATCAGGCGCGCGATAGCGGGGCAGCCATCGTCACCCGACCGCTTCAATTCATCCAGTATCGCGGGCCCGGCCCTGGCTTCACCATGATGCGACCGGTCTATGCGACCAGGGAGCCGCCGCGCACGGTGGCCGAGCGCCGTCGCGCGCTGATCGGCTGGGTCTATCACCCATTTACCGCCGAGCGCTTTTTCAGCGACCTGACCCCAAATCAGGGCGAGGATTTCGAACTGTCAATCCGCGCGCGCGACGGCGCGGACAACTGGGTATCGGTGTTCGATACCCAATCCGGCCGGGCCGGAACAGCGCATCAGCCTGCCTTTGTCATATCCCGGCAAATGCGGGTCGCGGGTCGGGTCTGGGCGCTGGAATGGCGCAGCACCGCAGCGTTCGAGGAACGGACCCGCAGCGTCGAGCCCCTGCTGGTCCTGTTGACCGGGCTCACCATCAATCTCGCGCTGGCGGCGGTGCTGGCGGTGGTGGCGCGGCGCGAGGCGGTGGTCACGCGCGAAGTCGAGCGCTCCACCGCCGAATTGTCGGAGACCAACCGGCTGCTGCTGATGACCGAAGCGACGACGCATGTCGGCCATTGGCGCTACGACATCGCTGCGGGGACATTGCTGTGGTCGGACGAGGTCTATCGCATCCACGGGCGCGACCCGGCGCGGCGAATTACGCGCGACGAGGCGCTCGACTATCTGCACACTGAGGACCGGGATCCGACCTGGCAGGCCCTGCTAGCGGCGGTGCGCGACCATAAACCATTCAACCTGCGCGTGCGGATCACGCGGGACGACGACGGCGAGACGCGCCACCTGTCCTATCTGGGCAGGACCGAGCTGCTCCCGGACGGCAAACCCGCCGCCCTGTTCGGAGTGATGCAGGATGTCACCAGCGACATGCGGGTGCGCGAGCAATTGCTGAAGGCACGCGATGCGGCGCAGCGTGAAGCGCAGGCGCGCGGCACCTTCCTGGCCAATCTGAGCCATGAAATCCGCACGCCGATGAACGGCGTGATCGGCTTTGCCGAACTGTTGCTTGAATCGAAGCTGGCGACGGAACAGCGCAACTATGCCCAGATCATCGTCGAATCGGGCACCAACATGATGGCGCTGCTCAACGATGTGCTCGATCTTTCAAAGATCGAGGCGGGACATCTCGAACTCGCCGACGAGCCCGTCGCGTTGGAGGAACTGACCAGTTCGGCGATCCGCATGCTGATGCCCAGCGTGCGCCGCCGGGATGTGTGGATGGAAGTCCAGATCGACCCGAAGCTCCCGCCGGTGGTACGCGGCGACAAGCTGCGTTTGCGCCAGGTGCTGCTCAACCTGCTCGGTAACGCGGTCAAGTTCACCGAACAGGGCTTTGTGCGGCTGGAAGTCAGTCGCGTGGGCGAACAAATGCGGTTTGCCGTTATCGATTCGGGCCCCGGCATCCCGCCGGACCGGGTCGCCGACATCTTCCAATCCTTTGTTCAGCTCAATCCGCTGGGGCGTTCGACCGGAACGGGGACCGGACTTGGCCTCACCATTTCCAGCTCGCTCGTGCGGCTGATGGGCGGAAGCTTGAAGGTGCAGAGCCGCATCGGTGAAGGCAGCAATTTTCACTTCACCCTGCCCTGCATTCCCGCAGCGTTCGCGGAAACGCAGGCGCCACCCAACGTGTCGCAGCACAGCGGCACACGCGACGATGCGGCCCCCGTGGCGATCCGCGTGTTGCTGGCCGAGGACAATGAAATCAATCAGGCGCTGATCCGGGCAACCGCTGCGCGGCTTGGCCTGGCGCTCGACGTGGTCGGCAATGGGTCAGAGGCCATCGTCCAAGCCGAAGCGGCGGCACTCGCCGGCACACCTTATGACCTAATCCTGATGGATATCCAGATGCCGGTGCTGGACGGCATCGGTGCGACCCGGCGGCTGCGCAGCATGGGGTTCAACGCCGAAGCGCTGCCCATCGTCGCGCTCTCGGCCAATGTGTATCAGAACGACATCGACGCGTGTTTCGCGGCGGGAATGCAGGCGCATCTGGCCAAGCCGGTACGACGCGAGGCACTGGAAAGCGCCATCGCAACCTGGGCGCGGCGGCAACCGGGACCGATGCGGGTCGCGCCCGCGTCGAACACATCCACCACCGCCGAACCGATTCCGCCTGCGCTCATGGCGCGTTATGCCGAGCGTCGCAACGCGCTGGCCGATGCACTGCGCGCATTCGACCGGGCCGGGGCGGATGACGTGCAGACGATTGCCGCGCTGCTCTCCGACATTCACAAACTCGCCGGAACCGCCGGACATTTCGGCGATGAGCAACTGGGCAACCGGGCACGTGAAACCGAACGGGCGATGATCGACGCCACGCCTGACGAACGCATGAATCTTGCGCGCGGGCTACTCGCCCTGATCGAAACAAGTTCCCAGAACGCTTCAAGTTGAGTAGTAACACTACGTGATCATATAGACTTGCGGGGCATTCCCGCTATCAGGCCGGCTCCGGTTCCAAACAGCGAATGAAAATGTCCAGAACCATTCATGTCATCGACGATGATGATCTTGCCCGCGATGTGATCTCCAGCCTGGTGGCAACATTGCCGGGGGTGTCGGTCAGCGCTTGGGACTCGGCGGAACGCTTTCTGACCGCAGCGCAGGAGGGTGCGGCGCCGGGGGTCGTGTTGCTCGACCTCAACATGCCAGGGCTATCGGGAAATGAAGCGCTGCAGGCATTCGATCACCGCCGCTTTCCCGCGATCATCGTATCGGGACAGGGGCAGATCACGTCGGCGGTAGAGGCGCTCAAGCGCGGCGCGATCGACTTTATCGAAAAGCCCTTCACCCTGGAAAAGCTGCTTGGCCCGCTGAAGATCGCGTTCGACCTGCTCGACCGCAACCTCGCCGAAGTGCACCAATCGGGTCGGGACCGCGATCGGCTCGAGACCCTGAGCGAACGCGAGGTCGAGATCCTCGCATTGCTGGTCGACGGGCTGACGAATCGCGAAGTCGCCGAGAAGCTGGGCCTGAGCGTGCGCACGGTCGAATCGCATCGTGCGCGGATCATGCTCAAGCTCGACGTGTCGAGCTTTGCCGAGGCGATCCGGCTGGCCGTGCTCGCGGGGATCGAGACGCCGGGCTGAGCCGGCGGCGCCATGGCATCGCCGCACCACTTTACCCGATTTGCCGCGATCGACTGGTCCGGTGCCAAGGGCGTGCGGCATCCCGGCATCGCGGTCGCGCTGTGCGAGGCCGGGGACGGCGCGCCACGGCTGATCCCGCCGCCCGAGCGTGCCTGGTCGCGCGAACAGGTGCTGGACTGGGCGACGGCGCAGGCGGACGCGCCGGTGCTCATCGGGTTCGATTTCAGCTTCTCCGCCCCGTTCCTGTCACGCGGCGCGCATCTGCCGGGCGAGACGCAGGGCGACGATGCCCGCGCGCTCTGGGCGCATGTCGATGCCGCGAGCGACGACCCCGATCTGGGCGCTGCCGGGTTTATCGATGCGCGGCGCGGCACGCATTTCTATCTGGGTGCCGCCGACGGGGCGAAGTCCGACTTTCTGCACTGGCGCGCGTGCGAGATCGCGCATGACGGGAGCACCAAGCCGTCGACCGTCTTCGACGCGATCGGGGCGGCCCAGGTGGCCAAGGCCAGCTTTGCCGGCATGCGGCTGCTCCACCGGCTCAACGGACGCGTGCCGATCTGGCCGTTCGATCCCCTGCCCGACCATGGCGCTTGCATCGTCGAGATCTACACCGCCATCGCCGCGCGGGCGGCCGGCGCGCGCAAGGGGCGATCGAAGCTGCGGGATGCGGCATCGCTCGACACGGCGCTGGCCGCGCTCGGATCGCAACCGCATGCGCCGATCGCGCGCTATACCGACCACGCGACCGACGCGCTGCTGACGGCGGCGTGGTTGCGGCGTGCGGCAGATCAGCCAACGCTGTGGCACCCTGCTGCAATGCGCGCGGAAATTGCGCGCGCAGAGGGCTGGACGTTCGGCATCGCTTGACGCAAAGGAGCGCCATCCAGATGCGGGTCGCGCCAGCACCACCCGCCGCGCCGGTTTAGCTCAGCTGGTAGAGCAGCGGTTTTGTAAACCGAAGGTCGCGGGTTCGATTCCTGCAACCGGCACCATTTTCCCCCTCATCCCGTGTACGGCCACGCCACGAACGGCCGGTGCGCCGGTCAATCCGGGTCGAGTACGAACATCGCCCGCCGAACGGTCGCGATATCCGGTGCGCTGTTCCACGTGATGCCGATGTCGCGTCGCCGCGCGCCGGGCCCCCGCGAGCGGACCTCGGCAAAGCGGGAATCCTGCGGGCGGAAGATCGCGGTCTTGGTGCCGTCGCGCGCGGTTCCCGGCATGCTCGCCCAGCCGTCCGGGTGGATGTGCGCGCCCATATGGCAGTCGATGAACACTGCCTGCCCGATTGCCGACGGATCGGCATAGCGCCCGTCCAGGAACACCGTGGTTGGATGCCAGGGTCGGCCAAGCGCGACCGAGCCATCGGCAACCCCCGCTTCCCGCGTCAGCCGGGAGCGATAGATGATGATGCCGATCGGCTGACTGATCGGCGTCGATGGCGCGGTGACGAACGAGGCGAAGACCTCGCCCTCGGTCGCCGCGCCGCGCCGCCGGGTGCGCACCTCGCTGCGCTCGATCAGCAGCATGCCGTTGCCGAAGATGAAGTCGACATTGCCGGCGATCAGGCTGTTGCGGATGATTGCGCGCTTGCCGCGGGTGAACAGCGTGTCCTGATAGCCGAGCAGCGCGACGCGATCGAACAGCACCCGGTCGCTGGCGGTATCGAGCGTGACGGCGACCGCCTGGCTATTGGAAATCTTGCGCGGATCACCCTCGGGCAGCGCGTCATTGGCGAGATAATCGAAGTCGTTTTCGATCGTCATGCCCGAGATCAGGACCTGATCGGCAGCGACTGTCAGCGTCGCCGATCCAGCGGTGCCCCAGCGGCCGCGATCATAATGCGCAGCATGTTCGGCAACCGCGTCGAAGTGCAGCCGGGTGCGACCGACCCCGCGCCCGATCAGCCGGATGCGGTTGCGGCGGATCGTCGGCTTTTCCCGGAACGCGCCTGCGTCGACATCGATCGTGATCCAGCGGTCCGACCGGTCCTGTTCGGCGGCCTCCAGCGCTGCGCCGATCGTAGTGAAGCAGCGCGGCTGCTCGGCGCAGGACGCACGCACCTTTAGCGGGACCGGCTTGGCAATTGCAGGTGCCCCCGCCGCGCACAGCAAGGAGAGGCACAGCGCGGTGAGAGCGGTCTTCATCAGCGTTCCCGGAGAAAGCGGTCAATCTCTGCCGCGACGCGCGCCAGATAGGGGTCGTAGAGCCAGAAGGTGTGCGGCGCGCCGTCGAACTTGACGAAGCGGTTGCGGATGCCGTGGCGGTCGAGCGCGGACTGCACGCCGATGCGGCCGGCGGTAAAGCGATCATGGCTGCTGCCCAGGATCAGCGTCGGCGGCGATTGTGCGCCGACATAAGTAGCCGCGCTGGCGGCGCGCCATCGCTCCGACTGCGCCCCATAGTCGCCGCCGACCCAGCGCGCGAAGGGCGATGCGGCACGGGCGGCATCTTCATGGCGCAGCGCCAGCGGATCGGTCATGTCGAGCACCCCGTCGAGATCGACCAGCGCGCGCACCCGCGTGTCGGCGCCCGCTTGCGGCGCGAACGGCCCGGCCGGAGCCGAATAGGCGAGCAGTGCCGCCATCTGCCCGCCCGAGGAATCGCCACCCAGCGCGAGGCCATCGGGCCGCAGTCCGAACTCCGCACTGCGCGCCTTCACCCACAGTATCGCGGCATTCACGTCAATCAGCCCGGCGGGATAGCCCGCCTCCGGCGACAGGCGGAATTCGGGCATGAACACCACATAGCCGCGCTGGGCGAGCAGATTGGCGAGCGGATAGCTGTGCGACTTGTTGCCCGACGCCCAGGCACCGCCATGGATCAGCAGGATCCCGAGCCCGTTCGATCGGCCTGCGGGCGGCAGGAAGATATCGAGATGAAGGTCGCGCTCGCCGATCTGGCGGTAACGCTGGTCGAAGAGCATGCGCTGGCCCTTCGCGGTGCGCAGCTGCGGCAACGTGATTTCAGGATGCGCCACGCGGTCCGCGGCAAAGCGGCGCGCGACGTTGAAGCTGTCATCGATCGGCAAAAGGCTCTGCGCCGCCACGGGATTGGCGACGGCGCAGAGCAGACCCGCGGAGAGGGCCGCCGGTTTAAAAACGCAGGCGAGCGCCGACAAACCACTGCGCCCCGGTGTGGGTGTATTCGCGGGTAAGGTCCTGCGTGCCGTCGCCGGTGCCATAGATGCGCTCGACCTCATCGGTGATGTTGATCCCTTCGACGGTCAGGGTGAGCTGCGGCGTCACGTTGTAGAACGCCGAGAAATCGACATGGGTCGGCCCGTATTTCCGCTCCTGCGCGTTGCCGCTGCTGCCAGGCTGCGACAGCAGATAGTCGTCGCGCTTGTTCGCCGAAATCCGCGCCCCGAACTTCTTCGAGTCATAATAGACCGTGAGGTTGTACGAGTTGCGCGACAGGCCCGTCGAATCCCGTGCCGAAACATAGGTGTAGTTGGATGCCACGCCCAGGTTGCGCAGCGCGCCGGGCAGGAAGGTGAAGGGCTGATTATAGGTCAGCTCGATCCCCTTCACGCTGTTGCCGCCGTCCGCGTTGACGGGGATCGTGAAGGTATACGGCACCAGCGCCGGATCGGCATTGTAGGACGGGTCATATTGCGGATCGGCATAGATGGCCGGCCAGAACGCCGGATCGACCATCTGCGTCACCACCCGCGTCGTCAGCGAGGTGGTGATGTCCTTGTTGAAGAAATTGACTGCCAGCAGTCCGCCCTTGCCGAAATACCATTCCAGGCCCGCATCGATGTCGTTCGACTGATAGGGCTTGAGGTCCGGATTGCCGAGATTGCCGACGGTGCGCGTGGTGTAGCCGAACACGGGACCAGCGATGTTCAGCGTGCTGAGGCCGGGTCGCGTCATGCTGCGCGAGTAAGCAAAGCGTGCGACCAGCTTGTCGGTGATGTCCAGCGCCAGGTTCATCGAAGGCAGGTAGTTTTCGTAGCTGCGCGTCACCTCGACCGGCTGGCCGGCGATGGTCGCCTGTGAGCTCAAATTGGTCTTGACGTAGCGCAGGCCGGTATTGGCACGTAGCTGCATTCCGCCAAGGTCGAAGGTGCCGTTGAGCTCGACATAGCCCGCCAGCGTCTCCTCACCCACTTCCCAGCCCGCGCCGACATTGGTGGTGTAGCCGCCGGGGATCAGGCCGCTGCTGGCGATCTTGTCGAAATCGATCACCGCAAAGGGGTTCAACCCGATGCCCTCAAACCCCTGACCGAAATTGGGGTAGGGAAAGGCGCGCATATAGGTCGACGGGTTGAAGTTGACATTGGCCCCCGCCCCCTCGCCGTAGCGGACCTTGCGGTTGTTATAGGCAAAGCCGGTCTTGGCCGAGAAACCGCTGTCATCGGCATAGGTGAGGCCGAGCTTGCCGGTGTAGTTTTCCTTCAGCACAGTGTTGATGCGGTTCGCCGCCGTCAGCGCGTCGACATAGTTGGTGAACACATTGGGATCATAGGATCCGAAGCTGACCACCGGGACATAGGGGTTGGTGCGATAGTCGTAGGAAAAGGCGTGCGGCACCGAGCGCGCGTAGAAGCGCAATTCCGTGCGGTCGGCGTCATCGCTCGCCTTGCCCAGCAAGCCCTCGAGCTTCACCCGGTCGGAGAGTTCGTAGCTGCTCGACAGCACGAACTGCTTGAATTCCGACGTCGATTGCTGATGCCGGCTTTCGTACCAAGAGGTGACGTCGTTGAACTGCGCCGCGATCAGCTGTCGGCCATCCGGCGCAATCGTGAAGGCGACCGGCGTCTGGCCGACAAAGCCGCCCGCAGGACCATGGGTCAGCAGCCATTCCCTCGAATTATAGCTATAGCGGTCATTGTCGAGCCGCGAATACAGCGCGTCGAATGTCACGAGCAGCTTTTCGGTCGGCTTGAACTGCAGTGACGCGGTCAGGCCCAACCGCTTCTGGTCATTCCCGAAAAAGTCCGCGCGCGGCAGGCGCGGCGCCCACAGGCAGTCGAGCGGGTCGGCCGCGCCGCACGCGCGCGGCGTGCCGGTCACGGTCGGGTTGGTGTCGGCCCAGGAGTCGCCGTTGACGTATGGGCTGATCCACAGGACGCTCGAATAGCCCTCCTGATAGACGGTGCGCTGCGAATAGGCGGCCGACAGCAGGATGCCGATCGTATCGTCGGCAAAGGTGTTGCTGACGACGGCGGCGACGCGCGGATCGACCTTGCGGGTGAGCGAATTATAGCCGCCCTGCCCTGACACGAAGGCGTTGAAGCCCGGATTGTCGAGCGGCTTGGACGTGTACAGGTCGACCGTACCGGCAATGCCGCCTTCCTCGATCGACGCGGTCTGGGTCTTCTGGATGTCGATCCGATTGAACAGTTCCGACGCAAAGATGTGGAAGTCGAATGCGCGGCCGGCGTTCACGGTGAAACCACCCGAATCCAGCCCGTCGCTGCTCGCGGGGACTTCCATCCCGTTCAGCGTCGTCCGCGTGAAGTCCGGCGCAAAGCCGCGCAGCGTGATGTTGCGGCCCTCACCGCCCTCGCGCGAGATGGCGACGCCAGGCAGGCGCTGAATCGATTCGGCGATGTTGAGGTCGGGCAGCTTGGCGATGTCCTCCGCCATGATGCTCTCGATCGTGTTGACCGCGCGCCGCTTGTTCTCCTGTGCGCTCTGCAGCGACTGGCGAAAGCCGGTGACCACAATCTCTTCGCCCGGGCCGGTGTCGTCAGCAGCTGCGGTCGCGGCATCCTGCTGCGCAGGGAGTGCGGCCGGAGTGTCGGCGCCGACCGCGGCCGAAGCCGTGACTGCCGGGGTGACGGCGGCCTGCGTCCCTGCCGGGCGCCGCTTGACCACCATCGCCCCGCCAACATCGACCGCGATCAGATCGGTCCCGGCGAGCAGCTGACGCAGCGCGACCGCGACATGCATCGTGCCCTTGACGCGATTGACCTTGAGCCCGTCGACAATCGCCTTGGGCGCGAGGATCTGGATGCCGGCCTGGCGGGCGAACTGGGGGATGCCGGTCTGCGCCGATTGCGCCGGCACGTCGAACCGGCGGATCTGCGCCGCCGCTTCGGCCGGTGCGACTGCCAGCACGGCAGCTGCCGCAACACTGGTCAACAGGATGTGATTCATCGTGCGCATTTGCGCTCCTCCCCCAAGTTTCCGCGCTCGCCTTGTGCGATGCTGCGATCAAGGGGGAAGAGCGGTGCCTGACCGAATTTCCGTCACTTGGTCGCGTTTTTATTTCGCGACAGGCTGATTTCTTTTGCAGTGACCGTCACCTCGGCGTCCAGCGTCGCCTCTAGCGTCCGCGCAAATCCGGCCGGATTATTGAGCTGGAACAGTCCGACCAGCCGCTCACGGCCCAGCGCCGGATCGCGGACGACGAGCTGTTGCCGGTTGTAGCGGTTGAACGCCGCCACCGCCTCGTCCAGCGTTTCGCCTTCGAGCGCGATTTCCCCCTCGCGCCAGGCGAGCGAGCGTTCGATCGCGCTCGGCGCGCTGCCCGTCACCGGGGCCGTCCCGTCGCTGCGAAACGCGGCGAATTCGCCAGCCTCGAGAATGCTGACCGCACCGCTGGCGTTGGACGCCCAGATCGCAACCCGGCCTTCGGTCACCGCGATCCGCACATCATCGCCCATCCGCGTCACCGAAAATGCGGTGCCGACCGCCTGCACCTTGGCGATGCCGGCATCGACGATGAACGGGCGCTGCCGGTCCTTCGCCACCTGAAACCACACCTGGCCGCGCGCAAGATCGATGCGGCGCGCGTCCTTCGCCAATGCAATGCGCAATTCGCTTTCGGCATCGATCGCCGCGATCGATCCGTCGGCGAGCGGCATGCGCCGGATCTCGCCCGGGCCGGTCGCGACATGGTCCGCCGAAGTCGCGCGCAGACCGATCACCGCCGTGACAGCGGCGGCGGCGGCGATGCTGCCGGCCCCCGCCAGGACCCAACGGCGGCTCCGCCACGCGGGCGCCGCCGGTTCCTCGACGACGCCGGCGGGTTCTGGCGCGATGGCGCGGTCGATGGTGCTGAGCGCAGCCTGCGCCCGCAACAGCGCACCGGCATGGCGCGGATGCTCCGCCAACCATGCGTCGAGCGCCACGCGCTCGTCGGGCGAGAGCGGGTGCCGCAGCGCCCAGCGCGCGGCCTGGGTTTCGATTGCGTCACGCATTGCGGCGCTTCCTCCGCGCAACGCTGGGCTCGGCCCCGGCATCCGGATCGGTCAGCAGGCGCAGGATCGCGCGCAGGCTACGGCTCGCGTCATTTTCCACGACCGCTTCGGACACGCCCATCGATTGCGCGATCTCGCGCTGCGACATGCCCTCAAGCCGGCGCATGATGAAGATGGCGCGCGCGCGCTCGCTCAGCGTCGCCAGCGCGGCCTGCACGCGGCCCAGTTCGCTCCGCGCCATCACCACATCCTCTGGCGACGGATCGTCGGAGCGCCACTCGATGTCCAGCTCGGCGAGCGCTTCAAGCCGCACGACGCGTGCCGACTTCAGCTGGTTCTGCAACAGATTGCGGGCCACGGCATAGAGATAAGCGCGCGGCTGGGTGATATGCGCCACATCGTGCAGGCGGGCGAGCCGACAATAACAGTCCTGCACGATATCCTCCACATCGCTGGGCGATGCGACACGCCGCCGCAGCCAGGATCGCAGGTCGCGTTCCAGGGGAAGGATCTCGCGACCGACCCATTCAGCTAGCTCCTCGCGCGTGGTGATACCCTCTCCCCCCATGCGCATAAGAGCCGCATTCGCCGGGTTTCCGTCAAGCGCGCGAAAATTTAGTTGCAGAGCGGCGCCCGCGGGGCAGGACGGTCACAAGGTTACGCCATGTTTCCGGACATCTTCCAGTGGTCGAGCGCGGTGGACGCTATTCCGCTCGGCGCTCGATCATCTTCTGCGCCTCAAGATAATTCAGGAATTCGAGCGTATCGGCTTCGACCGTGGCCAAGGGTGCGCGATAGGCGGCGGCGAGGGCGGCACACAGGTCGCCGACCCGTACGGGCGTGCCCAATCGTTCCCAGATCGCACGGCTGGTCACCTTCATCGTGTAATAGTGCCCGGTCTCGATGCTCATCAGCACGGACTCGTCATCGACGCTGGCGTCGAGCACCGTGCTGCTCCGGACCACAATTGTTTCAAGATCGATCATGATCGTGCGAACCCTTCCCAATGCGCCCCTATAAGCCCGCTCGCGCGGCGGTGAATCCCAACGCTCTAGTGATTGCCCCGCTCGCTCCAGCGGATGAAGCGGCCGGTCTGGACCGCGCGCGGCAGCAGCTGCGCCAGCTCGAACCGCCGGGCTTCGGCGGCGGCGGCATCCTCGGGCCAGGTGTCGAGCAGCTGCTTGAGACGCGGGAGATCGAGCATCTCGGCGGCGAGCGGCACCTGCGCCAGCCGCTCGATCTCCGCCGCGAAGCTCTCGCGCTGCGCGGTGATCCGCGTGAACCATTCCGGGTTTTGCCGACCGAAACCGCGCTCGGCCAGCACGGCTTCGGGCAGGCGATCGGCGAGTACGCGGCGCGCCAGGCTCCGCTGCACGCCGCCCAACAAATATTGATCGCGCGGGATTGCGAGACAAAATTCGGTCAGGTCGGGATCGGCCAGCGGGTCGCGGAGCTCCAGCCCGTAATAGGCGCGGACGGCGCGAATGGTCTCGATCATCCGGACCCGCTGCGCGCCGAGATGATGCACGATCAGCTTGCGGCTGTCGCTGCCGTATAGGGCAAGGCCATCCTCCCCCTGTGCCGCCAGCGCCGCGTCCAGGCCCACCTGTGCCGCGAAATCCGACCGGATCGCAGCATATTTGGTGGAGGGTGCCGCATCGCCATGCCGCCAGCGCCACAGGGCTGCGCGCAATTTGGCCGGCAGCGCAGGGATCAGCACCTCTCCCTTGAGCGTCCCCCACACCGTATTCTGCCGATACCGCGCGACACCCGGGAGCAGCCGGACGAGCTTGTCGATGCGGCCGGTGCGGGCAAAATCGCCGAGCCCGCGCATCCCGCTATAGCTGAGCGTCAGATTGCCCGACTGGCCGGTCAGCAGAACATTGTGCCCGTTACCCTGCGCGGTGCGATAGGCCGGGTCCAACCAGCCAATGTGATTGGCATTGATCACTGGCCGCCCCCCGGCGATGAAAAAGGCGGTTGGGTCCAGCTCGATCGACGCCGGATCGTCCGAATGGCAGAAATGCGGCTGGAGATTGGGGTAGCGCGCCGCGAGTGCATCGACATAAGGCCGCTCGCGATCATACCACCCGCCCCGCCCGGCAAGCGCATGCCCTGGCGGCGGTTCGACCGTGTAGCTCTGTAATGACTGCGGGGCGAGGATCCGCGCCGCCGACGCCGCCACCCCCGCGCTGTCGAGGCCACCGGACAATGTCACGCCCGGCGTGGTGGCGGCGCGCAGGCTACGCCGAACCGCTTGATCAAGCAGCGCGCGCGCCGCGTCGACATACGCCGCCGGCGATTTCAACTGCACGCGACGGCGGGGATCGAGCCGCCAGAACGTGCGCTCCTGCACACCGGCCGGGCCGGCGACGACATGACACCCGGGCGCGACGAGGCGGATATCCTTGTACAGTGTGTCGACCGGGTCGCCGACTGCGGCGGTGAACTGCAGCGCCAGTTGCAGCGGATCGATCTGCTGTGGAACGCCCGGAAATTGATGCAGCGCGCTGAGCGTCGTGGCGAACCAGACCCCGGACGGGCGCGCGTGCCAATAGATGGTCCGCAGCGCCATCGGCGCCACGAACAGATGCAGGCGCCGGTCACGTGGATCCCATAGGGCGCAGGCAAAGTCGCCCTGCAACCGGTGCAGCGCATCGAATCCATGTCGGGCCAGCCACGCCGCCGCGACTTCAGAGTCCGGGGTCCGCGGGCGCAGGCCGAGATCGGCAATCAGCGCCGCCGGATCGAACAGATACCCGTCGAACAGCACGACCCGGCCCGCCACGTCCGCGATTGGCTGACGCTCGGATCGGTCCTCATCCGTGACGATACGCTGCGCATGCGCGAGCGTGGCGACATCATCCCGCCACGCGCGGACCTTAGCGAGGCCCGCCCCAAGAAAGGGCGCACCGGCACGGGCTTTGTCCTGCGCCGTCAGCGCTTGTGCCGAAAACGCAATATAACCGCGAAAATCGCTCATGCGTTACGGCAGCAAGCCGTCGTTCGCCGGTTACGACTGGGTGAAAATGCCCAGGCCGTCGTCACCGGGGTTCGAATCAAGCTGCGTGAATTCGGAAATCGAAAACATTTCGACCGACTGAAGCGGGGCGACCCACGCGGCCGACACGGCTTCCGGCGACACCGAACCCGTCACGTCTGCACCGATTTGCTGGTTATCCATTGTGATCGCTCCCTCTTAAGTCCGGCCCGGTCCGGCAGTTCAGACACCACCACATGCCAGGCCACCCAGTTGCCGATTGCGGTATTGAAAAGCACGCCGGAAGGCAACCGGAACCAGCCTCGGAACGGTCGTTTTGGTGCGAATTGTCGGGCTCGATCGGGAAACGCGCATGCCGCGCAGGGGTCGCGCCGCGTCGGCTGCACTTTCCCCTCGCCTTTCACGCGTGCGGCGTTAAACATTGCGGCAGCTGACAACGTTATCAGGAGAGGGGCTTTGGCTGCACCCGTCACGAATATGAGCTCGACCGACCCGAATTCGGGCGATCCGGGCGCACAGGGGGTGAACGCCCCGGACCTTCAGGTCTTTGTCTTCGCCCTATTCTTCATCTTCGGCGGCATCACATCGCTCAACGACGTGATCATCCCCAAGCTGAAAGAGCTGTTCACGCTCAACTTCACCCAGGCGATGCTGATCCAGTTCTGCTTCTTCACCGCCTATCTGGTGGTGGGTATCCCGGGTGCGAAGCTGGTCAAAAAGCTGGGCTATATGCGCGGCGCGGTGGCGGGCCTGGCCATCATGATCGTTGGCTGCCTGCTGTTCATCCCGGCGGCGCAGACCGCAACTTACGCGCTGTTCCTCGGCGCCTTGTTCGTACTGGCAAGCGGCGTGGTGATCGTGCAGGTCGTCGCCAATCCGCTGATCTCGCTGCTCGGCAAGCCGGAGACTGCACATAGCCGCCTGACCTTTGCCCAGGCGTTCAATTCGCTCGGTACGACCGTGTTCCCCTATGTCGGCGCGATCGTGATTCTGGGCAGCCTTGCCGCCGTGACGGCCGACCAGTTGTCGGGTGCCGAACTTGCTGCCTATCGCACGGCCGAAAGCCAAGCGATCGTCAATGGCTATCTCGGCATCGCCGCAGCGCTGGCCGTTGTCGCCATCGCCGTCTGGGCATTCCGCAACCGGCTTCCGCACAGCGCCAACACCATGGGCGACAAGGAATTCGTCAGCGTCCCGCGCTATGCGGCTGGTCTGGTGCTGTTCATCATCGGTGCGGTGCTTGCCGTCCAAGTCAATGCGATCGCCGGACTTGTCCTGATCATGGCCGCTCCCATCGTCTGGCTCTATGGCAACGACCTGCTCTCACGCCGTCGCTTCAGCTTCGGCGCGCTGTGCATTTTCCTCTATGTCGGTGCCGAGGTTTCGATCGGGTCGCTGATCATCAACTATCTCGCGCTCGACCGGGTGCTCGGCCAGCCGGATTCGGTGATCGGCTGGATGGTCTCGATCTATTGGGGCGGCGCGATGGTCGGTCGCTTCATCGGGTCGGCACTGATGCGCGTCATCAGCCCGGGCAAGCTGCTGGCGTTCGTTGCGATCGGCGCGATCGCCCTGATCGTGATTTCCGCCAACACGACCGGCACGGTTGCTGCCTATTCGCTGCTGGCAATTGGCCTGATGAACTCGATCATGTTCCCGACGATCTTCAGCCTGGCCAGTGAGAAGCTGGGCAGCCGGGCGGCGGACGGGTCGGGCATCATCAACGTCGCCATTTTCGGCGGCGCGGTCATCCCGCTCGCGACCGGTGCGATTGCCGACAACACCGGCAGCCTCGCCATCGCGTTCGCGCTGCCCGCCTTGTGCTACGCCATCATCGCCGGCTTCGGCTACTACTCCCGTCGCCCCTATGACGGGCCGGTCGCGGGGTAAGGTCCGAAAAGGTCGAAGGGGCCGGCGGGAGGGATCGCGCCGGCCCCTTCTTCGGGGGATCTGAGAGGGGACGTGCAGTCAGCGCGTCCCCTTGTTTATGTCAGGCCGCGATCGCGTCCTGGCTGGGCAGGCCAGGCATGGCGTCGACCCAGTAATCATCGACCGAGCAACCCGGCACCAGCGACGGGGCGCACAGCAGGGCCACGCAATCGGCGAGCTGCGGTGCTTCCATCGGGCCGATCGTCTCTTCGACCATGTCCTCGCACCCGCCGGGCGCGGCCAGCAAACGCGCGCGCGCCGCGTTCCACAGGCAGGTCGCATCGGTCAGGGTCAGCGTGACGCTCACGCGGAATTCGGGCTGCGGGCCCATGCCCCAGACGCGGCGGTCGGGGTCGTTCTTCAGCAGTTGCGTTTCCCGCGGGTCCATCATGCTCGTTCCCTGATTTCGAGCGCTGTCGTCTGGTTCCAAATGCCGGTTGCGGGTCCAGAACGAAATACTGCGCGATTACCTATTGTAGAACTACAATGCCGTCGTGCCGGCTGAACCTATGCCGCCTCCGCCGCTGCTGAGAGGCTGCCCAGCGCCCGCGCATGTGCACCCACGATGCAAAGTTCGGCATAGAGTCGGTCCCACATCGTCGCGGGGATGGTCAGAATCGCGTCGTCGAGCAGATGCCGGCGCACCTCGATCCGCACGACCGGATCGTGCGAGAGGCTGAACGTCGCAGCGAGCGGGCCGAACGAAGTTTCGTCAGGCAGCTGCTGGCGTCCCGCGAGCCGCGCCGCGACAAGATAGCCGCACAACAAGTCCGCACCATGCACGTCGAGCCGCACCTCTGCATCAAGATCGGGTCGACCAAGCCGGATCGACGGGCCGCGCGCGCCGCTGTCGATCGTGACCCGAAGCCGGATACCGGTGGCGTCGATGATTTCTCGGATGCGGGGGGCGCTGGTTACCATGCCATTGTTATAGAAACGACGATGCCGACGCGGGTGTCCAGAGTGGGAATTTCGTCGCAAATTCGGGGGATAGGCCCTGCCGTTGCAGACGCGCGCTCCGGCAAAAAAACGGGCCGGAACGCTCGCGCGTCCCGACCCGCCTTTGTCAGGGTAGTTATTATTAACGGAACAGCGAGGTGATCGTCTGCGGCGCCTGGTTGGCGATCGACAGCGCCTGAACGCCAAGCTGCTGCTTGACCTGCAGCGCCTGCAGACGGGCCGATTCCTTCGCCAGGTCGGCGTCGACAAGGTTGCCGATGCCGCTCTCGATCACGTCCGACAGCTTGCTGACGAACGACTGCTGGCCCTCGATCTTACGCGAGGCAGCGCCCAGAGTGCTCATCTTGGTGTTGATGGCAGCAGCCTGGGTCTCGAGCGTGCCCACCATCGTCTCCGCCGTGGCGGCGTCGGTGAAGGTGGCGCCGATTGCGGTCACGACCGCAGTCATGTCCTGGTTCGCCACGTCGAGCGTCGCAGCCGCCATATCGGTCGACTGCAGCGCGGCGACGGTGCCGCCAGCCGCCTTCAGCAGGTTGGTTCCATTGAACTCGCTGGAATCGATGATCGTGTTGATCTGATCCTTGAGCGCAGTGAAATCTTCCCCGAGGGAGGTACGGCTGTTCGCATCCAGACCCGCGTCCGAAGCTTCGATCGCCTTGGCCTTCATCTGATTGACGAGGTCGGAGATCTGCTCGGCACCGGCCACCGCGACGTCAACCGTGCTCTTTGCACGGCTGAGCGACGAACCGACCGACTTCAGGCCACCCAGGTCGCCGCGAAGCGTCTGAGCAACAGCGAAGGCAGCCGAGTCGTCCTTGGTCGACGCGACGTTCATACCGGTGTTGATGCGGCTCTGGGTGGTAGCCAGGGACTTGTTGGTCTGATTCAGGCTCTGGAGAGCCGCCATCGCGCCATTGTTCGTGTTAACCGAAAAACCCATGATCATATTCCTTCTGGAAAAAAGTGGCCGCTTCTGCAGCCAGGCCTAGGACGCCGGCCCAGCGACGGGCTGCACAGCGCCTCCCGCTTTTGCATTGTGGGAGAACGGACCGCGATCCGGTCGCGGCCGGGCAATATTGATGGTTAGCAGCGAGTTAAGCTTCATCACCGCATGTTGCGACGCATCATAGTTGGGCGATTCTCGACCTCTGCACGACCGCGCGAGCCGTTACGGGTCTATATTGACGGGACGAGAGGGCGCTCATCGCGGCGCCCCCGATTTGCGACATTCAAGGGCACGAAACCGATGCAGAATTGGCCGATCTGGCGCAAGCTTGCCGCCTCCTTCCTTGTTCTCCTGCTGACCTTTGGCGGGGTCAGCGCGCTGATCGTCAACGCGATTGGTGGTCTTGAACACGCGCAGACCGAAAAGGCGAACGCCCATACGGGCGCGCGCGCCACGCAGACTCTGCTGTATCTGACGCTGGAGCAGATGAACGCCGTGCGCGGCTTCACTATCTTGGGGCAGCAGGCCTTTTACGAAACCTATGTCGAAAATCGCGACAAAGTGGCCGAAGCGGTCGAAGAGATCCGAACGGTTTCGCAGGGGCATGATTTCGGCGGTCTGATCGACGAATATGCGGCCGCCACTGCCGAGTGGCAGAAGGACAAGCTGGAGCCGACGATCGCGCTGGCGCGCAACCCGGCGACGCGTGCCGAGGCGCAGGAACTGGCGGGCAAGAAGCAGCTCAGCCGCATCCGCGACGCGATCAAGGCGCTGGACGCGGCGCAAAAGGATCGGGTTGCTGCCGCCGATGCCGAGGAAGCCAGCCTGCGCGCCGGCGTCCGCTGGACGCTGGGCCTGGGTGTCGCGATCATGCTGGCGCTATCGGGTGGCCTCGCGTTCCTGCTCAACCGCTCGATCGCCAAACCGGTTGCCGACATGGTCGGCAAAATGGGCCGACTGGCTGCGGGCGATCATGCGGTCGAAGCCGCGACCGGCGCGCGTCGCGACGAGATCGGCGACATGGGCCGCGCGCTCCACGTCTTCCGCGACGCGGCGATCGCCAAGGAGGCGGCCGAAATCGCGAAACGCGCCGATGAGGCCGAGCAAAAGAAGATCGTCGACCTGCTCAGCGGCGCGCTGAAGCGGCTGTCGGCGGGCGATGTCTCGCACAGCATCGACGCCGATGTTGCGCCGGCCTATCGCGGGCTGCGCGACGATTACAATTTGGCGGTCGCGGGCCTGCGCAATCTTGTCCATGCCGTCAGCCAGAGTGTCGAGGCGATCCGCACCGGGACCAGTGAGATCGCCAGCGCGACCAACGACCTGGCGCGCCGCACCGAAAGCAATGCCGCGTCGATCGAGCAGACCGCCGCCGCCGTCACCCAGATCGACGGTAGCGTCCGGGCCAGTTCAACTGCTGCGGGCGACACCGTAGCGCGGGCCGACCGTGCGCATGGCGCCGTTGCATCGGGTCGGGCGGTCGCCGAAGAGGCGATGCAGGCGATGACCCGGGTATCGGATAGCGCCAAGGGCATCGACGACGTGATCGAAGGACTCGACAAGATCGCGTTCCAGACCCGCGTGCTTGCGATGAACGCCGCCGTCGAAGCCGGTCGTGCCGGCGAAGCGGGCCGGGGCTTTGCGGTCGTCGCCGACCTCGTGTCGGCGCTGGCGATGCGCGCCGAGGAGGAATCCAAACAGGCCCGCGAACAGCTGACCGCGACCCAGGTCGATATCGAAGGCGCGGTCGAGGCGGTGCGCCGCGTCGATTCCGCCCTGGTCGGGATCGCCAGCGATGTGGAGGAGGTGAACAGCCTGCTCGGCACGGTCGCGGAGGGCAGCCGATCGCAGGCGATGGCAATCAGCGAAGTGTCCGGCGCGATCCAGTCGCTCGATGGCGCGACCCAGCAGAATGCGGCGATGGTCGAGCAGACCTCCGCTGCGGCACAGACGCTGAGCACCGAAGCGGACCGGCTTGCCGAACACGCCAGCGCGTTTCAGCCGGGCAGCGGTGGCGGTCGCATGAGCACAGCGCAGCGCCTCGCCGCCTGATCATTCCCCTTTCGCGCTGCCTTCCCGGAGCGCGAACGGCCCGCCCGCCGGATCTCACCCACTCCCTCGTGGTGGCGACCCGGCCGGGCGGGCCGACTTTTTTTGGAGATCCGCAGCACAGTCAATCAATCCTCCCCGGCAGGGGGAGGATTGTTTCTTACCGTCCGCCCGAAGCGTCGCTGCGCGGGCGGCGATAGACCTGCTCGCCGCCGACCCAGGTTTCGATCACCACCGTCGCGCGCAATTCGCTCGGTGATGCGAGCAGCGGGTCGCGATCAACGACGATGAAATCCGCGCGCATGCCGGGCGCGAGATGGCCGAATTTGGTCTCAGCAAAGCCGGCATAGGCGCCGTCCAACGTGAAGGCGCGCCAGCTGCGTTCGCGTGTCAGCGCCTCTTCCGGTCGCCAGCCGCCAACCGGCTGGCCTTGCGCGTCCTGCCGGGTGAAGCCCGTCGCCCAGCCCTCGAACGGATTGGGACTTTCGACCGGATAGTCGGAGCCGAACGCGATGCGCGCGCCGCTGTCCAGCATCGATTTCCAGGCATAGGCCCCTGCCAGCCGCGCCGCGCCGACGCGCGCTTCGGCCATCGTCCGGTCGCTGCTCTGATGCACCGGCTGCATCGACGCGATGACGCCGAGCTTGGCGAAGCGCGGCAGGTCCACCAGATCGACCACCTGCGCATGCTCGATCCGCCAGCGGCGGTCGCCCTTGTACGTCTCGCCAACCTCGGTAATCGCGTCGAGCACCTGTTGGTTGGCGCGGTCGCCGATCGCGTGAATCGCGAACTGAAACCCGTCCATCGCGCCGCGGACGAGCAGGTTGGACAGCTGGGCATCGGTCAGGAACGGCAGGCCGCGGTTGCCCGGCGCATCGCTATACGGCGCCTTGAGCCACGCCCCGCGCGAGCCGAGCGCGCCGTCGGTGTAGAGCTTGATCCCGCCCATGCGCAGCTTGTCGGCATAGAGCCACGGCGTTGGACCGCTGCCGCCGACGCGTAGTGCGGTTTCGACGCCGTCCGAATAGGACATGATCCGCATGCGGAGCAGCCCCATATCGCCCATCCGGCGATAAGTCAGCCAATCGTCGACACTTGTGCCCATGTCGGCGCTGGCGGTGACGCCCATCGACAACAGGAGTTCCTGTGCCTTGATGAAGGCCGCGTTGCGGTCGCGCGGGGTCGGTTGAGGCAGCACCTTTTCAATCAGTTCCATCGCCGCATCGACGAACACGCCGCCGGGCTTGCCCGCGACCAGTTCGATCCGACCACCGGCCGGCGACTTGGTCGCTGCGGTGATCCCCGCCGCCTTCAGCGCCGCGCTGTTGGCCCAGCCGGCATGGCCATCGGCGCGAACCAGCCAGGTCGGGACGTCGCCGGTCGCCGCATCCAGCTCCGCCGCAGTGGGGAAACGGCCAAGGCCCCAGACTTCCTGATTCCATCCGCCGCCGGTGATCCAGCGGCGGGTTGGGTTTTCGGCGGCATAGCGGCGGATCGCGTCCTGCGCCTGCGCCAGCGAACGAGTCCCCGAGAGGTCGAGCGCCAGCGCGCGAAACCCGAGATTCATCACATGGCCATGCGCATCGACCATGCCGGGGATGACGACACGGCCCTTCAGATCGGCGCGCCAGTCCGGGCGCTCGGGCCGCTTTTCGCCGCGTTTGAGCAGCTTCACCACCTTGCCATCGGGCGACATCACAATGCCGGTGAAGCGGACGACCTCGCCCGTTTCGTCCAGTGTGATGCCATCGACATTGTCGACCAGCGCATCGGCCAGCGCGGGCGCGGGCAGCAGCAATGCAGCGATCAGGGCAAGCGAAACGGGAAGGCGCACGCAGGTCTCCACAAAACAGGGCCGGGCACAAAGCTGCCCTATGGACCGGTTTCGAATAGGCGGTGTTCCCCCGTCGCGCCAGATGGTCTAGGGCCGCGCCACCGGCCCGGCGGCGTTTCCGGGATTGCGAAAGTTTCATCATGGCAACCCAGGCAGCGTCCGACCCCACTCCCCTCCCCCTCGCCTTGGCCGATGTGCAGATGGCGGCGGAGCGGATTGGCGGGTCGATCGTGCGCACGCCGACGCTGCACAGCAAGACGCTGTCCGACCTGACCGGCGCGACCGTGTATCTGAAGTTCGAGAACCTTCAGTTCACCGCCGCCTACAAGGAGCGCGGCGCGCTCAACACGTTGCTTCAGCTCGATGCGGCGGCGCGGGCCAAGGGCGTGATCGCGGCGTCGGCCGGCAACCATGCCCAGGGCTTGGCCTATCACGGCAACCGTCTTGGCATCCCGGTCACGATCGTCATGCCCAAGCCGACGCCGACGGTGAAGGTGACGCAGACCGAGGGGCATGGCGCGAGCGTGATCCTGGAGGGCGAGACGTTCGACGAAGCCTATGCCCATGCGCGCCAGCTGGAGGCGAAGAACGGCTACACCTTCGTCCATCCGTTCGACGATCCGCGCATCATGGCGGGTCAGGGCACGGTGGCGCTGGAGATGCTGGCCGATGCGCCCGACATCGACACGCTGATCGTGCCGATCGGCGGCGGCGGGCTGGTGTCGGGCATGGCGACCGTCGCCAAGGCCGCCGACCGCGCGATCGAGGTGGTCGGCGTCGAGGCCGAGCTATTCCCGTCGATGTACAATCGCGTCAAGGGCACCGACCTGGCCATTGGCGGCGACACGCTGGCCGAGGGTATTGCGGTCAAGGAGCCCGGCACGATCACCGCGCAGGTGATCGAAGCGCTGGTCGACGACATCGTGCTGGTCAGCGAACGCAAGCTGGAGGAATCGGTCAGCCTGTTGCTGCAGATCGAAAAGACCGTGGTCGAGGGCGCGGGCGCCGCCGGCCTTGCGGCACTGCTGTCCAATCAGGATCGGTTTGCGGGCAAGACGATCGGCATCGTGCTGTGCGGCGGCAATATCGACACCCGACTGCTCGCCAATGTGCTGCTGCGCGATCTTGCCCGGTCGGGTCGCCTCGCGCGGCTGCGCATCCGGTTGCAGGACCGCCCCGGCGCGCTGTTCCATGTCAGCCGCATCTTTCACGAACAGGGCGTCAATATCATCGAGGTCTATCACCAGCGCGTGTTCACCTCGCTCCCGGCCAAGGGGCTGATCACCGATATTGAATGCGAAACCCGCGACGGCGCGCATCTCGACCGGCTGATCGCGGCGCTGCGCACCGCGGGCTATGCGGTGAGCATGGTGGAGCTGGACTGAGAGTTTTCCACAGCCCAGCGATGAACTGAATCGGGCGTGCGGCGAACCGAGTCGCGCCGCCCTCCACACCGAATCACCACACCCGTATAACTGCGGTGCGCGCGCTGTTCGGCTGCGCAATCCCGAAACATCACTGCGCCGCCGTTAACCCATTTTCATGGTAAATCGGCTTTTCATCGTGATTCCGTCGCTTCATAAGGGTCACGTCCGACGCGATTTGCGTGGTTTCAAGGGGGCGAACGGGTGACGGCACTGACGCGCTTTCCACGGTTTTTCGTGACCAGCCCTTCGACCTGTCCATACCTGCCCGGGCGGCAGGAGCGGAAGATCTTCACCGAGCTGAACGGCCCGCATGCCGGTGAGCTCAACGA
This sequence comes from Sphingomonas bacterium, assembly GCA_030149245.1. Taxonomy (GTDB): domain Bacteria; phylum Pseudomonadota; class Alphaproteobacteria; order Sphingomonadales; family Sphingomonadaceae; genus Sphingomonas. Next base: position 37,451 of record JASBRX010000027.1, read on the forward strand.
TGCGCTGGGCCGGATCGGGTTCCGTCGCAGCCAGTCGGTCGCCTATCGGCCAAGCTGTGTCGGGTGCAACGCCTGCCTCTCCGTCCGCGTCGTTACCGACGAGTTCCGGCCCAATGCGACGCAGCGCAAGCTGATCCGTCGCCATTCGGACCTGTCGGTTACCGCGTGCCGCCCCTGGGCGACCGAGGAGCAATATGCGCTGCTGCGCCGCTATCTCGCCGCGCGTCACCCCAGCGGGGGCATGACGATGATGGATGAGACCGACTATGCCGACATGGTCGAACAGTCGCCGGTCAGCACCTATGTCATCGAATATCGCGAGCCGGAGGAACTGGGCGGCGCGCTGGTCGGGGCGTGCATCACCGATCAGCAGGCCGATGGCCTGTCGATGATCTACAGCTTCTTCGCCGCCGACCACCCCGAGCGGCAGGGACTGGGCAATCTGATCATCATGGACCATATCGTCCGCGCGCGCAGTGCCGGGCTGCCCTATGTTTACCTGGGCTATTGGGTGAAGGGCAGCGACCGGATGGCGTACAAGACGCGCTATCGTCCGATGGAAGTGCTCGGCCCGAATGGCTGGTCGCGGATGCCGGACGATGCCGATGCGACCGTTGCCGAAGCCGCGCCCCAACCGATGCGGCTGCGCGCTTTCGCCTGAAGCCGTTTTACGGCACCGGCGAAGCCGAACACACTCAAGCGTCGCCGTTCATCCGTTCGACCTGTAACTCAACCGACAACTCCTCGACCCCTTCACCCTGGCGGATGCCGACAATTGGCGCGGCGCCGTTGAAGTCGAGCGCGGTGGCCATGCGGACATAGTTCGCGTCCGGGCTGATCCCGACGGAGGGGTCGAAGCCGACCCAGCCCAGCCCCTCGACCCAGGCTTCTGCCCAGCCATGCGGGGGGCAGGTCCCCTCGCCGCAATTGCGGTAGCCCGAGACGTAGCGGGCCGGGAGGCTGAGCGCCGACGCACCGGCGATGAAGATATGGGCGAGGTCGCGGCAGTCCGGGTCGCCACCCTCCAGTGCTTCGACGGCGGTCGCGCCGCGATCGGGGCGGTCAGCCGCTTCGGGGAAACGCTGGCAGAGCGCGAGATTCCAGTGGTGCAGCTGGGCAAGCACCTCCCCGTTTCCGGCAGTGTCGCGCGCCCATTCGGCCAGCGTCGCGTCGGGGGTCGTGCGGGCGGTGATGCGGCGGAACATCGGCGGCGGGAGTAGTTCGTTGCTGCCGCGGACCAGCCCATCGGCTTCGGTTGTGAGCACCTGCCCCGCCACGGTAAGCTCGATCCCGTCGATCGGCCCTTCGGCGTACAGCATCGTCACGCGGTTGCCGAAACCGTCGATCGAATCGCGCAGCCGGACGTCGCAATCGACGTCGATGCGCCAGTCCACCACGGTCTGGTCATGCGTATCGCCCGGAGTCAGGCGCAATGTCTGGACCAGCCGCTGTTGCGGCGCGCTGAAGCGGTAGCGGGTCTGGTGGTCGATGGCCAAGCGCATCAGATGAACCTGAACTGGCGCGCAATGGCGGCGTCGAGCAGCGCATTTTCGCGGATGAAGGCCTGCAGATATTCGTGCAGGCCGCTGACGATCACTTCATGTGAGCGGGTTTTTTGCATCCGGGCGATGCGGGCGCGGGCCATGCGGTCGGCCTCGCCTTGCAACCCGGTGCGCTTGGCGAGGGCGTTGAGCTGCTCGACCACCTCCTCGACGCATCCGGCGAGGCTGCGGGGGAGTTCGGCGCGGGTGATCAGCAGGTCGATGACATTGGCCGGGCGGAGGCCGTCGCTGTAGAGCCAGCGATAGGCGGTGACCGCCGACACGGTCTGGAGGATCGTCGTCCACTGGTCACGATCGACCAGGCCACCTACCCGCTCGCCCTCTGGCAGCAGCAAATGGTATTTGACGTCTAGCAACCGCGCGGTGTTGTCCGCCCGCTCGATCGCGGCGCCGAGCTGGATCAGCATCGTCGCTTCATTGTCCATCATGCGGTGGATCGCGCCCTCAAAGCCGCGCGCTTCGGCCATCACGCCTTCGATCAGCGAGAGCGTCGTCGTGGTGCCACCGGGGCTGACGCGCTTCGCAAACAGCAGCCACAGCCGGTTGATCGCGGTCCAGGCTTCGCGGGTCAGCGAGGTGCGCACCGCGCGGGCATTGTTACGCGCTTGCTCCAGGCAGCGGACGATCGAGCCGGGGTGGCTCATATCGAGCGTCAGGAAATGCGCCACCGGCTGCTGGCTGATCGTCTGGTGCGCGGCGGCATAGGCTTCTTCAGTATAAGTGACGCTGAGCGCGCTGGCCCAGGCCGCCTCTCCCGCCGGGCGGGCGGACAGGGCGTCGAGGCGGACGGTGGCTTCGACCAGCCGGGCGATGAAATCGGCGCGCTCGACATAGCGGCCGAGCCAGTAGAGCGACGACGCGGTGCGCGAGAGCATGCGCATCCTAAATCCTCCCCTGCAAGGGGAGGTGGCATGCCGCAGGCATGACGGAGGGGTGTCGCGCCATCGAGAGGGGGACACCCCTCCGTCGCGCTGCGCGCGCCACCTCCCCTTTCAGGGGAGGATTTGCCATCTCGCCCCTCACGACACCACCTGTGTCTGTTCCTGCCCCTGCACCGGCCCGTCGGGCATCAGCACGAAGCTGTCCTTGGTCCCGCCGCCTTGGCTGGAATTGACGACCAGCGACCCTTCCGTGAGCGCGACGCGGGTCAGGCCGCCGGGGACGACGCGGACGCCATCCGATCCGCTGAGGACGAACGGGCGGAAATCGACATGCCGCGGCGCGAGGCCGGTTTCGGTGACGGTCGGCACGGTCGACAGCGCCAGTGTCGGCTGAGCGATATAGCGATGCGGTTCGGCGATCAGCGCGGCGCGGAACGCCTCGATCTCCGCCTTGGTCGCGGTCGGGCCGACCAGCATGCCATAGCCGCCGGAGCCATCGACCAGCTTGACCACCAGATCCTTGAGATTGTCGAGCGTGTATTTCAGCGCATCGGGCTCGCGGCAGCGCCAGGTTTCGACATTGGGAAGCTTCGCGTCGCCGCCGGCGTAGAATTTCACGATTTCCGGCATGTAGCTGTAGATCGCCTTGTCATCGGCGATGCCATTGCCCGGGGCGTTGATCAGCGTGACATTGCCGGCGCGGTAGGCGGCCATGATGCCGGGAACGCCGAGCATCGAATCCGGGCGGAAGACGAGCGGGTCGAGGAAATCATCGTCGATGCGGCGATAGATGACATCGACGCGGACGCGCCCGGCGATGGTCTGCATATAGACGATATCGTCATCGACCAGCAGGTCCGCGGCCTCGACCAGCTCCACCCCCATCGTGTCGGCGAGGAAGCTGTGTTCGTAATAGGCCGAGTTGAAATGGCCCGGCGTCAGCACGACCGACACCGGGTTGGCGCCGCTGCGTTCCGGCGCCACCGATCGCATCGTTTCGCGCAGCATGTCGCTGTAGCTGTCGACCGCAGCGACGCGGAAGCTGCGGAACAATTCGGGGCAGAGGCGGATCATCGCCTCACGATTTTCGAGCATGTAGGACACGCCCGACGGGGTGCGGGCATTATCCTCAAGCACGAAAAATTCATCCGGGCCGGTGCGGACCAGATCGATGCCACAGATATGCGCCCAGACATCGTGCGGCGGGCGGATGCCGACCACTTCGGGGCGGAATTGCGGGTTGAGCAGGACCAGCTCGGGGGGCAGCACCCCTTCCTTGAGGATGCGGCGCTCGCCGTAAATGTCCCGGAGGAAGGCGTTGATCGCCTCGACCCGTTGCACCAGCCCTTCGGACAGTCGCTGCCATTCGTCATGCATGAAGATGCGCGGCACGATGTCGAACGGGATGATGCGTTCGCTGGCATCGGTGTCGCCATAAACGGCGAAGGTGATGCCGAGCTGGCGGAAGGTCGCTTCGGCCGATTGCTGGCGGCGGTGGAGTTCGGCGTGCGGGGTTTCAGCCATCCAGCGCGCGAGTTCGTTGAATTGCGGTCGCGGCTTTGCCGGCCCGCCATGACCCCAGATCTCGTCGAACGCGCGGCTTTCCCCCATCAGGCCTCCAAAGTCCCGAACTCCTTCACGGTTCCATGCTGCAATGCTTTGTTGCGTTGCACAAGGGGGTGTGGGGGTGTCGGACGAAGCGGACAATAATGCGCGGGATTTCGGCTCAGGCGACCGGGAGTGGCCGGGTTAACGACTGGGAGGCGACTGCAACGCGACAGTGGGACGACGGCTGCACGACTGTGGCACGACCGGAGTGTCCGGCAGGGCAGCGTGCTGGAGGAACGGGGCTGCGACACGGGTGGAGCAGATCACGAAATTTCCAACTTGTATCCAACAAAATGGGTCGGCAGGCCGGAGCGCTACAGCAAGCTTTCACCGTCTTTTTACGGACATCAGCACAGGTCATTATACGCCGGCCCAACCCTGGAGATGACGTCGTGACCATATTGAGCGGTTTGTTGCTGATGATGCCAGTCGCCGCCCAAGCGGACGCGCAAGCGGTGACGGTCGATGCGGTGCGACGCCAGCCCCAGGCTGTTCAAGGCCAGTTGCTGCGGATTTGCGGTGAGGTTTCACCGGACGGCAGCGTGATACGCTCGGATACGATCTATCCGATCCATGGGCGCGTCGGCGTCAAGCTGCGCGGCTATTCCGGAAGGGGGCGCGATCAGTGCGTTACGGGTCGCTTGCTGCGCGTGGACGGTCGCGCAACCGCGGAGACGCAAACCATTCTGGTAACCGATGCGGCAGTTCATCCAGACTATGTGCTTGTTGCTGGCGAGACTCAGTCCGCCGACTGACATGGGCCTCTGAAAGAAGAAGCAGCAGAAGAAGAAGAAGAAGAAGAAGAAGAAGAAGAAGACCCTCCCCAACCCCTCCCGCAAGCGGGAGGGGCTAAGAAGCTAGCGGGTGGGCGCGTTCATTCTCCCTCTGCGGCGCAGGGCGGGAATTAAAAAGGCCGGGGTTTCCCCCGGCCTTCTCTCCTTCCCTGCCCCCTATCACAGGGAAGGAAAGCCCATCACTCGGCGTATTTGACCGAGCAGCCATAGGGCGTGGTCTGGGCGACCGAGACGGGCTTGCCGGCCTTGATCTCGCTCAGCGCGGCGAGGACGTGGTTGCGGGCGCTACCCATTTCCTCGACACGGGCGGCGGGCTTGTCGTCGATGCCGCCCTGGAAGCGCAGCACACCCGCGCCGTCGATGATGTACATGTGTGGGGTGGTCTTGGCGGCATAGCCCTTGCCGACCACGCCCTTGGGATCGAGCAGGTAATGGGCTGGGGCCGCCTTCTTGTCGGCGACCCATTTCTGCGCCTCGGCACCCTGCATATAGCCCTGCTTGCCCGGTGCGCCTGAGTTGATCGTCAGCCACACCACGCCGCCGGCCTTGGCCGCGGCCTGAGTCTTTTGCATGTTGCCTTCATAATGGCGCTGCACGAACGGGCAGCCGGGGTTGTTCCACTCCAGCACCACGGTCTTGCCCTTGAAGTCGCTGAGCTGGACGGTCTTGCCGCTGGCGTCGGTCAGTTTGAAATTGGTCGCCTTTTGCCCGTTGGTCTGTTGGGCGGCGGCGGGGATTGCGAGGGCCGCGAGGGTCGCTGCGGCAAATGGGATCAGTCGGTGCATCGGCTCATCTCCTTGATCTGCGGTTCATTTGCCCCCGGTTAGCTCGGTCAACATGCCTTGGGTGAGAAGCTGCGGCAAGACCTGAGGTTCGCGCGCGCCCGCCGGGTACCAGAGGTAGAGCGGCACACCGGCGCGGTTGTGGCGTTCGATGAAGCGGCCGAGCGCAGGATCGCCATCGGTCCAGTCGCCGACGAGCATTGTGACGCCGCCCTTGGCGAAGGCGTCGCGGACGGCGTCGGTCTCGATTGCGGCCTTCTCATTGACCTTGCAGGTGACGCACCAGTCGGCGGTGAAATAGGCGAAGACGGGTTTGTTCTGGGCGCGAAGGTCGGCGAGCCTGGCTTCGCTGAAGGGTTGTGCGCCGGAGGCAGCGACTGCGGCAGCGGCGGGCTTTTCGATGCGATCGACCAGCCACATGCCGCCGAGCAGGATCGCGAGGCTCATCGCCCAGGCGATGCCGTTCCCCGCCCCGCGCGCCTGACGTCGCCCGAGCGCCCAGAGGACGATGCCAAGCGCGAGCGCGACGATCAGGCCGGTCGCCATGCCGTCGACCCCGGTGAGGCCGCCCAGCACCCAGGCAAGCGCGATCGCGGTCAGGAACATCGGGACCGAGAGGATCTTGCGGAAACTGTCCATCCACGCGCCCGGCTTGGGCAGCATGCGGCGCAGTGCGGGGACGAAGCCGAGCAGCAGGAACGGCAGCGCGAGGCCGAGGCCGAGGCCGAGGAAGATCAACAGCGCCACATACCAGGGCAGGACGAGCGCGGCGCCGAGTGCTGCGCCCATGAACGGGCCGGTGCAGGGCGTGGCGATGAACGCGGCGAGCGCGCCGGTCATGAAGGCGCCGCCACTGCCGCCGCTGGAGAGGCGACCGGCGAATTTGGGGGTGGCGAGCTCGAACAGCCCCGCGAGATTGAGCGCGATGCCGAGGACGAGGAGGAGCAGCAGCAGGATGACGCGCGGGTCGGTGAGCTGGAAGGCCCAGCCGACACTCGCCCCCGCCGCGCGCAGGGCGAGCATCAGGCCGCCGAGCGCGAGGACGACGAGGACGACGCCGGCGGTGTAGGCGAGACCTTCCGCGCGGGCATGCGCTTCGCTGGTGCCGCTCTTGGCGAGGCTCAGCGCCTTGAGGCTAAGGATCGGGAAGACGCACGGCATGATGTTGAGGATCAACCCGCCGAGCAGCGCGCCACCGAGTGCGAGCAGGGCTGCGCTCCAGTCGATTGCGGCTGGCGCTGCGGGCGCGGCGGCGACGGTGCCGGGGACGGCGGTGAGCGCGAAGCCGTCGCGCTCGCCAGTGGCGAGGATGCCGTCGAGGCGTTCAGGGACTTTCGACCCGGCCTTGACCGACAGGATCAGCGTGTCGCCGTCGCGGGTGACGGTTTGGGGCGCGGAATAGGTGACGGCATCGGCGGTCTGGGCGAAGAAATAGGCGTCCTTCCACAAATCGACCGATGCGGGGAACGGGATCGCGATGCGCAGCGTGCCGTCGGTGACCTGGAATTTCGCCTGACTGCCGAGCGGCGTGGGGAGGAGGCGGCGCCACTGGTCGAACTGCGCGCGACGTTCGGGC
>JASBRX010000036.1 GCA_030149245.1 Sphingomonas bacterium
GGACGCCGATTCAGGACAGAGATGAGCACTCGTGCCGATGAAGCTGCGCCCCGGCGGGCACAGCTTGCCCGCGGGTCAGGTCGTCAGGGTGACGACGCCTCGGTTAAGGGTTGCTGGCTTGCTCATGGCGCGGGCATTAACCGATCTGGGCGGAACTCGAAAGGGTCGAAATCTGACGCCATGGGCGCGGGCGGCGCAGCACATGGTCCAGCGCGGTGCAGCCAATGCCACAGCGGTGTCGCTCGACCCGCGACAACAGTGTCGCCGTGCGCCCTGAGACCAGCTCCAGCGCCTCGACATAATCGGGGCTGGTCAGAAAGCTGTCGGATGCGCGCACACCGTTGCCGCGGCGCTCGAACAAGCCGGCATCCGCCGCATCGGACACGAGCCGGTAGACGGTCGAGCGCGAGATGCCGAGCAGCCGTGCAAGTGTGGACATCGGTACAAACATGCGCTGGGTGCTGTCAGGCACCGTCTCGACCCGCGCAAAGGGGGCCGTCCCGGCCGGCTCTTCATTCAGATGCACGACGCTGGCCGTGCAGACGAAATGGATCAAGAACAGCTCGGTGTAACGCAGCTGAAAATGTTTCGAGGTGCCCGCCATGATCAGAAACAGGTCGAGTGCGGCGAGCGTGCAGCTATTGTCGCACGTCCCAAGGTCAAGCGACATGGCATCGGTTGCATCCAGCGCTTCCATCCTTGCGGCGGCACGGCGCAGCCGGCGGCCCAGATCGACGCACCATTCGGCCAGCGCGCGGGGCATGGGCGAAGGCAGCGAGACTCCGCCACCCGGATCGATTGCGAGCCAGCCGAGATCGGCCATGCGCTGCACATTGCGGCGCGCCGTTTCAAACGGCAGGTCGAGCGAGGCGGCAATCGCGTTGATCGACGGGCCCCGCGCAACCATCGTGCCGCGCATCTTGCGGTCGATCATGTCACGGGTCGCCGAAATCAGGATCGGAATGCAGACCATCCGCGCACGCGACAATTGGATCGGCAGCCGGTTACCCAAATCGAGAGTCGCGGCAAAGACTTCTTCGCCAAGCACACGCGTGACGAGGCGGCAATTGAGACGCATACGGTCAAGTCGCGTCGACATTGTCACCTCCTTTCCATCAGGAGACGAGGCCTTGCAGGCTCCTGAACTTCCTGATCCCATTTTGAGTATAGGCATTTTCCGCTGCCGGGCACTCCGTGCAAATACGGGAGTATCGGCGAATTGCCGCGCGCGATCCGTGTTTCGGCCGCTGGCTACTTTGCGCGTGGGGCGGGGGATTCTGCGGTGCGCACGGGTCGCCTCCTAACTCCCTGTTAACCGTAGCGATGCCATGACCGTCGGGACGTGTGGGGGCGCCCGTGGACGATCTGTTACAGGAATTCATTGCCGAGACGCGGGAAACGCTGGAGGCGCTGTCAGGCGAGATCGTCGCCTGGGAGGCGTCGCCGCACGACCGTGAGCGGCTCGATGCGATCTTCCGCTTCGTCCATACGGTCAAGGGCAGCTGCGGCTTTCTCGATCTTCCCCGACTTGCGCGGCTGAGCCATGCGGCGGAGGATGTGCTGGCCGATGTGCGCGCGGGTGAGCGCGTGCCCGATCGCGCGCTGGTCAATGCCGTGCTGGGCGTGGTCGACCGGATCGGCGAGATTGTCGAGGCGATCGATGCCGGCGCCGCGCTCGACGATACCGGTGAGGATCTGCTGATCGCCGCACTGGCGGGCGGAACCGCCGAAGTTGTGCAAGCAGCCGCGCCGGTCGCGCAGCGCGCACAGAGCCGCAGCGTGCGGCTGAACGTCGACCTGCTCGATCGGATGATGAGCGGCATGTCCGACATGGTGCTCGCGCGCAACGAACTGTCGCGTCGGCTGCGCAGTGCCGAGGTCGATCCGCAGGTCGAGGCGGCGCTGGAGCGGATGTCGGCGACCGTCGCCGACCTGCGCGACACGGTGACGCGCACGCGGATGCAGAAGATCGACGCATTGTTCTCCGCGTTGCCGCGCATGGTGCGCGACACCGCGGCGGGGCTGGGCAAGTCGGTGCTGCTCAATATCGAAGGCGCCGAGGTCGAGCTCGATCGCGAAATGATCGAGGTGCTGCGCGATCCGCTGGTCCACATCATCCGCAATTCGATCGACCACGGCATCGAACATCCGGCCGAGCGGCGGGCGGCGGGCAAGCGCGAAAATGGCCGCCTGACCGTATCGGCGCGCCAGTCGGGCAATCAGATCGTCGTCGAAGTCTCCGACGACGGACGCGGCATCGATGTCGAGCGAGTGATCCGCAAGCTCGCCGACAATGGCCGCGACGAGCGCGAACTGCGGTCGCTGGGCGAACGCGCCAAGCTGGCGCTGATCTTCGAGCCGGGCCTGTCGACCAAGGATGTCGTGACCGAAATTTCGGGGCGCGGCGTCGGCATGGACGTGGTCCGCGCCGCGATCGAGCAGATTGGCGGGCGCGTCGAACTGCACAATGATCCCGGTCGGGGTCTGCGCATCCTGATCCATGTGCCGCTGACCCTGTCGATCATCCCGACCATCGTCGTGGGCGCGGGCGGCCAGTCCTTTGCCATTCCACGCCAGGCGATCGAGGAGATCGTCAGCGAGCGCAGCGATGCGATCCGCGTCGATCGCATCGGCAGCGCCTGGGTGGTGACGCTGCGCGACCGGCGGCTGCCGATGATCGTGCTGGCCGACCAGCTTGGGCTGAAGCCAGCGGCGAGCAGCGGCTATCCGATGGTCGCGATCGTGAGCATGGGCGAGGGCAGCTATGCGCTGCGCGTCGACGATGTGCTCGACAATGAGGAATTGGTGATCAAGCCCGCCGCGCCCGCGATCATGGCGACGGGGATTTATGCCGGACAGACTCTGCCCGATAGCGGCTGTCCGATGCTGCTGCTCGATTGCGCGGGGCTGGCGCGGGACGCCGGATTGCAGTTCGAGCGCGCGCGTGAGGCCGAGGTCGAGGAGGAGGAGGTCTCGCTGGACGAAGGCGCGCTGGCTTTGGTCTTCGCCGATCTCGACGGGGCGCGCCGCGCGGTGCCGCTTGAGGTCGTCGACCGGATCGAGAAGGTCGGCGCGGGCGCGATCCATCGCAGCGCGGGTCGCCTGCGCCTGACCATCGACGACCGCATTGTGCCGGTTGCGGCGGTCGAGGGCGCCGATCCCAAACGCACGGGGTCGATCCTGCGCCTGCGCGATGGCGTAACCGAAATTGCCTATGCCATTGCCGAACCGGCCGACATTGTCGGGATGCCGGCGGAGATGGCGCCGGCGACGACGCCCGGCCCGATCGCGGGCGTCGCGCTGATCGATGGCGAGCCGGTCGAGATGCTCGATCCGCTCTGGCTGTTCGGCGAACATGGCGAGGCGGATGCCGATGACGCGGTCGCGCCGGTGTGCCTGCTTGGCGGTGGCGACACCGGCTGGCTCGGCACGTTCATCCAGCCACTGCTCGAAAGTGCGGGTTATCGCGTCGTCAGCGCATTGACTCCGGGCGAGGCGCCACAGGTGGTGCTGACGCTCGACGCCGAGCCGGAGGGAGGGGCGGCCGCGCCGGTGGTGCGGCTGCGCAGCCGCAAGCGCGGCGGGAGCGACGGGACCATCTATCGCTATGACCGGGAGGCGCTGCTCGGCGCGATCGCCGCCGTGGCGCAGGGAGGCGGGCGATGAGCGAGCAACTCTTCCTGATCGCGCATATCGCCGGGCAATCGGTGGCGATCGACGCCAATCAGGTCGAATCGGTGGTCGATATCGGCAATATCGTCGCGGTGCCGCGCGCGCAGGGCCATGTCCGCGGGCTCGCCGCGCTGCGCAGCCGGGTGGTGACGGTCATCGACACCCGCGCCGCGCTGGGGCTGGAGCCGGGCGAGGCCGCTGGCGGTCGCGCGGTGATCACGCCGGTTGACGGTCATCATTATGCGATGCTGGTCGATGCGCTGGACGATGTCGCGGCGTTCGAGCCGCAGCCGCTGGCATCGGGGGTGCCGCTGGCGGGGATGTGGCAGCAAGCCGGGCGCGGGCTGATCGAGCGCGATGGCGAACCGATCCTGACAATCGATCTCGCGGCGCTCGTCCCCGGTGCAATTGCGCCCACCACATGACCGGCAATTAACGTCCTACTTACGTATTTCTTGCATAGTGAATGTCAGTTCCGCAGAACCGGGAAGCGTCTTGTATGAAAACCTGCCTCGTCGTCGATGACTCCAAGGTGATCCGTAAGGTCGCCCGGCACATCCTCGAGACGCTCAACTTCGAGGTGCGCGAGGCCGGCGACGGGCGCGAGGCGCTTGAGTCGTGCCTGGAGGCATCGCCCGATGTCGTGCTGCTCGACTGGAACATGCCGGTGATGAGCGGGATGGATTTCCTGCGCGCGCTCAAGGACAGCGGCATCGCCAACAAGCCCAAGGTCGTGTTCTGTACCACCGAAAACGGCATGGCCTATATCCGCGCCGCGATCGACGCGGGTGCCGACGAATATGTGATGAAGCCATTCGACCGCGAAACGCTGGAGAGCAAGCTTCAGATCGTCGGCGTCGCCTAAGGAATAACGTCAATGTCTGGCAGCTCTTTGGCGGCCGGCATTCAGCCGGATCCGCGCGACGATGGCGTTCGCATCCTGATCGTCGATGATTCGGCCGTCGCCCGCGCGGTGCTGAGCCGGATGATCGAGGGGATGCGCGGATTTGCCGTGGTCGGGGCGGTCAGCAATGTGCCGGGCGCGCTCGCCTTCCTGGCGTCAAATCGTGCGGATGTGATCCTGCTCGATCTCGAAATGCCCGGGGTGCATGGCCTGACTGGCCTGCCCGATCTGCTGGTTGCGGGGCAGGGGGCAAAGATTCTGGTCGTGTCCTCTGCTGCCGAACGCGGTGCTGCGGCCGCTGTCCAGGCCCTGGCGCTGGGTGCCGCCGACACGCTGGTCAAACCGGGCGTGGGCAGCTTTGCGGGCAAGTTCGCCAACACGCTGGAAGAGCGGCTGAACCGTCTCACCGACCGCTCCCATGATGCGGTCGGGCCGAACCTGGTCCCGCTTCCGGTGCCGCAGGAATTCGATATCGTCGCGGTCGGGGCATCGACCGGCGGCATCCATGCGCTCAGCCAGATGCTGCGCGCGATCCCGCCGAGCTTCGAGGTCCCGATCCTGGTGACCCAGCATCTGCCGGCATCGTTTATGAGCTATTTCGCTGCGCAGCTCGCGGTGCTGGCCGGTCGCCCGTGTGAGGTGGCCGAGGATCATATGCGGGTGCGCCCCGGCCGGATGCTGGTCGCGCCCGGCCGTGCGCATCTCCGCTGCGTGCGCACCACCGAGGGCGTCGCGATCCGGCTGTCCGACGAGCGCGTGGTCAGCGGGTGCATGCCCTCCGTCGACCCGATGCTCGAATCGGTGGCGGACGTCTATGGCAAACGCGGCCTCGGCGTGATGCTGTCGGGCATGGGCCGCGACGGATCGATCGGCGCGCGCAACCTGATCGACGCGGGCGGCGCAATCCTGGCGCAGGACCGCGCGAGTTCGGTCGTATGGGGTATGCCCGGTGCGGTCGCCGCCAGCGCTAGCGCGGTGCTGCCCCCCAATGAAATCGGCCGCATGGTCGCCAGCCAGCGGCGACCGCGCTGATGTCGGCCACCCAGCCTTTTGCTTCGTCCGGCGCGATCAATATTATCGGCGCATTGCTGGAGCAGCGCACCGGCCAGCAGATCGCGGCGAACCGCGCATGGCGGATCGAAACCGCACTGAAGACGGTGCTGCGCGCGCATGGCCTGGACAGCGTCGATGCGTTGATCGCGCGGCTTACCAGCGCTGCCCCCGGCGCGCTGGCTGATGCGGTGGTCGACGCCTTGCTCAACAACGAAACGTCCTTCTTCCGGGATCCGGGCGTGCTGGAGCTGCTGGTCGAGGCTGCGGCGGCGATGGTGGCGGAACAGCCGGGGCGGCGGCTGCGCATCTGGTCGGTCGGCTGCTCGACCGGGCAGGAACCCTATTCGCTCGCGATGCTGTTCGAGGAGGCCTATGTCGCGCGCGGCCTGCCATTTCCGGAGATCGTCGCGACCGATGTATCCGCAGCCACGGTCGATCGTGCGCGCTCGGGGCGGTTTTCGCAGTTCGAGATCCAGCGCGGGTTGCCGATCCGGCGCATGATGACCTGGTTCGATCAGGAGGGCACCGAGTGGGTCGTCCGCCCCGAGCTGGCCCGCCGCATTCAGTTTCGCCGCCACAATCTGGTGCAGGACTCAGCGCCGCCGGGCAAGTTCGACCTGATCCTGTGCCGCAACGTATTGTTCTACTTCCCCCCGGCGATGCGCGCCCGTGCCTACCAAACGTTGCGCAGCGCGGTCCGCGATGGCGGGGCGCTGTTGCTGGGGGCCGGGGAGACCGTGATCGGCCAGACCGATGCATTCGTGCCGTGCGCGCGGATCCGCGGCCTGTATCGCGCCGACACCGCGCGCTGCGTCCCGCCGGTGAGCGCGTTCGGCTGACACCGGGTTCAACCGGCTTGCGTTTCGGCGCGCGCCGCCGCATCCCTGCGAGCCATGCAGGACCGGGCCGAGCTCAACATCATCGACGCGCCCTCGCCCAATTTCGGCGAGCGGCTGCTACCCGTCAGCATGATCGTGCTGCACTATACGGGCATGCGCAGTGCCGAAGAGGCGATCGAGCGGCTGCGCGATCCCGCCTTCGGGGTCTCCAGCCATTATCTGGTGGCCGAGGATGGGCAGGTCGTGCGCATGGTGCCAGAGGACAAGCGCGCGTGGCACGCGGGCGGGTCGCACTGGCGCGGGGTGACCGACGTCAATTCGGCGTCGGTGGGGATCGAGATCGTCAATCCTGGCCATGAATATGGTTATCGCCCCTATCCCGACGAACAGATCGACGCGGTGATCCGGCTCGTCGCCGATATCAAGGACCGGCATGGCATCACGCGCGGCAATGTCGTCGGCCATTCGGACATTGCACCCGCGCGCAAGCAGGATCCGGGCGAGCTGTTCCCGTGGGGCAAGCTTGCACGGCTGCGGCTGGCATTGCCGCGCCCGACCAAGAACCTGATGGACCCCGGCTGGACCGACGCGGGTTTCCTGCTCGCGCTCGAACGCTTCGGCTATGACGTGCGCGATCCGCTGGCGGCGACGGTGGCGTTTCAGCGGCGGTTCCGGCCCGAGCTGATCGACGGCACGATCGATGCGGAATGCCGTATGCTGCTGCTCGCGCTGCTGCTGCCCAAACCTCAAGGCGACGATTGATGTTTTCGACTGTGCCCGAAGGGGCGCCGGTGCTGACCGCCGCAGCGATGCGCGCGGCGGAGGAGCGGGCGATTGCCGCCGGGTCGAGCGTGGCGGAGCTGATGGAGCGCGCCGGGACGGGTGTTGCCGAATGGGTCCACCGGCTGGCGGCGGGCAGCGAAGTGCTGATCCTGTGCGGACCCGGCAATAATGGCGGCGACGGCTATGTCGCGGCGCGGGTGCTGGCACAGCGCGGGATGGCGGTGCGCGTGGCGGCGCTGGGCGAGCCGAAGACCGAGGCTGCCGCTGCGGCACGGGCGGCATGGGGCGGGGTGGTCGAGGCGTTTCCGGGTGCAGAGGGGTCCGATCACCCCGCGCCGGTCATCATCGATGCGGTGTTCGGCACGGGGTTGTCGCGCGCGATCGACACGCCGGTGGCGCGCGCGATCGAAGCCGCAGTCCATGCCGCGCGGTTGTCGATCGCGGTCGACCTGCCGAGCGGGGCCGACGCTGACACGGGCGGTGATTTTGGCGGCCACTGGATCGCGCCGTTCAGCGCGACGCTCGCGCTGGGCGCGCTCAAGCCGGCCCATGTCCTCGATCCGGTTGCCGAGCTGTCCGGGACGGTGCGTCTGGTCGATCTGGGGCTGGACGATCTGCCGGATGCGCCCGATGCCGCGTGGACGCTGGAGAAGCCCCATCTCGCGGTGCCGCGCAGCTGGTGGCACAAATATGATCGCGGCATGGTCGCGCTGATATCCGGCCCGATGCATGGGGCGGCCGAGCTTGCCGCGCGCGCCGCCTATTGCGCGGGGGCGGGCTATGTGCTGCTGCTGACCGGCGGACTGCCGCATCCGCCGCATGCGATCGTGCGCCAGCGGTGGAGTGCAGAGATACTCGGCGATCAGCGGATCGGCGCGGTCGTGATCGGGCCGGGGCTGGGGCGTGATGACCGCGCGCGGGAGAAACTGGACGCAGCGCTGGCGAGCGAGCGGTGGCTGGTGATCGATGGCGATGCCCTGCACCTGATCGACCCCGACCGGCTGCATGCGCGCACAGCGCCGACCGTGCTGACCCCGCATGGCGGCGAGTTCACGGCGCTGTTCGGCGAATGCGCGGGCAGCAAGATCGAACAGACCCGGGCCGCCGCAGCGCGGTGCGGTGCCATTGTCGTCCACAAGGGCGTGAACACCGTGATTGCCGATCCGGACGGTTCGACATGGATCGCGCCGCGTGGCAGCGGGTGGCTGTCGGTCGCGGGAACCGGCGACGTGCTGGCGGGGGCCATCGCCGCGATGCTTGCGCAATGGCCGGGCGAGATGTTTCGCGCGGTATGCGCCGGCGTATGGCTGCATGGCGAAGCGGCGCGATTGCTCGACCGCTGTTTCCTCGCCGACGAACTGGCGGATGCGCTCCCGCACGCCTATGAGCGCGCACGATGAGTGATGACGAGATGATCGTGCGCGTCGCCGCGCGCGGGGATGGGGTGACGGCGGACGGGCGCCACGCCGCGCTGGCCGCGCCGGGCGACCGGCTGCGCGCCGATGGCTCCGTCGCGCGCGGGCCGCGTCATGTCGAGCCGCCGTGCCGTCACTTTCCCGAATGCGGCGGGTGTCAGCTCCAGCATCTCGACGATGCCGCCTATGCCGAATTCCTGTCCGGCCGGATCGCCGGTGCGCTTGCGCAGCATGGCCTGACCGCCGAGATCCGTGCGCCGATCCTGTCGCCGCCGCGCACCCGCCGCCGCGCGACGCTGCATGCTGAGCGGCGCGGGCGGCAGGTACATCTGGGCTTTACCGAACAGGCCAGTCACCGGCTGATCGACGTGCAGCAATGCGAGGTGCTCGATCCGTGGCTGTTTTCGCTGCTCCAGCCGCTGCGCGGGCTGCTCGCAGCGCATCTGCCCGCGAGCCGCCGGGTCAATGTCCATCTCGCGCTGACCGATCAGGGGCCGGACGTGCTAGTCGAAGGCCTGGTGACCGACAGCCTCAAGGCGGTGGAGGCCGTGACCGCGTTCGCGACGCGCCATGCGCTCGGGCGGCTGAGCGTCGATGACGGGATGGGGCCGGAAGCGCGGTGGGAGCCCGATCCGGTGACGGTCAGCTTCGGCGGCGTAGCGGTGCCGTTCCCGGCGGCGAGCTTCCTGCAGGCAACGCCTGAGGGCGAGGCGGCGCTCGTCGCGGCGGTGCTTGAAGCGGTCGGTGGGGCGAAGACGATTGCCGACCTGTTCGCCGGGCTCGGCACCTTCACGTTCGCGATGGATCCCAAGGCGAAGGTTTATGCCGGCGAGGGCGCACGCGACGCGATCCTGTCCTTGAAGGCCGCAGCGGGCCGCGCCCAGCGGCAGGTGTTTGCGGAGCATCGCGACCTGTTCCGCCGCCCACTGACTTCGAAAGAGCTGGACCTGTTCGACGCGGTGATCCTCGATCCGCCGCGTGCCGGGGCGAAGGAGCAGGCGGTCGAGCTAGCGGCGAGCAAGGCGCCGGTGATCGCCTATGTCTCGTGCAACCCCGCGACCTTCGCGCGCGATGCGGAGGCTTTGGTCAAGGGCGGGTACAAGCTCGACTGGGTTCAGCCGGTGGGGCAGTTCCGCTGGTCAACCCATGCGGAGCTGGCGGCGCGGTTCAGCCGGTAGGGTAATCGGCCTTCACAAAATACAGCCCGTCCGACGGCGCGTTGAGGCCCAGCCGCGCCCGATCCCGCGCCTCCAGTGCGGCGCGCAGATCGTCGGCGGTCCACTGGCCGCGCCCGACCATCGACAGGCACCCGACCATCGAGCGCACCTGATGGTGCAGGAACGAGCGGGCCGAGGCGTGGATCGCGATCTCGTCGCCCTCCCGCACCACATCCAGCCGGTCGAGCGACTTGAGCGGGCTGGCCGACTGGCAATGGACCGAGCGGACGGTGGTGAAGTCGTGCGTGACGACCAGGATCTGCGCGGCGTCGTGCATCGCATCGGCGTCGAGCGGGTGGGGGACACGCCATTTCAGCCCTTTGTCGAAGGTCAGCGGCGCGCGGCGGCTGACGATGCGATAGACATAATGGCGCGCGATGCAGGAAAAGCGCGCGTGCCAGTCGTCGGGCACCACCTCGCACGCCAGGATCGCGACCGGCACCTTGCGCAGATGCGCGTTGAGCGCCTCCATCAGCCGGAACGGGGCTATGTCCTTCTCGACCTCGGTATGCGCGCGCATGCCGAGTGCATGGACCCCGGCATCGGTGCGCCCGGCGGCGTGGACCAGAGCATCCTCGCCAGTGATGCCGTGCAGCGCATCCTCGATTGCCCCCTGAACGCTGGGGCCATGGTCCTGATATTGCCAGCCCATGAAGGGGCGGCCGTCATATTCCACGGTGAGCGCAAAGCGGGTCACAGCTGGGTTCCGGGCGGAATCGGGAAGCCGTTGAGCAGTTCCCGGGTGGTGACGACGCCGCGTCCGGCGCGCTGGACTAGGGTGGGGCGGATCGCTCCGTCACGACACTGGATCGTCAGCGCATCGTCCAGCACCATTCCGTCGCCCCGGCGAAGGCCGGGGCCGCTCGTGGCTGAGATCTCCGCGTCCGTCTCGCGATCCCGACCTTCGCCGGGATGACGGGTGGCGGCGAGGACGCGGATGCGCTCCCCGGCAAACTCAAACCACGCACCCGGCGGGTTGAAGGCGCGGATCTGACGCTCCACCGCGTCGGCGGGTTGGTCGAAGTCCAGCCGAGTGTCGGCCTTGTCGATCTTCGCCGCATAGGTCACGCCGCCCTCCGGCTGAGCCACCGCCGGATGCCCGTCAAAATCGGCCAGCACCTGCACCATCAATCGCGCGCCCATCTCCGCGAGCTCGGCGGTCAGTTCGCCCGCCGTTTTGTGATCGATCGGCGTGCGACCCTCCAGCCGCACCGGGCCGGTGTCCAGCCCAGCCTCCATCTGCATGATTCCGACGCCCGTCTCGGCATCGCCCGCCAGGATCGCGCGCTGCACCGGCGCCGCGCCGCGCCAGCGGGGGAGGAGCGAGCCATGGACGTTGAGGCAACCAAGACGCGGCGCCTCCAGCACGCTGAGCGGCAGGATCAGGCCATAGGCCGCGACCACCGCGACATCGGCGTTGAGCGCGGCGAAGGCGGTGACGGCATCGGGGTCCTTCTTGAACGACAGCGGCGTGCGCACCTCGATCCCCAGTTCCTCCGCGCGGGCGTGGACCGGGGAGGGGGTCAGCGCCTTGCCGCGTCGCCCGCCGGGCCGCGGCGGCTGGCTGTACGCCGCGACGACATCATGGCCCGCTTCGACCAGCGCATTGAGGGTCGGCACCGCAAACTCGGGGGTGCCCATGAAGATGATCCGCATGGGGTGGCTCTAGTCGCCTCGCGCCCACCCCCGCAACCCGTTTGCCCTGAGCTTGTCGAAGGGCCATCTCCCGGATCATCGACGGCAGGAACAGTGCTTCGACAAGCTCAGCACGAACGGATAGAGGGAATTGCATGGCATCGCCCGAGATCGAAACCCTGACCCAAGCCCTGTCGCGCCTCCCCGGCCTTGGTCCGCGCTCGGCGCGGCGCGCGGTGCTGCATCTGCTCAAGAAGCGCGAGACCGCGCTCGACCCGCTGCTGCGCGCGCTGGAGGCGGTGAGCGAGCGGCTCGCAACCTGTTCGACCTGCGGCAATGTCGATACGTCCGATCCGTGCGCGATCTGCGCCGACCCGCGCCGCGACACGCGCCAATTGTGCGTGGTTGAGGAAGTCGCCGACCTGTGGGCGCTGGAACGCTCGCGGCTGTTCCCCGGCAAATTCCATGTGCTGGGTGGCAAGCTCTCCGCGCTCGACGGGGTGCGGCCCGAGGATCTGGCGATCGACAGCCTCGTCACGCGGATCGCGGCGGGCGGGGTGGATGAGGTCGTGCTGGCAATGAACGCGACGCTGGAGGGGCAGACCACCGCGCATTACATTGCCGAGCGGCTGGAGGGCTATCCGGTCCGGCTGACTCAGCTCGCGCACGGCCTGCCGGTCGGCGGCGAGCTCGACTATCTCGACGAAGGCACGCTGGCGCAGGCATTGCGCGCGCGGCGGCCGGTTGCTTAGGGGGGCGGTCCAAGCTAGACCTCCCTATTCGTTCACACCCCCAAAATTGCTCGAGCGCGGCTCAGCACGTCCGGCTTAAGGTCAGCGGATTCGAGAATTCCAGGATAGGTCCAGTCTGGCAAAATGAACCATGTAGGAAGACCTCGGGATTGAGGGTTCCCAACGCCGGTATCCGCGGATGATCCATTCCACCGCATTGCGAGGGCGGGCGTATTATCCCACATTCCCAGTGCGAGAGAATCTGCTCCGTCTCCACCGTTCCACAGCACGTCGATCAAACGCCAGCGGCCGCGGGGAGAGTCTACGTTTGTCGGATCCTGATAAGCCATATTGTATTGTCCCAAAATTCTGAAGTGATAACCACGTCATATCGACGTCATATCGACGTCGATAAGTGATGTCAACTGAGAGTTGCGACCGCGCGGTGTATCCCCTAAATTGGCGCGATGGCTATTCTTCCTATCGTCGAAGTTCCCGATCCGCGTCTCAAGACCGTCTCCACCCTTGTCGAGAAGGTCGACGACGAGCTGCGCGCGCTGATCGCCGACATGTTCGAAACGATGTACGACGCCCCCGGTATCGGGCTCGCCGCGATTCAGGTCGGCGTGCCCAAGCGTGTGATCGTCATGGACTTGCAGGAGGAGGAAGACGAGGAAGGCAAGCCGATCAAGGCGCCGCGCGTCTTCATCAACCCCGAGATTCTCGATCCCGCGGCGGAGATGAATACCTATACCGAGGGGTGCCTGTCAGTCCCCGATCAGTTCGCCGATGTCGACCGTCCTGCGACCTGCCGGGTGAAGTGGCTGGACGAACATGGCGTGGCGCATGACGAGCAGTTCACCGGCCTGCTCGCCACCTGCATCCAGCATGAGATGGATCATCTTGAGGGGATCGTGTTCCTCGACCACCTCTCGCGGCTGAAGCGCCAGATGCTGATGAAGAAGCTGGAAAAGGCCCGCCGTTTGGCGGCTTGAACCTCAAGCTAGGCCAATTCTTTCGTCACCCCGGGCTTGACCCGGGGCCCAGCTGCCTTGGCCGGTCGAAGAAGCGGGGCCCCGGGTCAAGCCCGGGGTGACGAAAAGGTCAGGCCCTCCAACCGCCGTCCGACAGCCCTGCCACTCGCGCCTTCGCCGCGCGATACTCCGCATTCAGCCGATCGACGAAGGTCGCCACCGGCTGAACCTCGCGCACCGCGCCGATGCCCTGGCCCGAACCCCAGATGTCGCGCCACGCCTTGGCCTTGGAATTCCCGCCCGATCCGAAGTTCATCTTGCTCGGATCGCTCTCGGGCAGATTGTCGGGGTCGAGCCCCGCCGCCTCGATCGACTGGCGCAGATAGTTGCCGTGCACGCCGGTAAACAGATTTGTATAGACAATATCGGATGCGCCGCCGGCGACGATGCCCGCCTTGTAATCCGCCTCGGCATTCGCCTCCGCCGTCGCGATGAACGGCGATCCGATATAGGCCAGGTCGGCGCCCATCGCCTGCGCGGCGAGGATCGCGCCGCCATTGGCGATCGACCCCGACAGCGCGATCGGGCCGTCGAACCACGCGCGCGTTTCCTGCACGAAGGCGAACGGGCTCAGCTGCCCGGCATGGCCGCCCGCGCCGGTGCAAACGAGGATCAGGCCATCCGCGCCCTTTTCGATCGCCTTGTGCGCGAAGCGGTCATTGATCACGTCGTGCAGCGCGATGCCGCCCCAGCTGTGCACCGCCTGATTGAGCTGCTCCTGCGCGCCCAAGGAGGTGATCACGATCGGCACCTGCCACTTGCCGCACGTCGCCAGATCGGCTTCGAGCCGGTCGTTGGAGCGGTGGACGATCTGATTGACCGCATAGGGCGCGGCCGGGCGATCCGGGTTGTCGCGGTTCCACGCCGCCAGCTCCTCGGTAATCTGGTGCAGCCATTCGTCGAGCTGGCTCTGCGGCCGCGCGTTGAGCGCGGGGAACGAGCCGACGATGCCGGCCTTGCACTGGGCGATGACCAGTTCGGGACCGGAGACGATGAACAGCGGGGACCCGATCACGGGGAGCCGCAGGCGATCGAAGAGAGCGGGCAGGGCCATACCCGTTTCATAGACGAACCGAATTGCCTGTCCAGATGCTTTACGTAAACGGCAAGGGTTGGCGTACCGGGAATTCTAAACACGCCATCATTTTCCCGTCGCCCCGGACTTGATCCGGGGCTGGGCTGCCTTGTCCGAGCGCGAAGAAGAAGCCCGGTCCCGGGTCAAGGCCGGGACGACGAGGGTGTTTAGTCGATCCGCCGCAACCCGCTGCGAAACCGCCGTTGCCGCTCCGCATAATTCTGCGCCGAATACAGCAGCCCCGCGCGGGTCGTTGCATCCACCTCACGAATCGCGCGGGCGGGGCTGCCGACGATCAGGCTGCCGGGCGGGAATTCCTTGCCCTCGGTCACCAGCGCGCCGGCACCGATCAGGCAATCGTCGCCGATCACCGCGCGGTTGAGGATGATCGCGCCCATGCCGACCAGCACGCGGTTGCCGATGGTGCAGCCGTGCAGGATCGCGTGATGCCCGATCGTGCAATCCTCCCCGATCGTCAGCGGCGCGCCGGGATCGGAATGGAGCATCGCCCCCTCCTGCACATTGCTGCGCGCGCCGAGCAGGATCGGCGTATTGTCTGCGCGGATCACCGCCCCGAACCAGACACTCGACCCTGCCGCCAGCCGGGCGTCACCGATCACATCGGCGCTGGGCGCGATCCAGGCGTCGGCATCGACCGTCGGCTGCAGGTCCTCAAACGCGTAGATCGGCATGCAACTCTCCCGGGCGTAAGTAAAATCGGACGCAGGCGGAACGTCCGGCGATTTCAACCGTATTGCAAGTAACTCGACCGGGTCGAGACGGATATGGGAGACATCCAATGATCAACTTGATTGTACTGCTGGTCGTGGGCGGTGTGCTTGGCTGGCTGGCCAGCATCGTGATGCGGACCGATGCCCAGCAGGGCATTTTCCTCAACATCGTCGTGGGCATCGTCGGCGCACTGCTCGCCGGCCTGATCATCACTCCGATGATCGGTGGCGCATCGATCACCGATGGCTCGTTCAGCGCGACGTCGCTGCTGATTTCGTTCCTGGGCGCCGTCGTGCTGCTCGGGATCGTCAACCTGGTTCGTCGCGGATCGGTCCGCTAACGAACGCTTCATTCTACCCTTCCCAAGCCCTTACGGGGTGACCATCCGGTCGCCCCGTTTTTTTATCCGGGAAGGGTGGGCAGGCCAGGCACCGACACGCCAAACAGCAGGGCAATGCCCACTGCGCCGCACAACACGGCGAGCGTCGAGGACATCGAGAACAAGCCCCAGCCCACAGCCGTCACCATGGCCGGATTGGGCCGCGCCGCGCGGCGATTCTGCTCGGCCGAAATCAGGACAAAGCCCGTCAGCAGGCCATAAATGAACACGGAAAATTCAAGCATGCGTCTGTGATCCCGCCCCCGGAAACCGATCGCATGCTATCGACAATTGGTTAACGCTTCAACGCGTCGGCCCACGTATTTGCCGCAATGCAGCGCTTATTCGTCGCAATGCAGCGGAACAAAGTTGAAAGTCGGTTCAGGTTTGCTTGACCGCGCCGACCGCCCGCGACTATCGCCCGGATGACAGGGCTAGGAGAGACTCGCGGCGATGAACAAGCTGTACCCGACTGCCGAAGCGGCGCTTGAAGGCCTGCTGCACGACGGCATGACGATTTGCGCGGGCGGTTTCGGCCTGTGCGGCATCCCCGAACGGCTGATCGACGCAATCCGCGACAGCGGCGTCACCGGCCTGACCATCGCCAGCAACAATGCCGGCGTTGACGGCGAGGGCCTCGGCAAGCTGCTGCGCACGCGCCAGGTGCGCAAGATGATCTCGTCCTACGTCGGCGAGAACAAGGAGTTCGAACGGCAATATCTGGCGGGCGAGCTTGAGGTGGAATTCTGCCCTCAGGGCACGCTGGCCGAACGCTGCCGCGCGGGCGGCGCAGGCATCCCCGGCTTCTATACCAAGACCGGCGTCGGCACGAAGGTGGCCGAGGGCAAGGAGGTCAAGGTGTTCGACGGGCAGGAATATATCCTGGAACGCGGCATCCGCGCCGATCTCGCGATCATCAAGGGGTGGAAAGCGGACGAGGCGGGGAACCTGATCTTCCGCAAGACCGCGCGCAACTTCAACCAGCCGATGGCGACCGCCGCGAACATCTGCGTCGCCGAGGTCGAGGAAGTGGTGCCGGTCGGCAGCCTCGGCCCCGATGCGATCCATCTGCCCGGCATCTATGTGAAGCGGATGATTATCGGCGCTCCGTACGACAAGAAGATCGAGTTCCGCACGGTCCGTCAGCGGACCAGCGAGGCGGCGTGAGCCGGCTGCGCGCCCTGCTCACGCTCGGCGCGGCGGGGCTGCTGTGCGGCGGATGCGTCGCGGCGGCCATCCCGATCGTCGCGGGCGGTTCGATGGCGGGCAAGCAGATTTTCGGCGACGACAAAAAGCCCGAGCCAACGCCTGAGCCGGTCGCTGCGGCGACACCGGCGCCAGCCGAGCCCGTAGGCGACCCGACCGCAACGCTGACCACGCCCGAGGCGCGCGCGCTGGCGCTGCGGTTGCAGGCGTCAGCAGCTGCGTCCCGGCCCGCCGCACCGGCTTCGGCGGAGTCGGCGGCTGCATCGCTTCAGGCCTATCAATCGCTCTGGGCCTATGTCGAACGCCAGGTCGCGGCGCGCAAGGCGGGGGAGGCGGTGCGTTCGGTGGTGCTGGCTGAGGGCGCGACGCTCGACGCGCCGCGCTATGTGCCGTGCGATGCCAAGCCGTTCGCGATCCTGTTCGACCTGGACGAAAGCGCAGCGGGCAGCGATCCCGACGCGCGCTTCCGCCGCTGGGTCGGCGATGGCAGCGATGAAGTGAGCGCGGTGCCGGGCGCGGTCGAGGGCGTCGATGCGCTGCGCCGCGAAGGCGTGCAGGCGATCTTCACCAGCGCGCGGCGTCCGTCTGGCAACAATGCTGCAGCGGCGATGCTGGCCAAGATCGGCTTTGGCGAATTCGTCCCCGGCAAGACGCTGATCCTGCGCGGCGGCGAGCCGCCGATTTCGGGCGATCAGGTGCGCCGCACCGTTGCCGCCAGCTATTGCGTCGTCGCGATCGTCGGCGATGCGCTGGGCGATTTCAGCGACACGTTCGATGCGGGGGACGCCGCGCGTCGCCCCGCTGCCGCGACCGAGACGATGGTCGCCCCGCTCTGGGGCGCAGGCTGGTTCCTGCTGCCCAACCCGGTGCGCAGCACCGCAGCCCCGACAACCGAATTGCCCAAGGAGTGAAGTGATGGCCTGGACCCGCGACGAAATGGCCGCGCGCGCCGCGAAGGAATTGCAGGACGGTTTCTACGTCAATCTCGGCATCGGCATCCCGACGCTGGTTGCGAACCACATCCCGGAAGGGGTCGAGGTGACGCTCCAGTCGGAAAACGGCATGCTCGGCATCGGCCCGTTCCCGTTCGAGGGTGAGGAAGACCCCGACCTGATCAACGCCGGTAAGCAGACGATCAGCGAACTGCCGCAATCGGTCTATTTCAGCAGCGCGGACAGCTTTGCGATGATCCGCGGCGGGCATATCGACCTGACCGTTCTCGGCGCGATGGAGATCAGCCAGACCGGCGACATCGCCAACTGGATGATCCCGGGCAAGATGATCAAGGGCATGGGCGGCGCGATGGACCTGGTCGCCGGGGTCAAGAAGATCATCGTGGTGATGGAGCATAATGCCAAGGACGGCAGCCCCAAATTCATCCCCGAATGCACGCTGCCGCTGACCGGCAAGAATGTCGTCGACATGATCATCACCGATCTGGCGGTTTTCCAGCGCCCCGACCATGACTCGCCCTTCCGCCTGATCGAACTGGCACCGGGCGTGACCGAGGACGAGGTCGCGGCGAAGACGACGGCGGCGTATGAGGTCGCGCTCGCGGCAGTGTGATCTGCCATTCCTCCCCCAGCTTGCTGGGGGAGGGGGACCGCCCGCGCAGCGGGTGGTGGAGGGGCGGCTGCGTAGACAGCCGTGAAAAGCTCGACAAAATTCCGCCCTCTGCGGGGCGGCCCCTCCGTCATTGCTTCGCAATGCCACCTCCCCTGCGGAGCAGGGGAGGAATTGATTACCCGCGCCGCCCCGCCTGACGGAACAGCCCCGCCGCGACCAGCCACAGCGTGCCGAAAAACACAGTAACCCCGATCGGAAAGCCCGCACCGGCCACCCAGATGTAGAGCATCACCGCGATCTGGACGATCGCGGCAAGGATCGTGGCGATGACCATGCCGCCGGCGCGGAACCCGCCCAGCACCGACCCGGCAATCGCGGTGAGCGGGACCAGGAAGAACAGCGCGTTGACGGGATTGTCCTCGCTCCCGACGATCCCGACCGCCAGGTTGATCCAGATCGTCAGGAAGCACGCGGCCAGCACGATCCCCATGCCCGCGCGATAGGACCAGGCCGGGTTGGCCCGAACGGTCAGCTCGACCGCGAGTCCGACGCTGCCCAGCATCAGGAACGCGAACAGGAAATCCCCGCCGGTCCAATTGACCTCGGTCGTAAACTGCATCGCCACTGCGGGAAGCAGCAGCAGCCCCAGGATCCCGCCCCATCCGATCAACCGCCACGGGTTGCGCCACATCCCGCCAGTCTTTGCTTGTTCAACCACTTGCTTGCCTCCATGAATTGCCGATACCCCTCCCTGGCCCGCCCGGTGGGTGAGCGGAATGAGCAAGATCTGAGGCTTCGCTGAAATCGACATGGAACCGGCCATCTACCGCTTCGGAGGCTTCGAGCTCGACAGCGCCGAGCGCCAGCTGCGCCGCGACGGGGCAGAGGTCGCGCTCAATGCGCGCTATCTCGACGCGCTGATCCTGCTGGTGCGGGAGCGCGGGCAGCTGGTCACCAAGGACCGGTTCATGGACGCGGTGTGGCGCGGCATCCCGGTGACCGACGAAGCGCTGACCCAGTGCATCCGCACGCTGCGCAGGACATTGGGCGATGAGGCGGGCGATCCGCGCTTCATCGCGACCGTGCCCAAATTCGGGTACCGCTTTGTCGGCGCGATCGACAGCGAGGAGGCGAAGCCGCAACCGCCGCCTACGCCCCCAGCGCCGCAGCTGCAGGCCACGCACACCCTGACCTGGGACATGGGCGCTACGGGTACGGCGGGAGCGGTTGCGGCCGGCGTGGTTGGCGGGCTGACCTATGGCGTGCTCGGCGCGACGCTGGCGGTGCCGGCGCAGAGCGGGGCGCTGTCCTTCGTGCTGGTGCTGGCATGCCTCACCATTGTCGTTGCAGCGATCGGCGGCGGAGCGGTCGCATTCGGCGTCGCGGCAGCCGTGCAGCGCGGCGGGGCAGGGTCGCCGCTGGCGATCGTCGGTGGGGCGCTTGCCGGGCTGATCGTGGGCGCGGTCGCCAAGCTGCTCGGGATCGACGCATTTACATTGCTGCTCGGCCGCGCGCCCGAAGGGATTACCGGCGCGCCCGAGGGGCTGGCGTTGGGGACCGCGGTGGGGCTCGCCTATTGGATCGCGGCCCGACGCGCGGGCAGCACCAAACGTCACGCGGGATTGGCCGGGATGGCGCTTGGTGCGGCGGCGGGCCTGATCATCGCGCTGCTCGGCGGGCGGCTGCTCGCCGGGAGCATCGACGTACTGACCCAGACGATGGACGGCGCACGGCTGGACCTCGGCCGGATCGGCGCGCTGCTCGGCGAAAGCGGCTTCGGCCTGCGCAGCCGCATCGTGACGAGCATGGCGGAGGGGGCGCTGTTCGGCGGCTTCACGGCAGCAGGGCTGTGGCGGGGGAGGGCAGGCTGATGCGCGTCCTCCTCACCGGGTCGTCGGGCTGGCTTGGCCGATTCCTCGCGCCGATGCTGCGTGCCGAAGGGCATATGGTCACCGGCTTCGACGTCGCGCCGGGTGCCGATACCGATGTGATCGCCAGCGTCGCCGATCGCGCGGCAATCGACCGCGTCTTTACTGAGGGCGGGATTGAGGCGGTGATCCATGGCGGCGCGCTGCACAAGCCCGATATCGTGCGCTATCCCAAGCAGGCGTTCGTTGACGTCAACGTCACCGGCACGCTGAACCTGATGGAAGCGGCGGTCGCAGCGGGGCATGACCGGTTCGTCTTCACCTCCACCACCTCGCTGATGATCAGCCAGGCGATCCGCGACGAGGCGGGGGATGCGGCGGTGTGGCTCGACGAGAACAGCGGCCCGATCGAACCGCGCAACATCTATGGCGCGACCAAATATGCCGCCGAACAGCTCTGCCGCCTGTTCCATGCCGAACATGGACTCAACTGCATCGTCCTGCGCACCGGACGCTTCTTCCCCGAGGATGACGACACGCATAGCCATCCGCCGGGGGAGAACCTCAAGGCGAACGAGCTGCTCCACCGCCGCCTCACGGTGGAGGATGCGGCGCGCGCGCATGTCGCCGCGCTAGCCAAGGCGCCCGTAATCGGGTTCGGCACCTATATCGTATCCGCGCCCACGCCGTTCGCGCGGCAGGAAGCTGCCGAACTGAAGCGCGATGCCGCAGCCGTGATCGCGCGGCATTTCCCGGATGCGCCTGCGCTCTATGCCGCGCGTGGCTGGGAGCTGCCAGGCCGGATCGGCCGGGTCTATGACAGCGGGCGGATTCAGCGCGAGCTGGGCTTTGCGTTCGACACCGGCTTCGCGCAGCTGCTCGATGCCTTGCGAAGCGGCACGGCTTTGCCCTTCGCGCACGACGCCGCCTATGTGTCGCCGCAGGAGTTGCTGCGTCAGGGAGAGGTGTGATGCAACAGGTCGTGAGCAACCCGGGGAGCGGCTGGCTGATCGCTGCGGCTGTCCTGTCGGGCGTAGCGGCGCTGTTGCACCTCGGTTGCATCGTCGGCGGGCCGGACTGGTATCGCTTTTTCGGCGCGGGTGAGGGGATGGCGCGGGCGGCGGCGCGCGGCGACCTGCGGCCGACGCTGATCACGCTCGGTATCGCCGCGGTGCTGGCGGTGTGGGCTGCCTATGCCGCGTCGGGCGCGGGGTTGATCCCGCGGCTCCCACTGCTGCGCACCGCGCTGGTTGCGATCACCGCCGTCTATCTGCTGCGTGCCATCGCATTCGTCCCGGTCCATTATTGGCGACCCCAGCATAGCGACGCATTTGCACTGTGGTCGTCGGCGATCGTTCTGGTCTATGGCGTCGTCCATCTGATCGGGGTGGTGCGCGCCTGGCGTCACCTCGCCCCCTGAAGCAAGCCGAGCTTCGCCTCAGAAAATGTCGCCTGTGCTTGCCCCTGCGCAACAAAGGCGTAAGGGGACCGCATCATGGCCAGCAAACCGCTTACGCTTTACGAGAAAATCTGGGCTTCGCACGTCGTCGAACGGCGTGAGGACGGCACCTGCCTCATCTATATCGACCGCCACCTCGTCCATGAGGTGACCAGCCCGCAGGCGTTCGAGGGTCTTCGTGCCAATGGCCGTCGCGTGCGTCGTCCGGACCTGACCTTGGCGGTGCCGGACCATAACCTCCCGACCACCGCGCGCGTCGATGCGGCGGGAAATCGCCTGCCGATCGCCGATCACGAAAGCGCGCAGCAGCTTGCGGCGCTCGAGCGCAACGTCGCCGAATTCGGGATCGACTATTTCGGTGCGACCGCCCCCGAACAGGGCATCGTCCATGTCGTCGGACCGGAACAGGGCTTCACCCTGCCGGGCACGACCCTGGTGTGCGGCGACAGCCATACCTCCGCGCATGGGGCGCTGGGCGCGCTCGCCTTCGGTATCGGGACGAGCGAGGTCGAGCATGTGCTGGCGACCCAGACCTTACTGCTCAGCCAGTCCAAGACGATGGAAATCCGCGTCGACGGGACGCTGGGCTATGGTGTCAGCGCCAAGGACGTGATCCTCGCGATCATCGGCAAGACCGGGGCTGCGGGCGGCACCGGCTATGTCGTCGAATATACCGGCGATGTGATCCGCGGCCTGTCGGTCGAGGGACGGCTGACGGTCAGCAACATGTCGATCGAGGGCGGCGCGCGCTCCGGCCTGATCGCGCCGGACGAGACGACCTATGCCTATCTGAAGGGCCGCCCGATGGCCCCAAAGGGTGAGCAGTGGGATAAGGCGCTGGCGTGGTGGCGCTCGCTGCCCAGCGACCCAGGCGCGGTGTACGACCGCGTGGTGACGCTACAGGGCAGCGATATCGCCCCGTCGCTCACCTGGGGCACCAGCCCGGAGGACGTCGTGCCGATCACCGGCGTGGTGCCCGATCCGGAGAGCTTCACCGATGCCTCGAAGCGGGTCGCGGCGCAGAAGTCGCTCGACTATATGGGCCTGACCCCCGGCACGCGGATGCAGGACATACCGGTCGAGAATATCTTCATCGGCAGCTGCACCAACAGCCGGATCGAGGATCTGCGCGCAGCCGCTGCCGTGGTCAACGGCCGCAAGGTCGCCGACGGCGTGCGCCAGGCGCTGATCGTCCCCGGCTCGGGGCTGGTCAAGCGGCAGGCCGAGGCCGAGGGGCTGGACCGCATCTTCACTGCGGCGGGCTTTGAATGGCGCGAGCCGGGCTGTTCGATGTGTCTCGCAATGAACCCCGACAAGGTGCCGCCGGGCGAGAGATGTGCTTCCACTTCCAACAGAAATTTCGTAGGACGCCAGGGTCCGGGTGCCCGGACGCACCTCGTTTCGCCCGCAATGGCGGCGGCGGCGGCGGTGACCGGGCGGTTGACGGACGTGCGGGACCTGATGGGGGCCCAGGCGGGGGGATGACCGGTGAAGCGCGTATTGGTGGCATTGATCACGGGCACGATCCTCAGCGGCGCGGCCGCAGTCTATTCGACCGTGACTGGAACCGTCGGCGAGGCGCGGGCAACGACGCAGGCCGTCGCACCGGTGCGCTGAGCGCGCCGCACGACATCATCGCATCGATCGGGCAGGCAGGCGGGCGGCGCAGCAGCGCGGCCCGCGACGTCGCTCGCCTTAACGACATCCGGAGCTGAACATGGACCCCGTCCGCAAGGTCGAAGGGCGCGCCTATCCGTGGGGCGCCAAGAATATCGACACCGACATTATCATTCCGGCGCACTGGCTCAAGACGATCAGTCGTGAGGGCCTTGGCAAGGGCGCGTTTGAGACGGTCCGCGCACAGCCGGGCAATATCTTCGACGACCCCGATTATGCCGGATCGCCGATCCTGATCGCGGGCGACAATTTCGGGTGCGGGTCGAGCCGCGAACATGCCGCCTGGGCGCTCAAGGACATGGGCATCACCGCCGTGATCGCGCCGAGCTATTCCGACATCTTCTCCGGCAACGCGTTCAAGAACGGCATCGTCGCGGTCGTGCTGCCGCAGGAGGCAATCGACCGGCTGGTCGAGGTCGCGAAGACCGACGCAATCACCATCGACCTCGAAACGATGACCGTCACCACGCCGTTCCAGGATCGCTTCACCTTCGACATGGACCCCTTCCGCCGCGATTGCCTGATGCAGGGGCTGGACGAGGTCGGGCTGACACTGGCAAGAGATACCGCAATTTCGAAATATGAGTCGATGGTCGCCGACGTGCGGCCCTGGCTCAAGAGGGAGAGGGGTGATGCGGGCGTTGTTGTCGAAGGAAGTGGGCGGACCTGAAACTCTAACCATGGGTGAGCTGCCGGATCCGGTGGCGAAACCCGGTGAGGTGGTGGTCGCGGTCAAGGCGTGCGCGATCAACTTCCCCGATGTCATCATCATCGAGGACAAGTACCAGTTCAAACCCCCGCGCCCGTTTGCGCCGGGCGGTGAAATCGCCGGTGTGGTGGAGTCGGTGGGAGAGGGTGTCACCGACCTCAAGCCCGGCGATCGCGTGCTCGGATCGACCGGCTGGAACGGCCTCGCCGAAAAGGTCGTGGTCGAACGCCGTCGCCTCTACCGGCTGCCCGACAGCAAGAGCTTCGAACAGGGTGCCGCGCTGCTGATGACCTATGGCACCAGCATCCATGCGCTGCTCGATCGCGGGCATCTCAAGGCGGGCGACACGCTGCTGATCCTGGGCGCGGCGGGCGGGATCGGCCTGTCGGCGATCGAACTCGGCAAGGCATTTGGCGCACGCGTCGTCGCGGCGGTGTCGAGCGACGAAAAGGCCGCCGCTGCCAAGGCGGCGGGTGCGGACGAGACGGTCGTCTATGGCCGCGCCCCGTTCGACAAGGACGCGTCCAAGGCGCTGGCGGAACAGTTCAAGGCGGCGGTCGGGCCCGACGGCGCGAATGTCATCTATGATCCCGTCGGCGGCGACTATGCCGAACCCGCGCTGCGTTCGATCGCATGGGAAGGGCGCTACCTCGTCGTCGGCTTCCCGGCGGGCATCCCCAGGCTGGCGCTCAATCTGACCCTGCTCAAAAGCTGCGACGTGTGCGGCGTATTCTGGGGCGCCTTTGCTGCGCGCGACCCCAAGGCGAACGCCGCGCATGTCGACCACCTGTTCCGCCTGTGGGAAGACGGCAAGATCAACCCGCATGTCAGCGAAGTGTTCGCGTTTGAGGACGGCGGCAAGGCCATCGCCAAACTCGCCGACCGCGGCGCGATCGGCAAGCTGGTGGTGCGCGTCGCCGCTTAACCCGCGCCACGATCAGGGCAGGTCGGCGCGCTCCACCAAATAGCCATTGGCAATCGTTTCGGCCGCGCGGCGGCGCACCTTGTCCGGTGCGGGGATCAGGCCGCGTTCGGCCAGCGGTCCGCCGGGTGCCCACATCGTGGCATAGAGTTTCATAAAGTCCTGCAGCTCGGGCATGACGTCGAGGTGCTTCTTCTTCACATAGAGATAGAGGCTGCGCACGCCGGGATATTTGCCGCTGGCGATGTCCTGATAGGTCGGGGTCACGCCATCGATCGGCACGCCGTGCAGCCGCGATCGGTTCTTTTCCAGATAGGAATAGCCGACCACGCCAACCGCCTGCAGATTGCCGGCCAGCCCCTCGACGATCAGATTATCGTCCTCGCCCTTTTCGACATAGGCACCGTCCTTGCGCAGCGTGCGGCAGGCGGCGGTAAACAGCGCGGGATCGGGGTTGGTCTTCAGATCCTTGGCGGCCGGGTTGGCGGCGAGGCATCCCGGTTCAAGAATCAGCTCGACAAAGGCCTCCCGCGTCCCGCTCGTCGATGGCGGGCCGAGCACCGTGATCGGCGTCGCCGGAAGGGCGGGATTGACGTCCTTCCACGTCTTGGCGGTGTTGGGCTTGCCCATCGGGTTCGCGGCGAGCGCGAGGTAGATGTCCTTGCGCGTCAGCGTCAGCTTGGGGCCGTCATTGGACTCGGCCATGGCGATGCCGTCGAGGCCGATCGGCACTTCGATGATGTCCTTGACGCCATTGGCCTGGCACATGTCGAATTCCTTGGCGTGCATGCGGCGCGATGCGTTGACGATGTCGGGATATTTGCCGCCCACGCCTTCACAAAAGCGGATCATGCCGCCGCCGGTGCCGGTGGATTCGACCACCGGGGTGCGGCGACCCTTATCCTGCTCGACAAAGGCCGTGGCGACCGCCTTGGTAAAGGGCAGCACGGTCGAAGACCCGACCACCGTAACCGCGCGCATCGATGTGCCATCGCACGAAGCAAGCGTCACCGACGCAAGCGTGAGCAAACCAAGCCGTTTCAGCATTGCCGTTCCTCCCCATCCCAACGCGCACAGGGGGAGCGCCAATCGCCGCATCCGCCACGCGCCTTGTCGGCGCGCCGCGTTACCCGCGTGTGACAGATTCGGCGCGGTCAATGATTTAGCTCTTGATTAAATAGTCAGACAGGAATTTAACTAAGGAATAAATTTACTCGGAGATATGCCATGTTCGATTCGGTCCCGCCAAGAGTGGTCAAAGCTGCGCAATGTCTGGTTCTGCTTGCACTCGGGTTCATGCTGGCGGGGCTCTCGCTCAACGGCACAGGCGTGTTCGACACCGGGCGCAGCGACGCGGAGCGGGTCATCCAGGCCGTCGGCTTCCTGCCGCTGATCTGCTATTGCACTGCCATCGGGCTGGTTGCGCTGGCATTTGGCGCGTTGGGGCGGGGCGAAGCGGTGGACCAGGTCGTCGCGCGCCTGCTGGTGCGGCTCGGCATCTGTCTGGTCGCTGGCGGTGCTTTGCGGGTCTTCGGTGAGCCGTGGCTGATCCGGCTGATTATCGACCGGCCCTGGCCCGTTGCCCATTTCGATGTCGCCGCGATCGCGCTGGCGACGGTGGGCGTGCTGCTGATCCTGCTGGCCGGTCGGCTGCGCGAAGCGGCCCATATGCGCGCCGAGCTGGACGGAATCTTGTAATGCCGATGACGGTGACGCTCGACACGGTGCTGGCGGCGCGCGGAATGACCGGCAAGCAGCTGGCGGCGCGGGTGGGGATCAGCGAAACGCAATTGTCGCTGTTCCGCTCGGGCAAAGTGCGGGGAATCCGCTTTGCCACGCTCGCGCGCCTGTGCCTGGTGCTGGAGTGCCAGCCGGGCGAATTGATCGCCTATGATCCCGACCCGGCCGATCTTGCCATGCCCGCCGAGCCGGACTGAAGCTCACCCCTTGGGTGCCTGCCGCCGCGCCATGAACGCCAGCCGTTCGAACAGCATCACGTCCTGCTCATTCTTGAGCAGCGCGCCGTGGAGCGGCGGGATCGCCTTGCTCGGGTCGCGCGACTGGAGGACGTCGAGCGGCATGTCTTCGTGCAGCAGCAGTCTCAGCCAGTCGAGCAGCTCGCTCGTGCTCGGCTTTTTCTTCAGCCCCGGCACCTCGCGGATGTCGTAGAAGATATCCATCGCCTTGCTCACCAGGATCTTCTGGATGCCGGGGAAATGCACGTCGATGATCGCCTGCATCGTGCCGCGATCGGGGAATTTGATGTAATGGAAGAAGCAGCGGCGCAGAAATGCGTCGGGCAGTTCCTTCTCGTTGTTCGACGTGATCACCACGATCGGGCGCTCGGCGGCGTGGACGGTCTCGCCGGTCTCATAGACATGGAATTCCATGCGATCGAGTTCGTGCAGCAGGTCGTTGGGAAACTCGATATCGGCCTTGTCGATCTCGTCGATCAGCAGCACAGGCAATTGGGGCGAGGTGAACGCCTCCCACAATTTCCCCTTGCGGATGTAATTGGAGATCTCATGCACACGCGGGTCGCCCAGCTGCCCGTCGCGCAGCCGCGCCACCGCGTCATATTCATACAGGCCCTGATGCGCCTTGGTCGTCGATTTGACGTTCCATTCGATCAACGGCGCGCCGACCGCCTTGGCGATCTCATAGGCCAGGACGGTCTTGCCGGTCCCCGGCTCGCCCTTGACCAGCAAGGGACGGCGCAGCGTGACGGCGGCGTTGACCGCGACCTTGAGGTCGTCGGTCGCGACATAATCCTGCGTGCCTTCGAAGCGCATTCCCGTCCCCGGTCAAATTGGAAGATCGGGTATGGACTAGCGGGGAAAGGCGGCGGGGCGCAAGTCGCTTAGTGGTCGGAACGGGCCGAGGCGCGGGCTTCGAGCAGGTCGATCAGGCCGCGATGCTGGGCCAGCATCTGCTGCGCGCCGAACACCATCGCGCGCTCGACCGACAGGGTGCCGGCAAGGACGTCGATCATGGTCGCGGTCTCGAACGCCGGCGGCAACTGGTTCTCGGGCGGGTCGATCCCCAGGCGACGGGCCAGCAGGTCGAGCACCGACCGGATCGCCGGCCAGTCCAGCGCCAGCGCGATCGCGGTGCCGTCGGCACAGCCATTGCGGTCGGATTGGGCGAGCATGTCGAGCGCGTGGCGCTGTGCGGTAACGGCGGCTTCGGACGCCGCCTGGCCCGGCGTGCTTGGCATCGGCCCGGCGGCGGCGACGATGCGGACGAGATAGGCGCGCTCGGCGGCGAACGCGCGAACCGATTCCGCCAGCCACTCGGCCGCCGCGGGCTGACGCGACTGGGCGGCCGCCTGTTCGAACAAATCGGGGTGGCGCGCGTGGAGCAGGCAGATCTGATGCGCGAGATCGCCCAGGTCGCGCAGCGGCACGACCCCGCTGGTCAGGCGCGACAGATACGGGTGCGTCGCGCTGCCATCGGCGGCGACAAGCGCGGTCAGCGTGCCCGACGCACCGCTCAGTCCTGCGCTCCGAACCGTCTCGAGTGGCATATGACCCCGCCAAAGCAACCGCGCCGGCCCATCCGGCATCGCTGAAAAACTGCTTTGCCCCACAGGTTTATACCGAAGCGCGTAAAGACGTGGTTGACTGCGCGTTAAGGGATCATTCGGACCTCGGCCCATGCGAACCGGGGCCGGTGCCCATGGCGCCGACCCCGATCCCGCGATCGAAATCAGGCTCAGCTCAGGGCAGCCGGTGCCGCCGCAGCCGCATCGTCGGGCAGGCCGCCAAGCTCACGGACCAGCTTGGTATAGGCGTCGAGATAGGCGAGCACGATCACCTGGCCGATATCGGTATTCTGATAACCGGTCCCGCCGGCCGCCGCGAATCCGCCCCACCAGCCGCTCGCCGCGCCGCCGCCAAAGCCGATATCGGTCTTGCGGGCATAGCCCTCGGTCATCGCCTTTTCCTCGGTGGTGCGGGCGTCGACGATCGACAGAGTGACGCTGGCCTCCTTTTTCTTGATGCTGATGCCCCCGGCAACCGCGCCGATCCCGCCCAGCAGACCGCCGCGTCGGCCAAGCAATCCGCCGACAGCGCCGCCCACGCCGCCACCGCCGGAGTCCTTGTTCGAGGAGACGATGTCGGGCTGAAGGAAATAGTCGGCGGTGCGGACCTGGCCCTTGCCGACATTCTGGTCGGGCTGCATTTCGCCCTGTTCCTGCAGCGCGCGCTCCATCGCGCGGCTCTGCATCGCGCGGCCGCGATTGACGATGGTGAAGCAGCCCGATTGCTGGATGAAGACCTTCAAGATCGCCTCGGGGCTGCCCAGGTTCATCTCGCGCCACCATTGCTTGTCCGGCTCGACAATGGCGATGGTGCCGAGGCTCTTGGTGCAGCGCGGGATTTCGCGCACGCCGCGCTCCTGCGCGCGTCGTCCGGAGGATGCGCCCTTGGTCGTTCCGTCCTGATAGGTTTTGCCCGATGCGCTGATGGCGGTCTGAGCGGATGCGGCGATCGGGCCGGTTGCCATGGCGACGAGTGCGACGGCGGCGACAAGGTTGCGGATGATGCGCATGGGTGGCTCCTCAAAATTCAGGGGGCACGTCGCCCCGATGGCTGGGGCGACCATGCTGCGCAGCGCGCCACGCGGCCACTGACGGGTTCTGACGGCGGCGATCCGCTGGCTGCGCGCTGGGATCGTTGCGGTGGCAGCATTGCTGGGTTAATTCTCGGTTTGGCGGGCCGATTCGGCACGCCCTGTATGCTTCCGATCCGCACCGGTCCGAACCCACGCCTCTGCCTGCCAGAGCGCGGCGATGCTGTGCGCCATGCGGTGATAGTAAATCGATCCGACCGGCAGTCGCTGATCCCGTCGCGCTGCTCCACGCCAAGTGTTCGGTCGGCAGCGTCGCCGATTTGTAACAATATGTCGTTTCGGATCAAATCGATGATAATTGCGCAATTGTCAGTCGATTCAGCCTTAAAACTGGTTTAGCCGTAGCGAATCGCTTCGACCCGGGGGAGGCTATGAAGTTCTTCGCGTATATTGTGTCGGCCATCGCGTTTCTCGCGATTTCGCCTGTGAATGCTCAGCAACGCGCCGTGCCGCAGGCACAGGTGCGCAAGCCGATCGTCGGCGTTAAGGAAATGAAGGACCTGGCTAATACCGGTCAGTCCGAAGCCTTTTCGACGATGATCCTGACCGCGATCACCAATGGCAACCGGTTCCGGGTGATCGAACGGCAGCTCGGCAACCTCGCCGATGAACGCGCCTTGCAAAAGAGCGGGACGGTGACCAGCCGCAATCCGGGCCAGCGCGCGCTGGCTGAGGGTGTGGATTTCCTGATCTACGGCACGATCACCCAGGGGCAGACCAAGGCGAAGACCGATGTCGGCAGCACGCTCGGCATGGCGGTGCTCGGCGGTTTCCTCGGCGCGCGCAACACGCCGACCTGCGCGATCGCGATCGCCAGCCTCGAAATCGACATCCGCATCGTCGATACCGGCACCGGTCAGGTGCGCTGGGCCGACACGATCCGCCATGACCAGCGCTCGGGCACGACCTGCGGTCCCAATGGCACGATCGACTACATGTCGCTGTTCCGCACCGCCGCGCAGAAGATCTCGTCCGGCCTCACCCTCGCGCTCTACCCGATGAAAGTGGCGGGCGTGCAGCCGGATGGGCTGGTCCTGCTCAACTATGGTGAGGATACGCTGAAGGTCGGTGACACGCTCAAGATCTTCAGCGACACCGGCGGTGCCTGCGCTGCGGTCGATCCGGACTCGGGTGAGTGCCTGTCCAAGGGTGAGGGGACCGAGATTGGCATGGTCCAGGTGACCGAAGTGATGCCGCGCTTCTCGCGTGCCCAGATGATCACCCAGTTCGCCGCTGCGCCAGCGACCGGATCGGTCGCGCGCTTTGCGCCGCCGCCGCCACCGGTCAAGAAGAAGGGTCGCCGCTGATGCGTATCACCTATCGCCTCGCTTTGCTGACGCCGCTGGCGCTGGTTTCGCTCGGAGCACCGGGTGCCAGCGCGCAGAGCGGCCTGATCCCCGTGGTCATCGGCAGCTTCACCACCGAGAAAAAGTGCACGCTCTATGCCGTGACCTCCGGGTCCGAAGCGGCCTATGGCCGCAGCAGCAGCGCCGGCTATGCCGGCTGGGGCGGCGCGGGCTATGCCAGCAGCGCGGCATTTGCCTATGCCCGCGCATGGCGGACCGAGCTGGTGCGCGACTGCGTCAGCAACTTCTCCGCGCTGCGCCAGTCGATGGAGGCGGCGATCGCCTCGTCGGGCAAGTTCCGCGTGGTCCGGGCCGGCACGCCCGGCGCCTACACGCTGACCGGCGCGATGTCGGAGGTTGGCGCGAGCGGCAGCAGCGTCTCGACACCGGACATGGATCAGAAGCGGATCGACGCAAAGATCAGCGTGCAGTTCTCGCTGAAGGATGCTCGCGGCCGCGCGATCCATGGCAACATGATCACCAAGACGATCGAGATCGGCTCCACCACGGCTGGCGAAACGACCACCGCGGTCACCGCCGACACCGGCCGCACCATCTATACCCAGCTGCAGCGTGAGGTCGCCTTCGCGGTTGCGCGTTCGGCGGCGTTCAAGCTGGTCCCGCTGCGCGTCGACGAAGTGACCGACCGCCGGGTCAAGCTCAACTATGGCACGCCCTTGCTGACCCGCGGCGCGGTCGTCCTGCTCGAAGGGCCGGGCGGTGAAGAGATCAAGTGCACGATCGGCCTAGCTGGCAACGGCTATGCCTGGGCCGAAACGCGCGGCACCGGCGATATCGGCGGCGTCGAGCCAGGCAGCATCGCGGTCTATGCCGAAGCGGATAGCCCGGAGGCCAACAGCCCGACCTTCGAACGGGTCGATCTGCCCTTCTAATACCGCTCGGTAAGGCACATGCGGATCGCGGACGATCAGGGAATGATCGTCACGCGATCCGTTTTGCCATTGG
Organism: Sphingomonas bacterium; assembly: GCA_030149245.1. Classification (GTDB taxonomy): domain Bacteria; phylum Pseudomonadota; class Alphaproteobacteria; order Sphingomonadales; family Sphingomonadaceae; genus Sphingomonas. The sequence goes on from JASBRX010000036.1 coordinate 31,824, forward strand.
TGACCGTCCAGACGTCGCCGAAATCCTCGTGCTTGAGGTCCGCGGGGCGCGCGCCGCCCAGCTGCGCGACGATATCGGGAACGGTGTTGCTGTGCCCGACGATCAGCACCGGACACGCCGACGCCTTCGCCCGCGCGACCACGCCGGCGGTATCGGCCGCGTCATAGCTCTGGATCGCGATGCTGCGCCCGGCGGCGGTCGGTGCAGCCGTCTGACGCGTGCGTTTATACTGCGTCACCAGAATGGCGCACAGCCGCTTCCCCCGAAACCACCGCGCCAGCGCCTCGGCCCGCGCCGCCCCTTGCGGCAACAGGTCCGGGTCCTTCTCGCCCTTCGGCGTATCGAAATGGCGGACGACATAGGTCGTCGGCTCCGCCGCTGCCGCGGGGAGCGCGAGCGAACAGGCAAGGGCAAGGATGAGGGTGCGCATCGCCACACTCTGATCTTACGGGGCATCTTCCGCAAGTGCCGCACCCCTGCTACGCGCGCGGGTTATGGCAACCGACATTTCCCGTATCCGCAATTTTTCGATCATCGCGCATATCGACCATGGCAAGTCGACCCTGGCCGATCGCCTCATCCAGCGCACCGGCGGTCTGACCGCGCGTGAGATGTCCGAGCAGGTGCTCGACAATATGGAGATCGAAAAGGAACGCGGCATCACCATCAAGGCGCAGACCGTGCGCCTCGACTGGAAGGCGGCGGACGGCAAGGATTATGTCCTCAACCTGATGGACACGCCGGGCCATGTCGACTTCGCCTATGAGGTCAGCCGCTCGCTCGCCGCATGCGAGGGCGCGCTGCTGGTGGTCGACGCGGCGCAGGGGGTGGAAGCGCAGACGCTGGCGAACGTCTATCAGTCGATCGAGCACGACCATGAGATCGTGCCGGTGATCAACAAGATCGACCTGCCCAGCGCCGAACCGGAAAAGGTCCGCAACGAGATCGAGGAGGTCATCGGCATCGACGCGTCGGGCGCGGTGCTCGCCTCGGCCAAGTCGGGCATCGGCATCGACGAGATCCTGAATGCGGTGTGCGAACGCATCCCCGCGCCCAAGGGCGATCCCGACGCGCCCTTGAAGGCGATGCTGGTCGACAGCTGGTACGACCCCTATCTCGGCGTCGTCATCCTGATCCGCGTGATCGACGGCACGATCAAAAAGGGCCAGCAGGTCAAGTTCATGCAGAGCGGTACCACGCATCTCGTGGATCGCGTTGGCTGTTTCCGGCCGAAGATCGAGCAGCTTGCCGACCTTGGCCCCGGCGAAATCGGCTTCATCACCGCGCAGATCAAGGAAGTGGCGCAGGCGCGCGTCGGCGACACGCTGACCGACGCCAAGCGCCCCGCCGCCGAAGCGCTGCCGGGCTTCAAGGAGGTCCAGTCGGTGGTGTTCTGCGGCCTGTTCCCGGTCGACGCCAACGACTTCGAGAAGCTGCGGGAGAGCATCAGCAAGCTGCGCCTCAACGACGCCAGTTTCTCGTTCGAGATGGAAACCAGCGCCGCGCTCGGTTTTGGCTTCCGCTGCGGCTTTCTCGGCCTGTTGCACCTGGAGATCATCCAGGAACGGCTGATGCGCGAATATGACCTCGACCTCATCACCACCGCGCCGTCGGTGGTGTATCAGATCGAGCTGACCCATGGCGGCGGGCATATCGAGCTGCACAACCCCGCCGACATGCCCGATCCCAACAAGATCGAAAGCATCGCCGAACCGTGGATTCAGGCGGTGATCTACGTCCCCGATGAATATCTGGGCAGCATCCTGAAGCTGTGCCAGGACCGCCGCGGCATCCAGAAGAACCTGACCTATGTCGGCGGCCGCGCGCAGGTGACCTATGAACTGCCGCTCAACGAAGTCGTGTTCGATTTCTACGATCGCCTGAAGTCGCTGTCGAAGGGCTATGCCAGCTTCGATTACGAGCAGATCGGCTATCGCGAGGGCGATCTCGTCAAGATGGGCATCCTGGTCAACGAAGAGCCGGTCGATGCGCTCAGCATGATCGTCCACCGCTCGACCGCCGAGGCGCGCGGGCGCGGCATGTGCGAGCGCCTGAAGGAACTCATCCCGCGCCATCTGTTCAAGATTCCGATCCAGGCGGCGATCGGCGGCAAGGTAATTGCGCGCGAAACGATCAGCGCGATGCGCAAGGACGTGACCGCCAAATGCTATGGCGGCGACGCCACCCGCAAGCGCAAGCTGCTGGACAAGCAGAAAAAGGGCAAGGCGAAGATGCGCGAGTACGGCAGCGTCAGCATCCCGCAGGAAGCCTTCATCGCCGCGCTGCGGATGGGCGAGGAGTAAGGTTCTTCATCGTCACCCCCGCGAAAGCGGGGGCCCATCTCCTGCATGCTCGGCACGCCAAACCGGTGCGGATAGCGGACGGTCCGGGAGATGGGCCCCCGCTTTCGCGGGGGTGACGGCGTGGGGCAGGGGCGACAGTCAACCAGGCAGCCGCCCAGCGCGGCCCTACTTCCCCGCCGGCTGCTCCAGCCAGCCGCCCTTGAACCCCGCGCGCTCCAGCCCGCGGCGGATATGCGGGTTCTTGCGCATCGTCTTCCACACCAGACCGCTGCGGTGGTTCTCCAGCATCGCCAGGATCGGTCCCTGATCGATGCCCAGATAATCGCGCGCGAACCACCCGTCCTTGGCGTCGACCACGCCATCGCGGCTGCCGACATCGGTGAAGGTGTAGCTCGGGTTGAACGCGTCCTTGAAGCCATAGCGCTGGTACAGCTTGTCGCCGTACTTGGCGCGCATCGCCATCAGCGCGGGCAGGGCGATTTCCGGCGCAAACGCGACCGATCCGCCCGCTGCGGTCGGCACGATCGTGCCATCATCGACGATGCGGTAACTGCTCACGCCCCGCGCCGAATAGCCCTGAAACTCACGCGGCTTGCCGTTGACGACCCGCCCATTGGCCGCGCCGCCCGGACCGTCCGACGCGGTCCAGCCCCAGATGTCGCCCGAATAGCCGGTCCATTTGTTCGGATTGTCGACGCCATAGGCGCGCTGCGCCAGCGTCGCGCGGCGGCTATTCTCGAAATAATCGATGCCCTTGCCGGCCATGAACGCATCCTGGATGCCGCGGAAATCGACCCAGACATGGCTGTACTGATGGCCGAACAGCGGCTCGAACTGCAGATGCTCCTGCCCGTAATAGCTGCCCCAGCTCTTGCCGAGCTTGCCCGACCAACCGGTGTCCCACGCATCCTTGCCCACCGGGTGCGTCGGCGATCCGAGCGCGAGGATATAGACCAGCATCCCCTCGTCATAGCCGACCCAGTCATGCGTCCCGAAATCGCCGCCATTGCCGCGCTCGGGATACCATCCCATCGCGATCGCCTTGCCGCCTTTGCTGTTGGCCGATGGGATCGAACTGCGTTCCCGCTGGACGAAGGTCCAGTCGACGCGCCCATAAATCTTTTCGGCGAGGTCGCGGATCGCCGCCTCGGTCGGCGTGCTGCGGTCGAAATAGCTTTGCGCGAACAGCACGCCGCCCAGCAGCAGCGTCGTATCGACCGTCGACAGCTCGGTATTGCGATAGCGCGTGCCGTCGCCGTTCTTCAGGAAATGGTAGAAAAAGCCCTTATGCCCCGCGGTCCCGCTGACCGCCGGGCCCTGCGGCGCGTTCCAGTAAAATTCCATGCACTTGAGCGTCCGCTCGGCGGCGGCTTCGCGCGTCACATAGCCCCGCTCGGCGCCGATGCCGTAAGCGGTCAGCGCAAAGCCCGTCGCGGCGATGCTGGAAAAGGGGTTGGACGGCCAGCGGTCCGGCGCCAGGCAGGTCTCGACGCTGGTCGTCTCCCAGAAATAGTCGAAGGTGCGGCGCGAGAGATCCTCGGCAAACGCATCCTGCGCGGCGCGCGGTGCGGCGGCGGGGGCGGGGGCGGTCACCGCCGGCGGCAGGGTCGAACAAGCGGCCGCAAGCGGCAGCATGGCAAGGCCGAGCGAAGGCAGGCGAAAGCCCATGGGATACTCCTTTACACATAAAAAAAGGCGCGCGGACGGGGGCATCCGTCCGCGCGCCGTAACCGAAACCGGGATTAGAAGTTGAACCCGGTCGAGACCTTCACCGTGCGCGGCGGGCCGTCGATGTTGTAGTTGTTCGGGTCGCGCAGACCCGTGGTCGAGTTGAACCCGTTATAGTTGCGGTCGTTCATCAGGTTGATGATGTCGATGCGGAACCACACGCGGGTGTTGTCATTGATGAAGCCGAGCTTGAACTCCTTCGTCGCCGACAGGTCGAGCTGACGATAGCCCCACTTGTCGCCATTGCCGTCCGCTTCGATCGCGACGACATCCTTGGTGCCGGGTCCGGTGGGGTTGGTGGTGGGCACGAACCGCTTGAGCCACACCGGCGACGCGATCTGGAACTTCGTCGCCAGCGTGATGCCGTACGGAATGTCCACCGTGCCGGCCATCACGAAGCGATGGCTGCGCACGCCCGCCGAAGGACGGAAGGGATATTCGTCGATGCTGGAGTAATCGAGCGAGAACACTTCACCGAACTGACGATTCTCGTTCGCCTTGGTGTAGGTGTAAGTCGCGTCGATGCTCCACGGCGAGGCCTGCGTATAGCGCTTGATCAGCTTCAGGAAGCCCGTGTCGGCGTTGGTCGCCAGGCCGTTGTCGCCGATGATGATCGAACCGAACGGGGCGGGAGTGAAGCCGAACGGCGCGTCCGGTGCCCCGGTCGCCGGGAAGAACAAGCCACCCGGACGACGGTTGCCCAACAGATAGACAAACCCGTCGCGGCTTTCGACGTGCGAATAGCCAACCTCGGCTTCGAGCAGGCCAAAGGTCCCGCGCAGGCCCAGGCTGTACTGGTCCGAATACGGCATCTTGATGTCGTTCTTGATGAAGCGCAGTTCGCGTCCGGCACCTGCAGGCAGGCCTGCAAGCAGCGCCTCACGACCGGCGGCCGTCTGGTACGCCGGGTTATACGGGATGCAGGTCGCACTCGGGGTACACACGTTGACCGTATCGCCGGGGACGATGAAGTTGAACGTGCGGCTCGCGCCCGTCCCCTGCGTCAATTCCTGCTGCAGGAAGTCGAATTGGGTGCGGTCGTACGAACGGCCGAAGCCACCGAACACCGCGAAGCGGCCCGCTTCATCAAGCTTGTAGTTGAAGCCGATGCGCGGCTGAAACGCACCCGTGAACGCCTTTCGCTCGGTGCCGGTCGAGATGTAGTCGTTGATGTCGTAATTGGCGCCGTTGAGGTTCGGATAGTTCGCCGCGCTGACCGCCGCGACCTGCGCCGCCGGATGGACATAGTTGAGGAACGCCGGCGTCCGCTCATAATCCCAGCGCAGGCCCAGATTGACCGTCAGGCGATCGGTCACGTCCCAATCGTCCTGGGCATAGATGCCCAGCTGGAAGTTCTTCGACGTGACCGTGCGGTCATCCAGGCTTCCCGTCAGCGACTGGAAGCTCATCTGATACGGCGTCGTCGTGTTCAGCGCGGTCGCCCCGATCGGCGTAAAGTAACGGAACACGGGGTTGAAGCCGTTCAGTTCCAGCGTGTTGAGCGTCACCCACTTCGCCTTCACGCCGAACTTGAAGGTATGACCTTGCAGGCCGGTATAGGTGAAGTCGTTCGAGATCTGCCAGCCCTTCTGGCCCTTGTTCTGGAAATTGGTGCCGCCACCGATTTCAAGGACGTTACCGTCGATATTGTTCGTCGGATTGGTCGGGTTCAGAATGCGCACGCGATAGACATAGCGGTTCGCCTGGAGGAACGGCTGTGGGTTCCACTTCACGTCTTCATAAGCGACCTTGAAGTCGTTGATCCAGTTCTCCTCGGTGTGCTGCCACCGACCCAAGCCCCGGATTTCTTCAACCTTTGCAAGGGTGCGCGTCTCGTAAGCGGCGACACCGCTGTTGAACTGCTCACCGGTTTCGTCGCGATACTTGCCCGAAAACTCGAACAGATCCTTGTCGGTCGGCGTGAAGTTGATCTTGCCGAAATACAGGTTCTCGTCGAACTCTTCGTTGAACGATCCGTAGTTCGCCGCCAGGTCTGCCGGGATAAGCGGCAGGACCGTGCTCAGATTTGCCGGAATATTCACATTCCGTGGCGTCAGGCGGCGCTTGCCTTCATAGGCGACAAAGAAATGCAGCATGTCCTTGATGATTGGGCCGCCCAGCGTACCGCCGAACTGAAGATCCTTCGTCCGCACTTTGCCTTGGGCATTGGCGGGCATGAACTCGATCGGACGCGCGTCCCGCAGATCCTGATTGGTGAAGTCGACAAAGCCGGAGCCTTCGAACGTGTTGGTGCCCGACTTGGTTACTGCGGTGATCGCGACCGAGCTGACCTGATCGAACTCGGCCTTGTAGTTCGAGCTGATCACGCGATACTCGCCGATCGCCGCCTGCGGGAACGGGTTGCCTTGGGTCGAATCCTGCCCGGTGATGCCGTTCTTGAGGACATAGTCCTTCTGACCGACGCCATCGATGAAGATGTTGACCGAGTTGGAGTTCTGCGCACCGCCCTGCAGGCGCGACTGGTCGCTGCCGTTGGTGATGAACTGAACGCCGGGCGCGAGGTCGGCGAACGCAAGGAAGTTGCGGTTGTTCTGTGGCAACTGCTCGATCAGGCGCGGGGTGATCGTCGTGCCGACTTCGCCACCCTGCATCGAACGGATGCGGCCGCCGGTGATGATGATTTCTTCGCCGCCATCGGCCGACGCCACCTGCGGTGCCGACAGGTCGAAATCGAACACGGCATTCTGCGCGACCGCGAGGTTGAACTCGTCGGTGCGACGCACGCCGCTGGGGGTCGTCACCTCAAGCCGGTAGTTGCCAGGGGGGAGCGACGCGAACTGGTAGCTGCCATCGGCGCTCGGCGTGCTGGTGCGGGTGAAGCCGGTGTCGACATTGACGATCGTCACCTGGCTGACGCCACCCTCGGCCGTGACCTTGCCGCGCAGCGACGAGGAGACCTGTGCCTGCGCCGGAACCGCAAGGCCGATGGCCAGCACCGTTCCCGCGCTCGACCATGCGAGTGCAGCAGCAGCGGCGCGCAAGCGCGAACCGCGAATAAGTCCGTTAGTTGCGGAATGTGAAGCCTTCACAGCATCCCCCCTGGAGGTTTGACAACGTTTACCCTGAACCGCCGCGTGCGCTTGATGCGCGACTCGACGGCCCGCCTATTATGTTCTTTGCCCGAAAACTGTAACCGGTTTCATGACGGCTGTATAGAAAAAGTTCGGGCACGCATTTTGAGTATGACCCCAACCGCCGCACCGGTGCGCGTCAGAGTCTGACCGTGGTTCGATCGCCGCGTCCGCCGCATACAGCCGGTGTGCGGAGACGCATTTTTCCCCTCCTGAACTCGACGGGGCGCCCGGCCAGTCCGCGGCGCCCTCTTTTTTGTGTGCGTGGGGCTCACTATTCATCCCCCAGCTTGCTGGGGGAGGGGGACCGCCGCCGCAGGCGGTGGTGGAGGGGCGGCCGCGCAGACGGCCGTGAACAGCTCGGCAAAGTTCCGCCGCTTGCAGCGGCGGCCCCTCCGTCAGCGCTACGCGCTGCCACCTCCCCTGCAGTGCAGGGGAGGACTTTTGAAAACGCGATCCCCGCATAGGGCTTGCTCCGGAGCCGATGGGGAACGCGGCGTTAACCCTTTTACCTCGCCTTAACCCGCACCGCGTACGCGGGATGCAAGTGGAAGAGGGGACTTGGCCTTGCGCATTCTGATCGTGGACGATGAAGCCGGGATGCACGAATCCTATCGCCAATGCTTCAAGGGCAGCGGTATCGGGGCGGCGCAGGGCGCTGCGCTGGACGCGATGGCCGCGGAACTGTTCGGCGATGACGAGGTCGCGACCGCACCCGTCGGCGATCTGCCGGAATTCGAGACGGTCCATTGCATGCAGGGACTGGACGGCGTCGAGGCCGTGGCAAAGGCAAAGGCCAGCGGCAACCCGTTCCCGGTCGCCTTCATTGACGTGCGCATGCCGCCGGGCATCGATGGCAAGGAAACCGCCAAGCGCATCCGTGCGATCGATCCCGACATCAACATCGTCATCGTCACCGGCTATTCCGATTTCTCCCCGCTCGAAATCAGCCGCGCCGCCGGTCCCGCCGACAAGATCTTCTACATCGCCAAGCCGTTTCAGGTGGAAGAGGTCGTCCAGACCGCAACCGCGCTCGGCAAGCGCTGGGAGGTCGATCAGCAACTCGCCCGCGCCATGGCGCTGCTCGAAGAGCAAAAGGCCGAGCTCGCCGCCAATGAGAGCAAGGCCAGCCATCTCGCCAATCACGACAGCTTGACCGACGCGCCCAACCGGCTCGCCTTCATGCGCGCGCTGACGGATCATGTGCGCGGGCCCGATACGTTCGCGATGGCGATGATGGATCTGGACCGGTTCAAGCTGGTCAACGACACGTTCGGCCATCTTGCCGGGGACGAGCTGATCCGCATGGTCTGCGCGACGCTCGAGGGCGCGGTGCCGCCGGGCGGGTTCGTCGCGCGCCTCGGCGGCGACGAGTTCGCGGTACTGATGAAGGTGGCGGGCGAAGGCGAAGCCATCGAGGCGGTCGAACGGCTGCTGCTTGCTTGCGCCAAGACCTTCACCGTGTTCGGCCATTCGGTGCAGGGTTCGGCCTCCGCCGGCCTGGTGATCGTCGAACCGGGCATGAAGCATGACCCGATCGACGTGATGCGCCGCGCCGACCTGTCGCTCAACGAAAGCAAGCGTGCCGGCCGCGGCGTGGTGCGCGTGTTCGACGAGAGCATGGACGAATCGATCCGCTTCCGCCGCCAGATCGAAGGCGGCCTCAGCCAGGCGATCGCCAATGGCGAACTGCGCCTGGTCTATCAGCCGATCGTCGCGCGCGACCGGCTGGAAATCGTCGCGTTCGAAGCGTTGCTGCGCTGGAACAGCCCCGAATATGGCCCGATCTCGCCCGGCATGTTCATCCCGATCGCCGAGGAATCGAACCTGATCCACGAGCTGGGCGACTGGGTGCTCGATGAATCGCTCAAGATGCTGCAGCAATGGCCGGGGCAATATGTCTCGGTCAATTTCTCGCCGCGCCAGTTCCGCCGCCAGAATTTCGTCGGCCATGTCGTCGAGCGCGTGCAGCGCGCCGGGATCGAGCCGCGCCGCGTGCAGATCGAGATCACCGAGACCGCGATCTTCGACAATGCCGAGCGCGCCGCCGACACCCTCTATCGCCTGCGCCAGATGGGCTTCCGCATCGCGCTTGACGATTTCGGCACCGGCTATTCCTCGCTCTACAATATCCGCAAATTCGCGCTCGATTGCCTGAAGATCGACCGCAGTTTCATCGACGGCATGGGCCGCGAGCGGGAGAGCGCCGCAATCGTCCACTCGATCATCCATCTCGGCCGCGCGCTGGGGCTGGAAGTGGTCGCAGAGGGCGTCGAGACCGAAGCGCATCTCGCCGCATTGCGCGTCGCCGGGTGCAGCCATGTCCAGGGCTATTATCTCGCCCGCCCGCTGGAGGCTGACGTCGCGATCCGCGCCGCGCATGAACGCTTCATGGGTGACGAGGACGAGTCCAGCGCGCCGGCCACCGGCACCCACGGGTGACGCCGCCGCGATCCATGTTCGACCGCATTCGCTCCCGTATTCCGCGCTCGCTGGGGGCCAAGCTTGTCGCGATCCTGACCGGGGTCGCGCTGCTCGGTGCCGCCAGCATCACGCTGCTGCTCGCGCTCGTCATCACCCCCAGTTTCGACCGGCTGGAGGCACAGGCGATCGACGGCCATGTTGAACGCACCCGCGCCGCGCTGACCGAATATGCCTCGAAGGTCGAGGCGTCGGTGCGCGACTATGGCGACTGGAACGAGAGCTACGACTATATGGGCGCGCCCAACCGCGCGTTTGAGGAGGACAGCTTCGCCACCTCCGCGATGGTCAATCTTGGCGTCAACGGCATGGCTTATGTCCGCCCCGACGGCGACGTGGTGATCGCGCGCTGGCTTGACCTTGAAAGCGGCAAGGACGTGCCGGAGATGCGCGCGCGGCTCCTCGCCGAAATCCGCCGCATCGATTTCCGCCGTGCGCTGGCCAAGGATAACAGCGCCAGCTTCTACGCGCGCCTCGGCAACCGCATCGCCGCGATCGGCATCGCGCAGGTCCGCCGCACCGACGGCAGCGGCGATCCGCGCGGCCATGTCGTGATGGCGCGCATGATCACCTCGCAACAGCTCGGCAATCTGCTCCAGCTGCGTGCCGGACTTGGGCTGAACGCGCCGGTGTCCGCGCCGCGCCTCGACCTCGGCGAACGCGACATCGCCGTCGCGGTGCCGGTGCCGGGGGAGGGCGGGGGCAGCATCGCCAGCGCCACCTTCCGCGTCCCGCGCGACCTGTCCCGGCTCGGCCGCAACATGCTGCAACTCGCCGTCGTCGGCACCACCGCGCTGATGCTGCTGGTGATGGCGGTGCTCAGCGTGATGATCGGCCGGCTGGTGCTGCGCCCGCTCAATCGCGTCGAACAGCATATGGGCGTGGTGCGTGGATCGGGGAACCTCGTCCCCCTCACCGAAGCGCCGCGCCGCGACGAGATCGGCAGCCTGGTCGACAGCTTCAACGCGATGCTGGTCCAGCTCAAGGACCTGCGCGAACAGGTCGAGGCGCAGTCGTTCAAGCTCGGCCAGTCCGAAAGCGCGGTCGCGGTGATGCACAATGTCCGCAATGCGCTCAATCCGATCAGCACCGTGCTCAGCCAGGGGCTGGGCGAGGCACCCGCGACCGACCGCGCCTTGCTCGACCGCGCGCTCAGCGAGCTGGCCGATGACAGCATCCCGCTAGCGCGCCGCCAGAAACTCGTCGCCTTCGTCGCCGCCGCGCTGTCCAGCGAAGCCCAAGCGCGGGAAGCGCGCAAGGAACAGCTCGGCATCGGCCGCGACGCGCTGCACAACGTTCTCGAAATCATCGGGCGGCAGCAGGAGCAGGCGCATGAACGCCCGCCGCTCGAAACCTGCGACGTCACCGATATCGTCGCGCGCAACGCCACGATCGCGCGCTATTCGGGGGCCAGCTCGATCGCCTTCCACTTCCCCTCGACGCCGCACTGGGTGCTCGCCAATCGCGTGCTGCTCAGCCAGGTGATCGGCAACCTCTTCTCCAATGCCGCCGAGGCCATCGCCGCGACCGGTCGCGACGGGGGCAGCATCGCCGTGTCGATCCGCGAGATCGGCGACCGCATGGAAATCCGCATCACCGACGATGGCGAAGGCTTCGATCCCGAAAAGGCGCCCCAGCTGTTCCAGCGCGGCTATTCGACCCGCGTGAACAAGTCCGGCGGACTCGGTCTGCACTGGTGCGCCAACACGATGGTCGCGATGGGCGGCAGCCTGACCCTAGTCAGCGAAGGCGTCGGGATCGGCGCCAGCGCAGTGCTCGAACTCGCCGCATCCGATCTGGTGCGGGAGGATGTCGCGGCCTGAGGATCGCGACTGGTTTCGTCCCTCGCTATCACTGACGCGCTGCGACAGGGTTGGGCGATGCGCAGCTTCTTCCTCGCACTAGCACTGCTTGCCGCACCCGCCGCCCATGCGTGCAGCGTCGCACCCGGCTACCGCGTCCCGACGACGCTGGAGCTGGCCGCGCAGGCCGACGCCATCATCGTTGCTCAGCCATTCGACCAGCGGGCAACCGCCGAAGGCGCGCCTGAGATTGTATTCGCGTCGCTCGTCATTCTGAAAGGGGCACCCGGTCGGGAGGTCAAAGACGATCGGATCGTGGTCAATGCGCCCGGGATCCTGTCGGTCGAAGAACAGCCCGCAAGGCCCAGCGACCCCCGCGAACTCGTCCGCGCCCATCCCGAGGCGTATGAAGGCGGCTGTGTCCGCGTGACCTTTCATCCCAAACAATGGGTCGTGTTGTTTCTGAAGCGCGAGGGCGATGACTATCGCGTCATTTCCTACCCATTCGCGCGCACTGCCGAGGATACCGCCCTGCCGGACTCGCGCTGGCTCAAGGCGGTGCGCGAATATATCGCCATCGCGGCGCTACCCCCTGCCGCACGGCGCGCGCGGATGGCGGTGCGGCGCGATCTATTGAAGGCCCGCGGCGACGCGGACTCGCTGGCGATCGCGGCCGATATCGCGCGCGAACTGGTCGGTCCGCGCAAGCCGCTGCGCGAACCACTGCCGCCGGTCAAATAATCAGCTCGCCCGCCGCACCGGCGTCACCGCATCCCTGCGCCGCAGATAGGGCGCGACCAGGTTGCGCGCGCGGAAAAACTCCTGCCGCTCGGGGCTCAGAGTGTCGAAATTGCCGATGACGCGGCGGCACTCGGGCGACCGGCACTGGCAGATCATATGCCAGTTGGATTGCGCGAGCGTCGTCGAGTAATCCCAGCTGATCTCCTCACCCGACACGATGTCGCGCAGCGCGACGAGGATCACGCCATCGTCGGTGAAGCGCAGCCCGGCATTGGGGTCACAGCTATGGTTGACCAGATCGTCGAGCTGCCCCGACGGCCCCATATAATGGTCGGGCGTCACCTGCACGAAGCGGTCGTCGCTCCCGCGCATCAGGCTGGGGATATCGTCGACATGAAACCGCCGGCCGGTGAAGCGCATCAGCTCCGCCCCCTCGGCAAAGCGACAGGTGGCGTAGACCGCCTTGCCCAGATGATTCTCGCCCACCGTGAACAAGTTGCGCGGATAGCGATAGCGGTCGAGCACCACCAAGCCCCCGCGCGCCCAGCCGAACGAGCGCAGCGGGTTGATCGTCGCCAGCCCGATCATGAACCAGATGCTGGCATGGCAGGCGAGCTCAACGAAGATATAGGCGAATTCATCCGGCCCCGACCCGCCCGCGCGTACTGCGACCAGCAGGGTGGCGAGGTCGCCAAAGGTCCACAGCCCCCAGGCCGGCGAGCGCTCGGCGCTGCGGTCCTTCCACACGCTGACCCAGGTCGGCCAGAAGCTGACCGGCACCGCCGCGACCACCAGCATATGCGCCCAATAGGCCTCACGAAACGCCACCCAGATCAGCAATGCGCTGAGGCACGCGGCCATGCAAAACGCTTCGATCGTCGTCGGCGGCGCCCAGTTCGATCCGCGCCACAATGCGGCGGTGACGATCAGGCAACAGACGGCGGACAGGATGAACACCCATCCCTGCGGCGATCCCGGGTTCACCGCAGCATAGGTCAGTGCTTCGGCGGCGGCGGACGCGCTCCAGATCAGCCAGGAGGCGCGGTTGGGCCGCACGGTCGCACGGCGCAGGCCCAGCAGATACGCGCCATAGGCGGCAAAGCTGGCGCTCATCGCGATCAAAAACCAGACATCGCCCGCCATGAAACCCCCTTGATAAGGGATTCATTTACCCTGTTCCGACTCGCACGTCAAAGCACGACTCGCGCTGACTCCACGAGTCGCGGTGATTCGCGACAAGTCTGGCGACGGGTGGGGCGGGGGGAGTCAAGCCGCGGTAGCTGTGAATCTGTTGCATGGCGACACAGGCTCGGTCGCGCGATCGGCAGTTTCGCATCCAGAACGGATCAGAAAAATAAAGGCCGCAATCCCAGTGGGATGGCGGCCGCTATTCAGGAAATCAGCCCGGGCAGGTCGTGGGTGAAGGACCATCCATCACGCCGCCGGCCCGGGCCGGAAAAGGGTTACCAGGGGCGCAGATCTTCGCCGCCGGTGTCCCGGAACAAGAGTGCAAACATGTCTTTTCTCCCATTGTGCGCACGAAACGCACCCATTTTGGTTATCTGAAAATTCATCCTGAATCAATTGTTAGGGAGTATCGGGAATCTACCTAGATCGGTGATCGCGCCGGGCCGGGTTCCTTAAAACTTCCTTCAGCACTGGCTGTTAGGCCGGACGGCATGTCTGACCGTTTCGACCCCGCCGGTTTTCACGGTTCGCCTTTCGAGGCGGGGCGTATCGCCATGAATGACGGTGCGGAGGTCGGGGGCGACGCGCCAGGCCACCCATCGGAAACGGTGGTCGCGCGCGGTGCGGGCGGTTCAGCCTGCACCCGCTGGCGCGTGCTGGCGCTGTGCGAGATCGCCAATTTTCAGTCGCTGCGCCGCCATTTGGGTCGGCCGCGCGCCGATACGCTGATCCACGATCTCGCCGATCGTATGAGCGATCTGGAACCCGGCGTGCGCAGCGTGACCGCCGGTCGGTCGCTGATCGAACTCGGCTATGAGGCAGAAAGCCCGGTCGCGGCACGCGCGCTGGTCGAACGGCTTGCAGCTCATTTTGCACGCTCGGTCGATCTCGACGGCGAACGCCATCTGATCCAGCTGGTCTGGGGCATCGCCGTCGCGCCCTTTGGCGATGACGATGAAGTGCGCCTGACCGAAGGCGCCGAAGCCGCGCTCGAACAGGCGCGCACCGATGCCGGGATCGTCTCGATCGACCTCTCGCAAAGCCATGCCGCGTTCGACGGCGCGGCATTGGTGCGCGAACTGCCGCGCGCGATCGCCGCCGGCCAGCTGTTCCTGCAATATCAGCCCAAGGTGAATGTCCGTCGTGAAGCCGTGACCGGTGCCGAGGCGCTGGTGCGCTGGCATCATCCGGTGCGCGGCCTGATCCTGCCGGGCGAATTCATCAATGCCGCCGAGGACGGTGGCGAAATCGTCGGGCTGACCCTGTGGACGCTGCGCCAGGTGATCGCCGACCAGCAGGTGATGCTGGCGCATGGCCATGACATGCCGGTGTTCATCAATATCTCCGGCGTGCTGCTGGCGGACGAGGCGTTCGTCGAAGAAGCCTGCCGCATCGTCAGCGAGTCCGGGGCCAAGATCGGCTTCGAGATCACCGAAACGGCGGTGATCCGCGACCCCGACAGCGCGATCCGCCATCTGCAGCGCTTCGCCGCGATCGGCATCCCGCTCGCGATCGACGATTATGGCGCAGGCCTCTCCTCGCTTGCCTATCTCAAGCAGCTCCCAGCGACCGAGCTCAAGATCGACAAGATGTTCGTGATGCAGCTGACCAGCAGCAACCGCGACCCGCTAATCGTCCGTTCCACCATCGATCTGGCGCACGCGCTGGAGATGGAAGTGACGGCCGAGGGCGTCGAAACCCCGGCCGCGCTCGCGCTGCTCAGCGTGATGGGCTGCGACATGGTCCAGGGCTATCTGATCAGCCGCCCGATCGCACTCGACGCGTTCGTCCGCTATCTCGACGAAGAAGGCTTCAAGTCGGTCGCGACGCTGCGGCCGAGCTTCGGGCGCACCGAGAATTTCTGGCGCAAGAGCGGGTGATGTCGAGGGGGCTTTCCCTCCTTCTCTGCTGGCTCGCACTGGCGTTCGCTGCCCCTGCTGCCGCGCAACAGCGCGCAACGGAAGCGTTGTTCGACAGCGCCAAGAGCGCGATGGTCAGCGACCCGCAAGCGGCGCTCGCAGCGGCCGAGCAGGCTCAGCGCCATGCCGTCGCGATCCCTGAGCTCGGCCCGCGTGCAACCGCTGAAGCGACGGCCCTGTGGCTGCAGAGCGAGGCGCTGATCCGCCTCCGCAAGCCCGGCGAGGCCGCGCCGCGCATTGCACGTGCCCTGCGCCTGATCAGCGCGGATCAGGCACCGACAAAGCTGCGCGGTGATCTGCTCGTCGCACGGGCCGGGGTGCAGGAGTCGCGGATGCGTTATGCCGAAGCGCTCGCCTCGCTTCAGGAAGCGCACAATATCTTCGCCAAGCTAGGCGAAAAGCGCAACCAGTCGATTTCGCTGCAACTGATCGGCACGCTCTACAACAAGGCGCAGGATCTGCGCAGCGCCGACAAATATTTCAAGCAGGCCGCTCAGGTGTTTACCGGCGACCCTCGCCTGCAACTTTTCCTGCTCAACAATCGCGGCAACGTCCTGCTTCAGCTCGACGAGCCGCGTCAGGCTGAAGCCGAATATCGCAAGGCGCTGGCGGTGGCGCAGGCGGAGAAGTCGACCAACCTCCTGCCCAATATCCTGGTCAACATCGCGCGGTCACTACTCGATCAGAAACGCTATCGCGAAGCCGACGCCGCGCTGGCCGAAGCGGCCCGCATCATCCAGCGCGACCCCGCGCATCAGGGTGAAAGCCGCTTGCTCGCCGTCTCCGCCGAATCCGCGCGGCTTCAGGGCAAGATCGGTCAAGCACGCACGCTGATCGAGCGCGCGTTTACCGGAATCGACCTTGCGGGCACGACCTTCGTCATGCGCGACGCGCATTTTACCGCCTATTCGATCTATCGCGCGCTTGACCGCGATCGCGACGCGCTGCGGCATCTCGAGCGGCTGCGCACGCTCAATGACGAGGCGACCGAACTGGCCACCTCGACCAGCACCGCGCTGATGGCAGCGCGGTTCGACTACGCGAACCAGGAACTGCGCATCGCCAATCTGCAGGCGCAGGAATTGCGGCGCGAGGCGGAGTTTCAGCGCACGCTCTTCATCGGTCTTGGCGGCGCGTTCGTCGTCATCGTCACCCTGCTCAGCATCGGCCTGTTCACCATCCGCCGCAGCCGCAATCAGGTGCGGGAGGCCAATGCGGTGCTGGAATGCACCAATGTCGCGCTCGAAAAGGCGCTGAAGGCCAAGACCGAATTCCTCGCGACCACCAGCCACGAAATCCGCACTCCGCTCAACGGCATCCTCGGCATGACCCAGATCATGTTGCGCGACGCCTCCGTCCCCGCCGAAACGCGCGACCGGATCAACATCGTCCATGGCGCCGGCATGACGATGCGCGCGCTGGTCGACGACATCCTCGATGTCGCCAAGATGGAGACCGGCAATCTGACGGTCGAACTCACCGCCACCGACCTCCATACGATGCTGCGCGATGTCACGCGCATGTGGGAGGAGCAGGCGCGCGCCAAGGGGCTCGACTTCACCCTGAGCTATGCCGACACGCCGCGCTGGATCGAAACCGATCCCGGCCGGCTGCGCCAGATCGTGTTCAACCTGCTGTCCAACGCGGTCAAGTTCACCGAGCGCGGTGGCCTTTCGGTCACGGTCACGGCAGCAGGCGATCGGCTGCGGCTCGCGATCGGCGACACCGGCATCGGCATCCCCGCCGACAAATTCGGCGAGGTGTTCGAATCCTTCAAGCAGGTCGATGCCGGCACCACGCGCCAATTCGGCGGCACCGGCCTCGGCCTCGCGATCGTCCGCAATCTCGCCCACGCGCTGGATGGCAGCGTGACGGTTGCCAGCGTGGTGGGGGAGGGGTCGACCTTCACCGTCGATCTTCCGCTGCGCCTCGCCGATGCGCCCGATTCGGCGGTCGAGGCACCGAAGGACGGCGAACATCTCGTCGTGCTCGACCGCAACCCGATCGTGCGCGGCATGCTGCGCACCTTGCTGACGCCGCACTTCGCAACGGTCCAGTTTGCCGCGACGCTTGACGAAGCCACGACGCTTGCCGCGACCGTCGCGCCGGTGATGATTCTCGCGGATGAGGCGACACTTGCCGCCGCCGAGGGCGATCCCGTTGAAAAGCTGAAAGTTCTTGCCGCGGCCGCCCCGGCCGGAGCCCGCGTCGCGGCGCTGTGGAGCACGCCTGCGCCGGACATCGAGCCGCGGCTGCTTGACACCGGTATCGACAAAATCATCGTTAAGCCCGTGAAAGGACCCGCGCTGGTGGCCGCACTCACGGCAGAACGAAGCGAAATTTGTGAGACATCCCGTCGCACGACGCTTGTATCGCAAGCGGCTTAGGGTGATAGCACGCCTATGATTTCCCCGGTCCAGACCGCCGCCACCCATGGGATGGTCGCGCAATGAACATCCTCTTTATCGAGGACGATCCGATGAATCGCCGCGTGGTGCGCGACATGCTCAATGTCGCCGGCGCCACGATGGCCGAAGCTGCGCATGCCGAAGAGGGCCTCACCATGATCGGTGCGGGCGAGTATGACGTAGTGCTGGTCGACCTGCGCATGCCGGGCATGGACGGGATCGAGGCGATCGAACGCATCCGCGCGCGCGGCGATGCCAAGGCCGAACTGCCGGTTATCGTGGTGACGGCAGACACCGCTGTCGATCTGCGCGAACGCTGCCTCGCCGCAGGTGCGGACGAGGTGCTGTTCAAGCCGGTGGCGATGGACGCATTGTTCGACACGATCGGCCGCGTGCTCGCGCTGCGCAGCGGCGACGACATGATATTGTGACTTAGTTCCTCCCCTGCGAAGCAGGGGAGGGGGACCGCCGCCGAAGGCGGGGGTGGAGGGGCCGCCCCGTAGAGGGCGGAATTTGCCGAGCTTTTTACGGCCGTCTGCGCGGCCGCCCCTCCGTCAGCGCTGCGCGCTGCCACCTCCCCTGCGGGTCAGGGGAGGGATTGTTCAGCCCAATCAATAGGTTTGCACCGGCGTGTGGATCCACGCATGCTCGCGAAACCATTTGGTGATGATGTATTTGACGCCCTTCACCACCGGCGTCCCCTCGTGCAGCGTGCCGATATTGGGCGAGCCATCGGGCTTCATATTGTTCCACGCCAGCAGCAATCCGCGCTTCGGCGCGACGCGCACCCCGGCCTGCGGAAACCAGGTCGCGCCGCCTTCTTCCACGTCGTTAAGGTAGATCATCGCGGTCCAGGTCCGCTGCCCGCCCGACGCCTTCATCGCCGGCCAGTAGTCCTGCTGTTCGTTGAACCAGTCATAATGGGCGCGGAACTGCTGGCCGGGGGCATAGCGCTGCCCCTGCATCGTCTCGCCATTTTCGGGCGGAATGCCGAGCAAGGCCGCCATCCGCTCGTCGATCGGCTGAACGTCCGGCGACCAGCGGTCGAGATCGCAACTCTCGCTGGTGCGGAAATTGGGATCCTGCGACTGCGACAACAAGGTCGAAGGGCGGCGATTGGCGTCGATCAGTCGGATCAGCTTGTCGCATTCGGCATCGTTCAGGAAACCGGGATGGTAATAGACCTGCGCGGCATCGACCTTCGCCCGGCGCATCGCGGGATTGGCCTCGACCCGCGCGGTAACCGCCTGGCCCAGGCGCGCGCGACTGACCGATCCGGCGGGGCTTTTGGAACGCGAAAAGAATTTCATGCCCGCAATTTGCCGCTGAGTCCACGAAACGCAAGAGGCCCGACCGTTGCCGGCCGGGCCTCCCTGCGTGACGCGTGCGTCGCTTACCAGAAGATGTCGTGGATCACGTCGACGACATAGCCGGACCGGACATCGACGAGCAGCGCGTCATTATAATAGCGCACCCAGCGATAAGGGCCATAGGCCGGCGGCAGGCGGTAGTAGAACGGATCGTTGATCCAGTAATCCGGCGCGAACAGCATCGACCCGATGGTCAGGCCGATCGAGAACCGGCGATAGCCATAGTTATAGCCACGCGGCGCGTAATAGCGCGGCAGGCGATAGACGTGCCGGTTGGTCGCGCGATACTGGTTCCAGTTGTAGCGGCGGTCACCGCGCCAGCTGCGGTTCCAGTTGCGGTTGTCGTCCCAGCTGCGCCGATCCGCCCGCGTGTCGCGCCAGTCGCCATAGCGGCGGTCCTGACGATAATCGCGGCGATCGTCCCGGCGGTCGTCGCGATAGTCGCGGCGGTCGTCCCGACGGTCATCGCGATAGTCACGCCGGTCATCGCGGCGATCTTCGCGGGTCTGCGAACCCATGATCGACCCGCGCAGGTCGCGGCGATCCTCCCGGCGTTCCCCGCGGAAATCGCGGCGGTCGTCGCGCCGCTCTTCACGGAAATCGCGGCGCTGTTCCCGCACCTGCGGGGCAGGGGCGGCAACCGGTGCCGGAGCCGGACGCGGCTGGACCTGCGGGCGGTCCGGGCGCTGGAACTGCGGGCGCTGCTGGCGCTGTTCCTGCCGCTGTGCGCGGAATTCCTGACGCTGCTGCTGGCGCTGCTCGCGCGCCTCGCCGCCGCGATTCTCACGTCCGCCCCGGTCCTGCGCAATCGCAGCAGCGGGGGTCAAAATGGTTGCGCCGATCAGCGCCGCCAGAACAATCTTCTTCATGCTTTCCTCCGCTCCCCGACAAAGCGCCGGCGTTCAGACTAACGCGCTTTTACGTCGAGTCGGCTGACACGCTTCTGAATTGGACTGACAGCCAATTGAAAGCTTTCTTATTCTTCCCCGGTCTCGACCGGAATACCGCGATCGATGGTGATCTCTTCATCGCCCCGCGCCACGCGCGCCGCCCGCCCGATCGCCTCGATCAGCCGGGGATAGATGCCGCAGCGACACAGATTGGTGATCGCCCCCATGATGTCCTCGTCCGACGGGTTGCGGTTCTTGCGCAGCAGCGCCGCGGCATTCATCACGATGCCGGGGATGCAGTATCCGCACTGCACGACATTCTCGGCGATCAGCGCCTGCTGCACCGGGTGGTTGCCCTCAGCCGTCAGCCCCTCGATCGTGGTGACGAACGTCCCCTCGACCCCGCCGATCGTCACCTGGCACGACCGCACCGCATTCCCGTCGATATCGACCATGCAGGCGCCGCACTCGCCGGTGCCACAACCATATTTGGTGCCGGTCAGGTTCGACGCATCACGCAGCGCCCACAGCAGCGGCGTGGCCGGATCGAGGTTGTAAGAAACCGGCTGGTTGTTGACGGTAAAGCGGGTCATGCCACCGGCTTAGCATGGAGAAGCGCGCTGCGCAGGCAGGTGCACACAATCTCGTCGCGCTGGTTGAGCATCACATGGCGAAAGGTGACCACGCCCTGTCCCGGCCGCGACTTGGACGGGCGCAGCGCCACCACCTCGGTCTCGGCGCGCAGCGTGTCGCCGATGAACACCGGGCTCGGCATCCGCACCTCGTCATAGCCGAGATTGGCGACCAGCGTGCCCAGCGTCGTATCGCCGACCGAAATCCCGACCATCAGCGCAAAGGTGAACGTGCCATTGACCAGGATCCGCCCAAACTCGCTCGCCCCGGCGGCTTCGGCGTCGAGGTGCAACGGCTGCGGATTATGCGTGAGGGTCGAGATCAGCAGATTATCCGTCTCGGTCACCGTGCGGCGCAGTTCATGGACGATCCTGTCACCCACCTGCCATTCGTCGAAATAGCGTCCCGCCATCACCGTCTCCCTCTACCGCCCCACTTAACGCAGGAACCGGGATTGTCAGTCCCAAATCATTCCTCCCCTGAGCTTGCTCAGGGGAGGGGGACCGCCGCCGCAGGCGGTGGTGGAGGGGCGGCCGCGCAGACGGCCGTAAACAGTTCGGCAAAACTCCGCCGTCTGAGCGGCGGCCCCTCCGTCATTGCTTCGCAATGCCACCTCCCCTGCCAAGGCAGGGGAGGAATTAGACTGGGCCGGAGACACGC
Source organism: Sphingomonas bacterium (assembly GCA_030149245.1). GTDB lineage: Bacteria > Pseudomonadota > Alphaproteobacteria > Sphingomonadales > Sphingomonadaceae > Sphingomonas. Next base: position 53,039 of record JASBRX010000036.1, read on the forward strand.
AAAAGGCGACGGTCGTCACACGACCCCATTGCAGTTGTTGCCGGTGACTGGTTCACTGCCCGAATGCATACGCTCGAAGCCCTTCTTAGCAGACTGGCGCGGCGGTCGCACGCGCGCTGGTGGATTGGCGAGCGACCCGACGTTCGCGAGTGCCAGCTAGCCAAGGTTATTGCAGGGCAGGTGGGACTACCGACTTCTCGTGAGAACCCATTCGGGGGTGACCGGATGGTCAGTCTAGATCGGGCAGGTGCGGCTCACGTTCTTGCTGTGGCGGGAACGACGAGCTTAGCCCATGGTCGGCCTTCGCCTGCAGCCGGGTGGGTCCGGGACGCGAAGGCGGCTCTCGTTGACCTCGCTGACGATGCAATATTTCTCAGCAATGGGCATTGGAAGGAGGGTGATGCGATCAGCTGGAACCCGCTCACGTCCGCGACTTTTGATTGCGGTGTAATTGGCTTCGACAACGACAACGCCTTCATTTTTTGGGTCGAGGAAGAGGACTGATGGTCAGGCCCCGATGTTCCTTCTTGGAAGCCACCTTTTTCGCTTCCCACCCGTAACAGACTCCAAACCCCACCCTGACACCCGCAATCACCCACCCGCACCCCCGCTCCCCCCAAACACCCCCCGCATCGCGTCCACCACCGCCGCCATCCCCTCGCGCGCATCCTCGCCCCGCACCAGCACCAGCGTCCGCGACAGATCGAACCCGATCAGCGCCGGATTGGCGACTCCCGCATGCCGATGCGACGCTGGCACCACCGTCGCGCCCAGCCCCGCTGCAACCATCGCCAGTGCGCGGTCGTCGTTCGGCGTGCGCAGCGCGAAGCTCGGGCGGATGCCGCGCCGGGTGAAGTAGCGGCTCGTCTCCGACAGCGCCTCGCAGCTGCGCCGCACGATCATCGTCTCGCCCGCCAGCGCCTCGCCGGGCAGCGCCGCTTCCCCGGCCAGCCGGTGCCCGATTGGCAAGGCCAGCAGATAGGGTTCGCTGCGCAACGCCTCGCCATCGCCCACGGCATCGCCCTGCACCGCAGTCAGCGCCAGATCGACCCGCCCGCGCGCAAATTGCTGCGCCAGCACCGTCGCATTGCCCTCGACTAGTTCGACCGCCAGCCCCGGCGCCTCATCCGCGATCCGCGCGACCAACGCCGCCAGCTCCGCGCTGGCAATCGTCGTCAGCACCCCCAGCCGCAGCGTCGCCGGCTGCGCGATGCCGCCCACCGCCGCCGCCGCCAGGTTGAACTCGCGCTCGATCCGCCGCGCGTGCACCGCGAATTGCGACCCCGCCTCGGTCAGCTCGATCCGCTGGCTCGACCGGCGCAGCAGCTTCGCGCCAACCTCACGCTCCAGCTTGGCGATGCCCGCCGACAGCGTCGGTTGCGACACCGCCATCTGCGCGGCGGCGGCGGTGAACGTCCCGCTATCGATGACGGCGAGGAAATAGCGCAGCAAATAGCGTTCGATCATAGATATCATCTATGCTGTCCCGCGCCGCCTTTCAATTTCTCAGCTGACCCCTAAACCGCTAATGTGCGGCAAAATACGACTAGGAGAGCGCCATGAGCCTGCCCCAGATGGATTTCGCACTCGGCGAAACCGCGGACATGATCCGCGAAACCACCGAACGCTTCGCCCGCGAACAGATCGCGCCGCTCGCGGCAAAGATCGACGCCGACGACTGGTTCCCGCGCGACGAACTCTGGGCGCCGATGGGCGAGCTCGGCCTGCACGGCATCACCATTGACGAAGAGGATGGCGGCCTCGGCCTCGGCTATCTCGAACATGTCATCGCGTGTGAGGAAGTCAGCCGCGCCTCCGCATCGATCGGCCTGTCCTACGGCGCGCACTCCAACCTGTGCGTCAACCAGATCGGCCGCTGGGCGAACGCCGCGCAAAAGGCGAAATACCTCCCCAAGCTGATCAGCGGCGAACATGTCGGCAGCCTCGCCATGTCCGAAGCCGGCGCGGGCAGCGACGTGGTCAGCATGAAGCTGCGCGCCGAGCACAAGGGCGACCGCTACGTCCTCAACGGCACCAAATTCTGGATCACCAACGCCGCCTATGCCGACACGCTGGTCGTCTATGCCAAGACCGGCGAAGGCAGCCGCGGCATCACCACCTTCATCATCGAGCGCGGCATGAAGGGGTTCGAGATCGGGCAGAAGATCGACAAGATGGGCATGCGCGGTTCGCCCACCGCCGAACTCGTCTTCACCGATTGCGAAGTGCCGGAAGAAAACGTCATGGGCCCGCTCAACGGCGGCGTCGGCGTCCTCATGAGCGGCCTCGATTACGAACGCGCCGTGCTGTCGGGCATTCAGCTCGGCATCATGCAGGCCTGCCTCGACGTCGTCCTGCCCTATCTGCGCGAACGCAAGCAGTTCGGCCAGGCGATCGGCAGCTTCCAGCTGATGCAGGCCAAGGTCGCTGACATGTATGTCGCGCTCAACTCCGCCCGCGCGTACGTCTATGCCGTGGCCAAGGCGTGCGACGCGGGCAAGACCACCCGCTTCGACGCCGCCGGCGCGATCCTGCTCGCCAGCGAGAACGCCTTCAAGGTCGCGGGTGAGGCGGTGCAGGCGCTGGGCGGCGCGGGCTACACCAAGGACTGGCCGGTCGAACGCTTCCTGCGCGACGCCAAGCTGCTGGACATCGGCGCGGGGACGAATGAAATTCGCCGCATGCTGATCGGACGGGAGCTTGTGGGAGCCGTATGAACGAAATCGCCGCACCAACGGATGAGGGTAGCCGCCGCCAGCGCGGTTTCCTGGGCTTTGTCGAACGCGCGGGCAACATGCTGCCCGAACCGACGATGATCTTCGTCTATCTCATCATCGCGCTGATGGCCGTCAGCGCGATCGGCGATTGGGCCGGATGGTCGGCATCGCTCCCCTATACCGGTGACGAAGCGCCGACCGGCGCGACGCTGGAAGGCGGGGTGCTCACCTACACCGCCGCCAGCCTGTTCTCCGAGGCCAATATCGGCCGCCTGCTGGTCGACATGCCGCGCACGATGAGCGGCTTCGCGCCGCTCGGCCTGATCCTCGTGATCATGCTCGGCGCGGCAGTGGCGGAGCGGTCGGGCATGTTCTCCGCCCTCATCCGCGCGAGCCTCGCCAATGCGCCCAAGGCGGTGCTGACCCCCATCGTCGCGATCATCGGCATGGTCTCGCACCACGCGTCCGACGCCGCCTATGTCGTGTTCATCCCGCTCGCCGCGATCGTCTATGCCGCCGCCGGGCGCCACCCCGTCGCAGGGCTAGCCGCCGCTTTTGCCGCCGTGTCGGGCGGCTATGCCGGCAACATCACGCCGGGCCAGATCGACGTGCTGCTGTTCGGCTTCACCCAGGAAGCCGCGCGGATCGTCGAGCCGGGCTGGACGATGAACCCGGTCGGCAACTGGTGGTTCATCCTTGGTATCGTTGTCGTCTTCACCCCGGCGGTGTGGTTCATCACCGATAAGGTCGTCGAACCGCGCCTCGGCACATGGGGCGGCGGCGCGGATGCGGAGGTCGAGGCCGAACTCGCCCGCTCCGAAGTCACCCCCGACGAACGCCGCGGCCTGCGCCGCGCCGGCCTTGCCGCGCTCGCGGTGATCGCGCTCTATCTCGTCCTCACGCTCGCCCCCGGCTACACCCCGCTGATCAACGAAAAGGCGCAAGGGACCGCGCAGCTTCAGCCCTTTTACGGCGCGCTGATCGCCGGCTTCTTCCTGATGTTCGTCAGCTGCGGCATTGCCTTTGGCAGCGCGACCGGATCGATCAAGTCCGCCGACGACGTCACCCGCATGATGCGCGAAGGCATTGCCAGCCTCGCGCCGTACATCGTGTTCGTGTTCTTCGCCGCGCATTTCGTGGCGATGTTCAACTGGTCCAATGTCGGCCCGATCATCGCGATCAACGGGGCGGAGGCGCTGCAGACCTTCGCGCTCCCCGCGCCGATCCTGCTGGTCAGCGTGCTGCTGCTGTCGTCCTTCCTCGACCTGTTCATCGGCTCGGCCAGCGCCAAGTGGAGCGCGCTCGCCCCGGTCGTGGTACCGATGTTCATGCTGCTCGGCATCAGCCCGGAAATGACCACGGCGGCCTACCGCATGGGCGACAGCTACACCAACATCATGACCCCGTTGATGAGCTATTTCCCGCTGATCCTCGCCTTTGCGCGCCGCTGGGACGGCACGTTCGGCGTCGGGTCGCTGCTCGCGCTGATGCTCCCCTATGCGCTCGCCTTCATGACGCTCGGCATCTCGATGGTGATCGCCTGGGTCGCGCTCGACCTGCCGCTCGGGCCGGGGGCAGGGGTGTTCTACGCCCCGCCCAATGGTGGAGGCGAATGATCGCCGCCGCCCACCCGCTGCTCGACCTCGGCACGGAGCTGTTCGAGGACCTCTACCGCCCGCTCGACAGCGGTCGCTGGTCGCTAAGCGCGCCGGCGATGGTACTGACGCGCGGCTATTGGAGCCCGCCCGCGCTGGTGCCCAATGTCCGCGCACTCACCCGCGATGGCGACACCTGGATGTCGATCACCCCGCTCGAGATCGAAAGCCAGGCGATCGGCGTCCATTACGCCAGCGGCCATGTCGCAATCTTCGGCCTCGGCATGGGCTGGGTCGCAGCAGTCACCGCGATGCGCGACAGCGTGACACGGGTCACGGTGGTCGAACGCGACCCCGACGTGATCGCGCTCCACGCCGATCTCGACCTGTTCGCGCGGCTGCCCGGCGGGGCGGGGGACAAGATTCGCGTCGTCCAGGGCGACGCACTCGAGTGGCGGCCTGACGCCCCGGTCGAGCTGCTCATGCCCGATATCTGGCTCTGGCTGGTCAGCGACGGCCGGGTCGAAGAAGTGCGGCAGATGCAGGCCAATGTCGCCGCCGCCAACGTCTATTTCTGGGGGCAGGAGCTGGAAATCGCCCGCCACGCCCGCGCCGCCGGGATCGACCTCGACACCGCTGGCGTCGCCCAGGTCATCGCCAACTTCGGCCTCCCGCTCGTCGGCAACGACCTGCCCGACTATCCCGACCGCATCCGCGCCGCCGCCGACGCATGGATGCAGGACCGCTGGCTGTGACTCACTTGCCGACGAACAGAAACGCGACCCCCGCCATGATGCACGCAAACGCGGCGAAATGGCGCCAGTGCAGCGCCTCGCCCAGCACCGCGACCATGAACACCCCGAACACGGTCAGCGCAATCGCCTCCTGCGCGATCTTGAGCTGCCCCGGCGTCCACCCGGCCAGAAAACCGACCCGGTTCGCTGGCACCGCAAAGCAATATTCGACCCCGGCGATCAGCCAGGACAGCAGGATCACCGTCAGCAACGGCTTCTCCAGCCCGCCTTTGCCGAGATGCCAGTACCAGGCGATCGTCATGAACACATTGGACGCAATCAGCAGCAGGATCGTCGCCATGAAAACTCCCTTCGCCCCGCTCTGCGCGCTTGCCGCCGGGGGCGCAAGATGAGCGGGCCCGTCCTGAAATCGCTCGTCAACGCCGAAGACCAAGGTTTCCGCACCAAGGCCGCGCACAACCGCGCGCTGGCGGAGAAGCTGCGCGCCGATGTCGCGCAGGCCGCGCTGGGCGGCAACGCAAAGTCCCGCGAGCGCCACACCGCGCGCGGCAAGCTGCTCCCGCGCGAGCGCGTCGAGCGCCTGCTCGACCCCGGCGCACCCTTCCTCGAAATCGGCCAGCTCGCCGCGTGCGACATGTATGACGGCGAGGTGCCGGGCGCGGGCATGATCGCCGGCATCGGCAAGGTCTCGGGCCGCACCTGCATGATCGTCTGCAACGATGCGACGGTAAAGGGCGGCACCTATTACCCGATGACGGTCAAGAAGCATCTGCGCGCGCAGGAGATTGCCGAGGCCAACCGGCTGCCCTGCATCTACCTCGTCGACAGCGGCGGCGCGAACCTGGCGCATCAGGCCGAGGTGTTCCCCGACCGCGACCATTTCGGCCGCATCTTCTTCAACCAGGCGAACATGAGCGCCAAGGGCATCCCCCAGATCGCCTGCGTCATGGGCAGCTGCACCGCGGGCGGCGCATACGTTCCCGCCATGTCCGACGAAAGCGTGATCGTGCGCGAACAGGGCACGATCTTCCTCGCGGGCCCGCCGCTGGTGAAGGCCGCGACGGGCGAGGAAATCAGTGCCGAGGATCTCGGCGGCGGCGACTTGCACGGGCGCAAATCGGGCGTGGTCGATCATGTCGCCGACAATGACGAACACGCGCTGACCATCGTCCGCGACATCGTCAGCCACCTCCCCGCCGACCGCAAACCCGACATCGCGCTGCTCGACCCGCGCCCGCCCAAGTTCGACGCCGAAGACCTGTACGGCATCGTCCCGACCGACGTCCGTGCGCCCTATGACGTCCACGAAGTCATCGCGCGGCTGGTCGACGGCAGCGAATTCCACGAGTTCAAGGCGCTGTACGGAACCACCCTCGTCTGCGGCTTCGCCCATATCTGGGGCATCCCGGTCGCGATCCTCGCCAATAATGGCGTGCTGTTCAGCGAAAGCGCGGTCAAGGGCGCGCATTTCATCGAACTCGCCTGCCAGCGCCGCATCCCGCTGCTGTTCCTCCAGAATATCAGCGGCTTCATGGTTGGCGGAAAGTACGAGGCGGAGGGTATCGCCAAGCACGGCGCCAAGCTGGTGACCGCGGTGGCGACCGCCAGCGTGCCCAAGATCACCGTCCTGATCGGCGGGTCGTTCGGCGCCGGAAACTACGGCATGTGCGGCCGCGCTTACAGCCCCCGCTTCCTGTTCAGCTGGCCCAACAGCCGCATCAGCGTGATGGGCGGCGAACAGGCGGCAAGCGTGCTGGCGACGGTGCATCGCGACGCGGCGAGCTGGACGCCGGAGGAGGCTGAAGCCTTCAAACAACCGATCCGCGAAGATTACGAAGCCCAGGGCAACCCCTGGCACGCGACGGCGCGGTTGTGGGACGACGGCATCATCGACCCGGCCCAGACCCGCGACGTGCTGGGACTGGCGTTCGCGGCGACGCTGAACGCGCCGGTAGAGGAGGGGACACGCTTCGGCGTGTTCCGGATGTGAGGGGGACGGAGATGAAAATCGACGATCAGGTGCTCGACTTGATCAAGCGAGTGCCGGGCCTGACTGAACTGGAGATCGCGCAAGAGATCTTCGGTGGCGATGGCTATCAACAAAGGGTCAATGGTGCGTGCCGCTATCTGGTAAGTGAAGGTCAGATCGTAAGGAACGGCCGAGGCGGCAGGGGCGACCCTTTTCGATATACGTGTCCCCGATGAGGCTCCTGCGGGTTGGGTTTTCTCAATTCCTCCCCCAGCTTGCTGGGGGAGGGGGACCGCCGCGAAGCGGTGGTGGAGGGGCCGCCGCGCAGACGGCGGAAACGCTGCTGCCGCGTACCGCCCTCTTCGGGGCGGCCCCTCCGTCAGCGCTGCGCGCTGCCACCTCCCCCGTTGGGGGAGGAATTGCACCTCTCATCGGTAACGCGATGAATGTGGGTCAGGACGCCACTCAGATTGCCCAGCACTTCGCCCGCCGGAATCCGCAGCGTCGCAACCCCTTGCGCCGCCAGCCAAGCATCCCGCCGCGCATCCCGCTCGGGCCGGTCGCCATATTCATGCGCCTCCCCGTCCACCTCGACGCACAGCTTGGCGCGGTCGCAGTAAAAGTCGAGAATATACGGCCCCGCCGGATGCTGCTTGCGCCACTTGTCGCCGTCGCGCCCACGCAACTCGCGCCACAGCAGCCCTTCGGGCAGCGTCAGCTCCCGGCGCGCCTGTTTCGCGCGGCGGTACGACTTGCCATTGCCTTTCAGCATGTGACCGCCCTTTCGCGCTTCGCGCGCCCCTCCACCATGCTTCGCCCACGGCTTGCTTTGCAAGCCGGCTTCGCTGCGGCGATGTGCCCCCGGCACATCGCTGCTCGCAGCTGCGCCCCCCTCCCCCAGCAAGCTGGGGGAGGAATTTTCCATTCCTCCCCTGCACCGCAGGGGAGGAGGACCAGCCGCAGGCTGGTGGAGGGGCCGACGCCGCAGGGGTCGGAAACCCGTCCGCACCGCGCTGCGCCTATTGAGGAAACCCCATGATCACCTCCCTCCTCATCGCGAACCGCGGCGAGATCGCCTGTCGCATCATCCGCACCGCGCGAAGGCTCGGCATTCGCACCGTCGCGGTCTATTCCGACGCCGACGCCAACGCGCTCCACGTCCGCAGCGCGGATGAGGCGGTGCACATCGGCGCATCCCCGGCACGCGAATCCTACCTGGTCGGCGAGCGCATCATCGCCGCAGCCAAGCAGACCGGCGCACAGGCGATCCACCCCGGCTACGGCTTCCTCTCCGAAAATGCCGAGTTTGCCGAAGCGGTGCAGGCCGCCGGCCTGATCTGGGTCGGCCCCAACCCAGCCAGCATCCGCGCCATGGGCCTCAAAGACGCGGCCAAGAAGCTGATGCAGGACGCCCGCGTCCCCGTCACGCCCGGCTATCTCGGCGAAGACCAGTCGCCCGATCGCCTGCAATCCGAAGCAGACCGCATCGGCTACCCCGTGCTGATCAAGGCGGTCGCGGGCGGCGGGGGCAAGGGGATGCGCCGCGTCGACGCCGCCGCCGACTTCGCCGACGCGCTCACCAGCTGCCAGCGCGAGGCCGCGTCGTCGTTCGGCAACGATCAGGTACTGCTCGAAAAATACATCCTCGCGCCCCGGCATATCGAGGTGCAGGTGTTCGGCGACAGCCATGGCAACATCGTCCACCTGTTCGAACGCGACTGCTCGCTCCAGCGCCGCCACCAGAAGGTGATCGAGGAAGCCCCCGCGCCCGGCATGGACCCAGAAACCCGCGCCGCCGTGTGCGACGCGGCGGTCAAGGCCGCGCGCGCGGTCGACTATGTCGGCGCGGGCACGATCGAATTCATCGCCGACGCCAGCGAAGGCCTGCGCGCCGACCGCATCTGGTTCATGGAAATGAACACGCGGCTGCAGGTCGAACACCCGGTGACCGAGGCGATTACTGGCGTCGATCTGGTCGAATGGCAGCTGCGCGTTGCCAGCGGCGAACCCTTGCCCAAGCGGCAGTTCGAAATTTCGATGGAGGGCTGGGCGATGGAGGCGCGGCTCTATGCCGAGGACCCGGAGAAGGGATTCCTGCCGTCCATCGGCTCACTCGATTATTTCGCGCTGCCATACGGCATCCGTGTCGATACCGGCGTCGCCGAAGGGGCGACGGTCAGCCGATACTACGATCCCATGATCGCCAAGCTGATCGCGACTGGCCACCACCGCGATGCGGCGCGCGAGCAACTCGCCGAAGCCTGCAAGAACATCCGGGTGCAGCCTGTCCGGACGAATGCGGAGTTCTTGGTGCGTCTGTTGGAATCGCAGGCCTTCGTGGACGCGGAGATCGACACCGGCCTGATCGAGCACAACCTCGATACGCTCGTCGAACGCGAAGCGCCGGATGCGCAGCTGCTTTCGGCTGGCGCGCTGCTTCTGCTCGCCGCACCGGATAAGGGGCTGGCCGAACAGCCGCTGCTTTCCGGCAAAGGAAACCGCGAATGGGTGGTGTCCTCGGGCACGCAGTGGAATCCGCTGTTCGGCTTCCGTCTGAATGCGGCGGCAAAGCGCACCGTGCGCCTCGCCGTGGACGGTAGGCCCATGGAGATCGACCTGGATGCCACGGGGCCGGTCGAGCCCAGCCGCTATGACATCGATGGCGATAGCGTCTGGGTTCAGGCCGAAGATGGCATTGCGGCGCATCGGTTCTCGTTCCCGCTCTCCGCCGCGTCCCAAACCAGTGGCGCCGCAGGCGACGGCGCAGTCCTCGCACCGATGCCCGGCCGCATCGTCTCGGTCGAGGTCAGCGAAGGGCAGGCGGTCACCGCCGGTCAAAAGCTGCTGGTGCTCGAAGCCATGAAGATGGAACAGGCCCTGCTCGCCCCGTTCGACGGCGTGGTCGAAACCCTGACCGCCACGCCCGGCGCGCAGGTTCAGGTCGATGTGCTGCTGGTGAAGGTGGCCAAATAACCGTCGCCCCGGCGCAGGCCGGGGCCGCCAGAGGCTCAAGCGACCCCCTCTACCCAGGCCCGACCCACCTCGTCGCCCCGGCGCAGGCCGGGGCCGCCAAGTTTTGCGCGCCCACCTATCCTTCTAGCGGCCCCGGCCAGCGCCGGGGCGACGGGGGTGGTTCGGGCGCGTGACTAGGTGTCGCTTGATCTTCTCGCGCCGACGGCACGCGTCTCGATCCACTCTGCCGACATTCCCTAATGCAAGAGACACACCCCACCCGACACCCACGGCGCGTTCATCCGCGACATGTTCGCATCGCCGATTCAACCCGCCAGCGCCGAATCACCCCACCACGCCAAACAATCGGTCCAAACACCGCGCGCCCAACCACCAAAAACCCTCGCAAAACCGCGGGCTACAGCCCTGCATCTTTCCTACAAGAACCCATTTGGCTAAAATACATTCTCATAAACCAGCCGGAAATGAGAATGTACACACACGCCGCCTATTCCCGCCAGCTGGTATCCACCCGATCGACCAGCCGCACCATCGCCGCAAAATCCGCCGCGCCCGGCCCGCCAGGCACCTGCGCCATATGCAGGTCGCGCTGGTGCACCGCGACCACTTCGGGCGACACCGTCAGCGGCTTGCCCATCGACAGCGTCGCCAGCTGGATCTCGCACGCGCGCTGCAGCGACCAATGCTTGATGAACGCCTCGGGCAATGTCCGCCCCATCGCGACGATGCCATGGTTGCGCAGCAACAGCATGCGCTTGTCGCCAAGGTTCGCGACCAGCCGCGCGCCCTCTTCGTCGCGCACCGTCACGCCCTCGAAATCATGATAGGCGACCTGCCCCGCGAAATTGCACGCGTAGAAATTGATCGGCTGCAACCCGCCTTCCAGGCTCGAAACCGCCATCCCCGCCGTCGTATGCGTATGCATGATGCAATGCACATCGGGCAAATGCCGGTGGAACACCGCATGCTGGACGAACCCGGCGCGGTTGACCGGATAGGGGCTGTCGTCGAGCTTGTTGCCGTCAATGTCGATCTTGACGAGGTTCGACGCCTTCACCTCGCTGAAATGCAGCCCGAACGGGTTGATCAGGAACGCGTGATCCTCGCCCGGTACCTTCAGCGTGATGTGGTTGTAGATCATCTCCGACCAGCCCAGGTGATCGAACACGCGATAGGCGGCGGCAAGCTGCTGCCGCGCCTCCCATTCGGCATCGGACATCGTGCGGGGCGCAACAGCGGCAGTAGCCATGATCCTCTCCATTTTTCGTGGTTGCGGTATGTATGCCATGAGCGGGCGGGGCGACGCAACTTGCGCTGCGGCGCAGCATGCGCTAGGGGCCGCGACAGTCATCTGGGGAGTAGCCAGCCGTCTTCGGACGGGCCTTCGCGTCAACATACTTGGTCGAGAGACCATGGCGCGAAGGGAGCGGCCGCATCACGCGGCGTTCGGGCGAGACCAATGGCGCCATGCTTTCCGTCCGGGCTGGGCGGAGGGGCGTGGTGTCGTTGGAATTCGCATCCGCCCGGCCCGGAGACTGTCTTGGAACCCTTTCTCACCTCCACCGCCGTGGTCGCGCTCGCCGAAATCGGCGACAAGACGCAATTGCTCGCGATCCTGCTGGCGACGCGGTTCAAGCGGCCCTTGCCGATCGTCGCGGGCATCCTCGTCGCCACGCTCGCCAACCATTTTCTCGCGGCGCTGGTCGGGCAACAGGCGGCGGCGCTGCTCCAAGGCGACTGGTTCCGCTATTTGGTCGCGGCCTCCTTCATCGCTATGGCGGCATGGACGCTCGTGCCCGACAAGATCGACGATCTGGAGGACAAACCCGCGCGCTTCGGGCCGTTCCTGACCACCACCATCGCCTTCTTCCTGGTCGAAATGGGCGACAAGACCCAGATCGCCACCGTCGCGCTCGGCGCACGCTTTGCCGAGGTCGGCTGGGTCACGGCGGGCACGACGCTCGGCATGATGCTGGCGAACGTCCCCGCGGTCTATCTCGGCAACGAACTGGTCAAGCGCGTGCCGATGCGCACCGTGCGGATCGTCGCGGCGTTGCTGTTCCTCGCCATCGGCATCTGGGTGCTGGTCCAGACGATACGGGGTTAGTCGAGAAAGCGGATCGTCGGGCCATATTCGTCACGGACGATCCGCACCTGCACGTCGTACAGCTCGGACAGCGTGCGATCGCGCATCACCTCCGGTGCAGGCCCGGCGGCGAGGATGTGCCCTTGGCGAACCGCGACCACGTCATCGGCAAAGCGAAAGGCAAGGTCGATGTCGTGGATCGCCATCACCACCGTCCGCCCGGCATCGGCGCGCGCGCGCAGGCGGCGGGCGGCGTCGATCGCGTGGCGTGGGTCGAGATCGGCGGTGGGCTCGTCGACGATCAGCAATTCGGGATCGCCGACGATGGCGCGGGCAAGCAGCACGCGGGCCAGCTCGCCCCCGGACAAGTCGGTCGCGGGGCGATCACGCAGCGCCAACAGGTCGCACTCCGCCAGCGCGCGCTCGATCGCGGGCAGCAACGCCGCGGGCAGGCCGCCGAACGCCGGAAGCTGGGGCAGCAGGCCCAGCGCAACCACCCGCTCCACGCTGATCGGCCAATCGACGCCAACCCGCTGCGGCAGATAGGCGCGGCGCAGCGCCAGATCCTGCCGCCGCAGCGTGGGCAGGGGGGTATCACCAAGCCGCACGTCCCCGCCTTCGGGCTTGAGCAGCCCCGCCGCGACTTCCAGCATGCTCGACTTGCCCGCGCCATTGGGGCCGATCACCGCCGTCAGCCGCCCCGCGGCGAACGTCGCGGATACGTCGTCGAGCACCAGCCGCCCGCCGCGCTTCAGCGTGATCGCTTGAAGGGTCAGCGCGGTCATGGCGTCCGGCTCCGCATCCGCAGCACCAGCCACAGGAAAAAGGGCGCCCCGACCAGCGCAGTGAACACGCCCAGATGGATCGGGCTGTCGAGCCGGATCAGCCGCGTCGCGATATCGGCTGCAGTCAGCAACGCCGCGCCCGCCAGCGCCGCCGGGACCAATGTCGCGCCCGGCCGATGCCCCACGAACGGCCGCACCAGATGCGGCGCGACCAGCCCAATAAAGCCGATCGTCCCGACGACTGCCGTCGCCGCGCCGACCCCAAGCCCGGTGCCGGCAAGTGCGAGCAGCCGCGTGCGCCCGACATCGACCCCCAGGCTCTCGGCCTGCACCTCGCCCAGCGCCAGCGCGTCGAGCGACCGCGCCGTGGCGAGCAGCGCAGCGCCCCCAACCACGATTAGCGGCGCGGCCAGCAGGATCTCCTCCCACCCGCGATTGGCGAGCGAACCCATCAGCCAGGTCATGATCTCATAAGCAGCATAGGGATTGGGCGCGAGGTTGAGCGAGAGGCTGATCCCCGCACCGGCAAGGCTGGAAATGGCAGCGCCCGCGAGGATCAGCGCCAACGTCCCCCCGCCACGCGCGAGCAGCAACGCCGCAAACCCCGCCGCAATCGCTCCGGCCAGCCCCGCCAGCGGCGCGGCGAGCGGGGCCACTGCGGCCAGCCCGTAGTAGATCGCGATCACCGCCCCCAGCGACGCGCCGCCCGAAATGCCGAGCAGCCCCGGCTCGGCCAGCGGATTGCGCAACAGCCCCTGAAGCACCGCGCCGGAGAGTCCGAGGATTGCGCCGGTCAGCACGCCGAGCAGCATGCGCGGCAGGCGGATTTCGGTAATCACCACGCCAGTCAGCCGCGCGGTGCCGCTGGTCTCGCCGCCCAGCCATCCGGCATAATCGAGTCCCAGCGTACCGATGCCGAGCGAGATCAGGCCCAGCAGGATCGTCACCACGACCAGCACCGGGATCAGCAGCCGCCCGCTCATCGCGCTGCCTCAAGCTGATCGCGCAGAGCGGCCGCCGCATTGGCGATCAGCGGCGTACCGCAAATATAGGCGCGCGGGCTGACCGCGACCTGCCGCCCGGCCCATCGCCTACGCACCAGCGGATGCCGCGCAACCCGATCGCGCAGGCTCTGCCCGACCACGCCGCCGACCGGCGCGACCAGGATGTCGGGGTTCAGCGCCAGCAGCGCCTCGACATCGGTGCCCGCCACGCCTTCCTTCGCCGCATTGCGTGCACCCGCCGCGTCGAGCACCGCGTCGTACAAAGCGCCCTCGCCCCGCGACAGGCCATCGCCGCTCCACGACGCGACGCGCAAATTGAGGGGCGGGCGGCGCGCCAGCTCGGCCAGCCGCGCGTCCATCCCCGCAATCAGCGCTTCGCCGCGCGCGACCGTCCCCAGCCGAACGGCCAGCGTGCGCACGGTCGCACGGATCTCATCGAAGCTCTGCGGTTGCGCCACCTCGATCATCGGAAAGCCGAAACGGCGCAGTGCCGCCCGCGTCGCCGCCGATCCAAAGCTGTCGGCGACGATCAGGTCGGGCTGCTGCCGCACCACATCCTCGATCTCGCCGCGATTGGCCGCCACGCCGCGCGCCCGCGCCGCCATCAGCGACAGCAACGGATCGCGCGACAGCCAGGTGACCGACGCGATCCGCTCGGGCGGCAACAGCATCAGCACCAGCTGGTCGGTGCACTGGTTGATCGACATCACCCGCATCGGCAGTGCGGGCTGCGCCTTGGCGGCCTGCGCAGTGGCCACAGGCGGCGGAGCGCTGCCGGCCGAAACCGGCAGCGCCATTGCCGCGATCGCCAGCAGGATGCCGGCGCGCCGCATCACAGCTTGACGCGCACGCCGGCGAACGCGCCGATGCCGGGCGTCGCAAAGCTGAACACCTCTTCGTAATCGACGTCGAAAAGGTTCTCGACGCGCCCGAACAGCTGCACCTTCTCCACCACGTCGAACGCGATGTTGAAGTTCACCAGCGTATAGGGCTTCAGCGACACCCGCACCGGAACATAGCTGGGGTCGGTGAAGGCGACATCGGTCATCCGCCCGTTATGCCGCACGGTCAGCGTGGTCGAAAGCCGCTCGTCGCTGGATGTGTAGGTCGCGTTGACGCTGGCGATGTCGCCCGGACGGCGCACTTCCTCGACCCCGTTCTCCTTGGCATTCAGATGCGTGTAGCTCGCATCGAACCGCAGCTGCGGGATCGGCCGCGCGCTCGCGAACAGCTCGACGCCATGCTGTTTCGACAGCGTCGTGCGGTTGGCCGGCGTCGCGACAAAAGTCGGGGCGGGGTAGGTCGTGTAAATCTCGCCCTTCAGCGTGGAATCGAAATAGGTCGCGCCGAACGTGATGGACTCGTCGGCAAAGCTCTGCTCGATCCCGGCTTCCCAGCCTTCCGACTTTTCCGGCTTCAGGTTCGGGTTGCCGATATAGACGCCGTCGGAAAAGCCGTAGAGCTCGTAATAGCCGGGGTTCTTGACGCCC
This sequence comes from Sphingomonas bacterium, assembly GCA_030149245.1. Classification (GTDB taxonomy): domain Bacteria; phylum Pseudomonadota; class Alphaproteobacteria; order Sphingomonadales; family Sphingomonadaceae; genus Sphingomonas. The sequence continues at coordinate 68,413 of JASBRX010000036.1, forward strand.
GTGCCATATGCCCCGCGCACGCGCGTGCCGGTCGGCAGGCGATAGCTGCCCTGCACGCGCCAAGTGGTCGCGTCGTCGAAGCGGTTATTGTCGTCGTGCCGCACCGATGCCCCCGCCGCAAAGCCGCCCGCGGTCAGCTCATATTGCGCGACCAGCCCGATATTGTCGGTGCTGCGCTTGCCGGTAAAGGCGTCGAACGGCGATCCGGTGCCGGGCGTGGTGTTGCGGAACTCTTCGCGCTCGACATCGACCGCGCCCGTAACGCGATGGGTGACCGCGTCGCTCCCGAAGCGCAGGCTGGACACCAGCGAGCCCTTGTAGCGCGTGCCGACATTGCCGAAATCGACGACATCATTGGCGCGGAACATCGTCCGCTCGGTATCGGCGAACTGGCCCGTCAGGCTGGTCGTCCAGCGTCCGTCCATCGCGCTGAACTGCGCACTGAGCAGGCCGTAAAAGCCGCGATTGCGATAATGCACGCCGGGGCTGTCGATCGTGTAGCCAAAGGTCGGGCTGGCGGGGTTGCCGTCGCTGTTGTTCGCATCGGCATCGGTCACCGCATAGCGCAGCACGCCGGTCAGCGTCAGGCTGTCGCTCGGGGTCCAGTTGAACTTGCCGCTCAGCGCGCCGCTTTCCGATCCGATATTGCGGGTGCCGCCGCGCGCGGTGGGGGTGCCGTCGGTCAGATAGCCGGTCGCCGACAGCGCATAATCGAAGTCACCCGATATACCCGCCGCGCGCGCTGCGGCGCTCACCGTACCGAACGAACCGCCTTCGATCCGTGCGCTGAGCCCCGGTGCCTCACGGCCCGACAAGGTGAGGTAGTGGATCACGCCACCGATCGCGTCAGAGCCGTACAGCGAGGACTGCTGCCCACGCAGCACCTCGACCCGCGCCGCGCTGTCGGCCAGCACGCCGCTATAGTCGAACTCGCCCTGGAAGGGGTCCGACACTTCGATTCCGTCGATCAGGGTCAGGACATGATTGCCCTCGGTCCCGCGGATGCGGATCTGGGTCAGCCCGCCGATCTGGCGGTTGACCGCAACCCCCGGCACGTCGCGCAGCACATCGGACAGATTGCGCGTCTGGCGCTGGTCGAGCGCCTCAGCGTCGATCACGGTGACGGACGCGCTGACCTGATCGACCGGAACCGCTTCGCCCGAACGCGACGCGGTGACGACCACCGTGTCGCTGGATTCTTCGGCAACAACAGTCTCGCGCGCAAAGGCGGGCGATGCCGCGGCGATGGCGAGTGTCGATACGGACAATAACTTCAACATGGAAAACTGACCCCCGGCGCCGTACAACGAGGGCAGGGGCCTGCCGTCCAGTCCGAACGGCCGGTAGCCATGCGTCAGCCGGGCGCATGAACGCCTGACGCACGATACCGACGCGGCCCCCGCCGCTTGGTTCGTCGCTCAGACGGAGGACCGTGCCGCGGCCATTCCCTGGACCAAGGCAAGAGCGACCCTGCGCCGGCAGGTCTCCTGGCTCGCGGGTCAGGGCGGGATGCACGGCCTTCCCGGGCGGTCGCCCAGTGGCTGTTCCCTCGAACGGGGAACAAGTGCATCGCGCTCGCCGCTTACAGTTGCAGGGACAGCTGCGGATTTGGACGGCCAAGGCCGCCCGCACCGCATTCCCGTTTAAGCCCCTTTCGGGGCACCGGCGCGATCATGAAACATGGGGTCGCCCCCAGGTTCCGAGTGGGTCCTTACGCCTGCTTATGGGGCTCGGCAAGCTTAATATAAAGAATTCTTTATATCCCGTAGACGCGGCTTAGCTTCCCGGCGCGGTGCCGGGGCGCAGATGAGCGAACATGTGCGCGACGTAATCGACCTTGCCCAGCTCAACCCCCTGTGCCCGCAGGATCGCATAGGCGGTCATCAGGTGGAAATAGAATTGCGGCAGCGCCCAATCGCGCACGAACTGCTCGGCCGTCAGGTCGAACACCATTCCTTGCGGTAGCGCGTGCGCGATCGGAGCCGCCGGATCGACCGCGGGCATACCGCCGCGGACCTGTTCCAGAAGCGCCAGTGTCTCGGCAATGCGCGCGCGGGCATCGGCGATCGTGCCCGGGCGCTCGCCAGCGTTGCGGCCTTCGTCGAGCAGCTCGGTGACCGCGGGCGGGAATGCCTCGCCGCGCAGGCGGTACACGCCCTCCTGCGCCTGAACGCAGGCAAAGCGGATCTGGGTCGCGAGCGGGAACATGTCGGGGGCGAGCCGCGCGGACATGATTGCGTCCCCGCTGCCCTGTGTATCCGCCTTGCCCAGCCATCCCGACAGCGCGCCAAGCATTTGAACATAGGTCGGAATGATCAGGTCGGGCAGGGTCACGTTGGTCTCCTAAAGGCTATTGCGGGTCGGTTTAGGACAGGTTGTTGGCCGGTGCCATCAAATCCGGACTGACTGCATATACAGCCCGAAAAATAGAACATATAAAGAACATATGCGTGTCGATTCGCTCTCCTTGATTCAGCGGCGCATCGCGTTGATCGAGCGCGGTGGGCGGACCGCGAGCGAGGCTGCGGGGCATGTGCCGACCGGGCATGACCGGATCGATCGCGCGCTGGGGGGCGGCGTCATGCGTGCGCGGGTGCATGAGCTGGTGGCGGAGAGCGAGGCGGCGGGCAGCGGGGCGGGGTTTGCCGGTGTGCTGGCGCATCGGCTGGGCGGCGAAATGATCTGGCTGCGCGAACGCGATGCCGAATTGCGCTGTGGCCAGCTGCACGCACCCGGTATCGCCGCGATCGGTATCGATCCGGCGCGGTTGCTGCTGGGCGTGTTGCCCGATGCGGCTTCCGTGCTGCGGGCGGCGGTGGACGCGGTGCGCTGTGCCGGGCTGGGCAGCGTGGTGATCGAACTGTGGGGCAATCCGCGCGCCTATGACCTCACTGCCAGCCGACGACTGGCGCTGTTGGCAGAGGCGTCGGGAGTGACTGCGCTGCTGCTGCGGGTGGGCGGCGACGTTGCGCCCAGCGCGGCGCAGACGCGGATCGGCGTGGCGCCAGCCCCGTCGGTGCCGTTGGCGGCAGATGCGCCGGGACATCCGGCCTGGACGGTCGAATTGCAACGCCAGCGCGGCCGACCGGCTGGTGGCATCTGGCGGGTGGAATGGGATCGGGAACACGGCCAATTACGGGATCAAGATCATGACGCAGCGACGCTATCTGGCGTTGTTCCTCCCCTTTCTGGCGACCGATCGACTGGTACGATCCGGGCCGCCGGACTCCGCCGCACGGGATAGCGCGCCGCGCGTCGTGGTCGAGCGGCAGCGCGGCGCGATCCGGCTGACCGCGTGCGACTCCGAAGCGATGGCGCTGGGGCTGGCCCCCGGCCTGACGCTGGCCGATGCGCGGGCGCGGGTGCCCGACCTGGCGGTAGCGGACGCCGATCCGGTCGCCGACCTGCTGTGGCTGGAGCGGATTGCCGATGCCTGCGACCGGTTCACGCCGCGCGTCGCGATCGAGCCGCCCGACGGGCTGGTGCTCGACATCACCGGCTGCGCGCATCTGTTCGGCGGCGAATATGGCTTGCTGGAGGCGGTCGAGGCGCGGATGCGGCGCTGGACCGGGCATTTGCGCCATGCCCTGGCCGATACGCCGGAGGGTGCGCGGGCACTCGCGCGGTTTCAGACCGCCCCGGCCGCCAGCGAGGCGGCGGCGTTGCGGCGCCTGCCGGTCGCGGCGCTGGAGCTGGAGGGCGAGACCGAGGCGGCGTTGCGCGGCGCGGGCCTCAAGACCATCGACGACCTCGTCTCGCGCCCGACCGGGCCGCTGGCGGCGCGGTTCGGGGCCGAGCTGCCCGACCTGCTCGCGCGCATTCTGGGCAAGTCGGGCAAGCCGATCGCGCCGCGCCACACTGCACCCGCCTGGCAGTTCGAACGCCGCTTTGCCGAGCCGATTGCGCGCGCCGACGATGCGTTGCGCGTCATCGGCGAACTGGCGGCGGAAGCGGGGCAGGCGATGGAGGCGCGTCGTCAGGGCGGGCGGCGCTTTACCGCGCGGCTGTTTCGCAGCGACGGGCATGTCGTCGATCTGGCGGTCGATTGCGGACAGCCGTTGCGCGATCCGGCGCGGATCATGCGGCTGTTTACCGAGCGGATCGGCGCATTGGCCGACCCGATCGATCCGGGGTTCGGGTTCGACATGATCCGCTTGTCGGTGCCGCGCGCCGAGCCGCTCGACTTTGCCCAGCTCGAACTGGAGGGCGGGGCGGTGCATGCCGAGGATGTCTCGGCATTGATCGACCGGTTGAGCGTGCGGGCGGGCAGCGGGCGCATCCGCCGCTTCGTGCCGCGCGACTCGCACATTCCCGAACAGGCGGTGCTCGCGCTGCCCGCGACCGCGAGCGACCGGCAGGACTGGCCCGCGCCGCCCCCGGGCGAACCGCCGCGCCGACCGATCCATTTGTTCGATCCGCCCCAGCGGGTCGAGGTGATCGCCGAAGAACCCGATGGCCCGCCGCGCAGCTTTCGCTGGCAACGCACATTGCACGAAGTGACCCGCTTTGAGGGGCCGGAGCGGATCGCCGCCGAATGGTGGCACCGCGCGCCGGGCGATCCCGGCCTGACCCGCGACTATTACCGGGTAGAGGATATGCGCGGGCGGCGCTTGTGGCTGTTCCGTCACGGTCTCAATGATGAGCGGCCCGCGCCGCTCTGGTATGTCCACGGCCTATTTGCATGACCGGCTTTGCCGAGCTGGTCGCGGCGTCGCATTTCTCGTTCCTGCGCGGGGCGTCGCACCCGGCGGACCTGATTGGGTGCGCGATCGAGCTTGGCCTGACCGGCATCGGCATTGCCGATCGCAACACGGTGGCAGGCGTCGTCCGCGCCCAGCTGGCACTGCGTCACGCGCGGACGGCGGCGCAGGACGCTGGCCTTCCACCGCCAGCATTGAAGTTCGTTCCCGGCGCGCGGCTGGTGTTTGTCGACGGCACGCCGGACATCGTTGCCTATCCCGCCAACCGGCGCGGTTGGGGGCGGCTGACGCGCTTGCTGACGACCGGCAATCTGCGCGCGCAAAAGGGTGACTGCATCCTGCGGCTGGAGGATCTGATCGCGTTTCACGACGATCTGCTGCTGATCGTCCTGCCCGGGTCGAGCGCGGTGGCGCAGCGCGCGCATCGCGATCCGGTCGCGCATGACAGCGACGCGCCGGTCCCGCCGCTCGCGTTGGTCCAGCCTGCGGGGTTGCAACCGCTGTTGACCCGGCTCGCGCGGATCGCGCCGGGGCGGGTGTGGCTGGGCGCGTGCATGGCGCGGCGTGGCGACGATGCGCGGCGGCTGGCGGCGTTGCAGGTGCTGGCGACGTCCGCGGGCGTGCCGCTGATCGCGACTGCGGATGTGCTCTATGCCACGCCGGATTGCCGCCCGCTCCACGACATATTGACCTGCATCCAGGCCGGGGTGACGATCACCCAGGCCGGGCGGCGGCTGGAGGCGAATGCCGAGCGGCATCTGAAATCGCCGGAGGAAATGGCACGGCTGTTCGCAACCTGCCCCGACGCGATCGCGCAAACCGGGGTGCTGCTCGACCGGATCGGCTTCGACCTCGATCAGCTGCGCTACGACTATCCGCACGAACCGGTGCCACAGGGCTGGGACGCGCAGGACTGGCTGGAGCATATCGTGATCGAGGCGGCCAAAGCACGCTACGGCGCGGACCTGCCGGACAAGGTCACCGCGTTGCTGGCCGAAGAATTCACGCTGATCCGCGCGCGCAACTATGCCTTTTACTTTCTGACCGTCCACGATCTGGTGAAGTTCGCGCGTAGTCAGCAGCCGCCGATCCTGTGTCAAGGGCGCGGCAGCGCGGCCAATTCGATCGTGTGTTTTCTGTTGGGTGTCACCTCGGTCGATCCGACCGAATATGATCTGCTCTTCTCGCGCTTCGTGTCGGAGGAGCGCGACGAGCCGCCCGACATCGACGTCGATTTCGAACATGAACGGCGCGAGGAGGTGATCCAGTATATCTATCGCCGCTATGGTCGCCACCGCGCGGCCATCGCCGCCACGGTGATCCATTATCGCCCGCGCAGCGCGGTGCGCGAGGTCGGCAAGGCGCTGGGGCTGAGCGAGGATGTCACGGCGCGGATCGTGAGCACGGTGTGGGGCAGCTTCAGCCGCGACCTGCCCGACAAGCGGGTCAGCGAGGCGGGGTTCGACCCGGAAGCGCCCGAAATCCGCCGCCTGATCGACCTGGCCGGCCAATTGCTCGCCGCACCGTTCCCGCGCCATCTGTCCCAGCATGTCGGCGGCTTCGTGCTGACGCAGGACCGGCTGGATGAAACGGTGCCGCTGCACCATGGCGCGATGGAGGGGCGCACCTTCATCGAATGGGACAAGGACGATATCGACGCGCTGTCGATCATGAAGGTCGATGTGCTCGCGCTCGGCATGCTGACCTGTATCCGCAAGGCGTTCGACCTGATCCGTGCGCAGGGGGAGGGAGATCACACGCTGGAGGTCGATCTCCAGTCCGAAGATCCCGCCGTCTATGCGATGCTCCAGCGCGGCGACAGCGTCGGGGTGTTTCAGGTCGAAAGTCGGGCGCAGATGAACATGCTCCCGCGCCTCAAACCCCGCAATCTCTATGACCTGACCGTGCAGGTCGCGATCGTGCGGCCCGGGCCGATCGAGGGGGATATGGTCCACCCCTATCTGCGGCGGCGCTGCGGGGAGGAGCGGGCAGAGTTCCCCTCGCCCAAACCGCCGCATGATCCCGATGAGCTGCGCACCCTGCTCGGCAAAACCTATGGCGTGCCGATCTTTCAGGAACAGGCGATGAAGCTGGCGATCGTCGCGGCGGGCTTCACCCCGTCGGAAGCGAACCAGCTGCGCCGGGCAATGGCCACGTTCCGCAATGTCGGCACGATCGGGCTGTTCGAAGCGAAGATGATCGATGGCATGGTCGCCAAGGGCTATACGGCGGACTTCGCCCAGCGTTGCTACAACCAGATCAAGGGGTTCGGCAGCTACGGCTTTCCCGAAAGCCATGCGCTGTCCTTCGCGCGGCTGGTCTATGTGTCGTCGTGGATCAAATGCCATCATCCGGCTGCCTTCGCCTGCGCCTTGCTCAATTCGCAGCCGATGGGCTTTTACGCCCCGGCGCAGATCGTGCGCGATGCGCGCGAACATGGGGTGGAGGTGCGCGCGATCGACGTGAACCACAGCGGCTGGGACAATAGCCTGGAGCGCGATGCGGCGGGGGCGTTGGCGCTGCGGCTGGGCTTGCGCCAGATCGACGGGTTTCGCGTCGATTGGGCCGATGCGCTGGTGGCGACGCGCGCGGCGGGGCGGTTCGACGCGATCGAGCCGCTGGCACGTCGCGCCGATCTGCCCGCGCGCGCGCTGCGGCTGCTGGCCGATGCCGATGCCTATGGATCGCTCGGCCTGTCGCGGCGCGATGCATTGTGGGAGGCGCGGCGCACCCCGTCGGGCGAGCTCCCGCTGTTCGCCGCCGCATGCGCGCGCGAGCTTGGGACCGAACCGGCGATCGACCTGCCCGCCATGCCGCAAAGTGAAGAAGTAGCGGCGGATTACCAGACGATCCGCCTGTCGCTGAAAGACCATCCGATGACCTTCCTGCGCCCAGTGTTGAAGGCGGAAGGGGTGCTGAGCTGCGCCGAAACCAGCGCGGCAAAAGCGGGGCGCCGCGTGCGTACCGGCGGTGTCGTGCTGATCCGCCAGCGCCCGGGCAAGGGCAATGCCATCTTCATCACGATCGAGGATGAGACCGGCGTGACCAACGTCCTGCTTTGGGCGCGCCTGTTTGAAATCAACCGCCGCGCCGTGATGAGCGCGCGCCTGATGGTGGTTGAGGGCGAAGTTCAGCGCAGCAAGGAGGGCGTAGTCCACCTGATGGCGTCGCGCGTGTTCGACCGGACCGACCTGCTCCGCACCCTCGCCGACGAAGCGCCGCAGCCAGCGCTGTGCCGCCCCGATGAAGTCGCGCGCCCGGTCCAGAGCCGCCATCCGCGCGACGTTCGGATACTGCCGCGATCACGCGATTTTCATTGAGATCAAGCTCACGCGCACGACGGAGAAAGAGAGGTTTCTCGATTTTCCTAAAGGATGGAGATCCCGTGGCAGCTCAAAATGGCACTATCTATTTGATTTATTAGTAAAATACTGCAAACGCAGCATTGATTCCGTCCCAGATATCATCAGGCTTGTTGGATGTATCTGCGCCGTTTGAGACGATCCCAAAGACAGAAGCAGCGTTTCTGGCACCGTACAAAACCGCAGTCGCCGTGCGTTGCGCGGCGCTAAGTGACGTAAACTGCCGTTGCAGACCATCTGCATTAGCGAAACCCGCAAAGTTTCCGAACGGCTGCCCACTCTGCATCATTGCCCGACGCCTTTGCGCATTGATGGAAACTGTCACACGGCAAATTCGCAGCATAATAATGAAAGATGTTACTTGGTAGCAGGGTTGATTCTCTCCAATCTTGATGATTCCCCTTACTAAAGAATATTTCCGTACAAACAGTTGAGTGCTACGCTTAGGCTGCAATATTGTGAGGTGATGGCCATGGGTATCATTCCAAACTGCAAGGACCCGACGCTTTCCGCAATAAAGTCAAAGGGCTATAACGTTGTTCGCCTACCGCGGATCGATATGGCGCCGACTCAGTTGCTGGTCGCAAACGGCAAGACGCTGCAGCGGCTGGGCGACCTTCTCTCAGTTTTCGTGCCCGACCCGGATGGTCCGCCGCCGCCGCCCATCAGCGCCGACCGCCCGGGCCCCAATATCCAGGGCACGAAGTCCGCTGATATCGGGCTCGACATCGGGCTCAATATCCTCGGAGGTCTGATCGCTGCGTTGGGTGGATCGCAAATCGGTGTTAATTTCGCATACAAGCAGGCGCGATCGGTGCAGTTCGAGTTTGGCTCGACGCTGGAAAACAGTACTCAGCTTGCCCAGATTGACGCGTTCCTCGCCTCCGCCAAGATCAACAGCTTCGCGCGCGCGGTCGCGCAGATGCTGGAGGCGGATAAGGTGTTCGTCGTCACCAGCACGCTCAAGTCGGCGAACCTGACGGTGGCCGCCAAGGACAGCCAGAACCACTCGCTGGGGCTCGATATGCCGGTGATCCAGAATGCAATTGGCGGCAACCTGAAGGTCACCTCGGCCTCTTCAGACAATTCGGTGGTCACGTATCAGGGCTCGGTGCCACTGGTGTTCGGCTTCCAGACGGTGCAGCTGATCTTCGACAACGGCAAGTACCGCACGATGAAGCTGGTCGATGCGGGATCGCGGGTGGCAGAGGCTGGGGCCATCGGCGCGATCGAAGCGCCGGGCGGACCCGACGCACCGGCAATGCTGGAAACCGAGGCGATGCTGGCTTGATGCATGGGCCGTGTGCCCAACGGCGCGCGGTTTCGGTGGGGGTGTGAATGGGATTGTTCACCTTTGGCGAACTGAATGAAATCGTGCAGCGCGCGATCCAGGCAGGGCTCGCCGCACGCCGCGAAAGCCTGTTGTTCGCGTTCCCGCCCGGGTTTGTCGCAGCACTTTCCGGATGGGGGCAAAGCAATCCCGCCGATGCGCTGAGAGCTGATCTCGGGCAGCTCAACGACCTGGACCAGCCTGTCGGCGGTGAAATCCCGATGGTGATGTGGCTGGGCAACGCCCATTCGACCACTGCGGCGACAAGGCCGGCGGACGCCAAATACTTCAACGCGAAGGCGCTCCTCGCCGCGGAGCGCGCCGCCGCGCAGAACGGGCCCGTTACACCGGCGCCGTCAGTCGCCGCCGCCCTGACGGCGCTGACCATTCCCCAACTCGTCCTGTTCCGCAACGATCTGCTGCCCGACAGCTTCTTCAAGCTGGCGGCCGAGCGCGCCCAATCGGTCGCGCGGCTGACGGTCTATGCGTATCAGGACGGCAACCAACGCCTCCTCCCTTCCGGCAATCCGGACGGGGTCTACGGCACGGCGTGGCTGATCGGCGCGAGGCATCTGATCACCAACTGGCATGTCGTCACGGCGCGGCAGGATGGCGAGGCGCCACCCGGTCAGGCCGACATCGATCTGCAGGTCGCCAATATGCGTATCGAGTTCGATCTTATCGCGCCCGGAGCGATGACCCATATGGCGCTTGCGGCGCGGCTGGCGCACGGCAATGCGGCGCTCGATTATGCCGTCATCGAACTGACCCAGCCAGAACCGCGCAGCGTCTTCCCGCTCGCCTCCACACTGCCGACGATCAGTGGCACCGATCCGCTGGCCGCGAACATCATTCAGCATCCCGCAGGCGAGCCGCGCCAATATGGCATCCGCGACAATCTGGTAGCCGTGGTCCAGGGCGACGACCTTGCCTATTTCACCGATACCAAAGGTGGGTCATCCGGTTCGCCGGTGTGCGACGATCAGTGGCGCGCGCTGGCGCTCCACAAGGCGACGACCGCGCAGCTGGGGAACTTCACCTTCCAGGGCAAGCAGACGGCGTGGATCAACATCGGCACGGTCATGCCGGCGATCATGGCCGACCTGAAGACCAAACAGCCTGCGCTGTGGGCCGCCATCGGCGCGAAGGTGGTCTGAGGCGATGACAAAGCTGCTCGATTTCAACGCGCTTACAACCCTTTGCGAACGGGCGATCGAGGCCGGACTTGCGCCACCTCCGCGTGATGCGCTTTTCCTGGGATTTGACGCGGCCGTCAAAGCTGCCACCTTTTCAGACGCCGCGCCGGGTGACGCCCTGAAGATCGAAATCGACCGCCTGAACGGCTATATCGATCCGATCGAAGGCGACATCTATTTCCTGGCAATGTGGCTGATCAACGCAGCGAACAAGGTCAACGCTACCCGGCCAGAGACTGCAGGATTTTTCCGAAACCTGGCGGACAGGGTCAATGCCATTCCCCGCCCGGCACCGGCAACGGGTGTAACCACCGCAGCGCTGATCCCGGGCGCACGCGCTGAAGCGCTGATCAACCCGGCCGTCGGCGCGGCCGTGCAGATCCTGCGTGGATCAATGCCGGGAATGAACCGCAGAGCTACCAATCTGATGGTGAGCAAGCGGATGCATGACGCTCTACATCATATCCAGCTTTATACGCTGCCAATGTGGTCCGCGAGCGTGGCGGCATTGTCGAGCAGTCCCGATTACGCCCGGCAGATGGTGGAGGACAAGCATCGGGAACTGAGAGATAAGAGCGAGGCTCTACCCGGTGAGTTCGGCTTTCTTTCGACCAATGAAACGCTGCGAGCTGTCGCACAGCAGACGACCGACGCCCTGCTCTCGGCCGCCGCCGCCGCCGACACGGCGCTTGCCGCGGGCGATGCGGACGGCCTGAAGTCCGTGATCGCAAAGGTTCGTGACATCGTAAAGGCGGCCATGCCGGTTTATGCGGGCAAGATGGACAGTTACCAGGAAGGTCTCGATCTTTCTGAGCTGGTCGCAAGCCTTACCATCATCGCTCAAAATTCGTCCGACGACGCGCTGAACGCGAACGCAAGCCGCCTCGCCAGTTCGCTGACGACAATCATCCAGGACCTTAGCGTCATCGGGACCCAGCACAGCGAATGGCAGCTGCTGGACATGCGCCTCGGCGCGCTCGAAAACTGGTTCGGTTTCCTGCATCTGGGGCCGAGCGTCTACGCCTCGTTCAACCTGGACTGGGACGCAGTCCATTCCGCCATTGAGACCCTGTCGAGTCAGGGGCCAAGTGAACGCTTCGATCCAGTCAAGCGGCTGCGTGAAGCCTTTCTGCAAATTTGCCCTGTGCCCATCCAAGGCGCTCCTGAGAAAGAGGCGACGAAGGCGTTCGTCGACTTCGTGATCCAGGCGCGCACGGTGTTCTACGGGGTGGACGTCCGCATGAAGCAAATCTGCAACCAGCTGCGCGAAATGACCAATCTGCTGGCGCAATTGTAAGGACCGCGAAATGTACCGGGTTGCCTTCGAGGAAAATCAGGCTGAGCCATTCGCATCGCCGGTGGAGGGCGAGCAGGCGCATATCAAGCTGGTCGAGCGGGTACGCGAGATAGAGGCCGCGATCAGTACAGTCGATACACCGCCTGCCGGTGCGATCGACAGTCTCGCTCAACTGCGGGACGACATTGCCGTCTATGAGGCCCGGCTGGTCGCGTCTGGCGCCCATATGCCCGAAGGCAGCCGGCGCGATCTTTCCCAGAGCGTTTTGGATTTTTGGGCGCTCCGCCAATCCGATCTTGCGGCGCTGGCGGCTCGCTATTCTCCGAACGAGCAGACAATGGTCCGGCAGGAGTTGCCCGCGGCCAAACTGCTTGCGCCCTATGATGAGGCAACTGCCGTCGCTGCCGCGGCCAAGGCCGAGGAATGCTATGTCGCGCTGCCCGACGATTCGGCGCGCGACGCGGCGCGCGGCGCCTTCCTCTCTCTCCTGCAGCGCAACGCTCCGCTCTCGCCCCCGGAAATCGCGGCGCTGGAGCCGTTCGCCGAGGCGGGTGTGCTCAGTCGATTGCCCACCGATGTGCTGGAGCCGGGCTATGATCTGGGGCACGAAGCACTTCCGCAGGCTTGGCAGAGGCTTGCCGAGTGGCAGCTCCAGGCGGCGAAGGTCCTTAGCGATCTGGATCGGGTACGAAGCAGCGCGCAGGCGTGGACGGAGACCAAGAGCTTCTCCGAATTGCCCCAGGGGCCGGCGGTCGATGTGGTCGCCAAGTTGGCCGAGCATGACGATTCGTTGAAGGAATATGCCGCTGCTGCCTACCGCCGCCGCACGCGCGCGCGCGCAATTGCGTGGGCAGCCGGGGTGATCTTCGCTGTTGCGCTTATTGGTGTCGGCACCTTAACTGTCCTCCTCACCTCGCGCCGGCCATCGCCCCCGGGCACGTCCATAGCGGCTGAATTCCAGGCCACGCAGAACGAGGCTTCGGAAGAGGTCATCGTCTCCGATCAGCCGCAGTCCGGCAAATCCGATACGGCGCAAGGTTCCACGGGCTGGATCTGGCTCGGTTCCACTGCGCTTCCGCAGGTGACGCTTGAAAACGGCACGCTGGCGGATCCGGCCGGCTTCAAGGGCGGGATGAAAGTGCGGACCCGCGCCAACCTCAAGATTCGTCAACGCGGGCCAGAAGACAATGGCGAGAATATCGCCGGAGACCGGATCGGCCAGGTGTCGAGCGACGTGATCGTAGAATTGAAAAAGACGACGTCGGTGACGGTTGATGGCGTGGAGCAATATTGGGCCGAGGTACGGGTGATCCCGGTCGTGTATGTCCAGCGCTTCAGGGCAGCGGACCTGCGCATGGCCGAACTCCGGAAGGCGTTGGCGGACCGCGGCTTTCCGGCCCTGTACGAGCAGAAGCTCGACAGGATCGTGCAGGTCGACCCCGGACTGCCCTTCGACGTTCGCTACTATTACGAGCAGGATAAGCAGGCGGCGAGCGAGGTGGCCGGCATCTTGCTACGCTGGCTTGGCAACGAACGCGTGCCGGTGGACAGAACCCTGTTCCCCCTGGTCGACACGCCAATCGCCGAACGGGTGAAAACCGGGACGATTGAAGTTTGGCTTTACCAGCGTTGAAGTAGCTGCCCCCGCGAGGAGGATCACGATGGCCAATGACAAGGGGCTGCCCGCCGCCCGCTTTGCCCGCACACTGCTAGCGAAGGCCGCGCCGGGCGGAGGGCACCGGACTGAGGCCGCGGGCCTGGCATCGGCGGGGGAACTGGCCGAGGCTGTGGGTCCTTCGGTGGAAGAGTTGGTCCCGAAGTCGGTACCCGAAGGCTTTTCACGCGATGAGGTGGAGGCGGTTGCGCGCAAGCTGCTCGTCACCGACGAGCTTAGCCCGCGCGAGACCTTCGTCACCGAGGCGATCATCATTCCCGACTTGCGCCCTGCGGTGTTCGTGACCGGCAACGACTATGCGATCGATCACCCGGCATGGACCGACTATGTCGCGGGCACGCCCGCGCACGCCAATTTCTGCCGGGCGATTCCGTCGGTCGGGCGGATCGAACTGATCGGGAATCCGAGCCTGCCGTTCGGAGGAACCGGCTTCGTCGTCGCGCGGGATCTGGTGATGACCAACCGCCACGTCGCATCGCTGTTCGCGGCCGGCATTGGCGTGCGCAACCTGCGTTTTCAGGACCAGCTGGGTGCGGCGGTCGATTTCGTGCGCGAACATGGCCAATCGTCCGGCGGCACGCCGTTCGCGGTACGCGATATCGTGATGATCCACCCCTATTGGGATCTGGCGCTGCTGCGCGTTGAAGGCCTTGAAGATCGCGAGCCGTTGACGTTCGCGACCTATGAGCCGGATCCCGCCAAGCCGCGACGTATCGCCGTGATCGGCTATCCCGCGTTCGACCCGCGCAACGATGCCAGCGTACAGAATCAAGTGTTTCACGGCGTCTACAACGTCAAGCGGCTGCAGCCGGGCCTGTATAACGGGCGCCGCAAGATCGACAGCTATGGCAAGCTGGTCGATGCCGGGACCCATGACAGCTCCACACTGGCTGGCAATTCCGGTTCGGTAGTGGTCGAGGCCGACGGTGGCCAAGTCGTCGGGCTGCACTTTGCGGGGATCTACAAGGACAGCAACTTCGCGGTGCCGGCAGTCGATCTGGCGCGCGATCCGCGGATGATCGACGCCGGCTTGAAGTTCGCGCCGGGAGCGGAAGCGAGCAGCGGGCCGTGGGACATCTTTTGGGCCGCAACATCGTCGGTCGGGAATGAATTCGGCACGGCGCAAAGAGGGCAGGCGGTGATGGCGGAACAAGGCAAGACCATAAGGCTGACGGTGCCGGTGGAAATCGAGCTTTCCATCGGCGTGACCGGTGCGAGCATTGCGGGCGCGACGGCGGCGGTGGGCGGTGGTGCGCTGACCGAGAAGATGGTCGAACCCTTCCACGATCCGATCGAGCTGCCGCGTGAGGGCTATGATCCCGGCTTCCTGGGCATCGCCGTGCCCATGCCCGTGCCGCGCCGCCCGAACGAATGCGCGCAGCTGGCCGATGGGTCGAACGAGCTGAAATATTATAACTTCTCGATCGTGATGAACGCTGGCCGGCGCTTGGCACTCTTCGCCGCGTCGAACGTGGATGCGCGGGCAGTGGCGAAGGAGCCGGAGCCCGGCCACAAATATACGCGTGCCGGCCTGAGCGGGCTGGACGAAGGCGATGTCGAGAAGTGGTTCACCGACCCGCGCATCCGCGGCATCGAGCAGCTGCCCGACCGTTTCTTCACCAAAGATCGCAAGGCGTTCGACAAGGGCCATATCGTCCGACGCGAGGATGTGGCGTGGGGCGGGAGCTTCTCCGAAGTGCGCCGTGCCAATGGTGATACCTATTTCGTCACCAATTGCTCGCCGCAGACCGCCGGGTTCAACCGTTCGAACCGGAAGGACAATTGGGGCGCGCTCGAGGATCTGGTGCTAAAGCAGGCAAAGGCCGAGAAATACTGCCTGTTCGCCGGGCCTGTGCTGCACGCGGCTGATCCCGAATTCACCGGGGTCGATGATTTCGGCGGCGTCAAGGTCCGTATTCCGCAGAA
Source organism: Sphingomonas bacterium (assembly GCA_030149245.1). Lineage (GTDB taxonomy): Bacteria > Pseudomonadota > Alphaproteobacteria > Sphingomonadales > Sphingomonadaceae > Sphingomonas. Next base: position 83,899 of record JASBRX010000036.1, read on the forward strand.
ATATTGGAAGGTCGTTGTCGCGCGCGCCGGGAACGCGCTCAAGAGCTTCGCCTTCGTGCTCAATCAGGACGTCTCGCAGACGCCGATGGAGTTCGCGGTGCCGGCGACCTGGCAGCGGCATATGGTCAGGCTATCGGACTTGCAGGCGGAGCTGGACAGCCTCGATTTCGCGCCGGAACTGATAGCGGCCGACCAGTATGACGCCGTGCGCGATGGCAGCGAAACCGCCGCGCTGGACTCGGTAATGGAGGCAATCATCGCGATGGCCCCGGCCGAAGTCGTGACGGAAGGACCTCCGCGCCAGCACGGCCGCTTCGTTGGCTTGCCGCTGCAAGTGGCATTCAACACCGATCAGGACGAGCGCCGCTCGGCCCAGCTGCTCTCGCCGCTAAGCTATTTCCAGCCCGACGAGTCCGAATGGCCGGTACCGGCGGATGCCAGACTTGATGGCGCCTCGATCCCCAGGCCGTTCTGGTCCGTGATTGGTGGGCCATTCGAGGGACTCTACCTCGAGGCTTCGGTGGTTCACGATTACTATTGCGACCATCATGTGCGCCCATGGCGCGACGTCCACCGGATGTTCTACGATGCGATGCTGTGCCGCGGGGTCGGCGGATTCTGGGCACGGATCATGTATTATGCGGTCTACCGCTTCGGGCCACGATGGGAGATGGTCGAGGGCCTAGGGTCGGTCGCCATCCCGGCCGAGGCCCTCACGGACGACAAGGCGCCGTCCATTCTGGCCGACGCGAAAATTCTGGTGCACGATCTGCCGCGTGAAATGATCGAGGCACTTGCCGAAAAGAGCGCTGCGAAAGCGGGACGGTAGGTGATCGCCGCAGCGAGTTCATCGGCTTGAAGGCGGTGAGCTACCCGTGCCGCTATAGATGAGTAAATCCGCGAGGACCGCCGTCGGGGTCCGTTACCTCCTCGCCGTCGTCGACGACTTTGCATGCAAGAGTCTGGCGCTGGTGGTGGACACGTCACTGTTGGGCGCTGGTGTTGCGTACCAACCCGATGCGATCATCACGGTGCGTGGCCGGCCGCTGGTGATCGTCAGCGACAGCGGGATCGATCTGACGATCCTGGCGATCCTGCGCTGGGCGCAGGACCGGCAGATCGAGCGGCACTACATCGCGCCGGGCAAGCCACGGCAGAACGGCTACGTCGGGAGCGTCAATGATAGCTTGCACGTCAATCGCTGCGGGGCCGTTCCTTACCTCGTGAAAGAGCATCGAGTACGCCCCGACAAACGAGCATGACGACGTCACATCGGGGACAATGAATCCGGGCAGGCTTCTCGACCGCGGTCGAGTCGCATGCGCGTGGTGTGTTTCATTTATCTTCCGCGTACAATTTGTTCAGGAGATGATCGATCGCATATTGCCCGACTTCATTGAGCGTCCGCTCTTCGAATTCCTGGATCAGCTGTAGCGCCAGCACGAGTACCGAGGCGAGCACGAGTGCGATGAAGGTGGTATTGAAAGCGAGGCTCAGGTCGCCGATCGTCACTTCGAGCATCTTCTGGAACTGTTCCGGATCCTGCGGATTCATGCCCTTCATTCCCGCCAGGCCGCGCGAGAGGCCCCAGACCGTGCCGATGAAGCCGACCGTCGGCAGCAGCCAGGTGAGGTAGCGCGAGAGATTGTAGCCGAGGTCGAGCTCGTGCTGCTGGAGTTCGAGCGTCGAATCCATGATCTCTGCGGCGAGCCCGATCGAACGCGTGCCCTGGAACTGCCAGATCACGCGGAGCAGCAGGCGCTGGAGATAATGGTCCCGGCCGGTCGCCCGGATGCTGCGCGCGATCCCGGGCAGAGCGCGTGGATCGATCATCGCGTCGTCGCGCTCGGGGAGCAGGCTGCGGCCAAGCTGTTTCCGCTCCGCGCGCGCGTGCAGATAGCGCCCGGCAAGCTCGCCGCAACCGATGCCGAACACCAGCCATTCGAGGCAGCTGATCGTCACCGGGAACGGCGGAACCGCCCCGTCTCGGTAGTCGAACAGGAGGATCGCGAGCCAGCTGCCCTTCGGCAACAGCGCGCCTGCAGCGACGATCGCGATGCCGAGCGCCAGGCCGCCGAGGCGAAAGAGAGTCTGCGTGGGCGGCTTTCGCTTTGCGGCTTCGATGTTGCTGCTCATCCTTCCCCCTTTTGACGTGCGGTGCGAGTCATTCAGCCATCGCGATCAGCAGCGAAAGCGCGAACGAGGAGCCGGGTGCGGGCACCTTGCCGTTCCCCCGCTGCGCGAGTTCGGAGTAGAAGCTCATGGTGGTGGCGGAGTCGCCCTCGACGAACGCCGAGAGGCGCGCGCCGCTGCCCCCCCACGCGGTCGCGAACGCGAAGGCCTGGGCGATCTCGTCGGCGCTGCGCGGGGGGTTGTCGCCGATCACGACGATGAAGCGGTTGTCCGGGTTCGCCTTCCAGTCGAGCCCGCGCGCCGCGATCAGACCGCCCAGGACCTGCTCCTCCGCTTCCTCGTTGGTGCACGGGACGCCGGCCTCGAGCGAGTTGGCGAACGACTGGAGCTGCTGGAGGCCATTCGCGTCGATCAGCGTGAGCGGCTGGACGCGGACCGCCGCGCTGCCCATGCAATAGTCCTTATATTCGACGATCGCGATGCGCGCCTGGTCCGTCAGCTTGTTCAGGATCATTGAAAGGCTGCGTATCTCCTCCTTGAGGCGGCCGATGGGCTGCTGCATCGATGCGGTCGTGTCGATCACGATGGCGATGTCGGTCGCCCGCTGCTGCAGGCCGCGCTTGAGCTCTTCGATCGCGGCGTCGCGCTCGGTTTCGGCCTTGCTGAGCTGTTCCTTGAGCGTCTGGTTCTCGCGCTTGATCGCGGCGACCTCCTCCGCCTTGGGGCCTAGGTTCGGGGCGAACAGCGAGAAGAGGATCGCGAGGAACATGAACGCGCCCAGCGCGGAGCAGAACATGTCGAGCGCCGACATGCTGACGATATTGATTTCGCGCGATCGGATCTTCAACGTACGCGATCCATCGCCACCGCCCGAGTCAGCTCGTATGGCAAGACGGCCTTGCGGGGATGGGACGCCGCGTCCGGCAGCAGGTCGACGCCCGCCGCGCGCAAGACTCGCCAGGCAAGCTCCGTGCAGTAAATCCGCGAAGGCTCGCCGAGGTCGAAGGCGAAATCGTAAAGTAGTTTCCGGCCGCGCAGCGCCTCAACCGAGCGGCGCACGGCCCGGTCGAAACGCGCCCGCGCGTCTGCGCCGTGCCATCGCACGCGCATGACGCGATAGTCGCCGTTGCGGGCGAAGCGGATGAAGTCTTCGACTGGTTCGGTCTGCACGGCGCCGTGCGGCCCGCCGGGAAGCGCGTGCACCACCTGCCACGCGCCGCCGCTCCGGTAGATCACCCCCACATGCGAATAGCCATTGCCGACGATGCTCAGCATGCGGGTCTCGATGCCGAACCCGGTCCGAAAGATTAGGTCCCCGTTCCGCAGCGCATTGGCAGGGAGCGCGCGCGCCGCAGGCGCGGAGTGGACGGCCGCGGTGGTGGTGAGGCCTGCGACGAGCGCGATGGCCATCAGCGGCACGAGCGGCCTCATGGGTGCATCCATCCCGGCATGCGCCGCAATATCGCCTGGCGCTTGGGGGCATGCCACAGCGCCCGGAACGCCTTCGCGGTCTCGATGATCGAGAACACATATATCAGCCATGCGGCGAGCACGAAGAAAGCGCCGACCACCCAGCCGAAGCCGCCCAGCGCATCGAGCCATCTGGAGAACTTCTCCATGTTGCTCAGCGTCTTGAAGCCGCCCATGAAGTGCGGGAGGATGAGATAGGCAAAGAAGAAGAACCAGCCGACTAGGGCAGGAAAGCCGGCGAGGAACAGCAGCCCGTGCCGACGCGTCCATCGCCGCGGCCTTTGCTCCATCAGGCCACAATAGGCGAGGAAGAACGGCATTCCGACAAGGAAGAAGAAGCCGGCGATCAATAGGCCCGTCGCCAGTATCTCGAACATCATGCCGATCGCGCCGCCCCCCTCCCGGGGGTATGCTAGCATGCTGCCCTGGACGAACAGCGCGAGCGCGATGCCGGCATAGGACAGGACGGTCAGCAGCCCCGCCAGCACGATCGCGACGATCCCGGGGATCCGGCCGGCAGGCGGCGTCGAAGGCGAATGCGTGGATGCCATCATGCGATTCCGTTTCGTCTACATTGCGTTGTCGGCGGTCATCTCCGATGCGTCTAGCGCTTCCGCGCTCTCGCAGTTTATCGAAAGATAATAGACGCCGTTCTCGTAATAGGGTTCTAGAACTCGCCAGCTGACCTTGCCAAGTTCGGGGGCGGGGTACATATTTTCGCTGCCGTCCCCAAACCATCCATGGGTGGAGCCAAAGATTTTCCCATAATAGTATAGGGGGGAGTTCGAGAAGAGAACCCGGCGAAATCTGCCGGAATCTAGGAAGGTCAGTGTGTTCTTTGTTGGTCCATTGAAGGTCCAATATTCGATCATTAGTTCGTTGTTTTCGTCGTACCAGCGGACCCAGACCTTGTGGGTCATCGAACAGCGGCTGTCGATGCCGAGCTGGCTCGCGATCACCGGGGGAGTTGCGACGTTACCCATCACATCCGCCGTCACGGAAGCATTATCAATAGCGGTGACGTTATCAGCGGCAGTTTCCAGCGCATCGGCCGTATTCTCGGTGCCGGCATCGTCCGTCGAAATCTGCTGAGCCGTTGGCCTGGCGAGGATGAGCAACACCATAATCACGACGAAGATCGCGATCGCGATGCTGAGACCGATGCCGGATCGATTCTTCGCGGGCGGTGGGGGCGGTGGGGGCGGCGGGGGCGGCGGGGGCGGTGGGGGGGGAGGCGGAGGCGGAGGCGAGGAAGGACGCGTCCTGCCCCGGGCACCGCCTGCCTCTTCCCCGATCGCTGCAAGCCAATCGCGCGCCGATTGGAACCGGGCAGATGGCTCGACCTCCAGCGCCCGATCGATGGCTTCGAGAAACGGCGCGGGACCTGCGACGCGTCCCGCCAGCGGCTCGTAGTTGGCTTTGCCGGTGAACCGAAGCAGGCCGTCGGGCGGCGCTCGCCCGGTTAGGGCATAATGGGCCACGCCGCCCAGGGCATAGATGTCGGTGGGCGGCCCCTGTTTCGGAAAATTGGGGCTCACATGGGTGTATTGCTCGTAGGGAGCATAGCCCTGAGTGAGGATCGCAGTGAGCGTGTTAGTGCGCTCGCCGATGACATGGCGCGCTGCGCCGAAGTCGATCAGCACGGGGCTGAGCGTTCCGTCGCGCAGCAGGATGTTACCGGGCTTGATGTCTCGGTGGATCAGCTGCGGTTCCGCCTCATGGAGCGCGACTAGGGCGTTGAGCAGGGGAATCAGGATCGGAGCCAACGTCTCGGTGGTCAGCGGAGCGAAATGGCGCGTGTCGGTCGGCGAGCGCGGCGGCTCGCCGACGAACGCGCGCAGCGTCTTTCCCTCGATCAGTTCCATCACCATATAGGCGGTGCCGTTCTGCTTGAAATAGTCGAGCACCTCGACGACGTTGGGGTGCGCGCTTCCGTGAGCCTGACGGTAATGGTCATGGAAGTCGGCGACGCGATCGGCCTCGTCGTTGAACTCCTCTAGGTTGAGGAGAAATATTCCGGCGGAATCGTCGTCGGAGGGTTGGACCGTGTCTTCGCCACGCGCGCGCTCGACTAGGTTGCGTGGGAACAGTTCCTTGATCGCGCGGACGCGGTCCGGAAACCTCACATGATGGGTACGATAGGTGATGCCGAACTGGCCCTGGCCAAGATGCCCGTCGATCTCATAGGCGCCGATCCGGTCCTTCGCCTTGAGCCGCGTCATTCGTTCTCTCCGGTTTGGCCTTCGGATTGATTCTCAGCCGGAGGGGGTGTTGTCTCCGCGGTGGGAGGCTGTGTCGAATTGCCGGTCGGATCGCCAGTTATGGGTTCCGTTCCGTCTGCTTGGACGTTGCCCGGAGCTGACACGTTACGGACCGACACACCCCCCTCCGCTTGACCCGCCTCCTCCTCCTCCTCTTGCTTCTCCGGCGGCGCGGGCACGGTTTGGTTGGCCACCGGGGGCGGCGGGGCGACTGTAGCGACGCCGTTGTCGGGCGCTGCGGTGGCATTCTCAGTGTCGTTGGGAAACAGGGCCGGGAACCACATGTCGCGAAGCTTGTCGTAGAAGAGCCAACCCGCCACCGCTGCGGCAACGAGGGCGAGCAGCATCACTCCGCCAAGAAGCCGCTTCCCGCGTCCGCCGCTATTGCGGGCGGCGGCTGCGTCGGTTCGACCCGGCTGCCATAGGCAAATCGTCGTGTTGTCCTGCCGGGGCCGATTTGCCCTGACTATGGCGTCGAGCATGGCGCGGCCCGCGGCTTCCGTGCTGGCGGCTGATCGCAGGATGCTCGTCATCTCGCCTTCGTCGAGTGTCTCAATGCCGTCGGTGGCCGCAATCAGCCAGTCGTCCGGCGCCAGCGCGAGCGGCGCGGAGGAAGCGTCGACGAGCTCCGGGACACCTTCGCCCAGCGCCGAGCGCAGCTGGTTCCGATGCGGATGGTTCTGCGCCTCCTCGGCGGTCATTTCGCCGCGCTCCGCCATCTCGGCGAACAGCGCGCGCATCGAGTGATCCTCGGACAGCCGAGTCAGCCGATTGTCCGCGAAGCGCCACAGGGGCGAATCGCCGACGCTGATCCAGTGGAGCCCGTCGCTGCCTTTGGCGACCGCGATCAGGGTCGTTCCCATACCCTCCAGCGCCGGATCGGCGACGATCGCGTCGGAGATCGCGTGGCTCGCTTCTTCCAGCGCGGTGCGCAGCCGGTCGCGCGTGGTGCCCGTGGTCTGGCGCTCATAGCTTGCGACGAAGGTCCGCACGGCAATGCCGCTGGCGACATCGCCGCCAGCGTGCCCGCCCATCCCGTCGGCGACGACGACGAGGTTGGGCAGGGAGGTGCCCTTGCGCAGGCTGACTCCGTAGGAATCCTCCTGCCGTTTCCGAGCGCCGAGAATCTGACCGATGAAATATGGCGGTGGGGGAGGCCCGGTCCTTCGGGCCATCAGAGGTCGGTCCAGTCGAACGCCGTGTCGCAGAACGGCATGAAGCGCAAGCTCGTCCCGCCGACGATCAGCGTGTCGCCAGCGGAGAGCTCGTGCGGCTGGCGTACCTTCTGGCCATTGTGCTCCGCGCTGTCGCCAGTGCCGGGGATTAGATAGAATTTGCGGTCTTTAGCATCATATTCCAGCCGCACATGATCCTTGTTGGACACACGCTTGTCGCCGAAGTTGAGCCGGAGATTGGCTTCGGGCCCGCGAGCGATGACGTTCATTCCCGGACGGATCGTGAGCACGCTGCCAATGCCGGGCCCCTCGACAACCACCAGCCAGCCGACCGGTTGCGGATGTTTGCGTGTCGGGTCGCCGCGGATGGTCGCATCGGGATCCTCGCCACTTGCCGAGTCGGGATCCTCGTCCGATTCCCATTTCCGCCGGCCATGGGGATGCGCCACCGTCGGCTTCCAGGTCGGGGCCTCGGCATCGGGCTTGTCATTGGGGCCAAAGAGATGCTCGGTTTCGCCGACCGGATCCGCATCGTCTCCGCCGCCCTCGTTCAATATCCGTCCCATGATTCCCCCTCATGTTCAGTTGCAAACTCATCTGTCTGGTCGTGATTCGTCAATATCAACTGTCGGATTGTTCGAATGACACGCTAAATTCTTTCTGAGCGAGGCGGATGCGATTGCCTCTTCTTAGCTCGACGGGCTCGAATGGCTTGAGCGATACACCTTCGACCGCACTGCCGTTGCTCGACCCGAGATCCTCCGCAACGACCCCGCCGTCGCTGGCCCGCAGCCGCAAGTGTCGCCGTGAGAGCGTAGGATCGTCGATACAATGGTCGACGAAACGGCGCGCGCGGCCTAGCACCACGCCGGCGCGGCGCCCGAGATCGGCGGTCGGCACCCTCACGCTCGTCCCGCCGCCGACTGGAGTCAGCACGAGCGTCCGCAGCGATCCCGGGAGCGGCGAGGTGGGGGTGGGGCCGACCGAACTGCCGCCGGCCGAGGGCTTGTCAGAACGCCCGCGCGCGCGGAAAGCGGCGACGGCGGCGACCGCGCCCAGCAACGCGACCGCGAGCCCGCCCGCATAGGGAAGCATCTCGCCGAGGTTTGCGGAAGGCGCGGGCGCGGGCGCGGGCGCGGGGGAAGGGGTGGCAGTCGGCGTTCCGGACGGCGTCAGTGTCGGCGTGGGCGTGGGCGTGGGCGTGGGCGTGGGCGATGGCGTCGGACCGCAAGCGGGGCCGGTTTCGAGCGTCACGCCCAGCGAAGCCTGCATCAGGCGCGCGCGGAGCACCTGGCTCGCCGAGGCGATGTAGATCGCCTCGGCCTTGGTGGGGAGGGCGGTGTTGACGCCCACCACCTGCCCGCAGGTGTTGAGCAGCGGGCCGCCGCTATTGCCTTGCGAGATCGCGGCGCTGTGGATGATCGTATCGACCTTGCCGCCGCCCTGGCCGAGCTGCATCGGATATTCCGACGAGACGATCCCCGTCGTCAGCGCCATCACCACGGTGTCGTTTCCCTGCTGCCATTGCAGCGAGACGCCCGGGAAACCTGCAGCCCAGACCGGATCGCCCTGTTCGGGTGCGGCCGACGCCAGCGCGATCGCGGGGTTGGGCAGCCCGGGGACGTCGAGCAGGGCGAGATCCGCCTCGGTGTCGCTCCAAAGCAGCCGGGCAGGATAGGCGGTGTTTGGCGGGGCGACCACGAGATAGCGGTCGTAGCCGGCCTCCAGGACGACATGCGCGTTGGTCACGACCTTGCCCGGCGCCACAACGAAGCCCGATCCGACCACGCTCTGGTTGGTGTTGCTGGCGCTGAGGGCGTTGATCAGGACGACGCCGCGCAGCTGCTCGCGCTTCGGGTTAGCGTGTGCCGCGGTTCCCCACCATGCAAGGGCGACGAGCGCCGTGATCAGCCCGCCGCGCATGTTATTTGAGGATTCGGAACTGGAACTGGTGAACGGAGAAGGTCAGCCGGTCCCCGCTGGCCAGCGCCGCCGGCGCATGGCTCTCGAGCGGGACGCCGTTGAGGAAGGTCCCGTTCTCCGATCCCAGGTGCTCGACGAAATAGCTCCCGTCCCGATATTCGAAACGCGCATGCTCGCGGCCGACATCGCCCTTCGACAGCACTGCGGTCGCTTTGGCGGGGTTGCGCCCCAGCACCACGCCGCCCAGCGCGGCCGGCAGCTGCGCGCCGGGCAAGAGCAGGTCGCTTTCTTCGCCCTCCAGTACGCAATTCGCCACCGGTTGCGTCAATGCCCTGCGGCGGCGGAGCCGTAGGGCGATCGCCAGCGTGGCAATCGCGGCCACCAGCACGCCGCCGCCGATCCTCAACCAGGTCAGCCGCTCGCGCGCGGCGCGACGGTCGATTTCCGCCTTCAGCTCCGCCGCCGACTGGACCAGCCGCTTCCGCTCCTCCGCGGTGCGCCGGGCGATCTCGGCGTCGCGATCCGCCCGCTGCTTGGATTCGCGCGCCTGCCGCTCTGCCTCGGCCCGCGCCGAGGCCGCCTCGCTGGCAAGGCGGTTCACCTCCGCCGCCCTGCGCGCGGCTTCGCGGCGCGAGCGCTCGGCGCGGAATTCCGCGGCGCGGGCGTCCCGCTGCGAATCTCGCAATGCATCCTCGATGCTGCTCAGTCGGCGCTCGATCTCCGCGGCCGATCCATTGGCCGGGTCCTGAGCGGACCGGGCGTCGGCCGCCACGGCGCCGCACGCCATCACCAGCAGGGCCAGTCCGAGAAGGCGCCGCATCAGCGAATCTCCACAAAGGAGCGATAATGGTCGCGCGTATACCATGTCCGCCCGCTCCGCGAGTCGCGCACGATCCGTTCCGCGCCCTTGTCGTGCCAACGGGAGCCCTGGATCATCTGATATTCGCGATACTGGCCGCGTTCGGGTAGCCGCTGGTACCCGGGACGCGGTGTGTTGCTATAGGCCTGGCTGGAATAGTTCGGGTGCGCCTTGCCCTGATTCTGGTGCAGGTAGCGGGCATATTGAACTGCGCGCGGCGTCGGGCGATAGTTTTGGTGCTCGGCGGCGCGGCGGGCATATTCGGCGCGGCGCAGGGCCGGCGTGGTGCGCTTGTTCTCCAGCTTGCGCTCGCGCTTCGCGATTTCCTGTCGGCGCTTGTTCTCCAGCTTCTCGCGCGCACGCCGCTCCATCGCCGCGCGTTCGCGCTGCTTCTGGCGTTCGACCCTTGCCTTTTCGCGCGTCTCGCGCGGCGGCTTGCCGCCGCCGCCAACCTGAGCCTGCGCCGGCAGCGCCAGCGCCGCCGCGAGCAGGGCGGCGACCGGGAACAGCAGGATGCGTTGTGGCACGCAGAACATGCTTCCTCCTATCCGTACAGGACTTCGCCGGTCTCCGGGTTGCGCCGGATCAGAAGGTCTCCGCCCGGTGTCGGCGCGGGCCCGGGTGCGGGTTGGCGCGGACGGGGTGCCTCGTCGGCCAGCGCGGCGCGCCGCAGCTGCGCGCCGGTGATCTCGAAGCCGGCGAAGCGGATCCGAGTCGCATCGTCGATCAGGTCCTGCCGCACCGCCACCCATGCGCCTTCGCGCTGCACCCAGGTACCGCCCTTCGACTTACGGTCGATCAGCAGCATTTCCTTCCCGTCTGCAATGGTGAGCTCGGCATGGCGCCGCGAGACTTCCGGATGTCCCCGGATCTCCAACTCGCAGTCGGAGCTGCGTCCAATCAGAAAAGTGCGGTGCACCATCCGGATCATCTCCCTTCGTGTTCACGTGACGGGGGTCGCATCTCGACGCGCCAGCGCGCGCCGTGAACGTCGATCGTCGCCCCCGGCCAAAGCGGCTGGGGCTTGAATTGTTCGATCCGCTCGCCGTCGAGCCAGGTGCCGCTGCGGCTGCCGAGATCCTCGACCGTCAGGTTGGCGCCGTGGAGCAACTCGACGCGCGCGTGGCGGAGCTCGCCGCCGGCATCGCGCACGAGGATGTCGCATCCCGGCGCCCATCGCCCGATCACAAGCGCCCGCCGCTCGGCGGTGACCGCGTGCGAAGGTGCGTCGCCGTCGCCACGCAGGATGGCCAGCGCGTCGCCGAAGCCGTCGACCGGGGTTGGGCGCGGGCGCTTGTGCGCAGCCGCGTCGGCCGACCTCCCGGCGCGGCTCCTGTTCTGGAAGAACAGGCGCAGGCCGAGCGCCCCGAGCGAGACGATGAACACCGCCGCTGCGGCATAGGCCGGCCAGGGAAGTTGAAGCAGATCCGGCATGTCGCCTTGACTTCCCCTCAACGTGCGCAGGTTTCGGGCGAGGGCGGCGTTTCCTGCGCAACGTCCCGGACGCAAGGACGACAAAATGCCATGATGAATTGTCCCCCGAACAATCGCTGCTATGCTATTTATCTTGAGGGCAGTAGGCAATCCCAGGTCTGAACTCGGCTAAAACGGATGCGTTTCGACAGGATTTCGCTTGCGCTGGCGGCGCTTTGCCTGGTGTCGGCCACGGTCGTCGCCCTTGCGCTGCTGCCTGCCGCGACGACGGTCAATCAGGCCGAGCCGGCGCCGGAACCGCGCGATCCGCCCGAGGATGCCGCCTGGACCACCGCGATGTGCCTCGAGAATTCCGACCCCGACGATCCCAGGCGCCCTGGCACCGTGCCGGGAGAACATCGAACCGAGCTGGAGACGCTGGCGGTAGACGAGCCCGCGTTCGTCGACGAGATGATTGCCGCCTGCTCGAATTTCGCCGCCAACGAGCGGGACCAGGCGCTGGCCGACCAGCTCGATTATGTCGTCGCTCGGCTCCACGATGTCCGGCAGCGCCGCGAGCACTATCTGCGCTTGCTCGAAAAGCTCGCGCCGCGCTATCCGAGCGCAGCCTACTTCCTGGCGCTGGATCTCGACGACAAGCCCCACGAGGTCGGTACCGCCGAGTTCGACCGTGTGCTCGAGTTGCTGCGCTTTGCATATAAGGGGGGTGACCTCCGCGCGGAGCAGCGACTGCTCGCCAAGCTGGGTGAGCTCTATCCGGTTGAGGAATTTGATTTCCCGACGCTCTTCCTGGCGCTCTATCGCGGGGATTTCGCCACCGTTCCGGATACGATCGAGACGCGGATGGCCGCGCATAGCCTGTGGGAGGGCTATCTGCAGCGCTGTAAGGCGTGGGAGGTCGCGCCGCTAGCACCGGCCGACGAAGCCACTATCAAGAATTTTATGATCCCGGTCCAGGTCCAACGGATCAAGGACCTGATCCAGCAGGCCCCGACCATGGCGGGAGCCGTGAAGGACTGGTTCAACAATGTGGGCACAATCACGCTCGAGCAGGCGTTGCGCGACATCAACACGGCGACCGCGCATCCGAGCCAGATCCTGTTCGTCGCCGACACTGCGGCGCATCGCGATGGATCGCATGTCTATGACAAGTTCACCTGTTCGGGCGTGCGCGCGCAAACCATGATCAAGCACCTGATCTGGTTTTTCAGGGAGCGTGAAACCGTCGGCGCGGTCCGCACCGACCCGGAAAGCATCAAGGTGCTCGCCGCGAGACCCGATCTGCGGAAGCTGCTTGCCGATTGAAAATGTTGGCGCTGGTGCCCCCCTTCGGAAGCTTCTTCAACAAACTCAAACATTTCCGCGCTGTCGCTACCAGCTATGACAAAGCCGACGACAACTTCCTCCCATCCGTCTGACTCGCGTCACATGCGCACCCGGTCATCCCAATACTCGCCGCGGGTATAAGCGCGGCGAACTGCGTTGCCATCGCAGTGCGCAAGCTGCCGCTCGATCGCGTCAGCATACCACAGGCCCATTTCATTGAGCAGGGTCGCAGCCATCGCTCGGAAGCCGTGTCCGACTATCTGGTTTTGAACATAGACCACGCGGCGCAGGGCGGCGTTGGTCTTGTTCTCCGGCCATACGCGAAACACCAGGGGCTTCTGCTTTCCCAGATGTCGGTAGTTCATTCGCCAGTAGCGCCCGCCCGCAGGCGTCACGAGCAGGTAAAGCCCGTCGCTGTCACTAAGCTTGTACGCCTTGTCGCGACTCCTGGCGGCTTTGATCGCCACAACCGAAAACGCCATGATGGCATTTCCATCGAAGCGACCCGCGTCGTGCCATCAGATATACCATCAGATTGTTGGTATGGAGTGGCTTTTCACCGACCCATTGGGATGATTATACCACAAGAGCCGCAGAAAAAGGCCGTTCTGGATGCTCTGGGAAGCGGCCTGGTGACCCCTACGGGACTCGAACCCGTGTTTTCGCCGTGAGAGGGCGACGTCCTAGACCGCTAGACGAAGGGGCCGCGCGAGCGGAAGCGGGGCCTTTATCGGGGGGCGGGCGGGGCGTCAAGCCGGATGGGGAAAACACCGGGCGGGGTGGCGTTCGTCACAATCGCGTCCTATCTGGCCAGTAATGGCGCGTTCTTCACGATCGATGGATTGGGGCTTCCCCCGCTGGCGCGCCTATGGCGCCGAGCGCGAGGCGGTGAAAGTGCGCCTGTGCGACCGTGAGGGTTGCGACAAGCCCGGCGATCGCCCCGCGCCCAAATCGCCCAACAGCCCGGAACGCTGGTATTTCTGCGAAGAACATGCCGGCGAGTACAATCGCAACTGGAACTACTTCGAAGGGCTGACCGCCGAAGAGGCGGCCAAACGCGAGGCCGATGAGCGGCGCACCGCGAACGGCTATGCCGAAAGCAAGCATAATGCCTGGGCTGGCCCCGGTGACGGCACCCGCTCACGCGACGAAATGCGCGCGCTCGACGTGCTCGAGCTAGAGCCGGACGCGAGCTTTGAGGACGTGCGCACGGCGTGGCGGCGGCTGGCCAAGTCGAACCACCCGGATATCCGCCCCGGCGATGCCGAGGCGGCCAAGCGCTTTCAGGCGATTCAGGCGGCCTATGAAGTCCTGCGCACCGCCGAAGAGCGGCGGCAATGGCGGCCGGATTGAAGACGCGGGTCCGGTCGAACTGGGCGAACGCCGTCCTCGTCTGCGCCAAATGCTCGAAGAAACTTGACGGCGGGTTCGGGCCGAAGGGCAAGGCTCCGCTGGGCAAGGCGCTGCGCAAGCATCTCCATCTGAAGAAGGGGCGCAAGGCGGCGGCGGGGATCGTCGACGTCAAATGCCTCGGCGTCTGCCCGCGTGGCGCAGTGACCATGGTCAATGGTGCGGCGAGCCGCGAATGGCTGCTGGTTCCGGCGGGCGCCGATCTCGACGCGGTGGCCGATGAACTTGGCCTTGGCTGATCACGGCAGCTTGCGCACGACGCCGGGTGCGTTAGGGTTCGCGCCGTGACGCCGTCATCGCCCTCCGCAAGTCTCGCGCGCAAGCGGTTGGCCGACGCCCTCATTTCGGTGGGTCGGGGCGATCGCGCCGCGCTGGCAGAAGTCTATAATCTGACCAGCGCGAAGCTTTTCGGCATTTGCCTGCGTATCTGTGGGGACCGGGAGGAAGCAGAGGACGTGGTGCAGGAAGTCTATGTGAAGGTGTGGCAGCGTGCGGGGCGGTTTGACCCTGAACGCGCCAGCCCGATCACCTGGCTTGCCGCCATCGCCCGCAACAGCGCAATCGACCGGTTGCGGTCCCGTCCGGCAGCGGCCGTCGCGCCGATCGATTCCGCCGCGATGGTCGCCGATGACCGCCCCGCCGCCGACGCCGTGATCGAGGATGCGCAGGAGCAAGGCCGCATGCGCGCCTGTCTCGACGCGCTGGAGGCGCGCGCTTCGTCCGCGATCCGGGCGGCCTTTTTCGGTGGGCTGACCTATGCCGAGCTGGCGGAGCGCGACCGGGTGCCGCTGGGCACGATGAAGACGTGGATCCGCCGCGGCCTGTTGCAGTTGAAGGCGTGCCTGGGCGATGGTTGACCCGATGGACCTTCCCGACGAGCGCGAACTGCTTGCTGCCGAGCTGGCGCTGGGCGTGCTGGAGGGCGATGCGCTCGCTGCCGCCAACCGCCGCCTGCTGACCGACGCGGCGTTCGCCGAAGAGGTCGAGGCGTGGCGCGAGCGGCTGGCGGGCATGGCGCTCGACGTACCCGACGAAACGCCGCCGGATGACCTGTGGAACCGGATCGAGCGTGCGATCGACGGCATCGCCCCCGCGCCGGTGGTTGATCTGGTGCCGCGTCGCCAGCTGCGCCGCTGGCAGTTCGGCACCGCCGCCGCCGGAGCGGTCGCCGCCGCACTCGCCGTGATGCTCGTTATCCCCCGCCCCGAGCCCGTCGCTCCCGCGCCGACCCAGGTCGCGGTGCAGCCCGCCATCGTCGCGCAGTTGCGTGGCGAAGGGGAGGGGCCGTTCGTCGCCGCACGCTACGATCAGGCGACGGCCCAACTGCGGCTGGTTGCGCAGGATATGGGCGAGGATCCGCGCGTACCGGAGCTGTGGATCATTCCCGAAGACGGCATCCCGCGTTCGCTCGGGGTGATCCAGCCGGCGGGCAATACAGAGCTGGTCGTGGCCGAAGGGCATCGGTCGATGATCCATGACGGCGCGACGCTGGCGATCACGATGGAGCCGCGCGCGACCGCGCCGCACCCTGCGCCGACCGGTCCGCGCGTCGCGGCAGGAAAAATTTTCGGCATCTGACATCCGGCGCGCATCCGCGCCCGTATCTCCTGCGCAACCCGGCCAGCACAGGGTCGGGCACTGCCACGAAAGCAGGAGGATCTATGAAGTTTCGTACCTCGCATTTCGCACTGGCGCTTGCCGGTGCCGCCCTGGCCACCGGTTCGGTCGCAATTGCCGGTCAGACCAAGATGGTCGGCGGTGCCGCCATGTATCCGACCAAGGATATCGTCGATAACGCCGTCAACTCGAAGGATCACACCACGCTGGTCGCTGCGGTGAAGGCCGCTGGCCTGGTCGATACGCTGAAGTCGCCCGGACCGTTCACGGTGTTCGCGCCGACCAACGCCGCATTCGCCAAGCTTCCCGCCGGCACCGTCGACACCCTCTTAAAGCCCGAGAACAAGGGCACGCTGACCGCCGTGCTGACCTATCATGTCGTCCCCGGCAAGATGATGGCCGCCGACATCGCCGCCAAGGCGAAGGCCAATGGCGGCAAGCTCGATCTGACCACCGTTCAGGGTGAGAAGATCACGCTGTCGATGCGCGGCAATGGCTGGATCGTCACCGATGCCAAGGGCGGGACGTCCAACATCACCATCGCCGACGTCGCACAGAAGAACGGCGTGATCCACGTCGTCGACACCGTCCTGATGCCCTGAACCGACCCCCGTCGCGCGGGTTTTACCCGGTCCCGCGCGGCACCCCGCCGGTGTTGTTTCCCTCTTTAACCACCGGCGGGACTACCGCCCGCCCGGCCACTGTCTCTCAGGCCGGGCGGGTACGGTTGAGCCAGCGTGCAGCGCGCGGAACGCGCGGCAGGATAAGCCGGTCGAACACGAACACCACGATCAGCGACAGCGCGAGCATCGGCAGCAATGCAGCCATCACCAGCGTGATCGCCGCCACCACGCGAAGCTTTGCATCGGCAGGACGCGGCGGCGCGCCGAGCGATCCATCGGGACGTCTCCGCCACCACATGACGACTCCGCTGACCGCCAGGAGCATCAGCGCAACCGCCGTCAGCACGCCGACCAGCTGGTTGATCCACCCGAACAACTGCCCTTCATGCCAGGCGATGCCATAGCCGATCGCGCGATCAATCGGGTGCTTGTCGGCAAATCCGCTGCGCGCGGTGACATTGCCGGTCATCGGATCGAACTGGACGGTGCGCGCGATCGGGCGGTTCTGCGTCGTGCTGGTCAGCTTCCAGATATTGCCGTTGGGCGGCCCGAACTGCGCGGGTGCACCGGGCGGGGACAGGATTGCTGGGGCGGGCACACCCTCCGCTTGCGCGCGCGCGACCATGTCGGTCAGCGTCATGCCCATCGGCATCGGCGTCCCGTTCGCCGCCGCGCGCAGCATCGCGTCATGGTCGTGCTCGGCATGCAGGTCGACGCCGCCCTTCCACTGCTGCGGGCCTTGCACCAGCCCCAGCTCGGCCCGGACTGCGCGGAAGGCGGTCGCCCAGCCATCGGTCCAGGGCAGGCCGGAGACGAGCAGCACCAGCGCCAGACCGGATACCCAAAAGCCCGTCACCGCATGCAGATCGCGCCACACGACGCGCCCGCGCGCGCTCAGTCGTGGCCACAGCACCCCCGCCGGACCGCGCCCGCGCGGCCACCACAGATACAGGCCCGACAGGATCAGCAGGATCGCCCAGCTCGCGGCGATCTCGACCAGAAAGCCGCCCCATTTGCCCAGAAGCAGCGAGCCGTGGATGCGCGAGACAGTCGCGGCGATCCGCGCCTCGGGATAGTCTATCGCGATCACCTTGCCCTGCGGCGACACCGCAATGTCGCGCATGCCCCCTTCAGCAAGACCGACATGGATCACGGCGGCGTCACCTGAAGCTGCGGGCAGCCGGTAGCTGTGGAAGCTTGCGCCCGGCACCGCCGCCAGCGCCGCCTTGAGCTGCGCATCCGGCGTCACCGCCCCGGCGACGGGCAGGCCGCGCCAGTCGCGCTCCTGCCACGCATCCAGCTGGGGCTTGAACAGATAAATCGCCCCGGTCAGCGCCAGCAGCAGGATGAACGGCACGACAAACAAGCCGGCATAGAAATGCCAGCGCCAGATCGCGCGGTAGAGTTTGCCCCCTTCGGCGCTCATGCCGCGTAGCGTTCCGCCGTTGCGCGGATCAGAGCGATCATGTTGGGGATGCCCTGCGTCCGGTTGGAGCTGAGCTGGTTGCGCAGGTCGAACGGGGCAAGCGCACCTTCGATATCGGTGGCCAATATGTCGCCCGGCGCGCGATCCTGCACGGTCAGCAGCACCAGCGCGATGATCCCCTTGGTAATCGCGGCATTGCTGTCGGCCAGGAAGTGGAGCGACCCGTCGTCGCGCACCGTCGGATAGACCCACACCGCCGCCGAACATCCGCGCACCAAGGTCGCGTCGGTCTTGAGCGCGTCGGGCATTGGCTCCAGCGCCTTGCCCAGCTCGATCAGCAACCGGTAGCGGTCGTCGGCGTCGAGGAACTCATATTCGTCGGTCAGGTCGGACAGGCTGGTCATGCCGCGCCCTTAGCGGGACCACGCGCCCGCGTCACCGGTCTTGCGCGCAGGGACGCGCGGCCCCTAGGCTGGGCTTCGAGTAGAGGAGAGTGTGGATGCTGAGATTGATTGGCCTGGGACTGGCGGCGACGGTATTGGCGGCGCCCGCGCCCGCGCGCCAGGCCGCCCCTGCCGTCGTCAGCCAGCGCGACATCGTTTATCGCACCACCGAAACCGGCCCGCTGCACCTCGACCTGCACCGACCGCAGTCCGCCAAGGGCAAACACGCGCCGGTGCTGGTTGTGATCCATGGCGGGGCCTGGGCACGCGGCGAGCGGCCCAAGGGCTGGACCGGCTATCGCCGCTTCGTCGATGCGGGGTTCGCGGTGGTCAGCATGCAATATCGCCTGGCGGGACAGGCGCGCGCACCCGCGGCGGTCGAGGATGTCCGGTGCGTCATGGGCTGGATCGCGCGCGCGGCGGAGCGCGAAGGGCTGGACTCGAAGCGGATCGTGCTGATGGGCACATCGGCGGGCGCGCATCTCGCGCTGATGGCGGCGAGCGTCGACAAAAATGAAGGGCTCGACCCGGCCGAGTGCGGGCCCGCGCCGCGCGCCGCCGCCGTGATCGACTTTTACGGCCCGACCGATCTGCGTCGGGAAGCGCTCGGGGCCTGGACCAGTCCGTCGATCGGCAAATGGGTGGGCGAGGGGGAGGCGGGCGCCGCGATGGCCGCCCGCATGTCCCCGATCGCCCGCGTCCGCACGGGCCAGCCGCCGGTGTTCATCGTCCATGGCGATGCCGATCCGGTCGTCCCGCTCGCCGCATCGACCGCGCTGAAAGCCGCGCTCGACCGGGCGAAAGTGCCGACCGAACTGCACATTGTGCCCGGCGGGGTGCATGGGAAATTCGGTCCCGAGGTGCAGGACCGGCTGATGGCCGATGCGGTGACCTTCCTGAAGCGTCACCGCGTGATTGACTGAACGGTTTTCGGTGACTGAGGTTTCCGGCCGGCCCTTCGACAAGCTCAGGGCAAACGGCGGTTTGGAAAGCCTCCCCCCGTTGGTGCTGAGCTTGTCGAAGCACGAAGCGGGGCGCTCTGTTGTCGTCCTGCGCCAAGGCGGGGCAGGGGTGGGAGCGGCGTCTGCAGCTGCCGCTCCCGTGGTGCAGTGGCGGTGGCCTCCCAACCGTTCCGCCGCTGCTCCGGGGGTTGGTTAGAGGTCGACGCCCGCGGCGATCGCCTCAAGCTTGCGGATGCGTTCCTTGAGGTCCGCGATCTCGATCCGCGCGCCGGCATTGGTCGGTTCGGCGTGGGCGGTCTCACCCTGATGCACCAGCGACAGCTCCTGCCGCTTCAGCGCCAGCCAGCCGCGCCATCCGGCCAGGCCCGCTCCGGTCACCATGCCCAGCCCCGCAAGGGTCGCCAGCGCCATGACCATGTAGAAATTGGGGTCGGTCATCACATCCTCCTCCGGTTCTGGCCGGACTTCAGTTGCGGTCGTCGCGCAGCTTCTCGATCTCGCGGTCGAGGCTCACGCTCGAATGATTGTCGGTGATCACGCGCTCCAGCACCGCGATGCGGTCCTTCAGCGTGCGCACTTCCTGCTCCAGGCGGCGGGCTTCGGCGCTCGCCGCGGGGTCATGGGCGACATAGTCGTTGCCGCGGCCATCCTTCTGGATGCCCATCTTGGCGCGGACGATGTTGCCGATGGTTACGATCGCCACGATCGCGACCACCATGAACGCCCAATCCATATCCTGCCTCCTGTTCGTATGATCTGGTCAGCCCGGGGGCTTATTCGGCCGGCTGGGCCGCCGCTTCGCGTGCCAGTCGCTCGGCGCGACGGACGGGGCGGTCCCGCTTTTCGGCCATCGCGACGCCGATCGCGCCAATGACGCCGAGCACCGCGAAAACTCCGATCAACATGGTAGATACTCCCTCACAAAACTCGTTGGTTCAGTTCACCGGCCGGTCGTCGCGCAGCCGTTCAATCTCGTCAGCCAGGTCGACACCCTTGTCGGTGACGATCCGCTCCAGCACCCGCACCCGTTGCTCCAGCCGCTCGGTATGTGCCGCATATTGCGCGGCCTTTTCGGCGGTCTGGGCGCTGAGCGCCTCGGCCATCTTCTCCTTGTGCTTCAGCCAGCGTCGGAACATGTCGCCGCCGACGCCGAGGATCACCGGGATACCGACCACGATGAAGAAGAAGCCGAGGATAAAGCTCTGTTTGTCGCCCATCGTCCGGTCCTCAATTCTTGCCCAGCCGCAGCGCTTCGATCTCGCGATCCAGCGCGTGGCTGCTGTCGGTCACGATCCGCTCGACATTGGCCAGCCGGTCCTTGACCGAACCCAGTTCCGCGCGGAGCTGGGCATTTTCCTGGCTGATCAGCTTGATCCGCTCGACCAGTTCCTCATTCTTCTGCGGATAGACCGCCTGGCCCCAGGCCCCGTCGAGCGGGTACCCATTCTTGATGCGGAGCCAGGTGGTGAAGATCCAGCCACCGACCGCGAGGACGCCCACCACCGCAACGACCGGGGCAAAGGCTTCAAAAGGAAACATGCGTCAAACTCCCGATGCCGGCTGCTCAGCGCAGCGCGTCGATTTCGCGGGCGGTCCGCTCGGCCGGGTCGGTGGCGATGCGTTCAAGCACCGCGATCCGCTCCTCCAGCCGGCTGATCTGTCCGGTCAGCCGCGCATTCTCATTGGTCAGCAATTCGATCTTGCGTGCCGCGCCGGCATCGCCCTTTTCTGCAGTGCCTGACCATTCATTCTCGATCGGGTATCCGTGCTTGGCGCGGATCCAGGTCGAAGCGAGCCATCCGAAGGTCGAGATCGCGATGATCGCGATGACAAAACCCGGTCCACCCCAGTTCATTGTATTTTCCTCCTGTTGAGCGCGCGCTGTCAGCGCAGGCGCTCGATCTCGTCGGCGAGCTGCGTGTTGCGGCTCGTGTAGAATGTTTCGATATCGGCCATGCGGCGATCGATGTCGCGCAGCTTGGAGCGGACTTCCTGGGTCGAGCGGCGCGGATTGGCCCGCACGCCCTGCCAGAACTTTGCGTCCTCCTTGGTCTCATAGAGGCCCATGGGCTTCTGCGACACGACCATGGCGAGGCCGATGTAAACGAACAGCATCAGCGGGAAGGTGGCGAAGGTCAGGACCAGGAAGCCCAGGCGGATCCACAGCGGGTCGACCCCGGTATATTCGCCCAGACCTTCACAGATCCCGAGCCATTTGCCGTTAACCTTGTCACGATACAGTTGCGTGCGGCTGACAGACATCTCAGTTCCTCCGTGCGCGTTCATAGTCGGGGAGTTCGCGGGCCGGCGGCGTGTCATTGCCGCGCAGACGGAACTCGGGATTATCGGCGGCGATGATCCGCTCGATCGTGTGGAGGCGATCCTCCAGGCGGCGTGCCGTATAGTGCAGCTCGTCCAGCAGGTTTTCGTCCTCGCCGGTCAGCGTCTTGGCCTGCTTCCACTTGGTGACATAGTGGAGGATGACCCAGGGCATGCCGATGAAGAGCATGCCGACGACGCCGATCGGGACCAGGATGTCTTCCATGGTTTAGTTCCCCTTGTTCAGGCGCGCCTTGAGCGCGGCCAGCTCGGCATCGACCTTCTCGGCCGACTGGAGCTCGGCGATTTCCTCCTCCAGCGTCTTCTTCGGCGCGCCCAGTGCCAGCGCATCGGCGCGGCCCTCGGCAAAGTCGACGCGGCGCTCGAGCAGGTCGAAGCGGCTGAACGCGTCGCTGACCTTCGACCCGTGCGTCATCTCGCGCAGCTTGACGCGGTTGTTGGCGCTTTCCAGGCGGGTCAAGATCGCAGTCTGACGGGCACGGGCGTCGCGCAGCTTGGTCTGCAGCTTGGCGATGTCCTCTTCCGACGCGCGCAGCGCATCGTCGAGCACCGCGATTTCCGCATTCAGCTGGTCGCACATGTCATACGCCTTCTGGCGCTCGACCAGTGCGGCCTTGGCCAGGTCCTCGCGGTCCTTGCTCAGCGCCAGCTCGGCCTTTTCGGTCCAGCTCATCTGGAGGTTCTCCAGCTTGGCGATGTGGCGGCGCATTTCCTTCTGGTCGGCGATGGTGCGGGCCGCGCTGGCGCGGACCTCGACCAGCGTCTCCTCCATTTCGAGGATGATCATGCGGATCATCTTCGCCGGGTCTTCCGCCTTGTCGAGCAGGTCGGTGAAGTTGGCGGCGATGATGTCGCGGGTGCGAGAGAAAATGCCCATCTGAATTTAGCTCCTTGGAAACTCGTGCCGCCGGGCGGGCTAGGGGGTACCCGCCCGGCGGGATCGCTTACGCGATGGCTCGGGTGGAAACCGCAACCCCATCCGTCGCCGTGACGGCGGGGCCGACCACGGTTGCCAGGCTGGTGGTGCTGACGATCAGGGTGCAGACCAGCGCCGCCAGCGTCGTGCGAAAGCTGTTGTTGCCCTTATACATTGTTTTCCGTCCCTCGATTTCTTCGTTTGGCTGCCGCCCTTCGCGGCATGCCAGACACTTTGCACGGGGCGTGCCAAAACAGTTTAGCCGCAGTTTTCCGCCATTTTTTGCCCAAATGGCAATGTGGGGGAAACTTCGCACTTGCCAAAACTTGGGAAAATATCCCAAGAGTTCGGCATGGAGCGCACTACCCATGTCGTTGGCCAGTCGGGCGCCTTTCTCGACGCGCTCGAACTCGCCTCACGCGCGGCCGCGCTCGACCGTCCGGTGCTGGTGATCGGCGAGCGCGGGACGGGCAAGGAGCTGGTTGCCGAGCGCCTGCACCGCCTGTCGCCGCGCTGGGATCAGCCGCTCGTCGTGATGAACTGCGCGGCATTGCCAGAAACGCTGATCGAGGCCGAACTGTTCGGGCATGAGGCGGGATCGTTTACCGGCGCGACCAAGGGGCGTCCCGGCCGGTTCGAGGAAGCCGATGGCGGCACCCTGTTCCTCGACGAACTCGGCACGCTCAGCATGGCGGCGCAGGACCGGCTGCTGCGCGCGGTCGAATATGGTGAGATTACCCGGATCGGCTCATCCCGTCCGATGCGCGTCGATGTCCGCATCGTTGCGGCGACCAATGAGGATTTGCCGTACCGGGTCGAGAAGGGGACGTTCCGCGCCGATCTGCTCGACCGGTTGAGCTTTGAGGTGGTCACGCTGCCCCCGTTGCGCGCCCGCGCCGGCGACGTCCTGGTGCTCGCCGAGTTTTTCGGGCGGCGCATGGCGGCGGAACTGGGACGTGAGTGGGACGGCTTTGGCCCAACCGCACTCGATGGACTGACCAATCACGATTGGCCCGGCAATGTGCGCGAACTGCGCAACGTGGTCGAACGGTCGGTCTATCGCTGGGACCGGTCGGGGCCGGTGGACGAAATCCAGATCGACCCCTTCGCATCGCCCTATCGCCCACGCCCGATGCCGCACAGCATCCCCGGCAATGCCGCCCCGGTGCAGCTGACCACCGAAGAACCCGGCCCGCTGCCGCGCGGTGAGGACGATCTGTCGGGCGACTTCAAGAGCCGCGTCAACCGCTTCGAACGCGAACTGCTTAGCCGCGCGCTCTCGGAAAACCGCTTCAATCAGCGCGCGACGGCAGAGGCGCTCGGCCTCAGCTACGACCAGCTCCGCCACGCGCTCAAGCGGCACGACCTGCTCAACGCGGGCGGCTGATCAATTCCTCCCCCAGCTTGCTGGGGGAGGGGGACCAGCCAAAGGCTGGTGGAGGGGCCGCCGCGAAGACGGCGGAATTTTGCCGAGCTGCTCACGGCCGTCTGCGCGGCCGCCCCTCCGTCACGCTGCGCGTGCCACCTCCCCTGCGGGGCAGGGGAGGAATGACCCGCTGATCGCCCCACTCGATCGGGTCCGTCGATTACCGGCGCAGAAAAATTTGTGCGGCAATGACGGGCTTCATGCGTTAGGCGGGCGCGAACAACAAAACGGAGGGTAACCCATGGCGTTCGAACTTCCCACGCTCCCCTATGCCAAGGACGCGCTCGCGCCGACGATCTCGGCCGAAACGCTCGAATTTCACTATGGCAAGCATCACAAGGCCTATGTCGACAAGACCAACGGGTTCGTCGCCGACAAGGGCCTCGAAGGCAAGTCGCTGGTCGAGGTGATCAAGCACGCCAAGGAAACCGGCGACAAGGGCCTGTTTAACAACAGCGCACAGATCTGGAACCACAGCTTCTACTGGTTCGGCCTGACGCCGGAGCCCAAGGAGCCGACCGGCAAGCTCGCAGAGATGATCGCGGCGAAGTTCGGTTCGAAGGAAGAGCTGGTCAAGCAGCTGATCGCCGAATCCACCGCGCATTTCTCGAACGGCTGGGGCTGGCTGGTGCTCGACGGCGACGAGATCAAGGTGACCTCGCTCCACGACGCCGACACGCCGGTGGTCTATGACTATAAGCCGCTGCTGACGATCGACGTGTGGGAGCACGCTTACTACATCGATTACCGCAACGCGCGCCCGGGCTATCTCGAAGCGATCACCAAGATCATCGACTGGGACTTCGTCGCCGCCAACCTCGACGGCGAAGGCGTCAGCCGCGCGGACCAGGCCGGCTGATCTACGCGATCATGGATTGAAGAAGCGGGCCGGGGGAAACTCCGGCCCGTTTTGGTTTTTGAGCGAGTTTGTCTCGCACAAAGACACAAAGACACAAAGGCACGAAGCGGTCAGGGGTTTGGCCGGAAGTAGTTGTTCGCGAGCCGACGCACGCCTTGCTTGAAGGTCGGGGCGCCGAAGTTCATCAATAGGCCCAGTGGCAGGTTCAGCAGGCGTAGATAGGTGATGACCTGCTTGGCGTGGACCGGGGCATGCGCCTCGGTTGATTTGAGCTCGATCAGCAGACAGTTTTCGACCAACAAATCGGCGCGAAACCCTTCTGACAAGGTGACCCCTTTGTATGTGATCGGGATTGCCTTCTGCCGCTCAACGAACAGACCGCGCTCGCGCAATGCCTCGAAAAGGCAGATTTCATAGACACTCTCCAGCAAGCCTGGACCCAACTCATCATGGAGCCGATAGCCGCAATCCACGGCAATGGTCGCGACCTGTTCCAGAGCTTCGCTCAATCGCCCCTCACTTTTCGTGGCTTCGTGTCTTTGTGCGAGTCAAACTCTTCATTGCTCCGGTGGCAACGCCTTGTCGACGATCTCGCCATCGGTCTTCAGCCCATGGCGCAGCAGCAACGGCACGTTCCCGATCGCGAACAACAGGGTCAGCGGCACCACGCCCCACAGCTTGAACGCGACCCAGAAGTCCCAGCTCTGCGTGCGCCAGACGATCTCGTTCAGCACCGCCATCGCGACGAAGAACACCGCCCAGTTGATGGTCAGCAACTGCCACCCGCGCGCGGTGAGCCCGGGATAGGCGCTCTCGAGCAGCATCTGCAGCAGCGGCTTCTTGGTGATCAGGCCGTAAATCAGGACGATCGCGAACATCGCATAGACGAGCGTCGGCTTGACCTTGATGAACGTGTCGTTGTGGAACCACAGGGTCAGCCCGCCAAATACCAGCACCAGCACGCCGGAGATCCACAGCATCGGCGAGATATGCTTGGTCTTCCACAGCGACAGCCCCATGGCGAGGAAGATCGCGACCATGAATGCCGCCGTCGCCGCGAGCATCCGCGTCAGCTGCGGCCCGCCCATGAAACTGTTGACGGCAAAGAACACCGCCAACGGACCGAAATCGATCAGCATGCGCAGGCCGGGGGAGGGGGCGGCTTTGGTCGGGGCAGATTCGGTCATGCGGGCACTCTATAACGGGTCGGGCTTGTCGAAACATCTGCGAAACGGGTCACCCCTTGGTCAACGCCTCCACCCCGGCGATGATCCGCGACACTTCGCGCGGGTCGAATCCGCGCAGGTCGTCGACCTTTTCGCCGACGCCGATCGCGTGGATCGGCAGGCCGTATTTCTCCGCCGCCGCGACCAGTACGCCGCCGCGCGCAGTGCCGTCGAGCTTGGTCATCACCATGCCGGTGACGCCCGCGACTTCCTGAAACACCGCGATCTGGTTCAGCGCATTCTGACCCGTCGTCGCATCGAGCACCAGCAGCACATCGTGCGGCGCATCAGGATCGAGCTTGCCCAGCACGCGGCGGATTTTCGCCAGCTCGTCCATCAGCTCGCGCTTGTTCTGCAAGCGGCCCGCGGTGTCGACGATCAGCAGATCGATCCCCTCGGCGGTCGCGCGGCGCAGCGCCTCATGCGCGACCCCTGCGGCGTCGCCACCCTCGGCCCCCGCGACGATCGGCACGCCGATCCGCTCGGCCCAGGTACGCAGCTGGCCGATCGCGGCCGCGCGGAACGTGTCGCCCGCCGCGACCATCACCTTCAGCCCCTGATCCTTCAAGATCGCGGCGAGCTTGGCGATGGTGGTGGTCTTGCCTGATCCGTTGACGCCGATCACCAGCATCACCTGTGGCCGCGCCTTGTCGGTGATCAGCGGCTTGGCGACCTTGGTCAGCACCTTCTCGATCTCGTCGGCGACGACGAGGCGGATGCCCAGCTCCTCCATCCCGCGCTCGACCTGCTCCTCCGCCAGTCGCTCGCGGATTCGCGCCGCCGTCGCCGGGCCAAGATCCGACGCGATCAGCGCCTCCTCGATCTCGTCGAGCGTCGCGTCATCCAGCCGCCCGGTGCCAAGCCCCGCCAGATTGCCGACCAGCCGGTCCGACGTCTTCTTGAACCCGCCGAGCAACCGCTCGCGCCAGCTGGGGCCGCTCATGCCTGTGCCCCGATCAGTTTGCCGTCGTCCACTCCGGTTATCGTCACCGTCACGATCGTCCCAACCTCCGTTTGCCCTGAGCTTGTCGAAGGGCTTTGCATGTCATTGTCGTCTGGAAGGCGCTTCGACAAGCTCAGCGCAAACGGGGTAGGGTATAGCCGCACCTCCGCGAAATTCTCCGCATGCCCCCGGTCGCCCGGCCGTTCGACCAGCACCCTCTGCGTCGTCCCGACCATATCGCGCAGCCAGTCCGCCCGCCGCGCCGCCGCGCGCTTGCGCAACGCCGCCGCCCGCGCCTTGGCCATCCCCAGCGCAACCTGCGGCATCCGCGCCGCCGGGGTGCCCTCGCGCGGGCTATAGGGGAAGATATGCGCGTGCACGATGTCGCAATCGTCGATCAGCGCCAGCGTATTGGCGGCCATGCCCTCATCCTCGGTCGGAAAGCCCGCGATCAAATCCGCGCCGATGGCGATCTCGGGCCGCGCCGCCTTCAGCCGCTCCACCAACGCCACCGATTGCGCCCGCGAATGCCGCCGCTTCATCCGCTTGAGCACCATGTCATCGCCCGCCTGCAGCGACAGATGCACATGCGGCAGCACCCGCGCTTCCTGCGTCAACAGCGCGAACAGCCGGTCATCAATCTCGATCCCGTCGAGCGACGACAGCCGCAGCCGCTCGACCGCCGTATGCGCCAGCACCCGCTCTACCAACTGCCCCAACGACGGCGCGCCCGGCAAATCGGGCCCGTAGCTCGTCAAATCCACCCCGGTCAGCACGATCTCACGATGCCCGGCCTCGACCAAAGCCTGCACCCGATCGATCACCGCGCCCGCTGGCACCGACCGGCTGTTGCCGCGCCCGAACGGGATCGCACAGAAAGTGCAGCGATGGTCGCAGCCATTCTGTACCTCGACGAACGCGCGGACATGCGCGGAAAAACTTGCCGCCAGATGCGGCGCGGTCTGGCGCACCGCCATGATGTCCTGCACCAGTGCCGCATCGTCGCGTTGCCACGATGCCGGAACCAGCTTTTCGGCATTGCCGATCACCCGGTCCACCTCTGGCATCGCGCCGAACGACGCCGGGTCGATCTGCGCCGCACAGCCCGTTACCACCAGCTGTGCCGAGGGTCGGGCACGTCGCGCGCGGCGGATCGCCTGGCGTGTCTGGCGCACCGCTTCGTTGGTCACGGCACAGCTGTTGACCACGACGACATCGCGGGAGCCAAGCAGCGCGCGGATCGTTTCGCTTTCGGCAAGGTTGAGCCGACAGCCAAGGCTGATTACCTCTGGTGCGGCAATGGAGGACGACATGACAGGCGATCTAGAGACGCACGGGGTCGAAGTCCATGCGTGCGCGCAGGCGGTGCTGGACTATTGGTTCGACGAACTGAAGCCCGAACAGCAATTCGCGAAGGACGATGCGGTCGATGCGGAAATTACGCGCCGCTTTGGTCACGCGCGGGATGTGGTGCTGGCGAGCGGCGCTGCGGGCCGGCGCGATCACCCCGACGCCTTGCTCGCCGCGGTGATCCTGCTCGACCAGTTCAGCCGCAACATCCATCGCGGCAGCCCGCAAGCCTATGCCGCCGACCCGCTGGCGCTCGCGCTGACGCTGGAGGCGATCGGCAAGGGCTGGGACGGCGAGATGCCGCCCGAACGCGCCACGTTCCTCTACATGCCGCTGATGCACGCCGAAAATGCCGAGGCGCAGCGGATGTGCCTCGAGAAATTCATCGCACTGGGACGCCCCGAAAACCTGCGCTTCGCGATGGATCATGCGGTGGTGATCGAACAATTCGGCCGCTTCCCGTCGCGCAACGAAGCGCTTGGCCGCGAATCGACGGCGGAGGAGCTGGAGTATCTGAAGCGTCCCGACGCAGGCTGGTGATCTGAAAATCCTCCCCCGCCAGGGGGAGGTGGCGCCGAAGGCGACGGGGGGGGGGGAGGACGGCGATGCCCCCTCGCCGCAAGCCGATACCCTTCCGCCCCCTCCGTCAGCTACGCTGACACCTCCCCCTGGCGGGGGAGGATTAAGGTGGCTACCCCGCCATCCTGTCCGGGCGCTGCACCGGCAGTTCGCTTTCGATCGTCGGCTCAACCGGCATCTGAACCAGCAGCCGGCGCTCGGCGAGCAAGCGACGCGCACCGCTGACCGACAGCGGCTTTCCGTAATGCCAGCCCTGCGCCTTGGCACAGCCCAGCGCCTTCAGCCGCGCCGCGATCGCCTCGTCCTCCACGCCCTCGGCGGTGATCGGCAGGTTGAGGCTTTCGCCCAGCGACACGATCGCGTTGACGATCGCCGCCGAATCCGCGCTTTCGTTGAGCGAAATCACGAAGCTCTTGTCGATCTTGATCCGGTCGAACGGCAGCGCGCGCAGATGCGCCAGCGACGAATAGCCGGTGCCGAAATCGTCGAGCGCCAGGCGGACGCCCTGATTCTTCAGGCTGCCGACGATCGACTGGGCGAGCGAGAGATTGTCGAACAGCGAGCTTTCGGTGATCTCCACCTCCAGCCGGCTGGCCGGGAAGCGCGTCTCGGTCAGCACCTTGATGATCTTTTGCGCCAGCCAGGCGTCGCGCAACTGGACCGGCGAGATATTGACCGACAAGCTTAGCGAGCTGTCCCAGTCGCGCGCGGCGGTGAATGCCTGGTGCATCAGCGCCAGCGACATGTCGGCAATCAGGCCGGTTTCTTCGGCGATCGGGATGAACAGCTCCGGGCTGATCAGCCCGCGCGTCGGGTGTTCCCAGCGGGCCAGCACCTCGAACCCGATCAGCTTGCCGGTCTGCAGGTCGATCTGCTGTTCGAAATAAGGGACGATCTCGCCGCGCGGGATCGCGGTGCGCAGCCCGTTTTCCAGCTCGTTGCGCGTCTGCAGCTCGCGCTCCATCGAATGGTCGAACCAGGCATAGCGGTTGCGGCCCGATTTCTTGGCGACATACATCGCAATGTCCGCCGATCGCATCAGCGAATCGACCGACTGGCAATCAAAGTCCGACCGCGCGATGCCGACCGAACAGCTGACATGCAGCCGCAGCCCTTCGGCCTCGAATGGCTGCGCCATCTGCGCGATCAGCTTCTCCGCGATCCGTTCGATCAAGTCGGGATGCTGCGGGTCGAACAGGAAGGCGCAGGCGAATTCGTCGCCGCCCAGTCGCGCGGTCAGTGCGATCGGCGGCATCGCGCCGGCAATCTCGCCCGCCGCCGCGCGCAGCAGCGCGTCGCCGACGGCATGGCCGTGCATGTCGTTGACCGTCTTGAAGTGATCGAGGTCGATGATCATCATCGCCATCGCCTTGCGCCGCTTTTGTCCGCGCACGAACATCGCTGCGCCTTCTTCGGCCAGGCTGCGGCGGTTGAGGAAGCCGGTGAGCGGGTCGCGGCTCGCCAGCATCTGCGCGCGCTCCTCGGCGGCGGCGCGGATGCGTACTTCGTTGCTCAGACCCCGGTGGCGACGCCAGCCAAACAGGATCAGCGCGACGTTGAGCAACAGCGCGATCACCAATGTGCGATCCGCCGGCGCCGCGCCCTCCAGATAATGGCGCAGCGTCTTCGACAGCACCGAACTGCCGGTCCCGACGAACATCAGGATCGCGGCCACGCTGATCGCGCCCGTGATCAGGTCCGATCCGGCACCACTGCGTTCGGTGTGATCGTCGTCGATGCCCAGCGACATGCCGGAATTGCTCCCCTTCATATGAACCGGGGATATCCCATGCCGACCGTGTAGAAGGGGTTAAGGCAATCGCAGGAAGAGGGTTAACGTCGCCGCAGTTGCACTTATCTAGGAATGCGGCTAAGCGCGCCTCCAACCGTTCTCACGAACGCGACGACATATGCCCCCGGGCAACGCTGGCTGACGAGGTTTCGTCCGCCGGCGTTTTATGCGTTTCGGACGTGAGAGCAATGGGAGAAGCGAGTGTTTGACAGTCTGAGCGAACGGCTTGGCGGCGTATTTGACCGTCTCAAGGGCCGTGGCGCGCTGACCGAAGCGGATGTGCGGACCGCGATGCGCGAAGTGCGTATCGCGCTGCTCGAAGCTGACGTCGCGCTGCCGGTCGCCCGCCAGTTCGTCGACAAGGTGACCGAGGAAGCGGTCGGCCAGCAGGTGCTGCGCTCGGTCACGCCGGGGCAACAGGTCGTCAAGATCGTCAACGACGCGCTGGTCGCGATGCTCGGCCCCGATACCGCCGAGCTTCAGATCGACGTTACCCCGCCCGCCGTGATCATGATGGTCGGCCTGCAGGGCTCGGGCAAGACGACCACCACCGCCAAGCTCGCCCGCCTGCTCAAGAAGCAGGGCAAGAAGGTCATGATGGCGTCGCTCGACGTCAATCGCCCGGCCGCGCAGGAACAGCTGGCGGTGCTCGGCACGCAGATCGAGGTCGCGACCCTTCCGATCGTCGCGGGTCAGCAGCCGGTCGATATCGGTCGCCGCGCGATGCAGGCCGCGAAGCTGCAGGGCTTCGACGTGCTGATGCTCGACACCGCTGGCCGCCTGCACGTCGACCAGCAGCTGATGGACGAGATGAAGGCGGTTGCCGACATCTCCAAGCCGCAGGAAATCCTGCTCGTCGTCGACTCGCTGACCGGTCAGGACGCGGTCAACGTCGCGCAGAACTTCAGCGATCAGGTGCCGCTGACCGGCGTCGTGCTGACCCGCATGGACGGCGATGCCCGCGGCGGCGCGGCGCTGTCGATGCGCGCGGTCACCGGCAAGCCGATCAAGTTTGCGGGCGTCGGCGAAAAGCTCGACCAGATCGAGCCCTTCCACCCCTCGCGCGTCGCCGGCCGCATCCTCGGCATGGGTGACGTCGTCTCGCTGGTCGAAAAAGCCGCGCAGGCGATCGAGCAGGAAGACGCCGAGAAGATGGCGGCGCGCTTGGCCAAGGGGCAGTTCGACATGAACGACCTGCGCAGCCAACTCGCGCAGATGCGCAAGATGGGCGGTCTGGGCGCGCTGGCGGGCATGATCCCCGGCATGAAGAAGGCGCAGGGCGCGGTCGAACAGGCCGGCGGCGACAAGATCCTGCTGCGCATGGACGCGATCATCACCTCGATGACGGTGAAGGAGCGCGCCAAGCCCGAGCTGATCAACGCCAAGCGCAAGATCCGCATCGCCAAGGGTTCGGGCACGACCGTTCAGGACGTGAACAAGCTGCTCAAGATGCATCAGGAAATGTCCACCGCGATGAAGCGGCTCAAGAAGATGGGCGGCATCAAGGGCATGCTGGGCATGCTCGGCAAGGGCGGCATGGGCGGACTCGGCAACGCGCTCGGCGGCCCCGGCATGGGCGACATGATGGGCAAGATGGGCGGCCCCGGCGGCGGGCTGCCCGGCCTGCCCGGCGGGGACGGCAACATCCCGCCCGAACTCGCCAAGTTTTTGAACAAGAAGAAATAGCCGTCGCCCCGGCGGAGGCCGGGGCCGCCCTGTGGCAAGGCGGGAATACTGAAAACTAGCGGCCCCGGCCTCCGCCGGGGCGACGAATTGAGAAGAAGGAAGTACACAATGGCTCTCAGCATGCGTCTGTCGCGTGGCGGTTCGAAGAAGCGCCCTTACTACCGCATCGTCGTTGCCGATGCGCGCTCGCCCCGCGACGGCAAGTTCATCGAGAAGATCGGCACCTACAACCCGCTGCTCGCCAAGGATGACGAGAAGCGCATCGTGCTCGACACCGACCGTGCGAAGCACTGGCTGAGCGTCGGCGCGCAGCCGACCGACCGCGTGGCCCGTTTCCTCGACGTCACCGGCGTCAAGGAGCGCACCGCGAAGAACAACCCGAACAAGGGCAAGCCGGGCGAAAAGGCCGTCGAGCGCGCCGAAGAAAAGGCCGAGAAGCTGAAGGCCGCCGAGGAAGCCGCCGCCGAAGCCAAGGCCGCTGCCGAAGCCGCCGCTGCTGCCCCGGCCGAAGAGCCCGCCGCTGAAGAAGCCCCGGCCGCTGCAGAAGCTGCTGCCGAGGAAGCTCCGGCCGCCGAAGCTGGCGAAGAAAAGGCCGAGGGCTGATCCTTGGCGAACGACGCCCCCGTCACGCTCGCCGTCATCATCGGCGCGCACGGCGTGACGGGGGAGGTCCGCCTCAAGGTCTTTGCCGAAGACCTGTCGGTGCACCGCCGCTTCAACGGCGGCGCGCTGACGCTTAAATCGGTGCGCCCCGGCAATAACGGCGCGATCGCGCGCTTTGCCGAGGTGACCGACCGCAACGCGGCCGAAGCGCTGCGCGGCACCGAACTCACCGTCGCGCGCGCCGAACTCCCGCCGCTGGGTGAGGGCGAATATTACCACGCCGACCTGATCGGCCTGTCCGCCGTCTCCGAAGGCGGCGATCCCATCGGCACCATCGTCACGATCGAGAATTTTGGCGCAGGCGACGTGCTTGAAATCGAAAAGTCCGACGGCAAGCGCTTCATGGTGCCAATGCGCGCGGAAGCGGTGCCCGCCTGGGACGCGACCACGCTGACCATCGCCGACGGCTGGGTGGACTAACCGCGCATAAAGCGCGCAATCCCGAACTTTTCAGCCAATTGACCGCGCTCGCCGTGGCGCGGACGGCTGTACTCAGCCCAACTCGTGAGAAACACGCTTTACATACCCAGTGAGTTATATATCCATATGGCTATGGATGAGTCGCTCGATCTAGCCTTCGCCGCCCTTGCCGATCCCACCCGCCGCGCGATCCTCGCCCGGCTGGCCAAGGGGGAGGCGACGGTGTCCGAACTCGCCGCGCCGTTCGCGGTCAGCCAGCCCGCCATTTCCAAGCACCTCAAGGTGCTCGAACGCGCCGGCTTTGTCGAAACCGCCACCGCCGGCCAGTCGCGCCCGCGCCGCCTCAACCGCGCCGCGCTTGCGCTGCCCGCCGATTGGCTCGACCGGCTCGGTGCCGACTGGGATGCGAAGTTCGACCGCCTCGACGCCTATTTCGCTACGCTCAACACTGGAGACCCCATATGACCGACGCCGCTGTGACCCCCGAATTCACGATCCAGCGTACCTTCGCGGCCCTGATCGAACGCGTGTTCGACGCCTGGGCCGATCCGGTCCAGATGGCGCGCTGGTCGGGACCGGAGGGGACGCAGGTGACCGTGCTCAGCGGCACCATCGCCACCGGTGCAACGCTCCACGCCCGCTCCGACGCGGCGGATGGCGGCGTGCTCTACACGCTCTGCGATTATCGCACAGTCGATCGCCCCGACCATCTCGTCTATGACCAGAGCTTCGCCGATGCCGACGGCAAGATCGTGCCATGCCCGTTCTTCGATGCCTGGCCCGCAACGTTGCGCACCGACATCCGGTTCGAGTCGGTCGAGGGCGGCACGCGCATCACGCTGCGCTGGATCCCGATCGATCCGACGGCGGAACAGGCGGCCAGCTTCGTCGCGGCGATGGAATCGATGACCGGCGGCTGGAGCGGCAGCTTCGACAAGCTCGACAGCTACCTCGCGGCATAACGCGCGCGGGGGTTTGCGTGCGGGGCGAATTTCTGATTGGCTGCGCGCCATGAAGTTCCGCCTCGCCGCCCTCGCGCTCGCCCCGCTGCCCGCGCTCGCCCAGACGCCAGCGGGCCAGATCCCGCCCGCTCAGGTGGCCGAGATCGGCGATCATTTCGCGCGGTATCGCGACCAGAACCGGACCCCCGGCATGGTGTATATGGTCATCAAGGACGGCAAGCCCGCTTTGTCCGCGATGGTCGGGACGCAGACCCCCGGCGGTGCGCCGGTCACGCTCGATACGCGCTTCCGCATCGCGTCGATGAGCAAGGCGTTCACCGCGCTCGCGATCCTGCAACTGCGCGATGAGGGGCGACTGGTCCTCGACGACCTCGCCGAAAGGCACATCCCCGAAATGCGCGGCTGGACATACCCCACGACCGACAGCCCGCGCATCCGCATCCGCGACCTGCTCGCGCATGTCGGCGGCATGGTCACCGACGATCCGTGGGGCGACCGGCAACAGGTGCTGAGCGAGGCGGAGTTCAGCGCGATGATCGCGCAGGGCGTGCCATGGAGCCGCACCGGCGGCATGGCGCACGAATACTCGAACTACGGCTATGCGCTGCTCGGCCGGATCATCACCAATGCGTCGGGCGAACCGTATCAGCGTTATATCGGGCGCACGATCCTCAAGCCGCTCGGCATGACCGCGACCACCTACGACATCGCGCAAGTGCCGCGCGACAAGCTCGCGCTGGGCTATCGCTGGGAGGATGAGACGTGGGTGGCCGAGCCGGAAATGCGCGATGGCGCGTTCGGGGCGATGGGTGGCATGATCACCACCGCCAATGATTATGCGAAGTGGGTCGGATTCCTCATCTCCGCCTGGCCCCCGCGCGACGGCGCCGAGACCGGTCCGGTCAAGCGCGCCACGGTGCGCGAGATGGTGCAGGGTCTGAACTTCGTCCGCGTCGGCCCGCGGCGTGGCGCGCCGGAGGGCGACACGTGCAAGCACGGCACCGCCTATGGCATGGGGCTGCGCATCACCAGCGATTGCGACCTCGGCACCGCGCTCGAACATGGCGGCGGTTACCCCGGCTATGGCAGCTATGTCGTGCTCGCCCCCGAGCGTGGCATCGCCGCCTTCGCCTTCACCAACAAGACCTATACCGCCCCCGCCGTGCCGGTGTGGCAGTCGCTGTGGTCATTGGCGCGGGCAGGGGCAGCGGACCCCCGCGCTGTGCCAATCAATCCGCTATTGGCGCAAATGCACGACGCCGCCCGCGCCGCCTATGCCGCAGGCGACCTCAAACCGCTCGACGGCAAGCTCGCGATGAACTTCCTGCTCGACCGCGACGCCGCCCACTGGCGGACGGAATTCGTGCGGATCAAGGCGATGGTCGGCGACTGCCCCACCGCCGAACCGCTACAGCCGACCGGGAACCTCTCAACCGCATTCCGCTGGAATTGCAGCAAGGGCAAGCTGGACGGCCAGATCCTCCTCGCCCCCACCAACCCGCCGACGATCCAGGCGCTGCGGTTCTTGCCAAGGCCGGATTAAAGACACGCGCAATCAAAGTGGACGGTCGGCCGATGATTTCGACGCGTGGATTGGATGCCGCCAAGCAAAGATCGTTGGGAAACTACTATGTCGAGTGGCGCGCAATCATTGCCAATGAAGCTTGAATCCGTTTTTGGTCCGATTCAGGAGGGGTGGGCTGGTCCCGCAATCGGAACCGTCGAGCCGGGTGTTCAGGTCGTTTCATTCGCCGGCACAAGATCAACTCCTCCGGTCCTCGCCACTCTAGGGCTGAGTGATCACATCTTGACCTCGCGGCAGAGCCAGCGCGGAATTCGGATCGAACTGGTGTGCGTCGAGGTAGGCGACGTGGCGCATCTGGTGCCGCTAATGATGATGGTGTCGCAGAGGATAGTCCAGTCACACGACGCTGTGCTGAGAGGGGATTGGTTTAATATCAGCGGCTTATCCAGCGACTGGTCTGGTTTTTACATGACGCTACCCATCTTCATTGATGAGGTTGATCATGCGGTTCAGGCAGGCAACGAGATCGTCAATCTGGTCTGGACCATTCCTATCAAGCAAGCTGAGGCTCACTTCATTGATCGGTCGGGGTGGCAGGCTTGGGAGGACGTGCTCGAAGAAAACTTAGACAAGCTGTCCGATCCTCGCCGCGCTTCGTTTATTGGAGCCGATGCTGCGTTCTAAACGGTCAACGCTGATGTTCCCTCCGGCCTCTTGCCCGCACTACCGCCAAATCGCCCGCTGCGCGCTCAGCATATTCCGGATCGTCGTCGACGCCACGCCCGCCTGACCCATCGCGTTGCTGATCTGGTCCAGCCCCTTCACCACGTCACCCGCCGCGAACAGGCCGGGGATGCTGGTGCGCTGGTGATCATCGACCTCAAGGCACCCCTCCGCCGTCGCCGCCGCGCCCGCCGCAACCGCCAGGTCGGATCGGATGCGCGACCCCAGCGCCGGGTAGATGCTGTCGAACGCCATCCGCCCATGCGCGGTATCCAGCGCAATCCGGTCGCCTTCGATCGCATAGCCCCCGCATGGCCCGTCGACTCGCGCGATCCCCGCTTCCTCCAGCTTGGCGACACACGCCGCATCCAGTCGATGCTCCACGTCCGGCGCGATCAGCGTCACGTCGCGGGTGAAGCCGCGCAGGAACAGTGCCTCGCGCATCCCATGGTCGCCGGTCCCGATCACGCCCACACGCGTGTCGGTAACCTCATAGCCGTCGCACACCGGGCAGTAGCGCAGCAGCCCGCGCGCCAGCGCCGGATCATGCACCGCATCCTCCAGCCCCTCGGGGCGGTGATTGACCACACCGGTCGCCAGCAGCACCGACCGCGTCGCAACCCGCCGCGCGCCGGCATGGACGATAAAGCCATCCGCCACGGGCTCGAGCCGCGTCACCTTGGCCGCCTCACGCACCGCGCCATACAGTTCCGCTTGTGCCAGCATCCGCCGCAGCAACTCGACCCCCGCGATCCCCTCGGGATAGCCGGCATGATTGTGCGTGCGCGGGATCAGCGCCGCCCGGCTCGACCCGCAATCGAACAGCCGGATCGACAGGTGATAGCGCGCCAGATAGATCGCCGCCGTCAGCCCGGCCGGCCCAGCGCCGATGATGATGCAATCTTCCATGCCCGCCATAGCGCCGAGCGCGTAACATCGTTCCTTGAACGCTAGAGCGGTATTGTATATACATCACGTATATACAGGAGGCCGTGATGGGCGATGAGTATCGCGCGAAGACGTTCAAGTCCGGCAATTCGGTCGCGCTGCGCCTGCCCAAGGCGCTAGGCATCAAGGAAGGAATGGAGATGAAGGTGCGCGAGGAACGCGGCAACTTCATCGTCGAACCGGTTCCTGAGACACCCAAGAAGATCGACATCAGCAAGTTCGCTGGAAAAGTCCCTTGGCTGAAACCGATCCCGCCAGAGGATCGAATTTTTGAAGAGCGTGAACTGGACTGGGAACTGAAGCGGATCAAGGGTGACTGAGCTGCGCTACCTTCTCGACACCAATATCTGCATCTACATTCTGGCGGATTTGACGAGCCCCGAGGCTCAGCGGTTGGCGCTACAGGACGCTGGGTCTGTGGGCGTTTCAGCGATCGTCTATGCCGAACTGGAGCGTGGTCTTGTGGGCGCAAGTCCAGAGGCGCGGGCGGCTGCGGATGCGCTCTACGAGGCCGCCCCGCCAGTCGACTTCGACCGGCGCGCCGCTGTCGCCTATGCACGAATACCGTTCAAACGCGGTAGTTTCGACCGCCTGATCGCCGCCCATGCCCTTTCGCTCAACCTCATTCTCGTGACCAACAACGAAGCCGACTTCGCCGATATTCCCGGCCTCAAAACCGAAAACTGGACCCGATGACCTTCGCCACCACCGTCCTGACCCTCTACCCGGACATGTTTCCCGGCCCACTCGGCGCGTCCATCGCCGGGCGCGCGCTGAACGAGGGGAAATGGAGCCTCGACACCGTCCAGATCCGCGACTTCGCCACCGACAAGCACCGCACCGTCGATGACACGCCGGCTGGGGGCGGGGCTGGGATGGTGCTCAAGCCCGACATCCTCGCCGCGGCGTGCGATTCAGTGGGTTATGACCGCCCGATGCTCGCCATGACCCCGCGCGGCGCGCCGCTGACGCAGGATCGCGTGCGCGCGCTCGCTGCCGGTCCTGGCGTATCGATCCTGTGCGGCCGGTTCGAGGGGTTTGACGAGCGATTGTTCGACGCGCGGCCGATCGAGCAGGTGTCGATCGGCGACTATGTGCTCTCGGGCGGCGAGATGGGCGCGCTGGTGCTGCTCGACGCTTGCATTCGGCTGCTTCCCGGCGTAATGGGCGCGCCTTCCAGCGGAGTCGAGGAAAGCTTCGAAAGCGGCCTTCTCGAATATCCGCAATATACCCGACCCGTCGAA
The DNA here is from genome assembly GCA_030149245.1 of Sphingomonas bacterium. GTDB lineage: Bacteria > Pseudomonadota > Alphaproteobacteria > Sphingomonadales > Sphingomonadaceae > Sphingomonas. Next base: position 122,563 of record JASBRX010000036.1, read on the forward strand.
TGGGAAGGGCGCACGATCCCGCAAGTGCTGCGATCGGGGGATCATGCGCGGATCAACGCCTGGCGCAAGCAACAGGCCGAGACCGATACACGGCTAAGGAGGCCGGATCTTTGGGAGCGCCATGAGGGCGCTCGGGTCCAGTCTCCCTCTGGTGCGCGGCGCGAAAAGGAATGAGAGCCATGAACCTGCTCCAGCAGATCGAGGCCGAGAACGTCGCAAAGTTCTCTGCCGACAAGAAGATCCCCGAATTCCGCCCGGGCGACACCGTCCGCGTCGGCGTGAAGGTCGTCGAAGGCGAGCGCACCCGCGTTCAGGCCTATGAAGGCGTCTGCATCGCCCGCGCCAACAAGGGCATGGGCAGCAACTTCACCGTGCGCAAGATTTCGTTCGGTGAGGGCGTCGAGCGCGTCTTCCCGCTCTACTCGCCGAACATCGACAGCATCGAAGTCGTCCGTCGCGGCGTCGTGCGTCGTGCGAAGCTCTATTATCTGCGCGGTCGTACCGGCAAGTCGGCACGTATCGCCGAGCGTCGCGACCCGCGTCCGGCCAAGACCACCGAAGCCGCCGAATAATCGGCCTTCGGCACGAACAAGCGCGAGGCGCGGGGCGAAAGCTTCCGCGCCCCGTTTGATTCCGGGCCATGCGACACTAAGTTGGGCGGGTGACAGCCCGATCCGCCGCCTTTCCCGCCACAGACGCCCGGCCAGCCCGGGCGGCGGCGCTGTGGATCGCCCTGCTCGTCGCGCTGGCCTCCTCGCTGCTCAGCAGCGGGCCGCCGCGCACCGTGGCGTTCGGCTCGGCGTTCAACCCCGCAACCACGGTCGAGGCACTTCGCCCGCTGCGACCCTCGCCGCGGATCGTCGCACCCGATGTCCGACCTGACCCCGATCCGGTCGCCGGGGCCGGTGGCGCGACGTTGCCCAGCGTGACGCCGCTGATCGTCCCGGCCCCCGATGCCGTCGACGCGCGACCGTCCAGCGTCGCGACCGCCTCCATAAGCCCGTCCCACCCGCCGCGTGTCGGCAGCCCCCGCGCGCCGCCTGTAGCCTGACATTCCCCGTTCGCGCTGCGGCGCGGTTTCAGGAGAGATGTCATGAAGAATGCGCACGACAAACGGCAGCCCTGGTGGTTTGCGCCGATCGTATGGAGTGGAATGGCGGCCAGCACGGCGGCTGCAGCGCTCGTGATCGGTGGCACCAGCGGCTGACCGCACCGCCCGGACCGCACGCTGCGGTCCGGGCCAGAACCGGGACAGCTGCCAGCCTATGCACCACACACCTCTAATTGCCACGATCGTGGCCGGACTCGTCATCGCCTTCATCATGGGGGCGATCGCCCACAAGCTGAAGGTTTCGCCCATCGCGGGCTACCTCCTCGCCGGGATCATGGTCGGGCCGTTCACGCCCGGCTTTGTTGCCGATGGAGACCTGGCCGCAGAGCTGGCGGAGATCGGCGTCATCCTCCTGATGTTCGGCGTCGGCCTGCACTTCTCGCTGCGCGACCTGCTGGCGGTGCGCAAGATCGCGGTGCCCGGAGCGATCGGACAGATCGCCGCCGCAGTGGTGATGGGCATGGGTCTGTCCTGGACGCTGAGTTGGGACCCGCTCGCCGGATTCGTCTTCGGCCTGGCCCTGTCGGTCGCGAGCACGGTGGTGCTGCTGCGCGGGCTTCAGGGCTTCGGCATCGTCGATACTGAACGCGGGCGGATCGCGGTCGGCTGGCTGATCGTCGAGGATCTGGTGATGGTGCTCGCACTGGTGCTGCTGCCGGTGCTCGCGCAGATCGTGAAGAGCGACGGCCCGATGACGTGGAGCGCGCTGCTGGTGCCGCTGGCGCAGATCGGGTTCAAGCTCACCGGCTTCCTCGTCGTCATGCTGCTGGTCGCGCGCCGCGTGATCCCGATGGCGCTGCATTGGGTGGTCCATACCGGATCGCGGGAGCTGTTCCGTCTCGCGGTCCTCGCCATCGCGCTCGGCGTCGCCTTCGGCGCGGCGGTAGTGTTCGACGTGTCCTTCGCGCTGGGCGCCTTCTTCGCCGGCATGATCCTGGGCGAAACCCCGCTCAGCCGTCAGGCGACCGAGGAAACGCTGCCGCTGCGCGACGCGTTCGCGGTGCTGTTCTTCGTATCGGTCGGCATGTTGTTCAATCCGGCAGTGATCGTGGAGCAGCCGATCCCGCTGATCGCCACCGTCCTGATCATCGTGGTCGGCAAGTCGCTGGTCGCCTATGCCATCGTCCGGGCGCTCGGCCGCACGCATCGGATCGCCGTGACCGCCGCCGCCAGCCTTGCCCAGATCGGCGAATTTTCGTTCATCCTGGTCGGGCTCGGCGTATCGCTGCAGATCCTGCCGCCGGAAGGGCGCGATCTGGTGCTGGCAGGCGCGTTGCTGTCGATCCTCGCCAATCCCTTTATCTTCAACGCCTTCGTCCCGCGCCGACAGGAGCAGACCGACCCGATCGAACCGCCGCGCGATACCGGCGACCGCACCGGCCACATCGTGCTGGTCGGCTATGGCCGGGTCGGCAAGCTGATCGCGCGCGATTTGCTGGCGAAGAAGCGCCCGTTCATCCTGATCGAGGATCAGCCGGACATCGCCACCATCGCGAAGGAAGCCGGGCTGGACGTCGTGCGCGGCAACGGCGTCGATCCCGAAGCGCTGAAGGCCGCCGGCGTGGACCGCGCCGCCAAGCTGCTGATCGCGATTCCCCACGGGTTCGAGGGCGGCGCCGTCGTCCAGGCTGCACGCGAGCTCAACCCCGGCATCGCCGTCGTCGCCCGCGCGCACTCCGACGCTGAAGTCGAACATCTCGAAGCCAAGGGCGCGGGCGACGTGGTCGTCGGCGAGCGCGAGATCGCCAGCCGCATGCTCAGCCTGTGCGCGGCGCGAGCGGGGCGGGCGTAATCCCGCTTCTTCTTCTCCTTCTATAACCCCTCCCGCTTGCGGGAGGGGCAGGGGAGGGTCTTCTTCTTTTTATTCTTCTTCCTTCCAACCCGCCGCGCGGAAGACAGAAGAAGAAGACCCTCACCCAACCCTCTCCCGCAAGCGGGAGAGGGCTAAGAAGGAAGGTGCGTGCTAATCCTCCCCCGCCAGGGGGAGGTGGCGCCGAAGGCGACGGAGGGGGAGGACGGCTGTGTCCTGTTGGCTCTTGCCGAACCCCTTCCTGGCCCGCCGTCAGCTGGGCGGACACCTCCCCCAGGCGGGGG